>NZ_BSSY01000027.1:0-107916 GCF_030269225.1 Actinoplanes sp. NBRC 101535 | reverse complement strand
TGCGGGCCTGCAACGCCAGGTTGTAGACCTTGCGCACGCAGCCGAACGTCCGGTTCAGCAGGTCAGCCTGCTCCGGAGTCGGGTAGAAGCGGAACTTGAAAGCCCGCTTCACCGTGCGCTTGGACATTCCTCACATGTTAGCACGCTTGTTTGTAACCGATCTTGCGGGCGGGCTGCGGGTAGACGCCGAGTTCGCCTTGACGGCGAATCGGCTACCCCTGACCTGCTCCGCAGGAGTCCGTTTCCTCTCCGGCCTGAAGGCCGGAGTATCCACGGAGGCATCTGATGACACGAGGGCACCGCCCCGTTTCCAGCAGCCGGGGAAGGCGATCCGGTCCTTGCCGATCCCCCCGCTCACCGGTGAGGTGCCGGCGGATCCGGGTCACCGACCCGGCGGTCCGGGCCGGTGACGACCACTTCGTCACCGGGGCGGGCGGCCGGCGCCCAGGCCGACGCCGGCGACGACGTGCTGACCCAGGTCGCGCCGACCAGGCGATGTACCGGGCCACGACCTCATCCCAGGATCACCTCCCGCGTCCACCGCAGCGTCGTGTCACCGCACCCCTCGACGGCCGGACTGCCGATCACCAGGTCGGCCGCGAGCCGGCGCGGCTGCCAGCCACCAGCGATGCTGTAGCGGGCGTCCAGGACCGACGCGGTGAACCGCCAGGTGCCCCGGGCTGCGGCGTCGTCGCAGATCAGCTCGCCCCGGGGCAGCTCGCCCTCGGCCGTCCACGTCTCGCCGGTCAGCACCATCGGCGCCGGGACCCGGCCGGTCCAGCCGTCCACGCCGACACAGACCGGGATGCCGTCGCAGCCGGTCAGGCGTACCGTCGCGGTGCTGAAACCGGCGCAGTCCTGAAAGTTCTCGCACTCGGCGATCGCCAGCTCGAAGGTGTCCTTGCCGGCCGTGCTCAACGCGGCGGGGATGCTCGCCGCGGAGACGTCCACGGTCTGCTCCCGGGCCGCCCGCAGCGCCTGCTCGGTCCGTGACAGCCGGTCCCGCAACGCGTCGGTCCGGCTCTCGGTGCGACGGGCCGCCTCCACCCGCATCACGGCGGTGACGACCGACCCCAGACAGACCACCATCATGGCCGCGAACAGCACGACGATCACCCGTAGCGAACTCATCCTAGGTCCACATCATGATCAGGCCGGACAGGCAGCCGGCCAGCACGAGCGACATCAGCAACGCGACCTTCCGGTACCGGCGGCGCTCGGCCGGGGTGGGCGGCGACGGCAACGGCGACGGCGACGGCGGTGGCACCGGCTGCGGGGTGATCTCTCGCAGTCGCTCGCGGAGGGTGCGTTCCAGGTCGTCGGGCGGGGCGTCACCCGGCGGGCGCTCCCAGCCGGTGACGCTGACCTCGCCGACCCCGGACTCGGGCAGGTGCACCAGGCGCGGATCGGGCCCGGCGTGCCGCAGACCGAAACGCTCCTCGAGGTCGTCGCGCAGGGTGATCCAGCGGGCCAGCAACTCCTCCAGTTCGGCCGGGCCGAGACGGTTCAGCCGGTCGGCGAGGGTCGGGCCGGGCAGCTCGGAGTGCACCAGCACCGGCAGGTGCCGTTCGTCGTCGAGGGTGAGGCCGCGGTCGTACCAGCGGGGCACCACCACCTCGGCCGGCAGTCCGCCCCGGGCCCGCAGCCCGGACAGCATGTCGCAGCGTTCCCGCAGGCCACCGGCGGGCTGATCGACGAAACAGTCGACCACCCGCGACCCGGCCGCGGTCGCCAGCCGGAACGACACGCTCTCTCCGGAGAGCCGGGCCGCCGCCGGCCGGTTGCCGCCGTCCACGACCAGCCAGCCGTCGCAGATCTCCGACGAACTGAACGCCGGCCGCCGTCCGGGATCCTCGGTGCTCTCCCCCGCGTCCAGTGCCTTCACCACCACCGTCTCGATCAGGCAGGTGCGGCGCAGCGGCGCGATCCGCCGCAGGCTCCCGTCCGGCAGACGCTCGGCCAGCGAGATCGTCCAGCGGAACCCGATCCGCCCACCCGGGAGTGCCCACCCGGGCATCTGCCGCCGCGGCGCCAGGAAGCGGCCACCGGATGCCAGATCCAGGCCGCCGGGCGGCAGCGCGGGCAACCAGTTCATCGCCATCCGGTGGGCGTGCCCGCCGGGATCCGGCATCGCCGGCACCACCTCGACCCCGTCGACCACCACCGGGCGCCCGGACCGGTTGGTCACCACCGGCGACGGCAGCGCCACGATCATCCGCCCACCGTCCAGGCGGAACACCCGGCGCGCGACCCCGTCGCTCCCCCCGGCGAACTCCAGCTCCACGTCCAGCCGGCTCCGCACCCTCGTATCCACGCTCATGAGCAGCCTCCGACGCCTCGAAGAAGACCCCCGGCGATCCCGCCACCTCGACCTTAAGGCCGGAAAACCCCCGGTTTCGTCGCCCTTCAGAGGGATTGCCGTCCTTCATTTCCGGTACGCGGAAAGCACCGTCCCGTGTCCGTCCTCGACCCGGCCCCGTGCCACCCGACCGGATGATCACCCGGTCGGACGGATGTCGCCGCGTCCGGCCGCGCGACCCGGCTCGCGCTCCCCATGCTGGTCGCACCGCGCGCCGCCACGGCCGCCACCGAGGGGAAGTCAGAGACGCATGCCCGTTCGTTTGTCCAGCCGCCGAGTCCTCGCCCTGGTCGTGGCGCCGATGCTGGCCGTGGCCGCCGGGGTCCCCGCCCTGGCCGCCCCGGCGTCCCCGGAGCCCGGGCGGCACCGCCCCAGCTGGCTGTGGCGGTGGTTCGGTGTCGCCCTGCCCTCCAGCACCTGCGACGACCCGGTGCCGGTCGGCAAGGCCGCTCCGACGATCCGGGTGGAACGTCTCGCGTCGCTCCAGTTCTGCTTCACCGGGTTCGCGCCGGGCGACGAACCCCGGTTGCACCTGCCCACCCCCGACGGGGGCAGCACCGAGTGGCCGGGCCGGCGCCACGGGAACGTCTGGACCTGGTCGTGGGAGACCGAGGACGTCGCCACCGTCCTGCCCCGGCCCGGCACCTACCGGTTCCGGGTGACGGCCCCGCATTCCCCCACCGGCACCGGTCGCATCGTGGTTCGGCCCGCCTCCCGTCCCCATGCGATCTTCACCGAGAACCTGCTGTTCGGCAGCACGGTGACCGCTACGGCGGTCGGGTACCGCCCCGGCGCCCCCATCCTGGCGAGCGTCTACAGCAACCGCCAGGGTGAGCGGCTGCGCCTGATCGAGGATCTGCCGCCGGTGATCGCCGATCGTTTCGGCGAGGGCATCGTCCGCTGGAGCGTGCCGTTCTCCCCGGCCCCCGAGGGCTACATGCTGCTGCTCGAGCCGATCGACCCGAACAATCCGAACGAGTGTTTCCAAGACCTCTGCGCCGGGATCGGGGGCGACTATTGAGCCGCCGGACGGTGCCGCGGCCCTCTCCCGAGGCGCCCACGCCGGAGCCGCGGGTCACGCTCCTCGACGGGCTGATCAAGTACGCGGTGCCGCTGCTCGGCGTCGTCGGCGCCGTCCTGTTCGGGACGCTGCGCCTCGCCTACGTCTTCTTCTACCAGCCGCTGCGGGCCACCCCGGAGGAGGTCGGGTACGGCTACCTGGAAGTCCTGTCCAGCCAGTTGGCCGGCACCGTGGAGCTGGTGCTGCTGCTCACCACGGTCCTGATGGCGACCGCCCTCGGCGCCACCGCCCTGCGCCACACCGCCGGAGGCCGCTGGCGGGCGGCCCTCGCCGCGCCGAGCCGGGCGGCCCTCACCCGGCTGGCGCGACGCTGCGCCCTCGCCGCACTGATCGTCGTGCTGGCCCTGCTTCCCGTGCTCGCCTGGCTGTTCGGCACCGAGGCCCGGCACGGCTCCGCGGTCCGCAACATCTACCTGCTGCGGTTCGTCCGGATCCCGGTGCTGGCCGTCCAGGCCAGCCCGGCAACGGTCACCTGGACCGCGCCGTCGCGTCCCGGCCTGCCGGAGATGAGCGGGTGCCTGCTCTATCTGGGACAGTCCGGCGGCATCACGGTGTTCTACGACGTCGCCGACCAGGAAAGCATCCGGGTGCCGTCGGTCCAGATCATGGTGAATCTGCCCTACGCCGAGGCCGTCCCCGCGACATGCGTCCCGGCCGACCGGTGAGACCGTCTCCCGTCGGTCAGCCGGCTCGGCGCCCCGGAATCCCGTTCGGTGAGCGCCGCCGCCACCTGTGCCGTGTCCATGTCGAAGATCATTCCAAAGGGGTACGACAGTTCCGGCGGTCCCCTCAGCCCTGGCCGGTGCCCCGTGACGTGGCGGGCACGCTGTCCGGCCGATGGCGCTCCTGCTCGTCACCGCGGTAGGAGAGATATCCGAACACCAGGCCGACGACGGTGAGGAGCACCGAGATCAGGGCGACCACCCCGTTGAACGTCGGATGCCGGAAGAGGCCGAACCGGCCCGCGTCCCCGCCGCCGTCGTCGTCGCCCAGCCGTAGTTCGAGCGTCCGGACGTCCGCCCCGGAGTGCACCAGGTCCCGGTCCGCCTTACGTTCCACGCCGTCGAGCAGGCGCCCGATCGGGAACTCGACGATCAGTCCCTGCGGGATCACCGCCTCCCGTCCGGCCGCCTCCAGGTTCAGCAGGTGGTGGTACGGCACCCACACGCCGGGATGCTCCGGCACCGGCACCTGCTCGTCCCCGGCCAGCCCCGGCAACGTCTGCTCGATCTTGCGCAGCTCGGCCCGGATCGCGGTGAGCAGGCCCCGGCGGCCGTTCTCCGGGCCGGACACCTTGATGGTGAGCACCGCGTCCTCGTGGTCGACCCGGATCAGCGCCCGGTTGTTGTCCATCGCGAGCACCACGCCGGTACGCCAGACCGTCGACCTGCTGATCAGGTGGTGCAGCCGGACGATCAGCCGGCCGATCACACTGGTCGGCAGGATCCCGTACCGCACGGTGAAGTGCAGGGAGCCCGCCCAGGAACCGGTGTCCGGCTCCTCCTTGGTCAGCAGGTCCGGGATCAGGAACACCTCGTCCGACTCGTAGCAGAGCTCGAACTTCTTCATCATCGCGATGATGAACGGCCGCTTGTCCGGCCAGTAGTCCCCCTCGCCGAGGACGGCGTCGATGTCCGCCCAGGAGAGCAGCCCGCGCGCCTGGGCGGCCCGGTGCGAGTTGAGCAGGTGGTAGACCCCGCCGGTGACCCAGCTCGGATTGAGGATGTTGGTGTCCCGGAGCCGGTTGTCGTTGCGGAAGCAGAGGACCGTGCCGAGGTCGTGCAGGAACTCGACGAGCACCTCCTGCGACTCCGCCGTGTTCACCCCGTGCCGCCGGCACAGCTCCTGGTACTCACTGAACGGCAGGTAGTCGTCGTCGAGCTTCTCCAGGTGCTGTTTGACGTCGAAGAAGGAGGCGGGCAGCAGGTCCCGCACATGTTTCAGGTCGCCGATCGCCCGGCTCAGCGACGCCCCCAGCTCGTCGATGCCGACGCCGGCGGCACACGACGTCTCCACGATGTCCACGATGTTGGGGTACTTGCGCCGCAGACCGGGCTTGTCGACGTCCAGCCCGAACTTCTCGCACTTGTTGCCGACCAGGATCACCGGCGACCGTTCCGACAGGCCCTGGATGAGCTTCAGCCAGTACTCGATCCGGTTCTGCTCCTCGCTCTGCCGCGCGTCCACCACCAGCAGGTAGACACTGCGCCGGGTGAGGAAGAACTGGTGGGTGGCGTGCATGATCTCCTGGCCGCCGAAGTCCCACAGATTCACCGCGATCGCGGACGGCCCGGCCTGGAGATCCCAGCGGGTCACGTCGATGCCCTCGGTCTTGCGCTCGTCCGGGTCGTAGTCGCCGCGGGTCAGCTGCCGGATCAGTGAGCTCTTGCCGACCGAGCCCTCCCCGACCACGAGCAGCTTGGCCTCGTTCAGCGGGCGCTGGTCCTGCCGGGTCCGGGCGAGGTATTCGCCGATGTGGTCCGGGCTGGCCGGCCGGGACAGGATCTCCGGCGGAATCGTCAGCCGGTTGCCGGCCAGCCCCAGATAGGACATCCCGGCAAGCCTGCCCGGATCGACCGCGATGCTGTCGATCCGATTTCCCGCCGCGTTCAGCGACACCAGCGACGGAATCTCGAAAACACTTCGCGGCAGTCGCGTCAACCGATTCCCGGAGATCAACAATCCACGGAGTCCGGTCAGCTTTCCGACACCCTCGGGAAGATCGGCGATCCGCTGCCCGGAGAAGTCGATCCATTCGATCAGCGGAAGATCGAAGAGCCAGTCCGGGATTCTTCCGATCTCTCCGCGGCCCGGCATGACCGCCGATCCGGACAGCCGGGTGAGCCGGTGGAGATCCGGCCGCCGATGGTGGGACTGCGGATCGAATCCGGCGCTGTAGGTGCCGGCATGACTCACATCGATCGTGCGGAGCCCGGTCAGCCGCCGTACCGACTGCGGAACCACTTTCAGGTTGGTCCCCGGTGCGACCAGATGCTCCAGACTCTTCGGCAGATGAAGCCGCGCCGCGGCACCGAGCGCGTTGAAACCGACGTCGAGCGCGGTCAGGTTCGCGAGGTCACGCAACGTGTAGGGAAGGTCCTCCAGCTGGCAGTCGGAGACCACGAGGCTCTCCAGCACGGCGAGCCGGCGGATGTCGTCGGGGAGGACACCCAGCGGAACACCGGACAGGCCCAGGTGACGCAGTCGCGGCATCTCCAGCACCAGCCGGGGGAACCCCGGAAGGGGATTGTTGGCCAGGTCCAACGTCTCGATGCCGAGTTCCACGATCCAATCCGGGACGGATCCGACGCCGCAGTTGACCATTTTCACCGTGTGCAGGCGGCGAATCTTGAGTATCTCCGGCGGGAATTCGCCGATGGCCTGACCCTCCATCACGAATTCCCCGGTCCGCCGGGCGGTCTGCAATGATTCGTGAAGGCGGTACATGATGGTGTCGATGTCGGAACTCCGGAATTAATATCGGATGGCCGCACGGGTTTTGACGCGTCATCCTACGCACGGAATTCACCGGACAGAACAGGCAACGAGCGCCGGTATCGCGGGGACACCCGTTCCGGGGACATACGGCGAACGCCCGGTATTCGGCATTCGCGGGCGGGCGTCGCCGGTGAGGTGTTCACCACCGGCGACGCCCGCCCCACCGACCCCGGCTCTCGCCGCCGCCGAGGCTCCGGCGTCAGTACGTCCACTTCTGGTGGTCGGCGCCGGTGCACTCCCAGATCTGCGCGGGTACGCCGTCCGCCGTGCTCGCGTCCGGCACGTCCACACATTTGATCGCCCAGAGGTTCACCAGGTCGTCGGAGCTGTTGTAGTCCCACTGCTGACTGATCCCGCCGGTGCAGGTGGCCAGTTGCAGGACGGTGCCGTCGGACGTACTGGAGATCTGCGCGCACTTGCCGCGTACCCGCATGGTCCCGTCGGCGGGATGGGTGAACCGCTGGGCCGTGGAGCCGGTGCAGGACCAGAGTTCGAGGCGGCCGGTGACAGCCGGGGCGTGCAGGCAGGTGCCGGTGCCGATGCTGCGGACCACCCGCCCGGAGGACGCCGCCGTGGTGGTCGTCGTGGCCACGGCCGGCTTCCCCGACGCCTTGGCGGTGGTCGTGACGGACGCCTTCGGTGTGGTCCCGGACGGGGGCGGCGCGGTGACCGGCCGTCCGGGTCCGGCACCGCCCGCCGCGGTACGTGACGGACGGCCCGTCGGGTCGGCGGTGGCGACCGGCGCTCCGGCCGGCCCGGGAGCCGACACCACCCAGGTGGCACCACCGGCGGGCACGTCCGCGTCCGGGCCGGACAGCGCCTCGGTGATCGCGGGCTGAGCGGCCACGCCGCCGCCGACCAGGGCTGCGGCGAGCAGGATCGTCAGGCTGCGACGGCTGAGGTTGCGGCGTCTGCCGGGCGGCGGTTCCGGGGTGATCGCGGGCGGGGTCGCGTCCGGATCGGCCTGCGGACGGGTGCGGGGCGCCGGCGGCCGCCCCGCCACCGGCAGGGACATCGAGGGCGCGGAGAGCGGATCGACGGGGGCGGGCGGTTTCGGACTCTCACCCAGCGGGATCGGGCGCGCGGGGGCCGGGGTCACTGCGGCGCCGGGTTCGGCGAACGTCGGCCCCTGGAAGCCGGGCAGCGATCCGGCGGCGCCCGCCCCCAGTGCCGCCTGCAGCAGGCGTTCGGCGGTCTCCGCGTCGGCCCGGTGCCGCGGATCGCGCTGCAGCAGCCCGATCAGCGTCGGGCGCAGGGCACCGGCGCGGGCCGGTGGCGGCGGCAACTCGGTGGCCAGGGCCGCGAGGGTGGCCATCGGTGACGACTTCGCGTACGGCGGTTTGCCCTCGACCGCCGCGTACAGCGTCGCCCCGAGCGACCACAGGTCGGCGGCCGGACCGGTCTCCTGGTCCAGGGCGCGTTCCGGGGCCAGGTAGGACGGCGACCCGAGGACGACGCCGGTGCTGGTCATGCTGGAGTCGCCGGCCGCGGTGGCCAGACCGAAGTCGGTCAGTACCACCCGGCCGTCGTGGGCGATCAGTACGTTCGCCGGTTTCACGTCCCGGTGCAGCAGGCCGGCCCGGTGCGCGGCCCGCAGCGCGGCGAGCACCCCGAGCCCGACCCGGGCCGCCCGCTCCGGGGGCATCGGGCCTTCGGCGCGGACCAGGTCGTACAGCGAGCGGGACGGCACCAGCTCCATGACGATCCACGGTTCGCCGCCGTGGAAGACCACGTCGTAGACCCGGACCACGTTGGGCGCGTCGAGGCGGGCGATGGCGCGGGCCTCCCGGATCACCCGGTCGCGCAGGGTACGGACCTCGTTCTCGCTGAGGCCGGGCTGCGGGGCCAGTTCCTTGATCGCCACGTCGCGGCCGAGCAGCTCGTCGCGGGCGGACCAGACACGGCCCATGCCGCCCTGGCCCAAGGCGCCTACCAGGCGGTAACGTTCGGCGATCAGATGCGGGTTCCTGTCGTGCACTGCGGCACGGTATCGGCGCGGATCGTCCGGGCACACGCGGCGCGCGCCGGCCCGTTGACGTCCACACGACGTCAATCCCTTGTCGATCATCGCCTGCCTGCGGCGACGGCCCAGCTCATCCCGGTCCCCCGCGGGGGCCGCCGTGGTTCCGGCGCGGGCCGGAACCCACGATGTGGACAGTGTGAGTTCTCTCTCCAGCGGTCTTTCACAATGTGACGCGCTTCCCACCCTCGCGGCCCGATCCGAACGACGACGGACACCCGGGGTTAGGTATAGCTAACCTAACTACTGGAGATTTCCATGTCTTTGTCCCGTCGGCGCTGGCTCGCCGTCTCCCTCGGCGCCGCCCTGCTGGCTGTCGCCGGCTGCACCACCACCGGCACCGAGGTCGACACCGCCGCCCCGGACAGCAGCGCCGCCGCCCAGTTCCCGGTCACGGTCACCACCGCGTTCGGCGACGTCACCATCGAGAAGCAGCCGCAGCGTGTCGTCGCCCTGGGCTGGAGCGACGCCGAGACCGCGCTCGCCCTCGGCGTGCAGCCGGTCGGCGCCTCCGACTGGCTGGCCTTCGGCGGCGACGGCCAGGGCGTGTGGGCACAGGGCCGCTACACGACCGCACCGAAGATCCTCGGCACCCTCGAGCTCGACATGGAGCAGGTCGCCGCCCTGCAGCCCGACCTGATCCTGGACACCCGCTCCAGCGGCAAGCAGGACCGGTACGACCTGCTCAAGGGTCTCGGCGTCCCGGTCGTCGGCATCCCGGCCGGCCGCGAGTCGTACCTGACCACCTGGTCGGAGCAGCTCGACCTGGTCGGCAAGGCGCTCGGCAGGACCACCGAGGCCGCGGCGCTCAAGACCGATCTGGACAAGCGCTTCACCGACGCCGCGGCGGCCAACCCGCAGTTCGCCGGCAAGACCACCGCGCTGGTCAGCCGCACCAAGACCGCGTACGGCGCCTACGTCAACAGCAACCGGTTCGAGTTCATGCAGAAGCTCGGCTTCGTCATCCCGCCGGCGCTCGACAAGATCCGGGGTGAGAACTTCTCGGTGCCGATCTCGGCCGAGCAGCTCGACCTGCTCAACGCCGACCTCGACGTGGTCTTCATGATCGGCACCACCAAGCAGACCCTCCTGGACGACAAGCTGTTCCAGGCCGTCCCGTCGGTCAAGGCCGGTCACGTGGTCTACCTCGAGGACAAGACCATCTCCACCGCGTTCGCCAGCGCCTCGGTTCTCGGCCTGCAGTACGCGATCGACAAGGCCGTCCCGCTCTTCGCCGCCGCCGTCGCCAGTTGACGAACGCCCGTACACGGACCGCCGGGTTCGTGGTGCTCCTCCTCGTGCTCGCGGGAGTCACGGTGCTCAGTGTCACCGTCGGCTCCCGCAGCCTGCCGCCCGGCACCGTCTGGGCGGCGCTGACGCACCACGACCCGGCCCTTCGTGATCACCTCATCGTCAGCGAGGTGCGCGTTCCGCGTACCCTCGTCGGTCTCCTCGCCGGTGCGGCCCTCGGCCTCGCCGGCGCCGTCGTGCAGGGCGTCACCCGTAACCCGCTCGCCGACCCGGGCATCCTCGGCGTCAACGCCGGGGCCGCCCTGTTCGTGGTGATCGGCATCAGTGTCTTCGGGCTCACCGACCTCATCGGGTACGTGTGGTTCGGCTTCGCCGGTGCCGCCGCGGCCGCCGTCCTGGTGTACCTCATCGGCTCGCTCGGCTCCGGCGGCGCGACCCCGGTGAAGATCGCCCTGTCCGGCGCCGCCCTGTCCGCGGCGCTCGGCTCGGCGACGACCGCCGTGCTGCTCACCGACACCGACACGTTCGAGCAGTTCCGGCTCTGGCAGGTCGGCTCCCTGGCCGGGCGGGGCCCCGAGATCGCCGCGCAGGGCCTGCCGTTCCTGCTCGCCGGGGCGGTCGTCGCGCTGGCCGGCGCCCGGGTGCTCAACGCGCTCGGAATGGGCGACGACGTCGCCGTCTCCTGGGGACAGAACGTGCACGCCGGGCGGATCCTGTGCGCCGCCGCCGTGGTGCTGCTCTGCGGGGCGGCGACCGCGATGGCCGGGCCGATCGGCTTCGTCGGCCTGGTCGTCCCGCACATCGCCCGGATCGTCACCGGGCCGGACCACCGGTGGCTCCTGCCGTACGCCATGGTCCTGGCCCCGATCCTGCTGCTGGCCGCCGACGTCGCCGGCCGGATCGTCGCCCGCCCCGGCGAGGTCCAGGTCGGCATCGTCACCGCGGTGATCGGCGCACCGGTGTTCGTCGCCCTGGCCCGCCGCCGACGACTGGCGGAGTTGTGACCGGCGGGGACGCGGCGCACCGCCGCCCACGACGGAGCCCCGCGGTGACCGGCGTGGTCGCGGCACACCGCCGCGCGGAACAGCGACGGGCCACCACGGCGACCCTTGCCACGGGTACGGCCGTGCTGGCCGTGTTCCTGCTGACCCTCTCCTACGGCGAGTTCCAGGTGTCGCTCCCCGACGTCGTCAGGTCCCTGACCGGGACCGGGCTGCCGGCCGTCGACTACATCGTGCACACCGTCCGGCTGCCCCGGGCGCTCACCGCCCTGCTCGTCGGGTTGGCGTTCGGACTGTCCGGGGCGATCTTCCAGCGGCTGGTGCGCAACCCACTGGCCAGTCCGGATGTGATCGGGGTCAGCGCCGGGGCGAGCACCGCCGCGGTCACCGCGATGATCGTGTTCGGCGCGGGCGGCCTGCTCGTCAGCGTCGCCGCGCTCACCGGGGCGATCCTCACGGCGACCGTCATCTATCTGCTCTCGTGGCGGTCCGGCGTGGGCGGTTACCGGCTGGTGCTGGTCGGCATCGGGATCGGCGCCGGACTGTCCAGCGTCACGTCGTTCCTGATGACCCGCGCGGACGTCCGGGTGGCGCAGGAGGCCCTGTTCTGGCTGACCGGAAGCGTCACGGGACGAACGTGGGGACACGTCCAGCCGCTCGCGGTGGAGCTGCTCGTGCTCGTACCCCTGTGCCTGGTTCTGGGCCGTGCCCTGAACGGCCTGCAACTCGGCGACGACCTGGCGCGGGCACTCGGCTGGCGCGTCGAGGCGACGCGACTGGGCCTGCTGCTGGGCGGGGTGCTGCTCGCCGGGGCGGCCACCGCGGCGGCCGGGCCGGTGGCGTTCGTGGCGTTCGTGTCCGGACCGATCGCGGCCCGGCTGGTCGGCGGCGGACGGCCCGCACTGCCGGCCTCCGCACTGGTCGGCGCCCTCGTGCTGCTGGTCGCCGACTTCATCGGGGCGCATCTGCTCGGCGACGTGCAGTTCCCGGCCGGGGTGATCACCGGCGTCGTCGGGGCGCCCTATCTGCTGTGGCTGCTCGCCACCGCCAATAGAAGGGGACACCAGTGACCACGTTACGGTCCGAGAAACTCAGCCTCGGCTACGGCGAGCGACGGGTCGTGGACGACCTCAGCCTCGACGTGCCCACCGGAGAGATCACGATGATCGTCGGGCCGAACGCCTGCGGGAAGTCGACGTTCCTGCGCGGACTGGCGCGGCTGCTGTCGCCGCAGGCCGGGTCGGTGCTGCTGGACGGCCGTGCCCTGCACGACACGCCGAGCCGGGAGATCGCCGTGAAACTCGGCATCCTCCCGCAGGGGCCGATCGCACCGGACGGCATCACGGTGGGTGACCTGGTCGGCCGGGGACGGCACCCGCACCAGGGCCTGTTCCGCCGCTGGAACGCCACCGACGACGAGGCGGTCACCCAGGCCCTCACCGCGACCGGGACACTCGACCTGACCGCACGGGCGGTCGACGAGCTCTCCGGCGGCCAGCGGCAGCGGGTGTGGATCGCCATGGCGCTCGCCCAGCGCACCGGCGTGCTCCTGCTCGACGAACCGACGACCTACCTGGACGTGAGCCACCAGGTGGAGGTCCTCGACCTGCTCACCGACCTGAACCGGCGGGACGCCACCACGATCGTCGCGGTGCTGCACGACCTGAACCTGGCCTGCCGGTACGCCGACCACCTCGTCGTGATGAAATCCGGTCACGTCGTCACCGCCGGAGTGCCCACCGAGATCCTCACCGAGGAGGTGGTCGCCGAGGTGTTCGGCATGCCGTGCCGGATCGTCGCGGATCCGGTCTCCGCGACACCGATGGTGGTCCCGATCGGCCGCCACCACAACGCCACCGGCCGGGAGGACACGTGACGGACACCCGGATCACCACCGAGGAGCAGCTGCGGGAACTCGTCGAACCGCCGCACCCGCACATCCGCGACAAGGCGCTGACCGTGATCGACGAGGAGACGGCACGGTTCCTGGCCGCGTCCACGTTCTTCGTCCTGGCGACGACCGGCGCCGACGGCTCGATGGACGTCTCCCCGCGCGGCGAGACCCCCGGCGGCGTCCAGGTCCTCGACGACCGGACCGTGGCCTTCGTGGACCGGCCCGGCAACCGCCGCCTGGACAGCTTCCGCAACATCCTGCAGCACCCGCGGGTGGGCATGCTGTTCATCGTCCCCGGCATGCGCGAGTGCGTCCGGCTCAACGGCGTCGCGACCCTGTTGCGCGACCCGTCGTTCGCCCCGGCCGGCGTCCGGGGCACCGCGATCGGCGTCACGGTCGCGGTGCAGGAGATGTTCGTCCACTGCGGCCAGGCGTTGCGGCGCTCGTCGCTCTGGGACCCGGCTGGCTGGCCGGATGCCGCGATCGTGCCCAGCCCGGCCGACCTGATCGCCGGTCAGCGCCGCCTCCGCCCGTCCCACGCCGAGGCCTGACAGCGATGTCTTGCTATGTCGGGGGACAGATGCGGCGCAGGGGCAGCGCGTCACCGACCGCCTCGGCCCACTCGGCCGGGGTGAGGTCGCGCCCTGCGATCCGGCAGGCGGCCCCGACCCAGGCGCCGTCGTCCAGCTGCCACTGAGCGACGCCGTCGAGATGTCCCACCGCGAGCTGGAATCCGGGCGCTCCGGGCCGGGTCGCGAGGCTGTTCGCCTGCCAGCGCGGACCGGGCAGCGGTCCCATCGTCAGGGTCCGGGTCGTCAGGTCCCAGAGCTGTACGTCGGCGCCGGTCTCGCCGTCGGCCCACTCGCTGCCGGAGACCAGCGTCGTGCCGTCCGCGTCGAAGGCGAGCGAGGTGACGCCCCGGCCGGACGGTCCGGGCAGCGGCTCGCCGTCCACCCGCCCGCGCGCCGCGTCGAGCAGATGGATCGCGTCGACGATCTCCGTGCCGCCCTCGCCCCAGTCCGACCGGTCGGTCCCGGCCACCAGCAGGTCGCCGGGGCCGAAGGCGAGCGCCGTCACCCGGGCCTGCTGCGGCAGAGTGATGTCCGGGCCGTGCCGGGTGCCGTCGGCGAGGTTCCACAGCTCGACCGCGCCGATCTGGCCGACGGCCACCACCCGGCCGTCCCGGCTGACCGCCATGCTGCTGGTCTCCGGACCGACCGGGAACCGCCGAACCTCCCGGCCGGTCACCGGGTCGACGACACCGACCCCGGCCCCGGCGTCGTCCTCCCCTTCGGAGAAGACCACGACCAGCAGGCCGTCCGGGGTGAACACCGCGCCGTGCAGCCAGGTGCCGTACCGGAGTGTGGCGCGAACCCGGCCACCGGCTTCGACGTCGATCAGGGACAACACTCCCCAGATGCTGGACAGCGCGCCGGTCGTGAGGCTCTCCCCGTCGACGCCGCCGGCCGCCAGCAGCCGCCCGTCCGGGCTGTAGGCGACCGTCGAGACGCCCCGGGCGAGATCCATCGGATAGTCGGCGACCCGGGCGCCGGTGTCCGGGTCCCACACCGAGGCGGCACCGACCTCACCGACGGCCAGGCGCGCGCCGTCCGGCCGGTACGCCACCGCGATCGCCTCCGCCGCCCGTCCCACCGGCCGCCGGATCAGCGTCTCCGGCAGCGCGGTCGCCACGCCCGGCAGCCGCCACACCAGGGCGTTTCCGTCGGCATCGGCGGTGAGCATCGTCCGGCCGTCCGCGGCGACCGACACGGCGGTGATGTCGGCCCGGTGGCCGGTGAACACCCGGCTCTCCCGGCCGTCGGCCACGCCCCAGGCCCGCAGCGCCCGGTCGTCGCCGACCGTGACGAGTGTGCCGCCGCCCGGTGTCAGGACGGCCGAAGTCGGCAGGTTGCCGCCGTCGCTCTGGTTCGGCACCACCCGGGGCGCCCCCGCCGGTGTCCACGTCCCGGTCCGCCAGGTGCGGACGGCCGGCGACGCCGCCGGTGTCGGCTCGTCCGGATAGGGCGTGCTGGTGCCGCTGGCCGTGCGCAGGGTCCGGCCGTCCGCCGTGAAGGTCAGGTCCTCCACCTCGTCCGGGTGCCGCGTCCGGTCCGTGGTGACCCGCCGGACCGATCCGTCCCTGACACCCAGGACGAAGACCTCGCCGAAGTGGCTGCCCACCGCGACGGTCGTCCGGTCCGGACCGATCGCGACGCTGCTGATGACCTCGTCGTTGCGGATCCGGAGCTGCCCGGTCCGCTCACCGGTGGCGGTGTCCCAGATCCCGACCGTGTCGCAGACCGTCGTCTCCGTCACGTCCTCCGAGACGAGGCAGAGCGCGGCGGCGAGCAGCGTGCTGTCGTCGCTGAACCGCAGCGCCGTGACAGACCGGCCGCCGGTGTCCAACGGTCGTGCCGTCGTGGCGACGGACCGGGTCAGGGCGAGACCCTCGCCGCCCAGCGCGAGCATCCGGCCGTCCGGGCTGAACGCGACCTCGGTGATGCCCCGGCCGGCCCCGGCCAGTGGCGCTCCGGCCGGGGCGCCGCCGGGCACCCGCCACCGCTGGACGGTCTGCGCACTTGCCGGCCCGCCGCCGGCGGAACGGGCGTCGACAGCAGGATCGCCCAAGGGCAGGTCGTCGTCCCCGGTGACGGTCACCGCCGTCCGCCCGTCGGGGCTGATCGCCGCCGCCCGTACCTGCACCGCGCCGGGGTGCAGATAGCCCACCAGGTCGTCGCGCCCCACCAGCGAATCGCGCAGCGCCTCCCGGGACTGCCGGGTCGGCTCGAGCCGGTGACTGTGCGCGGCCAGCAGCAGCGACCGGTCCGGCTGGGCCGTCCGGTAGGTGCCGGCGAACGCCGCGAGCGCCCGGGACCCCGCGACCCGGGACTGGGCGATCGCCTCGTCGCGCTGCCGGACCGCGACCACCGCCGCCGTGCCGGCCAGCAGCGTCAGCACCGACAGCACCGCGCCGACCGCCACGACCGTCCGGCGTGCCCGGGCGCGCCGCCGCAGGTGCTCGCCGATCAGGCTGTCCTTGCTGCGCCCCTGGATCGGCGCGGCGAACTCGGCGACCACGTCACCCAGGCTGAGCCCGGCGGGCTGGGCATCCGGCCCGGTGGCCCGCAGCCGCCGCAGGTCGATCCAGTGCGGCTCCTCGGCGAAGGCGCCGGCCAGCGACGCGGGCACGGCGGTGCTCAGCGGCTGGGCGAATCCGCCGCCGTCCCAGTGCAGGTCGCCGCCGGTCACCGCGATCAGGATCCGCTCCACCGGCCGGTTCGCGGTCCACCAGTCGATCTCGCGCCGCACCCAGGGTGACCCGGCGGATTCCGGTGAGGCCATCAGGATCAGCCAGTCGGAGCGGCCCAGCGCCTGCTCGATCGTCGACCAGAGTCCCGGGGAGGCGGCCAGGTCGGTGGCGTCACGGAAGACCCGCAGCACCCGGCCGCGGTACCACGGACCGGCGAACCGCTCCAACTCGGACTGCAGCGCCCGGGCGACGGCGGTGTCGGCCCGGTGGCTGTAGGAGATGAAGGCGTCGTAGCGCTCGGCGGACGGAATGGCGCGCTGCCGCGGGACGGGCAGTCGGAAAGACATCACCGGATTGTCGCCGTGATCACACGCATCGCTGACAGCCGTCACTCGCCAGGATGAAGCCCGAATGAAACCGGAGGGGAGCCTTTGATGAAGCCGCGCCGGAAATTAGGGCGCCGCTGCGAATTCCACGGGGGGAGAACTCGCAACGGCGTTGGCCGTACGCTAACCGACCCGGGACGCCACGTCCAGTCGTGCAGACCAGACCGGCACAGGAACCTCAGCGCGGCAGCGGGGACCGCCGACCGGCGGCGGCCACACGATCAGAGGCGTCCCGTTCGGGACGCCCACGACACCACATGGTCAGAAACGGCCAAGGCCGGCGGTGGGAGCCGGTCAGACGGCGTCCGGCAGCTTGATGTCGTCGACGCGCACGTCGCAGTTGTTGACGTGCAGCCCGTACCCCTCGACCGCCTCGATGATCCGCTTGCGGACGGTGGCGGTGATCTCCTCGACCACCTTGCCGGCCTCGATCACCAGGACCACCTTGAGGTCCACATCGGTGCCGTCGACCCGCGCCGACACCCCACGGGTGGCGTCACCGACCTTGTCCAGGCCGATCCGGTCGAGGACCGCGTTGAAGAAGCGGGCGACGTCACCGCCGAGCTCGGCGACACCGGGCACCGACAGAGCCGCGGCGACGGCCAGTTTCTCGACCACCTCACGCTCGAATTTGGTCTCTCCGCGGTAAGCCGCGACCTCGATCACCCCGGCGCCACCGTGCTGCGGTGGCACCGAAGGGACAATGGCCGAAATGCGGAACTCCTGTGTGCGTTCCGGGTGGAACTCCGTCTCGTCACCCATGTTCAGCCCCTACTTCGATCCCCAGTGACAACAGCGAGTCGCAAGCGACTCCGCGCGAGCCTACTGGACGAAGTCTCGCGTTTCACCTGCGATGGCCGTCACCCCGTTTCCCTGGCACCCTGTGACGATGAACATCGATGTCATGCGTACGCGTTTCGCCGAGGTGCGTGCCGCCGGCGGAACGGTGGCCCCGGACGAGCTGGACGAGTGGTGGGCCGCCTGCGCGACGGTTCGCCCCGAGGACATCCTCGGGGCGTGGCGCGGCAGCGAATTCGTCAGTGGACACTCCTTCGAGGGGCGCCTGGCCCGGGCCCGCTGGCACGGCAAGACGTTCACCTCACTGACCGACGTGGCGCCGATCGTCTGCCGCCGCGACGACGGCGAACTGTTCGCCGACACCGAACTGGCCAAGGGCGGCGCCAGTCTGTGGACGGTCGAATTCCGGGGCGAGTCGACGGCCACCATGATCTACGACGGTCAGCCGGTTCTCGACCATTTCAAGAGAGTCGACGAGGGTACGCTGCTGGGCGTCATGAACGGCAAGGGTGTCCAGGACGCCGGCCGCCACTACTACTTCGTCCTCGAGCGCGACTGACGTGCTCATCGAGGCAGCGCTGGTGGAGTCGCCCGGCGGACCGTTCACCCCGCGCGAGGTGGAGATCGAGGCGCCGCGTTCCGACGAGGTGCTGGTGCGGCTCGCCGCGGCCGGGATCTGCCACACCGACCTGACGATGCGGCGGTCGTGGCGTCCGGCGCTCCTGCCGATGGTGTTCGGGCACGAGGGCGCGGGCGTGGTGGAGGCGGTCGGTTCCGGGGTGACCACGGTGGCGCCCGGCGATCCGGTGTGCCTGACGTTCCGCAGCTGCGGAACGTGTCCGCAGTGCCGGGGCGGGCATCCGGCGTACTGCCTGCGCAGTGATCTGAACATGCGCGGGGTCCGGGCGGACGGCAGCAGCCCGCTGTCCCGGGACGGGTCCACGGTGTTCGGCAACTTCTTCGGGCAGTCCAGTTTCGCGACGTTCGCTCTCGCGTACGAGAGGAACACCGTGCCCCTGACCGCCGGGATCTCCCCGGTCCTGGCCGCACCGCTGGGGTGTGGGGTGCAGACCGGCGCGGGGACCGTGCTGAACACGCTGGACGCCGAGCCGGGCATGTCGCTGATCGTCTTCGGTGCGGGTGGTGTCGGGCTGAGCGCGGTGATGGCGGCGGTCGCGGTCGGCTGTGCGGTGATCGTGGTGGATCCGGTGCCGGCCCGCCGGACCCTGGCGTGCGAGCTGGGGGCGGCCGACGCGCTGGACCCGGCGACGCCCGGCCTGGTGCGGGAGCTGCGGCGGCTGACCGGTGGCGGGGCGCACCACGCGATCGACACCACCGGGCGGGGCGAGGTGATCGGGCAGGCCGTCGGCACGGTGCGGCGGCGCGGCACGCTGGCGCTGGTCGGGATGGGCGGGCGGGCCGAGGTCGACATCATGACGGTGCTGACCAACGGGATCCGGGTGCGCGGGGTGGTCGAGGGCGACGCGGTGCCGTCGGACTTCCTGCCGAAACTGATCGATCTGCACCGGCGGGGGCTGTTGCCGGTGCAGCGGCTGGTCACGGAGTACCCCTTCGCGGAGATCGAGACGGCGGCCCGGGACGCGGCGGCCGGCCGGGTGATCAAACCAGTGCTGACCTTCGGTTGACCAGGTCCGAAAGACCCTGTCGCCAGCCGGGCCGCCGACGTGTCATGGAGTCGTGCGCAGGAAGATTGTGATCGGGTACGACGGCTCACCCGGGGCCCGCGCCGCGTTCGGCTGGGCCCTCGACGAGGCGGAACGCGCCGGTGCGCCGGCCGAGCTGGTCCAGGCGGATCAGTGGCCGTTACAGGCGGCCGGACCGTCGCCGATGGAGCATCTGTCCGACGACGCGGTGCTCACCGCCCGGCGGACGCATCCCGGTGTGCCGGTGACCGTCACCACCGTGCGGGCACATCCGACGACCGCCCTGATCGGGGTCTCCGGTGATGCGGGGCTGGTGGTGCTCGGTGGTCGCGGGCACGGCGCGGTCGCCGGCCTGCTCGGGTCGGTCGGGTCGGCGGTCAGCGCAAGCGCCCGCTGCCCGGTGGTGGCGGTCCGCGGCGACTCGGCCCGGTTCGCCCCGGTCGTCGCCGGCATCGACGGCTCCCGGCGGTCGGCGCGGGTGGTGCGGTTCGCCGCGGCCCAGGCCGTCGCGCACGGGGTGCCGTTGCGGGTGCTGCACGTCCGGCCGGGTGCCTGGGAGGACACGCCACTGGATCATCTGGTGCGGTCGACGCACCGGGAGTTCCCGGAGCTGCCGATCGAGGCGGAGATCGTGGACGGCGACCCGGCCGCTGCGCTGACCGCTGCCGGGCGGTCGGCGCAACTGCTGGTGGTGGGCGGCAGCCGGGACGCCCGGCGCGGCCTGCTGCTGGACTCGGTCAGTCAGCATCTGATGCGCCATGCGACCTGTACGGTCGCGGTCGTTCCCCTTCTCCAATATGGATCTCCGGACTAGGCTGCGGTCATGCGGCTCGGTGTGACACTCCCCCAGACCAGTCACCGTTACGACCTGGCGAAGGACGTCACCGCGTTCGCCCGCGCCGCCGAGGAGATCGGCTTCGACAGCCTGTGGGCCTATGAGCGGATCCTCGCCCCGGTCGACTCCAGCGGCGAGCACGGCCTCTACGGGATCCCGGACGTGCCGTGGCCGGACGCCTACTCGCACACCACCGACGCGCTGGTCACCCTGACCCTGGCGGCGGCCGTGACCGACCGGGTCGAGCTGGGCACCGGGGTGCTCATCCCCGGCCTGCACCTGCCGATGCGCCTGGCCCGCAGCATCGCCGCGCTGGACGCCGCGTCCGGCGGCCGGGTGATCGCGGGCTTGGGCAGCGGCTGGTCGATCGACGAGTTCGCCGCGACCGCGCCCCGCCCGATCGCCGAGCGCGGCGCGGCCCTCGACGAGTTCCTGGACATCGCCGGTGAGGTGTGGGGTCCCGACCCGGTGTCCTACACGACCGAGCGTTACCAGCTGGTGCCGAGCGCGGTGAACCCGAAACCGGCTCGCCGGGTGCCGGTCTTCCTGGCCGCGGGCAACCGCCGCTCGTGGAGCCGGCTGGCCCGGCGCGCGGACGGCTGGCTGCCGTTCAGCGACTCCCCCGAGCAGGTCAGCAAGCGTCTGGACGCGCTGCGCGCGGAGGCGGTCGAGGCCGGCCGTGACCCGTCGGAGATCGGCTGCATCTTCCAGGTCACGCCGCGCGGGCTGGCCGAGGTCCCGTCGGCCGGACGCGAGCCGTACACCGGGAGTCTCCGCCAGGTGGTCGAGGACGTCGCGGCGCTGGGCGAGGCCGGTGTGGATCACGCCTATGTGACGCTGGCGTCGCTGGCCGGCAGCCTCAGCGAGCTGGTCGACCTGTCCGGAGAATGGTATGCGGAGGCAAAGGCTGCGGGCCTGACCGACATTCCGGAAACCGCGAAGGAATAGTCAGGACAGTGCGAGGAACAGCTTCTCCAGCTCGTCCTCGGTGAGCGGCGGCTCCTCGCCGCGCTCGCGGGCCGCGGTGCAGTGCCGCATGCCGGTGGCGATGATTTTGAAACCGGCCCGGTCGATCGCGCTGGAGACCGCCGCCAGCTGGGTCAGGACCTGCTTGCAGTCCTCGCCGTCCTCCATCATGGCGATGACCGCGCCGAGCTGACCGTGCGCCCGCTTCAGGCGGACCATCGCGTCCTTGAGCCGGCTCGGATCCATCCCCACGTGCGCTGCTCCTCAGGTGTGCCGACCGTCCGCCACGGTCGGCACAACATACCCCAGGGGGTATCCGGGGGCCAAAAACCTCAGGCCCCGGGCACCGTCAGCACGTCCCAGGCGGTGGCTTCCTTCCAGGTGCAGGAGTTCTGCACGACCGGCGCCTCGGTCCGCGACGACTCGCCCTCCACGGTCAGGCACATGTCGCTGTAGTACACCCGCAGCGTCGCCTCGGTGTCCTTCTCGGAGTACGGCTGGTCGACGTAGAAGCGCTGGCGATCGGCCACCTCGCACGGTTTCACCTGCAGCTCGGCCTCCTGGTCCAGGGCGGTCTTCGCGGGCAGTTCGAGGCAGCGCTCGGTGCCGGCGAGCTGGATCTGGCTGCCGGCGCCGTCGATGTCGACCGCCACCCACCGCTGCTCCGGCGCACCGGTCAGGTTGTGCTGGTAGACGCGGCCCTGGTACGTCTCGACGGCGAGCTCGGTCAGCTTGTTGCGCAGCACGAACGGGGTGCCGATGGTGAGCGCCTGCGGCTCGAGCCCTCCCGCCGGCTTCTCAGCAGGCGCGGGCGCCACCGAAGTGGGCGCGGCGGGGGCGGCGGGAGCGGCAGGGGCGGCGGACTCACTTCCGTCCGTCGCCACCAGAACAACGGCGGCGGCGGCAGCAATCGCGAAACCCGCCACCAACGGCCAGATCCACATTCGCCCCCGACCGGTCGATTCCAATTGCTGAGACACGAAAGAGCCTTTCCGTCCTGAGGGGAATCGCATTAAGCAGTTCTGGAAACCTTCTTGTCAAATCCGCTGAACAAGCCGGATCGGCGTCAGGAAGCGGCGGCCAGCGGCGCCCGGGTGACGATTCCCAGCACGCCGGTGTCCAGCCGGCCGTCCGGGTGCAGGGTGAATTCCCAGCGC
Organism: Actinoplanes sp. NBRC 101535; assembly: GCF_030269225.1. NCBI lineage: Bacteria > Bacillati > Actinomycetota > Actinomycetes > Micromonosporales > Micromonosporaceae > Actinoplanes > Actinoplanes sp. NBRC 101535. Next base: position 85,756 of record NZ_BSSY01000027.1, on the reverse strand, counting down.
GCACCGGCCGCCCCGCCGAACGCGACCACGGACCATCCGTCGCGTCCCGGCGCGGCGACCACCTCGGCCAGGGCCGCGGCGACACGGGCCTGCGGCGGCTCGGCCAGGATGACCACTCCGGACGGGGTGCCGGCTTCCGGCGTACCCAAGGAATCGAGGGCCGCGGCAGCGTCCCGGACCGCGACCGCACCGCCGGGGCCGTCCGCACCGAACCCGGCCGCGACCAGCGGAACCTTGGCCGACCAGGCGTTGGCGGACAGCTCGGCGAGCCAGGTGCGGGCCAGCGTCCGCAGGGCCGGTTTGGGACCGGTGACCGCCACGATGCCGTGGCATTGCCCGAGGTCGAGCAGGATGCGGGTGTCGTCGACCGCCCCCAGGCTGACCAGCCGCCGGTCCGGCACCGGGACGGCCAGGTCGACCGGCGCGGCCTGCAGCGCGAGGAAGGCCGCGGTCCAGACCCGGCCGTTCTCGCTGGCGGTCCAGGGTTCCGCGGGCCGGTCGTCCGGCACGGCCAGGCGCAGCACCACGCGGGCGGGGTCGACCTCGGCGACGGCGAGGGCGGGGAACGGCCGGCCGGTCTGCCGGCACGCGGTGGCGAGGACGCGCAACACCCGGTCGACGGCCCAGGCACCCATCGGATCGAGCGGTCCGACTGTCGGTTGTCCGACACCGCGGGTCGCTGCGGGTGCCCGGAGAAGGAGGGGGCCGGTCATGTCGTCGGGTAGCGGCGCGGCCGGGCGACGGCGCCGCGAGCGGGCGATGTCCAGCGCCGCCACCAGCGGCAGGACGACCACGCCGAGCACGATCGCGGCGATCAGGACGATCCGCCAGCCGTCCGGGACGCTGGCCGCCGCGGCCAGCGGCGAGTCGATCAAGGGCATGGAAGAGTCCTCACAGACGGTCACAAGAATGTGAATATGGTACGCATTACCGCGGCCCAAACGGGCCACCGCCTCATCGGTCATCCATCATGGATGGCCGTGCCACCCCGACGCCCAGCGGGTCGGAAAAGCTCCTGACCTGTGAGAACCGGAGAGTACGTGCGATTCTGCGTGACCGTGGTGGACCCGTTCACCGACCAGTGGACCGACCTCGTGATCACTGCGGACGGACGAAGTACCGTCAGCGACCTGACGCGAAGACTCCGAGATTTCACGGAAAGTGACATCGATCGGCTGTTCGTCGACGGCGCGCCGCTCGACCCGGGATCGACACTCGTCGCGTCGTCGCTGCGGGCGGGGTCGATCGTCGGCCTCGGCGCGCCGGTCACCGGCCGGCCCGCGGAGGTGCCCGGCCTGCTGGAGATCCGGGTCACCGCCGGGCCCGCGATCGGGTCGCTGCACCGCCTGACGTCCGGTGCCGGAGACCTCGGATCCAGCGCCGGCTGCTGGATCGCCGTCACCGACCCGGCGATCCCGGCGGTCGCCGCCCGGCTGACCGTGGACGTCAGTGGACGCGCCCGGATCGAGCCGGTGCCCGGCGCCACCGTGGAACACGAGGGCGAACCGGTCGAGGGCCGGGCCCGCTGGCGGGTCGGCGAACAGGTCACCGTCGGCGCATCGGTGCTGGAACTGGCCGAGTACACGATGCCGGACGCGGTGCTGCACCACGACGAGGACGGTCTGGACGTGGCCTACAACCGGCCGCCCCGGATCCTGCCACCGGCGCGGCAGACCACGTTCCGGCTGCCCACGCCGCCGCCCGCCCCGGCGAAGACCCCGCTGCCCTGGATCGTGGCCCTGCTGCCACTGGTCGGATCGATCGCCCTGGCCGTCGTCACCGGGCACTGGATCATGCTGGTGATCGCGATCCTGAGCCCGGTCAGCCTGATCGGCAACCACCTCTTCCACCAGCGGCACGGCAAGGAGTCGTACGCCGAGAAGGTCCGCGAGTACCGCGACCACCGCGACCGCGTCGAGGCCGACGTCCGGGAGGCGGTACTCGCCGAACGCCGCGAACGCCGCTACCGCAACCCCGATCCGGCCGCGGCCTGGAGCATCGCGTCCGGGCCACGGCACCGGCTCTGGGAACGGCGCCGCCGCGACGGCGACTTCCTGCAGCTGCGGGTCGGCAGCGCGGTGCTGCCCTCGGACGTGACGGTCGAGGATCCGCAGCGCGACGAACACCGGCGGGCCACCCGGTCCAGCGCCGGAGAGGTCCCGGTGACGATCCCGCTGCGCGAACACGGCGTGGTCGGCATCGCCGGAGCCGACGACACCGCCCGCGCCCTCGGCCGGTGGGCGGTGGCGCAGACCGCGGTGCTGCACAGCCCCACCGACGTACAACTGGTGATCCTGACCGACCCGACCGGCGAGAGCAGCTGGGACTGGGTCCGCTGGCTGCCGCACACCCGAGCGTCCACCGCGGACGGCCCGGCCGTGACGATCGGCACCGACGCCGACTCGGTCAGCCGCCGGGTGGCCGAGCTTCTGGAGACGATCGTCCGCCGGTCGAACGGCCGCAGCGGCTCGCACGAGGACGAGCCGGCGATCGTGGTGGTGCTCGACGGCGCCCGGCGGCTGCGGTCGCTGCCCGGTGTGGTGCAGCTGCTCAAGGCCGGCCCGACCGTCGGCGTCCACGCGATCTGCCTCGACGACGACCACCGGCGGCTCCCGGCCGAGTGCCAGGCGGTGGTCGAGGTGACCGGCGCCGGGCTGCGGGTGACCCGGACCGGCGCCGACGAACTCACCGCGGTACGCCCGGAGTACCTGGCCCCGGACTGGTGCGCCCGGGTGGCCCGGATCCTGGCCCCGCTGCGCGACATCAGCGACGAGGACGACGACTCGGTGCTGCCGTCGTCGAGCCGGCTGCTCGACGTGCTCGGCCTGGAACCGCCGGCCCCGGAGGGGATCCTGGCGGGCTGGCAACTCGGCGGGCGCAGCACCGCGGCGGTGATCGGCGAGTCCTACGACGGGCCGTTCGCCATCGACCTGCGGCGCGACGGTCCGCACGGCCTGATCGCCGGCACCACCGGTTCCGGCAAGTCCGAGCTGCTGCAGACCATGGTGGCCACCCTGGCGGTGGCGAACCGGCCGGACGCGATGACCTTCGTACTCGTCGACTACAAGGGTGGCAGCGCGTTCGGCGACTGCGTCCGGTTGCCGCACACCGTCGGCATGGTCACCGACCTGGACGAACACCTGGTCCGCCGCGCCCTGGAGTCGCTCGGCGCCGAACTGCGCCGCCGCGAGCACATCCTCGCCGACGCCGGCGCCAAGGACATCGACGACTACGTGCGGACCGGGCAGACCCTGCCCCGGCTGCTGATCGTCATCGACGAGTTCGCCTCGATGGTGCGTGACCTGCCGGACTTCGTCACCGGCCTGGTCAACATCGCCCAGCGCGGGCGCTCCCTCGGCATCCACCTGCTGCTCGCCACCCAGCGCCCCGGCGGCGTGGTCTCCCCCGAGATCCGCGCCAACACCAACCTGCGGATCGCGCTGCGGGTCACCGACGCGGCCGAGAGCCAGGACGTCATCGAGTCGCCGGAGGCGTCCCGGATCGGGCAGAACACCCCGGGTCGCGCGTACGTCCGGCTCGGGCACGCGTCGCTCGTGCCGTTCCAGAGCGCCCGGGTCGGTGGCCGCCGCCCCGGGCAGAAGGCCGTCGACCTGCCCCCGCCGGACGTACAGCCGCTGACCTGGAACCGGCTGGGCCGGGCCGTGGAGATCACCACGGCGCCGGTGCGCGAGGACCGCGACGACGTCACCGACCTGCAGGAACTCGTCCGGGCGATCAGTGCGGCGGCGGCCGCGGCGGGGATCGGGCCGCAGCACAGCCCCTGGTTGCCCGCGCTGGGCACGCACCTCACCCTCCCTTCGGGGTACGCCGTCGAGGACGTCCCGTCCGAGCAGGCCCAGCGCGTCGCCACCGTCGAACTGGACGTCTTCGGTCACCTGGTCGCGGCGGGTGCGCCGCGGACCGGCCGCTCCCAGTTGCTGCGCACGATGGCCGGTTCACTGGCCGCCACGCACTCCACGGCCGACGTGCACGTCTACGGACTGGACTGCGGAAGCGGCGCCCTGTTGCCGCTGAGCGAACTGCCGCACTGCGGGGCGGTCGTGACGCGTACCCAGGTGGAACGGTCGGTGCGGCTGATCCGCCGCTTCGAGGAGGAGATCCGCCGCCGCCAGGAGGTCCTGGCCACCGGACGGTTCGCCGACATCGCCGAGCAGCGCGCCGCGTCCGCACCGGAGAGCCGCCTCCCCCACCTGTTCCTGTTCCTGGACGGCTGGGAGGGTTTCCTGGCCACGCTCGGCGAACTCGACGCCGGTGTCCTCACCGACAGCATCTTCCGGTTCCTGCGCGAGGGCGCCAGCGTCGGCGTCCACCTGGTCGTCTCCGGGGACCGGTCGGTGCTGACCGGCCGGATCGCCACGCTGACCGAGGACAAGCTGGCGTTCCGGATGCCCGACCCCGGTGACATGTCGCTGATCGGCATCCCGTCCCGGCACGTACCGCAGGACATGCCGCCGGGCCGGGCGCTGCGCTCCGGTTCCGGCATCGAGATGCAGGTGGCGCTCCTCGACGGCGAGGCGAGTGGTTCCGGTCAGGCCGCGGCACTGACCCGGATCGGTCAAGCGGCGCAGGAGCGGGACGCGTCGGTGCCGGCTTCGCTGCGCCCGTTCCGGCTCGGTGAAATGCCCACCACCATCCGGTACGCGGAAATCACGCTCCCGTCGCCCGCGGCGAGACCCGGCTGGCTGCTGGTGGGCGTCGGCGGCGACCAGTTGGAGCCGCTCGGGCCGACCCTGACCGACGGCGTCCCGGCGTTCGCGGTGGGCGGCCCGCCGAAGTCCGGCCGCAGCACGGCGCTCGCCGCGATGCTGCGGTACACGCTGGACGCCGGCCGTCAGGCCATCGTCCTCGCGCCGCGGACCTCGCCGCTGCGGGAGGCCGCCGCGCATCCGGGGGTGGCCGCCCTGTTCACCGGCCCGGACGTGACGTCCGCCGCGTTCACCGAGGCGCTCGGCCGGCTCGGCCCCGGCGGGCTGATCGTGATCGACGACGCCGAGGCGCTGCGCGACGTGGACGCGGGTTCCGACCTGCGGGCGGTGCTGCGCGGCGGCGACCCGCGCGGCCTGGCCGTCGTCTTCGGCGGCACCCCGGAGGAGCTGTGTGCCGGGTTCAGCGGCTGGCTGGTCGACGCCCGCAAGTCACGGCGCGGGCTGATGCTCTCGCCGCAGAACCGCAACGACGGCGAGCTGGTCGGCGCCCGGTTGCCGCGGACCGTGATCGGCCAGCCCGTCCATCCCGGCCGGGGCCTGCTCTACCTGGGCGACTCGCCGGATCCGGTAGTGGTGCAGGTGCCGTGCTGATCCGCTGTGGTGGCCGGCCGGGTGGACGGGCCGGCCACCACAGCGTTCCCCGGGGCTATTCCGCGTCGACGAAACGGAACGAGCCGGTGATCGCGTCGAACAGTTCGAGCAGGTCGTCGGCGAGCGGCAGCATCGTCGACGACCCGGTGATCAGGGCGACCCACTCCGGGTTCGGCCCGGGGAACGGCACATACGTCTGCATCACCACGGACCGCACCCAGCCCTCGGCGTCGGGCAGCGCCACGTCCTCGATGCCCTGGGTGCGGGGCACCGTACCGGCGATGTACGGCATCGCGGCCTGCACCACGTCCCGCCAGGGCGCCTCGGGATCCCCGGTCCGGGCCTTGGCGCTCAGGTGGTGGCGGATCTCCGCGGCGTCCACCTCGTTGCCGGGCGGCCGGACGATGGTCACGGTGATGCTGCCGGTGAGGACCGCGCCGTCGAACCCCTCGGCCATCACCCCGCAGAAGGCGGCGCCGTTGGCGTGCGCGGTCCGCGCCAGGCCCCGCAGCAGCCGGGTCAGGGTCGCCCGGTGCGGCACCAGTTCGGGAACCGCCCGGGTCCGCTCGCTCACCATCGCGCTGATCGCGGTGTTCCGGGTGTCCGGGTGGACGTCGATCTCGAACCAGGACTCCGGGATGTTGATGCCGAAACCGGTCTGCACAGCACTCGTCACTGCTGTTCCTCCGTCAGCATGCCCGCCAGTCCCCGGTCGGTCTCACGGAATTTCTCCGCGCCTTTCCGGGCCGCTTCCGCAAGGCTCTTGCAGTTCTTGTCGACCTGTTTACGGCCGTCGTTCCAATGCGATTCGAACTCGTCGAGCGCATCGTCGACATCGGCCCCGCCCAATTCGTTCTCGAACTCGAGCATCCAGCCGTCCGTCCCGTTCAGACGATCACTGATCCGTTCCAGACCGGACGCGAATTCATCCAGTCCGTCCGGGTCGACCTTCAGTTGGTCGGACAAGTTATTGACTCCCATCTCCATGGAATGACCTCTGTGGCGCGCCACAGCGTACACGCGGAACATCTCGGCACAACGAAGGGGGAAAGCGCGAATGACGCGTCCCAGCGACTGGTCGACCCTCGGCCTGAAGAGCGATCCGACCCCGGGTTCGCCCGCCAATCTCCGGACCCTGAGCAACCGGTTCGACGCATTCGCCGACGATGCCCTGGCCGCCAAGGAAAGCATCTCGTCGATGCAGAACAACGACGATCTGCTGGAATGGACCGGGAAGTCGGGTGACGCGTTCCGGGAACAGTTCGGTGCGTTCCCCGGCCAGGTCGAGAAGGTGGAGCGGTCACACCGGATGGTCGGTACGGCGCTCAGCCGGTTCACGACCGAACTGGAGGAGGCCCAGAGCCAGGCCGACCGGGCGCTGCGCGACGGCCAGGAGGCGGAGGCCGAACTGGCCCGATACGGCAACCAGCTCAGCATCGCCCAGTCCGAGCACGACGCGCTGTCCCGGAAGGTGCAGGAGGCCCAGCAGCACGTCGACCCGGACCCCGCCGCGATCCAGGCCGCCCTGCGCGACCTGGAGAGCCGCCAGGCCGCCCTGGTCACGTTGCAAGGGCAGACCGGCGCGGCGGAAGCCCGGATGAGCGGCGCGAAGACCCTCGCCGAGCAGGCCCGCCAGATGCGCGCGACCGCCTCCAAGGAGTGTGTACGGCAGATCCGGGAGGCCTCCGACGCCGGCATCCAGCCGCGCTCGTTCTGGACCAAACTCAAGGACGGTCTCGGCAAGGTGTGGAGCGTGATCGCCGACGCCGCGTCCTGGATCGGCATGATCGCCGGCGGCATCGCGTTCATCTTCGGCGGACCGCTCGCCTGGGTCGCGTTCGGCGCCGCCCTGATCGGTGTGCTCGACTCGATCGGGAAACTGGCCAAGGGCAAGGGGAACTGGTTCACCCTGGTCAAGAACCTCGTCGGGCTGATACCGGGCACCAAGGGCCTGACCACGTGGACGAAGTTCAGCGGCGTGTGGAAACAGGACGGCGCCGCCGCGGCCTTCGGCGTCATCGGCGCGGCGATGAAGACGTCGATGAAGGCGTTCGTCCGCGACGGCATCGACGCCGTCAAGCTGACCTGGCGCAGCGAACGCTGGTGGGGCCTGATCAAACTGCCGTTCACCGGCACCGCGAACTTCATCAGGAACAAGTTCGCCGGCTCGAAGGCCAACGACGAGATGCCCGCGGTCGGCGACCCGGTCGACGTCAGCACCGGGCGGGTGTTCGTGGAACAGATCGACGTGCCCGGGCTGCGGCTGGAACGCACCCACCGCTCCGACCACCGGCTCGGCCGGCACTTCGGGGCGAACTGGGCCTCCACCCTCGACGTCCGGATCCGGCTCGACGGGCAGCGGGCGGACCTGGTGCTCGCCGACGGCACCCAGCTGAGTTATCCCCTGCCGGAGGGCGACGACGTGGTGATCCCCGAGCACGGGCGGGCACTGCCGCTGCGCCGGGCCGGATCGGGCCTGCTGGTCACCGACCCGCGGGACGGGTGGACGTACGTGTTCGCCGCGCCCCGCACCGACGACGCCGAACTGGCCGCCGCCGACGTTCCCGCCGAACTGCTGCCCGCTCCGGCACCGCGGGTGTGGGCGGAACTCGCCGTGCTCATGGACGCCGCCGGGAACCGCGTGGAGATCGCCCGCGACGACGACGGCACCCCGGTCGAGGTCCGGCACAGCGACGGGCGGACCGTGCTGGTCACCACGGACGCCGGGCTGGTGACCGCGCTGCACCTGGTGGACACCCCGGGCGCCACGCCGCGGTTCGTGGCCGGATTCGGGTACCGGGAACGGCTGCTCACCGCGGTGATCAACCCGTCCGGGCTGCCCCTGCGGTTCGGGTACGACACCGAGGGCCGGATGACGTCGTGGGAGGACCGCAACGGCATGTGGTACCGCTACCACTACGACACGACCGGCCGCTGCGTGCGCACCGAAGGACGCGACGGCTTCCAGTCGTACACCTTCCGCTATGAACCGGCCCGCACCCTGGCCACCAACTCGCTGGGGCACACCACGGTCTTCGACCTCAACGACGACCTGCAGGTGATCGCGGAGACCGACCCGCTCGGCGGCGTCGTCCGCACCGAATGGGACAGGGAGCACCACCTGCTGGCCCGGACCGACCAGCTGGGCCGGGTCACCCGCTACGGCTACGGCCCGGACGGCCGCCTGGACGCGGTGCTCCGGCCGGACGGCAGCCACGTCGAGGTCTACCACGACGGCAGCCGGGTCACCGCCATCGCCGCGGACGGACTGATCCGGGCCTTCACCCCGGACGAGCCGGTGAACCCCTACACCGGATTCGGCGCCCGGCCCGCCGCCGCCTACCGCGGCACCCCGATCCCCGGCCGGATCCGGCGCGACCACGACGCCGAAGGCAACGAGATCGCCGCCACCGACGCGGCCGGGCGGGTCAGCCGCACCGAATACGGCGCGTTCGACCTGGTCGTCGCCACGATCAGCCCGTCCGGGGCGCGTACCACCTACACCTACGACACCGAACTCCAGCTCACCGCGGTCACCGAACCGGGCGGGCGGACCTGGCACTACCGGTACGACCCGGCCGGCCGCCTCACCACGGAGACCGACTTCGACGGCCGGACCCGGCACTACACCTACGACGCCGCCGGCCACCTCGTCCGCGTCGTCAACAACGCCGACCAGGCCGCCGACCTGCGTTACGACCTGCTCGGCAACCTGATCGAACGGCGGTCCGACCAGGTCGTCACCACGTTCGCGCACGACGCGCTGGGCCGGGTGGTGGCCGCCACCGGGCCGGACGCGCACCTGACCGTGGACCGGGACCCGCACGGACGGGTCACGGCGGAGACCGTCAACGGCCGGGCACTGACCTACACCTACGACGACGCGGGGTCCACGGTGCTCCGGCGTACCCCCTCCGGGGTGGAAAGCTCCTGGACCGTCGGGGCCGAAGGCCGGCCCACGGTGCTGCGGATCGCCGGACGGTCCCTCGCCTTCACCTACCGCAGCGACGGGCTCGTCGTGGAACAACACTGGACCGGGGCAGGCGGCATCAGCCTCTCCTACGACCAGGACGGCCGTCTCACCGGCCAGCGGATGGACGGGCGGGAACGCCGCTTCGAATACACCGCGGACGGGCGGCTCACCGGCGTCGTCCAGGACGGCGCGCGCGTCGCCATCAGCTACGACCCGGACGGGCGGATCATCGCCGTCGACGACGAACACCACCGGTACGACGCGTCCGGCGCCCTCACCGGCCCGGACCTGGTGTACCACGACACCGACCTGGTGAGCGCCGGCGAGACGCTGTACACCTACGACGCCGAAGGCCGGCTGGCCACCCGCACCTCACTCGACGGCACGTGGAACTTCCACTGGAACGCCGACAGCCGGCTGACCGCGGTGGACTGCCCCGGCGGCGACCGGTGGCGCTACCGGTACGACCCGTGCGGCCGGCGGATCGCGAAGGAACACGAGGTCGCGGGAACCGTCACCGACCGCGTCGACTTCACCTGGGACGGCCCGCGGCTCACCGAACAGACCACCCTCGACGGCACGGTGACGACCTGGGAGTACGACGCGGACCGTCGCGACCCGCTGGTACAGATCGACAGCGGCTGGGCCCGTCTCGTGCTGACCGACCCGGCGGGCGCGGTGACCGCGGTCGAAGGACACGCCCCGGCCCACCGCACCCTGTGGGGTGTGACGACGGCGGCGTCGAGCCCGCTGCGCTTCGCCGGCCAGTACCACGATCCGGAGACCGGCCTGCACTACAACGTGCACCGCTACTACGATCCGGCCACCGGCCGGTACGTCAGCCACGACCCGTTGGGGTTGCGGCCGGCGCCGAGCCCCGTCCGGTACGTGGACAACCCGTTGCAGGAGTCGGATCCGCTCGGTCTCAACCCGGGGCGGGGCAGCAGTTTCAGCGGGTCGTCCGGGCGGGGCAGCATCCCGGACCGGCCGTCGAGCAGCGACATCGCCCTCCTCGACGACGACGCCTGGCGGGGTTCCATCACGGTCCTCGGCGGCTGACCCTCACCTTCGCCCAGCAGCGCCCCTCCGCCTGACCACGCCCCTTCCGCCCAGCCACACCTCTCCTCTCGGCCTTACCCCTCGTCTCGGCCACGCCCCTCCTCTCAGCTGCACCTCTCTTCTCAGCCACGCCCTCTTCTCAGCTGCACCTCTCTTCTCAGCCATGCCCCTCCGAACAGCCGTGGACGACGGCCCTACAGACTCAGCCGTCGTCCACGGCCCGTCCGCAAGCCGAATCGAACCGTCGACGACGGCCGGGCAACCCCAAGCCGTCGACGACGGCTGACTCCCCTCCCCCGAACAACCATGAACGACGGCACAGCCGACTCAGCCGTCACCCACGGTCCATCCACGAGCCGAAACCGACCGTCGACGACGGCCGAGCACCCACGAGCCGTCGTCGACGGCTGAGATTCGCCTGCCGAAGAGCCGTGGCCAACGGCTCGGTCAGCCCAGCCGCCGGTCGTGGTCCGCCCAAGACCGTGAGCGACCCCGGACGACGAGACCTGAGCAACGGCCGGCAAGTGCACGACAGGCTCGGGCCGTGGATGGGCGGGCTACGGCATCCGGCGCCGCCGGCCGGAAACGTGGTGCGGCCCGCCGAAGTGGCCCGGCATGCCGACAGGAAAGGCATGGCCGGGCCAGCCGTCAGTCACGGTCACGGTCCCGCCCGCAGGCCGACAGCGTTCCTCGACGACGATCGACAGCTCCATGACGACGGACAGCTCCATCCCGTTGGTGATGATCGGCCTGGCTTCGAGAGAGAACCGTGGACGACGGCCGACGTGACAACCGTCAACAACCGCCGGCACGGCAACCGTCAACGACGGCCAGGACGACAACCGTCAACGACAGCCAGGACGGCAACAGTGAACGACGGGAGCACCGGCCCCGGAAAGCGGCATCGCACCAGCAACGACGAGAACAGCAGCCCCGGAGAACGGCGTCAGTTCGGGCGGATCTCGATGCCGTTGAAGCGGACCTGACCGTCGCTCTCGTCGCTGAGCTGGGCGATCCCCAACTCGACCCAGCCCTTCGTGATGTCCCGGTTGAGGATCTGGGCCAGCGCCTTGTCGCCGTCGACGCGGACGGTGACGACCTGGTCGACGATCTCGATCACCACCCGGTGGCTGCTCGGGAACTTCGTCGGCCGGACGGTGCCGCTGATCGTGTCGAAGCGGTTCGACGCGGAGATCTGAGCCAGCCGGATGACGTCCCGGCACACTCCCAGGCGGTACCCGGAGTCCGCGGAGCGCAGGAATCCGATCACCGCGCACGCGTCCACACTCACGTCGTCCATCTCGACCACGATGGTCTGGTCACCGTTGAAGACGGTCTGCGGCCCGGGGCAGGCGATCCCGTCGCTGTTCGGCTTCGCGGTGATCCGGAGGCCGGCCGGTCCGGGCGTGCATGCGTACTCGTCGGTGGTGGTCTTGCGCCAGTTCCCGCTTCCGTCGAGGGGGTCGACGGCGGAGACGACGACGTCCGGTCCGTCGGTGGCTTTTCGCGGGGACGGCAGCGTGGTCACCGACGCCGGCGGGGCTGCTTCCTGGTCGTCGGTGGCGTTCCGCGCGGCCAGCCCGAGTGCCACGGCCGCGATCACCGCGGTGACGCCGCCGACGATCGCCATCCAGACTCTCCGATCGCGGACGGGGCCCGCCCGCCCCTGTCTCCCCCTGGGAAGGGCGCCGGGAAAAGCGCCGGAGAAGGCGCCGGGAAGACCGCGGGGAAGGCCGCCGGAGAGCAGTTCCGTGAGGCGCCCACCGAGAACCGCGACCCAGCCCTTCCGCCGCTGCCGTCGCCGGGCGGACCGCGGCAGCATCTCCCACCGCCGGTCGTCGGATTCGCCGGCCCCGCCGTCGAGCGACCGCGGATCGTAGGACCGGAGATCGACCGCCATGGCATCGTCCGGCCGAAAGCCGCCGGACTGAACACCTCCAGGCTGAACACCACCGGACCGGACACCGCCGGACCGGAAGCCTCCTGAACCGGAGGGCCGGCGCTGACCGTACCGGCCGCCCGTCGAGCCGGACCCGGAGTCCGCGGGACGGGGCCCTGTCGGACGGGCGAGAGCGGAACGGGGCAGGTTCACCGTGAGCGCCGCCGGTCCCGCCGCCAGCAACCGGTCCAGCACCTCCTGCGCCGTAGGCCGGTCCTCCGGGTCCTTGGCGAGCGCGTGCTCGACCAGCGCCCGCAGATCACCGTCCAACCGGCCCAGCTCCGGTTTCCCGGTCAGGATCCGCATCGCCGTGGCTGTCGGGGTGTCCGCCGCGAACGGCGTCCGCCCGGTGGCCGCGTACGTGATGAGCACCCCCCACGCGAACACGTCCACCGCCGGGGTCACCTTCAGCCCGTCCAGGCGTTCCGGCGCCATGTAGGACAGCGTGCCCACCATGTGGTCGGTGCGGGTGTGGTTGCTGGTCGACTCGAGGGCCCGCGCGATCCCGAAGTCGATCACCTTCGGGGTGCCGAGCGAGAACAGCACGTTGCGCGGTTTGAGGTCGCGGTGGATGACGCCCGCGCCGTGGATCGCGACCAGGGCGGTGGCCACCCCGACCGCCACGCTGTGCAGGTTGCCGTCGGTGAGCAGACCCTCGGCGACCACGTCGGCCAGGTCGGGGCCGTCCACATATTCGACGACCAGGTAGGGCGTCTCGTGGTCCGGGTCGGCGTCGAGGACCGCCGCGGTGCAGAACGACGGCACCTGCCGGGCCCGGTTGACCTCGCTGCGGAACCGGCCGCGGAACTCGGCCTGCGCGGCGAACTCCGGCCGGATGATTTTGACCGCGACAAGCCGTTCGGATGGTCCGCGGCCCAGGTAGACGGCGCCCATCCCGCCCTCACCGAGCACGCCGAGCATCGTGTAGTCGCCCAGCACATGCGGATCTTGCGGACGCAGCGGCTTGGTCGGCACGGACGGAGCCCCGCTCTATGTGGACGGTCGTGGTCGCGCAGAATCTAGCAGGCTTCCGCACGGGCGGAAGGTCGGCTTTGCGCGTACCCACGAAGCGGCGCGAGGGGCGGCGGGAGTGACCGCGGCAGCCGGCCCGGGGCGACGCGGCGCCGCGGCCGTTCGCGCCGATGGCCGGGACTGATCAGAGGTCCCGGAGGACCTGCAATGCCGGTGTGTGCAGGCCCGGAGCGGCCGCCAGGTAGGGTCCGCCGGCCAGGTCCCAGGGCGTGCCGTCCAGGTGGGTGACCACGCCGCCGGCCTCCTTGATGATCAGGAGCGGGCCGATGTGCGAGCGCACGTTGTCGAACTGCCAGTGCAGGTCGAGGTGCCCGGCGGCCACCTGGACAAGCTGCTGGGTGACCGGCACCGCGGCCCTGACCAGCAGCGCGGCCTGCATCATCGCGGCGATCGCCGCTCCGGCACGGCGGGCGGGTGCGGCCTCGCGGCTCGGGAGGGCCTGACCGGTTCCGGCCAGCGCCGCGGTCAGGTCACTCTTCGCGGAGACGGTGAGGGGTACGCCGTTGAGCAGCGCACCCTCCCCCGCGACGGCGGTGTACAGCTCGCCGGTCACCGGCATGTAGATCACGGCGAGGTACGGCTGTTTGTCGCGAACCAGACTGACGCCGATGTTCCACTCGGGGATGCCGTGCACCGCGTTGACGTTGCCGCCCACCGGATCGGTGATCCACCGGTCACCGCCCGCGATCGGCCCGGTGGCGTGTTCGTCGTCCTCCCAGCCCGCTTCCGGGAGTGCCCGGGTCAGTGCGGGGCGCAGCACGTGGAGCACCGCGGCGTCGTTGGCGCGCACGGCGGCGATCAGTTCGGGGCCGTCGGCGGGCGGGGTCGCCGCGGCGGCGCGTTTCAGCATCACCGCACCGGCTTCGCGGACGGCGGCGGCGACGGCTTCGAGCAGCAGTGCGGACATCGGAATCTCCTGAAATCGGATGATCGGGGACCGACTTCAGTCTCGGCGTCACCACATGGTTGAGTCCAGTGCACTCTTGCTACGTTACGATTTACCGCCATGCACTTGGACCTGAACCTGCTGACCGCGCTCGACGCGTTGCTCGAGGAGGGCAGCGTGGCCGGGGCCGCCGCCCGGCTGCGGCTGTCGGCACCCGCCGTCAGCCGAACCCTCGGCCGGATCCGGCGGCTGACCGGCGACGACATCCTGGTCCGGGCCGGGCGCACGATGATCCCCACGCCCTACGCGCTGTCGGTGCAGGCACAGGTCAGCGACCTGGTCCGGCAGGCCAACCAGGTGCTGACGCCGAGCCGCGACCTCGACCTCGGCACCCTGGACCGCACCTTCACGCTGCGCTGCCACGACGCCCTCGCCACGGCTCTCGCGCCGGACCTGCTGCGGGTGGTGGCCCGGGACGCACCCGGGGTCCGCATCCGGCTGCTGGCCGAGACGCCCGACGACACCGACGACCTGCGGCACGGCCGCGTCGACCTGGAGATCGGCGCCGGGCCGCCGGAACCGCCGGAGTTCCGTTCCGCGACCGTCGGGCACGACGGTTTCGTGGTGGTGATGCGTTCCGGTCATCCGCATGCCGGCGATCTGACCCTTGCGGGGTACGCGGACGGCACCCACGTCCTGGTCTCCCGGCGGGGGCGTCTCGCTGATCCGGTCGACGACATCCTCGCCGGTCACGGGCTGCACCGGCGGGTGCTCGCCGCGGTCGGCAGTGCCGCGACCGCGGCCCACGTGGTCAGCCGCGGCGACAGCCTGCTGACCCTGCCGTCGACCGTGTGCCGTCCGCTGATCGACGCGTTCGGACTGGTCACGGCGGCGCCGCCGGTCACGTTGCCGCCGGTGCCGATCGTCTGCGCGTGGCATCAGCGCTACGACTCGGATGCCGCGCACACGTGGTTGCGGGGGCTGGTCCGGTCGGTGTTCGCCGGGCTCGCCGCCCCTACTCCTCGTCCTGGTTCGACGGCCGGGACGGGCTCGCCACCGGAGCAACTGTCGCGACCGGAGCAGCCGTCGCCACCGGAGCCGCCGTCGTAGGAGCCACCGTGGGAGCGGCCGTCGTCGGCGCGGCCGTGGGAGCCGCGGCCGAAGGAGCCGTCGTCGGAGCCGTAGTCGGGGCGGTCGTCGGGGTGACGGTCGCGGAGCTGCTCGGCTTCGGCTGCGCCTTGCACGGGCCCGCCACCTGCAACTTCACCGCGGTGTACACGGAATCCGACCGGGTGCCGACCACCGTCAGCCGCTGCCCCGCCGTCAACGAGCTCAGCGGCACCGCCTTGCCGTTCAGCACGATCGCCGCCCCGGCCGGCACCACGATCGTCACCGTCTTGTCGCGGACGTCCGACGAACCGCTGCGCGCCGCCACCGTCACGGTGCCCTTCGCCGTGTCGACCGCGGTGACCGTGCCGGACGCCGCGAACGTCAGACCCGACTTCGCCGGGCAGGTCTTGCCGCCGTCCTGCTTCGCGGTCACCGAGGAGCCGCTGTGCGCGTACGCCGCCGCGCTCGTCGCGAGAACCGGGACGGTGAACGCGGTGGCCAGGGCGACGGTGGTGACGATGCGGCGGATTCGCATGTAATGAGCTCCTCGGTTGGGGAGTTCCATCGTGCGAACCGGCGGGTGTTCCCCCGGTGCCCGTGCCGGTGCGGCCCGGTTGCCGTCGCCGACCGGCGTCCTGCCCCGGTCTACAAGCGGAAACGCTCGACGAGCAGCTGCAGGTCCCGGGACATCCCGGCCAGCTGTTCCGCGGCCCGGTCCACCTCGGCCACCCCGGTGGTGGTCGCCTGGACGGCCGTGGCCACCGACCCGATGGTGTCCGCGACGGTCGACCCGGCGCCGGCCGCCTCGCTGACGTTGCGGCTCATCTCGTTCGTGGTGACGGTCTGCTCCTCGACCGCCGAGGCGATCGTGGTCTGGAAGTCGTTGATCTGCCGGATGATCTCGCTGATCTCCTCGATCGCCGCGACCGCCCCCGCGGTGTCCGCCTGGATCGTGGCCACCCGCTGCCCGATGTCCTCGGTCGCCCGGGCGGTCTCCTGGGCCAGGTCCTTGACCTCGGACGCGACCACCGCGAACCCCTTGCCCTGCTCGCCGGCCCGGGCCGCCTCGATCGTCGCGTTCAGTGCCAGCAGGTTCGTCTGCTCGGCGATCGCGGTGATCGTCTTGATCACGTTGCCGATCTCGGCGGACGAGTCGCCCAGCTTCGCCATCACCTGACTGGTGGTGGCGGTGACCTCCACCGCCCGCGACGCCACGTGCACCGCCTGGGTGGCGCTCTCGCTGATCTCCCGGATCGACGCGCCCATCTCCTCCGCGCCGGCCGCCACCGTCTGCACCGTCGACGACATGATCGCCGCCGAGTCGGCGACCGTCGCGGCCTGCTGGGCGCCCTGGTCGGCGCTCGCCGAACTGCGCCGGCTGGTCTCGGACAGCCCCTCGGCCGCCCCGGACAGCGTGGTCGCGTGCGCGGACAGGTCCGTGATGGTCTGCCGCAGCGTGCCGGTGGCCCGGCGCAGCGAGTCGGCCATCGCCCCCAGCTCGTCGCGCTGCCACACCTGCGGGTCACCGGACAGATCGCCCTCGGCCACCTGGTCGAGCACTCCGGCGACCCGGCGCAGCGGGCGGACCAGCAGGGTCGACACGTACAGTGCGGCGGCCACCGCCAAGGCCAGCGAGACGGCGGCCACCGCCACCAGCGTCCAGCGGGTCCGGGTGGCTGCCGCGTCGAACTCGTGCCCCTGGAGCAGAGCGGTGTCGGCGTACTCGATCTCGGCGTTGATCAGCGTCTCGTAGGTCTTGCGCAGATCACGGTTGTCACCCAGCGCCAGGGTGATCGCCGCCTGCGGCTGCGTCGTGTAGAGCGTGAACTCGGCGTCCAGCGCGGTGAACCACGTGTCGGTGGCCGCCTTGATGGCGTCGATCCGGGCCGCGGAGTCGGTCGAGTCGGCGACCGCGCGGGCGGCGGCAAGCGAGGCGTTGACCTTGTCCTGCCGGGCCAGCGCCTCCTTGCTGAACGAGGCGTCCCCCTTGAGCAGGAAACCGCGCTCGTCGTTGGCGGCGGCCTTGGCGGTCAGCGCCGCCGTGTTCAGGTTCGTGCTGTACGGCAGAACCTCGGCCACCTCGGTGTCGCGGCTGCCCTGCAACTCGGCGATGCCGACCACGCTCATCACGCCCGTCACCGCGGTGCCCGCGATGGCGACACCGGCGACGATCAGCACCTTCGTGGCGACCTTACGATCGCGGAACCACTGGCCCAGCCCTGATTTACCCGGCACGCCCCCATTCTCGGCCCACCGGGACGGGTGACGGGCGACGTTCCCGGTTCTGGCCCGCCGGGATCGCGTACTCTTTTGTCCTCGTGTCCGACCGTAATCCACTTCTGTCCCGCCGACGACTGCTCCTCGTCCTCGGCGCGGTCCTCACCATCCTGGTGGCCGTCAACGTCGCCAACAAGTTCGGACCGCCCGGCACCGGCCTGGTCGCCGGCCCTCTGGTCGCCCTGCTGCTGATCGTGCTCGCCCGCCGGGCAGGCCTGAGCTGGCACGACCTCGGACTGTCCCGGCGCACTCTGATACCCGGCCTGAGGTACGCGCTCGGCGCCGTCGCGGTGGTGGCCGTGGTCTACGCGATCGGCGCGGCGATCCCGCTGACCAGGCCGGCGTTCCAGGACGTCCGCCACCATCTGCACCTGGGCGCGGCGCTGCTGACCGCGCTGGTGGTGGTCCCGTTGGGCACGGTCCTGCTGGAGGAGGTGGCCTTCCGCGGCGTGCTGCTCGGCCTGGTCAACCGGCACCGGGGAGCCGCGTGGGCGAGCATCGTGTCGTCGGTGCTGTTCGGTCTCTGGCACATCCTGCCGTCGCTGCGTTTGGCCGAGGCCAACCAGGCGATCGGGGGTGCGCTGGGCACCGACACGACCGGTCAGGTCCTGGCGGTGGTGGCGGCGGTCGCCTTCACCGCGGTCGCCGGGCTGCTCCTGTGCGAACTGCGCCGTCGCAGCGGCAGCCTGATCGCGGCGGCGGCGCTGCACTGGGCCACCAACGGACTGGGCCTGTTGATGACGGCCGCTCTGGCTACGCTTATAGGGACATGAGAGCTTTTTCAGCGTACGCGGAAAAGGCCCTTATTGTCGAAAACGTCCACCGAGAGCAGGTAGCCGGGTCTCGATGGTCACGGAGTCCCGCGGTGTCGTCGGCTCGGAATCGCCGGCCGTCGTCCAGGGCGGCCTTCGGCTGCTCGACAACCGTGACTGACGGCTCGGCGAGTGCGACTCGGCGACTCGGCAACTCGGCTCGGCGACTCGGCTCGGCGACTCGCTCGGCGACTCGCTCGGCGACTCGGCTCGGCTCGGCGACTGAGGCTGAGGCTGACGGCTCCGCAAGCCGAGCCGTCGCTCACGGCTGTTCCGACACCGCAACTCAGCCACCAGCAACGGCGGGGAACCGTCAGCCGTCGCCCACGGTCGGCTTCGGCCCCGCGGGTGGACCACGGGCGACGGCCGAGCTGACCGAGCCGTCACCCACAGCTGTCCAAGAGCCGCAAGTCAACCACCAGCGACGGCCGAGGCCCGCTCAGCCGCCGGCGCGAGAGGGAATCCCCGACACTCCCCGGGCTGTCCTGCCGGAATCGGTAACTACGGGCCGGGTCGACGGGCCGGAAGGCAGCGAAAGCGGCCGGCAACTGGACCGCGAGATCGAGTCAACCGCCGGCCGGCGGGCCAACCGGACTTCGGCCGACCAGCACGCCCGAACTCACCACACTCACCACACTCACCACGAGCGTCGTGAGTTCGGGCGCCCAGCGCGCCCGAAGTCACCACACCCCACCACGAGCGTCGTGAGTTCGGCCGCCCAGCGCGCCCGAAGTCACCACACCCCACCACGACCGTGGTGAGTTCGGCCGCCCAGCGCGCCTGAAGTCACCACGCGGACGGGCTTCGCACCCTGACCGCGGAACGCGTCCAACTCCCCGGATGGGACACGTGTCAGAACGACAGCTCCCCGGATGGGACACGTGCCAGAACGACAGCTCCCCGGAGTGGAGAAGGGTCAGAACGGCAGCTCCTCGGAACGGACCGCCACCCGGTTGCGGCCGGTACGTTTCGCCTCGTACAAGGCTTCGTCGGCGAGTTTGGTGAGCTGACCGGGCCCGGCCGTGGTCCCGGTGGTCGCACCGACGCTGACCGTGACGATGCCGGTGGCCGCCAAGGCGTGCGGTTCGGTGAGTTCGGCGACCGCGTGGCAGAGGCGTTCCGCGGTGTTCAGCACGGCGATCACCGGGATGCCGGGCAGGACCACGCAGAACTCCTCGCCACCGTACCGGGCCACCAGATCGCTGTCGCGGACGCACGAGAGCAGCGTCTCCGCGACCCGCCGCAGGCAGGCGTCACCCGCCTGGTGGCCGTAGTGGTCGTTGTACGTCTTGAAATGGTCGATATCGATCATGAGGACGCCGATCGGGTCGCCGGTGCGGGCGGCGCGGGCGCATTCGGCGGCCAGGAACGCATCGAGGCGGCGGCGGTTGGGCAGGCCGGTCAGCGGGTCGGTGACGGTCAGCAGTTCGAGGCGGTGGTTGGCCTCGGCCAGTTCCTCGGTCCGTTCGGCGACCTTGCGTTCCAGCCACGTGTAGAGGCGGGTGTTCTCCAGGGAGACGGTCAGCTGGCCGGCGATCAGGCGTACCGCGTCGAGCCGGCCGGTGGAGAACGCGCGGCGGCTCAGCCGGTTCTCCAGCAGCAGCATCGCGCCGGCCCGGCCCTGCTGCGGGATCGGTACCACCAGCAGCGAGCAGTGGTCCAGCCCGGCCAGGTAGGGGTCGCGGGCCACCCGGTCGTCGCGGGCGGCGTCGTCGACCAGCAGTGGTTCGCCGGTGCGTTCGGCGTAGCGGATCGCGGTCAGCGGGAGCTGCTCGGCGGTGGGGGCGATACCGTCGCCGGGCGAAGACGAGCCGGGCAGGATCCAGCCGTCGTCGCGGTCGTCGCGCACGATCAGGTGGACGGCGGTGGCGCCGGTCATCCGGCTGAGGATGTGCTGCACGCGGGTCCGGAGCTGGTCCAGGGCGGTCTCCGAGCTGAGGGCGCGGGCCGCTTCGAGGACCGCCATCAGGTCGATGTCCTCGCTGGAGAGGCTTCCGCTGTGCACGGTGGTGGTCCGGGTCGGCGCGGGTCCGGTGGCGGCCAGTTCCGGGCATTCGCGGTCGAGGAGGCGGACCTTGCCGGTCGCGCCCCACCGGGCGTACCCGTCGCGGGCCTGGTCGAGAAGTCCGTGGGCGACCTGGTGCAGGCCGCGGCCGCGGTAGAACCGGGCGGCCCGTTCGTAGATCAGCGGCCGGTGCCAGCCGGCTCCGGTGCCGTCGGTGGCGGCCATCGCCGCGTCGTAGGCCTGTTCGGCGGCCGGGACGTCACCGGTGAGGGCGGCCCGGGTCGCCGTGGCGAGCAGGTGCAGGTGCCGGTAGTTGCCGGGCTGGTCGTCGGCGCGGGCGGCGAGGAAGTCCAGGCCGGTGTCGAGGTCGTGGAGGGTTCCGGTGCCGGCCTGCACGCCGAGGGCGACCAGCAGGTGGCTGGTGGCGAACATGGACGTGCCGGGTGCGCGGGTCATCGCCTCGGGGAGCGCGGCGGTGTGCGCGGTGAGGGCGGTGTCGTCGCCGAGGACCGCGGCGGCCAGCGCCCGGTAAGTCAGGTAGACGGCGGCGGTCAGGCCGTCGCCGGTCAGGGTGGTCAGGAAGGTGTCCTCGTCGAAGTCGTCCGGCGGGTTGTCGGTGCCGTCGCGGACGGCCTGCCCGAGCCGGGCGAATGCGGTGAAGACGGTTCGGTCCTTGTCCGCGCCGACCCGGTCGGCCATCGCCAGGGCGGCGCGGACCTCCTGGTCGAGGGTGTCCAGGGTGGCGCTGTCCGCGGTCTGGGTCAGGGCCGGGTAGTGGGTGTAGAGGGCGGTGTGCGGGTCGCCGCCGCGCAGCAGACCGTCGCGGGCTTCGTGGACCAGGCGCACGGTGGCGTCGAACGGTTCGAACCAGGGCGCGGTGGAGGTCGCGTGCAACAGTTTGACCAGGGAGGTCTCCGGTTCGTATCCGCGGGAGCCGGCGACGGTCAGGATGTGCCGCACCCCGGTGTACGCGCTGCGGTAAGTGCCGCCTCCGCCGATCGTCACCCAGCCGACGTAGGCGAGGGCCCGGGCCAGCGCCGCGCACGCACCCGCGGTCGACCACATCCGGGCGGAGTCGGCTACCAGCCAGGCGGCGGTGACGTGGTGGCCGAAGGCGGTGGCCAGGACCAGCCGGCCGTTGATCTCGGCGATGGCGAGCAGGCGCGGGTCGGTCAGCTCGGGGATCGGCGCGTCGTCGTCGCGGGCGGCCAGCCACTGGTGGAAGGCGGTCAGGCCGTCGGCGGTGGCCGGCCCGATCCGGTCCGGTCCGGGCACCGCGGCGCCGAGTGCGGCGAGCAGGTCCAGCCCGAGGGCGACGGCCCGGTCGGCGAGGCCGCGACGGAACAGGGTGTCGATCTGGTGGGCGGTGGACGCGGCGAGCATCTCCGGGGCGGTGCCGGCGGCGATCTCGGCGTACACCCGGTCGGCTTCGGCGAACCGGCTCAGCGCGCAGAGGGCCGCGTGCCACTCGGCGCGCGTTTCCGCGTACCCCGCATCGGTCTTCTCCAGGAGGCTGAGCGCACCGGCCAGACAGGCCTGCGCCCCGGCGTGGTTGGCGATCAGCCGGGCGGCGGACGCGGCCCGGCGCAGCAGATCGGCTGCGGCGGGTTTCTCTCCGATCACAGCGTTTTCCGGTACGCGCAGAGCCGGCACCGCCGCCAGATAGTGTGCCGCCGCGGCCGGCGCGTAGCCCGGTTGCGCGGCGAACCGGCGTGCCAGTGTCAGGTTCAGTCCGGCCCGCTCGTCCGGTGCGATGCGCTCGTGGGCGGCCTGTTGCACCCGGTCGTGCCGGAAGGCGACACCGTCGGCGTGGGTGGCCAGGAGCCCGTCGGTGATCGCCGGCAGCAGCGTCGCCGTGATCCGTGCCGGGTCCCGGCCGCTCGCGACGGCGAGGGTCGCGGTGTCCGGTGCCGCCCCGAGGCAGGACATGATCTCCAGGAGTTCCCGGGCCGGTACGGGCAGCGCCTCGATCCGCGTGCCGAGCAGGTCGACCACGTCGCCGTGGCCGACGAACCGGCGAACCGCCGTGGTGTCCCATTCCCAGCCGCCGCCGCGGGGCAGCAGTTCACCGTCGCGGCGCAGGGCGTCGAGCAGTTCCACGGTGTCGAACGGGTTGCCGCCGGTCCGTTCCGCCATCAGGGCGGCCAGCGGTGCCGCCCGGTCCGCGGGCAGTCGCAGCATCTCCGCCACCAGTGTGGTCAGGTCGTCCGGTCCGAGGTCGGCGAGGACGATCTCGGCGGAGGTGCCGCGGTCGCGGCGCAGGCGGGCCCGCAGCGCGCTCAGCGGGTGCGCCTCGTCGACGTCCTCGGTCCGGTACGCGCCCAGCACCAACACCCCGGCGAGGTCGCGCCGGTCCAGGACCTCGTCGAGGAAGGCCAGCGCTCCGGTGGTGGCCCACTGCAGGTCGTCGACGACGAACACCACCGGGCGGGCGGCGCTCGCCACGGTGCGCAGGACGGTCGAGGCGGCGGCGAGCACGTGACTGAAAGCGATCTCCTCGCCGCGGTCCGGTTCGGCCCCGAGCAGGCCGCGCATCGACGGCAGCAGCACCAGCGCGGCCCGCAGTTGTTCGGGGCTGAGCGCGTCCAGCAGCCGGGTCCGCAGGCCGGCCAGCACGTCGTCCGGTTCGGCGAGCAGCAGGTCGCCGAGCCGGTCGAAGGCCTCCCGCACCGGGTCACCGGCCCGGAACTGGTCGAACTTGCCGGCGGTGAACCAGCCGCCGGCCGCGGTCACCGCCGGGCGCAGCCGTTCGACGAGGGCGGTCTTGCCGCTGCCGGGCGGTCCGGTGAGCAGGGCCAGCACGCTGTGCCCGCCGGTCACCTCGCGGAGCAGCCCGTGCAGGGCACCCAGCTGGGTTTCGCGGCCGATCAGGCGCTGCGGCGGGGCCAGCCGCAGCGGGAAGTCGCGGTCGCCGAGCGGGAAGCCGGCCGTGTCGCCGGCCCGGCGGTGGCGGCGCAGCGTCTCCAGGTCGTGGGCCAGGCCCTCGCCGCTCTGGTAGCGCCGGCCCGGTTCCTTGTGCAGCAGCCGCAGCAGGATGCCCGACAGCGCCGCCGGCAGGCCGGGGACGGTCTCGGCCGGCGGGGTGGGTACCCGGGCCAGGTGGTCGTGGATCAGGTCGAGCGGTTCCCGGTCGCGGCCGAACGGCGGGGCGCCGGTGGCCAGTTCGTAGAGGGTGGCGCCGAGGGCGTACAGGTCGGCGCGGTGGTCGACCGCCTGTCCGGTGCGGCCGGTCTGTTCCGGGGCGAGATACGGCAGGGTGCCGGCCGGTTCGCCGGGTGCCACCGGTTCATCGCGGTCCCGGGCCGGCAGCACCGCCAGCTCGAAGTCGATCAGGGTGGGCCGGCCGTCCGCGCCGATCAGGATGTTCGCCGGGCTGACGTCGCGGTGCACCACGCCGCGCCGGTGGACGCCGGCCAGCACTTCGGCGAGGTGCAGCGCCAGGTCGACGAGCGGCCCGGCCGGCCAGGGCACGGGCATGTCGGCGAGGGTCCGGGCGTCCGCGTCGAGCACGGTCAGCGTGCCCGGGTGCCCGGCCGGGGCCAGGACGGGTACGCCGGGGAGGTCCTGCAGCCGCCGCAGCGCCGCCAGTTCGGTGCGCAGCCGTTCCGGTGCCCGCGGGCCGAGGGGCCGTTTGCGGACCACCCGGGTGCCGTCGGCGAGCCGTAGGCGGACTACATGGGTGCGGTCGCTGTCGTGCAGCACCTCTTCCACATCTACCGGTTCGGCCCGTACGCGCGGGGATTGAGGCCTCGGCGCAGACTGGCGTGATGTCCGATCAGGCGAAGAATCGTGCCGATCAGGCGAAATCGGTGACTCGGTGTGCCGTGGTGCTCCACAGTGAGGAAAACAGGCCGGTCCCAGGAGTGGTCCGATGTCGTACGACCGTCGTCCGCAGTCCCGCCCGGTCCGCCAGGTCCGCCGGGCCTCGCCGATCAAGACCATGCTCGCGATCATCATCGCCGGGTGCACGGTGATCGCCCTGTTCCTCGCCGGGATCGCCGCCGAGCAGTACAACAACGGCAACCGCTCGCCGGCCGCCGCGGTGACCGTCACCGCCGCCACCACCGCCCCCGGTGAGCGGATCGGTGACAAGGCCCGCGACGGGAGGTTCGAGTTCGTGGTGTCCGGGGTGGACTGCTCGCGCACCACCATCGGCGTGGAGCACCTGAAACGCACGGCGGACGGGCGGTTCTGCGTCGTCAGCCTGACGGTGCGCAACGTCGGCGACGACTCCCGGTTCCTGGTGGGCCGGGCGCAGCGGGCGTTCGGTGACGACGGCACGGCGTACGAGACCGACGGGCTGGCCGGCCTCTACGCCAACCGGGACGCCGCGACGTTCCTGCAGAGACTCGCACCGGGTGACCGGGTCGCCGGGAAACTCGTCTTCGACGTGCCGGAGCAGGTCGCGCTGACCTCGCTGGAGTTGCACGACTCGCTGCTGTCCGGCGGCGTGACGGTCCGCCTGGACCGGTAGAACGGGTGATGTGTCACTCGGCGGGCCGGACTGCGGATTCCAGCCGTACGGCTATGGTTGTCCTCCTGCAAAGATCACTGCCGGGGAAGAGGGTTCGATGACGGGCGTACGACCGTTGAACGTGCTCGTCGTCGACGACGACGACGCGGACACCATGATGATCGAGGAAGCGCTGGAGGCCTCGGCCACGCCGCCGATCGTGAACCGGGTCGCCGACGGGCGGGAGGCGCTGGACTATCTGCGCCGCCGGGGTCCCTTCGGTGACGCGGTCCGGCCGGATCTGGTGCTGCTCGACCTCAACATGCCGCGGGTCGGCGGGCAGCAGGTGCTGGCCGAGGTGAAACAGGACGAGGATCTCAAGCACATCCCGATCGTCGTGCTGACCACCTCCAGCGCCGCCCAGGACATCGTGTCCAGTTACGGGTCGCACGCCAACGCGTTCATCACCAAGCCGATGGATCTGGAGTCGTTCGAGGCGGTCGTACAGCTGATCAACCGGTTCTACAGCGACGTGGCGGTGCTGCCCCGCTGACCCTCGGGGCGTGCCCGTCCGGCGCCGGTCCGGGCGAACGCCGCCCAGACGTGCTTCACGTCGCCGACGGCGTACCAGCCGACCTCCTGGGAGAACCAGCGCGCCAGCAGCAGCCCGCGGCCGCCGCCGTTCAGCGGCCGGTCCGGCGCCAGTTCCGGGATCGCCTCCGGGTCGTGGTCGGCGACGTCCACCACGAGCTGTTCGCTGTCGCGCAGCAGCCGGACCGTGGTCGGCGGCTCGCCGTGCCGCAGGGCGTTGGTGGCCAGTTCGGTGGCCACCAGCACGACCTGGTCCACGAAGTCGGCGGCGTCCTCGTCCAGCTCCGCCAGCAGGCGGGCACGAAGGTCGGTCAGTTGCCGGGTGCCGTCGAGGGTCCACCGGCACACCTCCTCGGCCTGCGGGGGCTCCCCGGTTCGTATCGTCTCCACGGCCAGTCTGTGCCCCCGCTGAGCGTCGTCTATGCAGCGAACCGCAACCTCCCTCACCGGTGCCACTCCTTGCGTGCCGGGTGCCATGACCGATACTGCTCACGTGACTGAGCAGCCCCCGCCGTCCGACGGCCGCACCGAGACCCCGCCGGAACCGGCCCCGAAAGCGCCTTTGAACGCCAGCTGGATCTTCCCGGTCGGCGGTGGCGTGATCGGCCTCTACTTCCTGGTCAGCGGCGCCCTGAGCGTCCGCGACAAGCACGGCGACGGCATGTTCGCCCTGCTGATGGCCGCGATCGTGATCGTCGCCGCGGTGCTCGGCACGTGGATGCTGCGGACCTGGCGCGCCGACCGGGCCCGGCGCGAACCGTCCTGACAGCGGCCGTCCCGGTGTGCTGCGATCGGGACATGACACGTTCGTTGGCAGGAAAGGTCGCGCTGGTGGCCGGCGCGACACGGGGCGCCGGGCGCGGCATCGCGGTGGAGCTGGGTGCGGCCGGGGCGACGGTGTACGTCACCGGCCGCAGCACCCGGGAACGCCGCTCGGAGATGGACCGCCCGGAGACGATCGAGGAGACCGCCGAGCTGGTGACCGCGGCCGGCGGGACCGGCATCGCGGTCCGGGTGGACCATCTGGTGGCGTCCGAGGTGAAGACGCTCGTCGCGCGGATCTCCGCCGAGCAGGGCCGCCTGGATGTGCTGGTCAACGACATCTGGGGCGGCGAGCTGATGTTCAGCTGGACGGACCGG
This sequence comes from Actinoplanes sp. NBRC 101535, assembly GCF_030269225.1. Lineage (NCBI taxonomy): Bacteria > Bacillati > Actinomycetota > Actinomycetes > Micromonosporales > Micromonosporaceae > Actinoplanes > Actinoplanes sp. NBRC 101535. The sequence goes on along the minus strand of NZ_BSSY01000027.1, from coordinate 59,161 downwards.
CTGTGGGAGCACTCGCTTGACGACGGCCTGCGGATCCTGCGGCTGGCCGTGGACACCCACATCGTCACCAGTCATCACGCGTTGCCGCTGCTGCTGGCCACGCCGGGTGGGCTGGTCGTGGAGGTGACCGACGGGACCGAGGAGTACAACCGGGACAACTACCGGGTGTCGTTCTTCTACGACCTGGCCAAGACGTCGGTGCTGCGGATGGCGTGGGCCCAGGCGAAGGAGGTGGGTCCGCTCGGGGCGACCGCGGTGGCGCTGACCCCGGGCTGGATGCGCTCCGAGATCATGCTGGAGCACCACGGTGTCACTGAGGCGACCTGGCGTGACGCCCTGACGGCGGAGCCGCATTTCGCGATCTCCGAGACGCCCGCGTTCACCGGTCGGGCGGTCGTCGCGCTCGCCGCCGACCCGGACCGGGCCCGCTGGAACGGCCGGTCGCTGTCGAGCGGCGGGCTGGCCGCGGAGTACGGCTTCACCGACGTCGACGGCAGCCGGCCGGACGCGTGGCGCTATCTCGTCGAGGTGCAGGACGCCGGTAAACCGGCCGACGTCACCGGTTACCGATAGTCACCGTCCCGCCGCGACCGCGCAGGCGCCCGGCGGCAACGTCGGGGCGCTGAGCTGCGCCAGCGACTGGTTGACCTCGGTCTTCGTGGCGAGCTGCTGGTACTTCTCGCCGATCACGATCTCGACGGTGCCGGAGGTCCGCTCCGCGCTGTACTCCTGGACCGCCGCGCCCAGGAAGTAGGCACGTAGCCAGTGCGCGGCGCTGACACTGCTCGGGCCGTACCGGATGACGGCGACCTCGGCGGACTTCTTCGTCTTCTCCTTGGGCTTCTCCGTCTTGAAGCCCCGGTTCTTGAAGTCCTCGGTGACCCGGCCGGCCGTCCCGGCCACCCCGGAACCGTTGAGCACCCGGATCGTGACCTGGGACTCCTCCTCCGGCAGGGTGAGATTCACCCGCGGCGCACTGTCCGGGCAGGCGGTCGCCGCGGTCCCCTGGGAGTCGCCGGCCACCGCGACCCCCGCGACGACGCCGGCCGCCACCGCCAGCACACCGACGGTGGCGTACGCCCGTACCCGTGAAAGCCTCATGTCTTCCCTGACGCACGCCGCCCCGGATCTGTTGCAGGCCGGCGACGGAAATCTCAGACGACCGTGGGCCGCTCGTTGCGATCGATGTCCTCGGAGTTCTGCACGAAGGTCTGCTGCGACACCTGCACCACCGTCGCCGACTCGTGGAACCGGCGCAACGTCGTCGAACCGCAGCTCACCATCGTGGAGCGGATCTTCGCCAGGGTGACCTTGACGTTGTCGTACAGGCTGCCGGCGTAGTTGACGTAGCCGTCCACGCCCTCCTCGAACGCGAGGTCCTTGCCCTGGCCGTAGCGGGCGGCGTTGCGGGCGCGGGCGCTGCCCTCACCCCAGTACTCCTTGAAGAACTGGCCGCCGATCTTCACCCGCGGCGCGGGGCTCTCGTCGAACCGGGCGAAATAGCGCCCCAGCATCAGGAAATCGGCGCCGAACGCGAACGCGATCGCCATGTGCGAGTCGTGCAGGATGCCGCCGTCGGAGCAGAGCGGGACATAGAAACCGGTCTGCTTCGCGTACGCGTCGCGCTCCTGCACGATCTCGGCCAGCGCGGAGGCCTGGCCCCGGCCGATGCCCTTCTGGTCGCGGGTGATGCAGATCGAGCCGCCGCCGATGCCGACCTTGACGAAGTCCGCGCCCGCGTCCGCCAGATACCGGAAGCCCCGTGCGTCCACCACGTTGCCCGCGCCGATGCGGACGGTGTCGCCGTACTGCTCCCGGACGAAGCTGATGACCTGCTGCTGCCACACCGAGTAGCCGTCGGAGGAGTCCAGGCAGAGCACGTCGGCGCCCGCCTCGACCAGGGCCGGGATCCGCTCCCGGTAGTCGTGGGTGTTGACGCCCGCGCCGACCCGGAACCGCTTGTCCGCGTCCACCGTCTCGGTGTGGAACTGCTGGTGCAGCTCGTAGTCGCGGCGGTGCACCAGCGACGCGATCCGGCCCTCCGCGTCGATGATCGGCAGCACGGTCTGGCGGGAGTCCCAGAGCAGCGCGTTCGCGTCGGCCAGCCGGATCTCCGGGGTGCCGGTGACCAGTTCGGCGGCCGGGCGCATCCGTGATGCGACGGTGTCGCCGCGGTGGTGCCGGTGGAAGTTGAAGTCCTGCGCGCTGATCAGTCCGAGGAACGTGCCGGACGGGCTGCCGTCCTCGGTAACCATGATCGACTCGCCGCCGGCCTGCAGCAGCGCGTCCGCCTCGTCCAGGGTGGCCGACGGTTTGATGTTGACGTCGTTGTGCCGGAACCCGGCCTTGTGCCGCTTCACCGCGGCCACCATCGCCGCCTGCTCGGCCACCGGCTGGTTCTGGTGGATGAACGACAGCCCGCCGACCTGCGCCAGCGCCACCGCCAGCTGCGGCGACGACACCGCACCCATGATCGCGCTGACGAGCGGCACGGAGATCTGGATCGGCGACTGCTCCCCGACCCGGTGCCGGACCAGCGGCGCGGAGAGATCGACGCGATCCGGGGTGCACCCTTCGTCGGTGAGATTCGGCAGAAGGAGGTACTCACCGAAGGTGCGGGAGATCTCGGTCAGGATCCGCACTGCTGCTCTCCTAGGCGCTCACGGGCATGGGGGTATTTGCCCTGTTGAGGATGTGATCGGGTGACGTTACCAGCGCCCCGGGCGACTCACGGAATCGGACACAGCCGGTGACATCACCCCGAAGGGGGTACCCGCGGCCGGGCGCCGGCGGCGGTATCGTCGGCTGATGTTCTCGCCCCAGGGACCGACGCTGCGTGAACTGGGCGTGCAGGCGCTCTCGTCGGTGCCACGCGGCTACGACCTGCTGGCCCCGAAATTCGACCACACGCCGTTCCGCACCCCGCCCGCCCTGCTCGAGGCCACCACCACCGCATTGGCCGCACTGGGCCCGTTCGACCGGGGCCTCGACGTGTGTTGCGGCACCGGCGCCGGCATGGACGTGCTCCGCCCCCTGTGCCGCGAGTCGATCACCGGTGTGGACTTCAGCGCCGGCATGCTCACCCAGGCGCGGGCCGCCCACCCGGACGCCCGCTGGGTCCGCGCCGACGCCCGCGCCCTGCCGTTCACCGGCGGCTTCGACCTGGCGGTCACGTTCGGAGCGCTCGGCCACTTCCTGCCCGGCGAACTGCCGGACCTCTTCACCGGGGTACGCCGCGCGCTGCGCCCGGGCGGCATCCTGGCCTTCCCGATCGTCGGGCCGCCGTCACCGGCCTCCCCCTGGTACTGGCTGACCCTCGGGTTCGACGTGACGATGCGGATCCGCAACGCGCTGTGGCACCCGCCGTTCGTGATGTACTACCGCACCGGCCCGCTGCCCGTGCTGCGGCACGCCCTGCGCACCGCCGGCTTCACGGTGGAGCTGCGCCCGCTGCCCGCCCCGGCCGCCGGCTGCCACCTGCTGGTAGCCACCAGCCCTTGAGGACCGCCACCAACCGGCGCCCTGTTGTACCGTCACGCGATGTCCGGGCACATTCCCAGACGCCGACGTAGGTGCTGCTGCCGACCCGGATGACGCTGGGGTCGGCGGCCCGGATGCCGATCTGCGCGGCCTGGGCCGGGACGACGCCGGCCAGAACGAAGAGCACCACTACCGCGGCGAGGACGCTGACACGACGCATTCACGCACGAGAGGCCAGGACCAGTCCGGTAGCGGCATCCGTCAATGCGGAACCGACCCGGTCCCAGTCGACCGGGGTGCCCGCGGCGGCGAGGGCCTCCTGCTGGGCGCAGGTGTGGATCAGGCCCTGGCGCAGCATCGAGGTGCGCAGCGTGATCTCCGCGGGGGACAGCCGCGGCATGTGCGCCCATACCCGGGTGCTCGCGACCTCGAGGACCGGGGCCAGTTCGGCGTGCGAGTGCAGGCCGTCGCCGAAGGACGGGTCGGCGGCGACCTGGGCGGTGAAGCGGGCGAACCAGCTGGGCACGCCCAGCCCGGCGAGGTGGCGCACGTACGGCAGGACGAGACACGCCACGTGCTCGCGCGGGTCGCCGGCGTCCCGGGACGCCGCGACCAGGGTACGGGCGTGGGCGGCGATGCCGGGGGCGTGCACCTCGCCGATGGCGTGCACGACGTCGGGGCGGGCGCCGAAGTGGTAGGCCAGGGCCGAGTTGTTCCCGACCCCGGCGGCTTCCACGATCTGGCGCAGGGAGACGGCGGCGAGTCCGCGTTCGGCGTACAACCTCTCGGCCGTGCGCAGCAGCAGAGCGCGGGTGTCGCCGGCCCGGGTCCGTCTGGTGTCAGCGCTCATGACAGCCATGATGATCTACCAGCGCACGGGTACCTCCTCCAGACCGCCGACGAGCAGGCCCTGGCGGCGGCGTAGCTCCTCGACGGGCACCGCGAGTTCCAGGGTGGGCAGCCGCTGGAGCAGGACGGCGAGGACGGCCTGCAGTTCGATGCGGGCCAGGGCCTGGCCGAGGCAGGAGTGCGGGCCTGCGCCGAAGGTCAGGTGCGGGTTGGGTTTGCGGGTCAGGTCCATCTCGTCCGGGTCGGTGAAGATCCGTTCGTCGCGGTTGGCCGACGGCATCGACGACAGGACGGTCGTGCCGGCCTCGATGCGGGTGCCCTCGATCTCGACGGGTTCGGTGACCAGCCGGTGGGTGCCGAAGCCGAGGTTGGCGTCGAAGCGCAGCACCTCCTCGACGGCGGTGCGGACCAGACCGGGGTCGGCGAGCAGTTGTTCCCAGCGTTCGCGGCGGGCCAGCAGCATGGCGACCATCTTGCCGATCATGTTGGCGGTGGTCTCGTGGCCGGCGACCAGCAGCGCCTGACCGGTGAAGATCAGTTCGTCCTCGCTGAGCCGGCCGTCCTCGGTGTCCACCACGGTGACCAGTTCGGACAGCAGATCGTCGCCGGGTTCGGCGCGTTTGCGGGCGACATGCCTCGTCATGTACGCCCAGAGTTCGCGTCCCGACTGTGCCACGTCGTCGGCGCTGAACCGGGTGAGGTTGAGGAACCGGTCGGACCAGCCGGCGAACCGTTCGCGGTCGGATGCCGGGACGCCGAGGAGGTCGCAGATCACGTACACCGGGAGGGGGAAGCCCAGGGCGGTGCGCAGGTCGGCCGGTGCGCCGTGGGTGACCATGTCGTCGATCAGGTCGTGGGTGATCCGTTCGATGCCGGGGTGCAGGGCGGTCATCCGTTTGGCGGTGAACGAGCGGCTGAGCAGGCGGCGCCAGCGCAGGTGGGCGGCCTCGTCGTTCATGAACGCGGGTCCGCCCATGGTGCCGCCGGCCGGGGTGTTCCGGACGAACCGCCGGTCGGTGATCATCGTGCGGACGTCGTCGTAGCGGGTGAGCAGCACCGCGTCGCGGCCGTCGGTGGTGCGCACGTGGGCGACCGGGCACTGGGCGCGCAGCCGGGACCATTCCGCCGGCGGGTCCACGGCGGTCGGCGGTGTGAACGGGTATTCCAGCACGTCATCCCCTTAAGTCAAACGTCTGCTTACTTGGCACCCTACGCCCACCGGTCGCGATCGGATAGTCGACAATGGATCTCTGGTAACAGGAAGGAAACTTTCGTTGACTCCCTCCGGAGACCCGCGCATGGTGCAGGAAAGGGATCCGGATGGGGGTAGACATGCGTTTCACACGACGGGCGGCACTCGCTGTCGTCGGCGTCGCGACCCTGCTGGCCACCTCGGCCTGCGGCAGCGACGACGACGGCGGTGCCGGTTCCACCCAGGTCGAGGTCTTCACCTGGTGGGCCGACGGCGGTGAGAAGGCCGGACTCGACGGCCTGGTCGGCCAGTTCACCACGGCCTGCACCGGACAGACCTTCGTCAACGGCGCGGTCGCCGGCGGCGCCGGGGCGAACGCCAAACAGGTGCTCGCCTCCCGGCTGCAGCAGGGCGACCCACCGGACACCTTCCAGGCGCACGCCGGTGCCGAACTGATCGACTACATCAACGCCGGCCAGGTCGAGGACCTCAGCGCCGACTACGACTCCTGGGGCCTCAAGCAGGCCTTCCCGCCGGGCCTGATCGACAACCTGACCGTGGACGGCAAGATCTACTCGGTCCCGGCCAACATCCACCGGGCCAACGTGGTCTGGACCAACAAGAAGGTCCTCGCCGACGCGGGCATCACCGCGACCCCGGCCGACCTGGCCGGCTTCTTCGCCGACCTGGACAAGGTCAAGGCCGAGGGCATCGCCGCGCCGCTGGCGATCGGCAAGGACTGGACGCAGCTGATGCTCTTCGAGTCGGTGCTGATCACCGACCTCGGACCGGAGAAGTTCACCGGACTGTGGAACGGCGCCACCGACTGGAACGACCCGGGTGTCACCACCGCGATCAACGACTTCAAGCGGCTGCTCACGTACACCAACACCGACCGTGACGCCCTGGACTGGACCGACGCCGAGAAGCTGGTGATGGACGGCAAGGCGGCGTACCAGCTGATGGGCGACTGGGAGGCCGCCGACCTGGACGCCAAGGGCTTCAAGGACTACGGCTGGTTCACCTTCCCCGGCAACGGCACCACCTTCCAGTGGCTGGCCGACTCGTTCGTGCTGCCCCAGGGCGCGAAGAACCCGGACGGCACCAAGTGCTGGCTCAAGACGGTCGGCTCGGCCGAGGGGCAGAAGGCGTTCAACACCACGAAGGGCTCGATCCCGGCCCGCACCGACGCCGTCCCCGGCGACTACCCCGAATACCAGCAGGCCGCGATGGCCGACTGGAAGTCCGCCACCCAGGTCCCGTCGTGCGCGCACGGCTCGGCCTGCTCGCAGGGCTGGCAGGGCGCCGCGAACTCGGCACTCGGCGCCTTCTCCACCGGCCAGGACGTGGCCGGACTGCAGACGGCCCTGGCCGCCGCGGCGAAGCAGTTCGCCGGCAAGTGAGACGATTCCGTCACTGGGGGCCGGGCCTGATCCTGCTCGGCCCCTCACTGATCCTGCTCGCGATCTTCGTCTACGGCCTGATCGCCTGGACGATCAAGGTCTCCGTCTCCGACGAGCACACCGCGCTGGGCTCGAAGGGGTTCGTCGGCCTGGACAACTACACGTACCTGTTCACCGAGGACATCAACGACCGCTTCCTGCACTCGCTGAAGAACCTGCTGATCTTCACGGTGGTGTTCATCGCCGGGGCGATGCTGCTCGGCCTGCTCTGGGCGTACCTGCTGGAACGTGGTGTCCGCGGGGAGGGCCTGTTCCGGACCGTCTACCTGTTCCCGATGGCGGTGTCGTTCATCGCCTCCGGCGTCGTCTGGCGCTGGCTGATGAACCCCAACCAGGGCGAGAACGCGGGCGGGCTGAACGCCGTGTTCGGCGGCCTGCACCTGGACTTCCTGCAGAACCCCTGGTGGACCGACCCCGACTGGGGCATGGCCGCGATGGCGGTCCCGGCCGTCTGGCAGCTGTCCGGGTACGTGATGGCGCTGTTCCTCGCCGGCTTCCGGGGCATCCCCGCCGAGCTGCGGGAGGCCGCCGCGATGGACGGGGCGAGCACCTACCGGCTGTACCGCAACGTCATCTTCCCGCAGCTCACCCCGGTCGCCCTGTCCGCGCTGATCATTCTCGGGCACATGTCGATGAAGATGTTCGACCTGATCATGAGCGTGTCCGGTCCGCAGTGGCTCACCGAGGTGCCCGCCGTCTACGTCTGGCAGGCCCTGCTCACCAGCGACTACGCCAAGGCCGCCGCGATCTCGGTGGTCCTGCTGCTGCTCGTCGCCGTGGTCATCGTCCCCTACCTGGTCTGGACCCAGCGCACGGAGAAGACCCGATGACCCGCATCCCCCGCTACACGGTCCTGCTCCTCTTCCTGATCGTCGTGCTGATGCCGGCGTACGTCCTGGTGGTCACCAGTTTCAAGGCCGGCTCGGACATCGGTGTCACCAGCCAGTGGAACCTGCCGTCCACGTGGACCACCGCCTCCTGGGAGAAGGCGTGGACCGCGTTGCGCCCGTCGTTCCTGCGCACCTTCCAACTGGCCGTCCCGGTGGCGGTCATCTCGTCGCTGATCGGCGCGGCCAACGGGTTCGTGCTGTCACGCTGGCGGTTCCCCGGCGCGGACGTGGTGTTCACGCTGATCCTGTTCGGCATGTTCATCCCGTACCAGGCGGTGATGATCCCGCTGCGCGACATCGTGCTGACCCTGGGCGTGCCGCCCGGCATCCCCACCCTGGTGCTGGCGCACTGCGTCTACGGCATCCCGATCTGCACGCTGATCTTCCGCAACTACTACGCGACCACCGTGCCGGAGGACCTGGTCGAGGCGGCCCGGGTGGACGGCGCGGGCCTGCTGCGGACCTTCACCCGGATCATCCTGCCGATCTCCGGACCGGGCTTCGTGGTGACCGTCATCTGGCAGTTCACCTCGGCCTGGAACGACTACCTCTTCGCGATCTTCCTGTCCAACACCCGCAACGGCCCGATCACCATCGCCCTCAACGCGCTGGCCGGCGCCCAGTCCCCGGACTACGCGGCGTCGATGGCCGGTGCCCTGATCACCTCGCTGCCGACACTGCTCGTCTATGTCCTGCTCGGCCGCTGGTTCATCGGCGGTCTGATGGCGGGTTCGGTGAAGAGCTGACGATGATCATGCGAGTCGGCGAGCGGCGATGACGACGGTCGGCAGACAGGACGTGAAGGACATCGGATCGGGGCACGACCCGGACCCGGCCCGCTCGATGTCGTTGCGCTCCGCGGCGTACACCGAAGACCGCTGGTACGACCTGGACCTGCGCGCCGTGCTCGCCCGCACCTGGCAGTGGGTGTGCCACGTGGCGGCGGTGAGGCAGCTCGTATCCGATCAGGTGGATGCCGGAGCGGAAGACGACAACATGCAGCCGACCTCGTCGGCCTCCGGCATGTCGAGACGGCGGTAGAGGGCAACGGCAGCCCGAAAATGACCGGCGGCGAGGCCCGCGTCACCGAGGGCGAGACGGGCGCGGCCGAGGCCGGCCTCGGCGCGGGCCTGCTGGTCGGCCGTGCCGAGTTCGACGGCGAGGACGGCGGCCGAAGAGTGATGCAGCAGGGCTTCGCCGGGCCGGTTCGCCGCCGAGGCTGTCTCACCGAGGCCGTTCAAGGCCCGCGGCTCGCCCTCCCGGTAACCGATGTCGCGGCAGATGCTCAGGGACCGCTGGTGGTGCTCGCCCGCCTGCGGGAACCGGCCCAGACGCCGGTGGTACGCGCCGAGGTTGTCCCACGCGATGACCTCGCCGGTGCGATGGCCGAGCCGCCGGTACAGCGACAGCGACTGCTTCAGGTGCTCACCGGCCTGCTCGACCAGTCCCAGGCGCAGCTCGGCCAGTCCGAGCCCGCCCAGGGTGCCCGCCTCGCCGTCCAGGTTGCCGCCCTGCCGGCACAGCACCAGGGCCTGCGCGAAACGATCGGCGGCGGATCCGCACCGCCCCAGCCGGTTGTCGACATCGGCCAGGTTCGCCAGCGCCTGCGCCTCCCCGATGCGGTTGCCCTGCTGCCGGTGCAGGTCCAGAGCGCGCGCGAAGCGGCCGGCTGCCTTGCCGTAACGGCACAACCGGTGCTCGACCACACCGAGACCGATCAGCACGCGGGCCTCTCCCGAGACGTCACCCGTCTGGCGGAACAGTGCCAGCGCCTGCCGCAGATGTTTCACGGCCGTCCCGTACCTGCCCAGCTTGTGACACGCGCCGCCCAGGTCGGCCAGAGCCTGGGCATGCCCGCTCACGTCGCCGGTCTGCCGGGCGGCACGCACCGCCTGGCGGTGCATGGTCACCACCTCCGTGCCACAACGGTTGTGCAGATAGCGGTGCAGGGCGCCGGCCAGCCGGACAGTGTACGCAGGCCAGCCGTCACGGGCGGTGAACCGGACCATGGCCAGCAGATTGGGCCGTTCGGCGTCCAGCCATCCCCGCGCCAGCTCCGGGCTGCCCGTGTCGGGAGCCGGGAATCCGGTCGGGGGCGCGGGTGGTATCGGGTGGATGTCGGCCGGGTACAGCACGCTCACCGCGGTACCGGCGACGGCGAGGCAGTGGTCGAACAGCCGGGTCAGGGCGGCGTGACGGTCCGCCGGGCGGTCCTCGTCGAGCGCCTTGGTGACGGCGTACGTGCGGACGAGGTCATGGAAGGTGAAGCGTCCCGCCGACTCCTCCTGGAGCAGGTGATGACGGCACAGGTCCGCCAGCATCGCCGCGACCGTGTCCCGGCCGGAACCGGTCAGGGCCGCGGCGGCGTACGCATCGATGTCCCGGCCCGGAGAGAGGGCCAGCAGGCGCAGCAGCCGCCGGTGGTCCGGAGCCAGATGCCGGTACGAGAGGGACAGGGCGAGCTCGACGCCGCTGTCCAGGCGGCGGTCACGATGACGGTCGTCGAGCCGGTCGGCATGGTCGGTCAGCGTCCAGTCCGGTGTGTTTCGGATATGCCCGACGAGCAGGCTCAACGCCAGGGGCAGACAGCCGCATCGGTGAGCGATCCGGCTCGTGGCCCCGGGGTCGGCGCCCGCCGGGACCCCACCGGTCGCCCGTCTCACGAACGCGACGGCCTCCTGCGGGGTGAAGACCGCGAGGGGAAGCAGCATCGCCGGCCGAAGGCCCAGGTGGCGACGGCTGGTCACCAGGGTGAGACTGCCGGGCGTGCGCGGCAGCAGCGGTCGAACCTGGTCCGGTCCGGCGGCGTTGTCCAGGATCACCAGTGTCCGGGTACGGGCGAGAAGGTTCCGGTAGGCGCCGGCGCGGGCCTTCAGACTATGCGGGATCCCCCGGCCGGACATCCCGAGCCTGCGCAGAAACCCGTCGAGGACCGCGGCGGGGTCGACCGGCGGCCGGCCCGGATCGGGGTCGAATCCGCGCAGGTCCACGTACAACACCTGCTCGACGATGCCCTCGCGTGCCAGGAGCCGTCCGGCGTGGAGGGCGAGGTGGGTCTTGCCCACTCCCGCCATGCCCTCGATCGCGCACACCGCCGCTGTCCCGCCGGGTCGCCGTGCCGCATCGCGGATGCGCCGCACCTCGTCGTCGCGGGCGATGAAGCCCTCATGCTCCGGCGGCAGGCCGCCCACCACCCGGACCTGCGTCGTCGCCTCGGCCTCACCGCCGACCACACGCAGCGCCTGACGCCACTGGGTCACATATCCGGCGTCGCCGTGCAGCGCCGCGACCACCGCGAGCACCAGATCGGTATCCAACCGCCGCCGCCCGGGCCGGAAACAATAGGCCACGGTCGACTTGCACACCAGCTCGCCGGCGGGCCGACCGGCGTTCACCCGGATCTTGATCGCCTCGTACGACGGGTCACCGGCCCAGAGTTTCAGCATCCGCAGCCGCTCGACGATGCCGTCGATCGACCCGGCCCGCGCCGGGTCGGGCAGCGCGGTGAACGGTGTTCCCGGCGCGCTCGCGGACCTGTCCGGCATCGTCACTCCACAGAGAGCTCGACCTCGAGATGCGTGCCGTGACGCTACCGCCCGCCACCGGCGCCGGCCGTCGTCGATCGGACACCGTCCGAAGTCGTCCGAACTTCCCCCGAGACGGCGTTCGCCGATTCCACACTGTGTGGCGAGGCGGCCGGCGACACCGCCGGGGCCACACGACCATGGGGGAGAATCATGAGAGTTCGGTGGCATCTTCCTGCCGCGATGGCGGCCGTCACGCTGACGGCCCTTCTCGCGTCACCGCAGGCGTCGGCGGCAGAGCCCCCGGAGCCGAGTTTCCAGATCTACAACACCGAGAACAACTGCGTGGACGGCAACAATCCGAACGGCGCCTACATCTGGGACTGCCAGTCGGTCGCCAACCAGTACTGGCATCTCGACTGGACCGCCTCCGGCTTCTTCGCCATTCGCAACGCGAAGACGGACCGATGCCTGCGTGCGGCCGGCACCTTCCCGGGTCCCGTGGTGACCGGGGCCTGCGACGGCAGCAAGTACACCCTGTGGAGGAACGACGGCCGGCCTGAGGGTGACGGATGGCAGTTCCTCCGGAACGCCGAATGGCAAGCCTTCCTGGGCTCCTTGAACGCGCCGTCCACCGCCAACGGGTCCGGCGTGACGTTGGATTACCCGAACGCTCCGCAGTGGCCGACCAACGTGTGGGCCTTCCGATAGCCGGGGGCGACGCCGCTGGGCGTTACTCCAGCGGCGTCGCCGGCACGCATCGGGTCAGGGCCGGAGCAGGGTGCGGACCCTGGATGCGACGCTCGGCCCGGCGAGTCCAGCCAGCACCCACGGCGGTCTCGACACCGGCCACACAGCGGTGGGCGCTAGACACGTTTCGTGGTCAGGGTGCGAAGCCCATCCGCGTGGTGATTTCAGGCGCCCTGGACGCCCCAATTCACCACACCCCTGGTGGTGTGGTGAATACGGGCGCGCTGGACGCCCCAAATCACCACACCCGTGGCGGTGTGGTGAATACGGGCGCGCTGAGCGCCCGAAATCACCACAGAGGCAGACCCTGACTGCGAAAGGTGTCCAGCCGGACCGTGCCCCCGACGGACATCACGTGCGGATCAGTGCGCCACCGCCACGACCGGCTCGCCGTGGGCCATCACCGGCAGGCTGCTGGGCCGGACCACCAGGAAGTACACCGCGGTCGCCGCGACCATGCTGCCGAACACCACGACGGCCATCGCCTCCGGGCCGACACCCAGCACCCCGACCAGTGGCGCGGCGGCCGCCCCCACACCCGACTGCACCGCACCCAGCAGCGCCGCCGCGGTTCCGGCCGCCTCCCCGTGCCGGGACAGCGCCAGCGCCGGGGCGTTCGGCATCACCAGGCCGACCATCGCCAGCACCAGCCACAGCGGGATCAGCACCCCGGCCAGTCCACCGATCCCGGTCGCCGCCAGCACCAGCAGCGTCAGACCGAACACCAGTCCGGCGACCAGCGCACCGCTCATGATCTGCTGCGGGCTCCAGCGGCGCAGCAACCGCACGTTGCACTGGGTCGCACCGATCAGGCCGACCGCGCCACCCGCGAACACCAGGGCGAACTGCTGCTCGCTCATGCCGTACCCGTCCTGGAAGACGTACGACGAACCACTCACGTACGCGAACAGCGCCGCCATCGCCAGCCCCGCCACCAGGATCAGGCCCACGTACACCCGGTCGGTCAGCAGCCGGCCGCCGTCACGCAGCGTCCCCATCACGCCGCCCTCACGCCGGCGTTCCCGGGGCAGCGTCTCCGGCAGGGTGATCGCGGTGACCACCATCAGCACCAGCGCGGCGATCGCGAGCAGCACGAACACGCCACGCCAGTCGGTGAACCGCAGCGTCTGGCCGCCGATGGTCGGGGCGAGGATCGGCGCCACGCCGACGACCAGCATCAGCCGGGAGAACAGGTTCGCGGCGGCGAGTCCGCTGAACAGGTCCCGCACGATCGCCATCGCCACCACCGACGCGGCGGCGGCGCCGAGGCCCTGCAGCACCCGCAGCGCGCCGAGGACGGCCAGGTCGGGGGCGACCACGCACAGCAGGGAGGCGATCAGGTGGACGCCGACTCCGGCGAGCAGCGGCACCCGCCGGCCGATCGCGTCGGAGAGCGGGCCGACCAGCAGCTGACCGAGGCCGAGGCCGACGAGCGTGCCGGTCAGGGTCAGTTGCACGGCGGCGGCCGTCGCCCCGAAGTCGTCGCTGATGGTGGGCAGCGCCGGAAGGTACATGTCGATGGTCAGCGGACCGAGAGCGGTGAGGAAGCCGAGCACCAGAACGATCCGGAAACGGCGCCCCGGCGCAAGCCTCTCCCCGGGGGAGAGCTGGTCGGGCGGGGTTACGGGAGAAGTGTCAGCCACGACAGGCGACAAGTCGTCCCGGTGCCGGATTCTTCCTCAGGGTATCGCTGGTCACACCTGTCATCTCAGCAGGAGCAACCGGATCAGGAGGATGACGGCGGCGAACAGTGTGCCCAGGCCTCCGCAGACCAGACCGGCGATCGCCTTGCCCTTACCCACCGGTCCGTGCCCCGCGGCCTCCAGCTTCGCGGCCTGGCTGAGGCCCTGGAACCCGAACCACAGCGCCGCGATGCCGGGCAGGAAGGCGATGTTGATGAACAGGGAGAGGATGCCGTAGAAGCGGGCCTTGCCGGCCTCCTTGTTCTCGATCGGGCCCGCGAACGTCGCGGGCTGCTGCGCCTGCGCGGTCCCGAAAGCGGGATGTCCCGGCACGTTACCGGGCGCCCCGTAAGCGGGCGCCCCCGCTGCCGGAGCCGCGGAGGCGGGCGCACCGGCCCCGGGCTGCGCGTAGGACGCCTGCCCGGCGGCGGACAGCCCCGAACCGGGAAGTCCCGGCTGCGGAAGACCCGACTGCGGCCGGCTGTGGGGTGCGGACTCCACCGACGGCATCACCGTCGTCTCCGCGCCGGGCTGCCCGTGGAACACCGTCGACGATCCGGCCTGCCCGTGCGACGCCACCGGCGTGTAGGAGCCCGCCTGGTGATATGCCTCCGCGTTCCCGTAGGACGCCGGATGCCCACCGGCGCCGTCCTGATCGGGGGACATCATCGCGGACGGGCCGGAGGACGGGACGGCCAGGTAGGGCGGCTGGGCGACGGGTGGCTGCGGCTCGTCCGGGTGCAGGTGGTCGGTCCAGGCCTGTCCGTCCCACCAGCGCTGGGCGGGCAGGCCGTGCGGGTCGGCGTACCAGCCCGCCGGCACGGTGGTGCTCGGCGCGGGCGCGTGCTGTGTCGCCGGATCCTGTGTCATCGTCCGGTTCCCGTCCTGCTCGTTCGGGCACCGGAGGACACCCGGTGCGCACGGTTCTCCAGCAGGTGTAGTCGGCACCCGGACGGCTTTCTTGAGGAACCCGGACCGCTACATCGCGGCCACGTCGAGGGCGGTCCAGGCGAGGGCGGTGGCCGCGTCGAGCAGGGCCTTCTCCGCGTCGCCGCCGACGCAGTGGGCGGCGAACCCGGGCTGGTGGTTGAGGGCGGGCAGGGAGCCGATCCCGATGTAGGGGTGGATGGCCGGCACGACCTGGGACACGTTGCCCATGTCGGTGGAGGCCCGGTTCATCCGCCGGGCCGGGGACCCCGTGTCGAACGTCCGCCCCAGATCACGAGAGTTCCGGACATATGCCGCCAGGGCCGGCTCGAACGTCCGGAACTCAGCGTACGGCTTGCTCTCCGGAACGATCTCGAGCGCGGCCCCGGTGGCCACCGCCCCCGCCTCGAAACACCGCCACACCTTCTCCTCGGTCTCGGCGAGCTGCGCGAGGCTACCGGCCCGGACGTACCACCGGCCCTCGGTGCGGGCCGGAATCGCGTTCGGCGCCTCTCCCCCATTCGTCATGATCCCGTGCACGCGGACCGTGTGCGGCAGCTGCTGGCGCAACAACCCCACCGCCACCTGCGCGATCGTGAACGCGTCCGCCGCGTTGACGCCCTGTTCCGGGTACGCCGCCGCATGCGCCCCCGTCCCGGTGTAGGTCACGTGCGAGTGCGACACCGCGAACGGTTCCGCCTCCGCCACGTCGACCGGTGCCGGGTGGGCCATCATCGCCAGGTCCAGCCCGGCGAACGCGCCCCGTTCCAGCATCTCGATCTTGCCGCCGCCGCCCTCCTCGGCGGGCGTGCCGTACACCTCGATCGTCAGGCCGGCCTCGTCGGCGAGCGGCGCCAGGGCCAGCGCCGCCCCGACCGCGATCGCCGCGATCAGGTTGTGCCCGCAGGCGTGGCCGAGGCCGGGCAGCGCGTCGTACTCGGCGCACAGCCCGACCCGGAACGGCCCCGAGCCGTAGGTGGCCAGCAGCGCGGTGTCCAGCCCGAGGTAGCGCGGCGTCACACGGAACCCGTGCTCGGCCAGCACCGTGCCGACCCAGCCGGCCGCCCGGTGTTCCTCCCAGGCGATCTCCGGGTGCGCGTGCAGCCGTTCGGAGAGGCCGATCAGCTCCGGTGCGCGACCCGCGACGGTCCGGGCCGCGGCTTTCCTGCCGCCGTCATTCATCGCCGGGTACGCCGTAAGCAGGTGCCGTGGCAGGCCGCAGCGCGCGGGTCACGTAGTCGTCGCGCTGGGGCAGCCATCGTTGCAGGAGCGCGCCGAGTCGCCCGATCGGATCGTCGTCGGCCCAGTCCACCCGCAGGTCGGTCTCCGGCCACGGCACCTCGCGGACCACGGCGAGCCCGGCCGAATGGACCGGACCGGCTTCGCCTCCGGCGGCGAGTCCCGCGGTCAGGGCGGCGAACAGCCGGGTCTCCAGGTCGCCGCTGGACTCCTCGAACGCGGTCACCATCGCCTCCGGCACGTCGAGTGACGCGAGCAGGTTGCCGGCCGCCACCGCTGCCGGGGACTGCGCCGAGCCGGTGACGCCGAGCGCCTCGGTCCCGGTGTGGACGCTGCTCTGCGCGTACCCCGTGACGAGGGTGAGCTGACGGAAGGCGACGTCGCGGTGCCCGGCGATGACCGACGCCAGGGCCGCGTCCGCTGTCTGCCCCGTGGCTGCGGCGTCGAGCAGCAGCGGGCCCAGCCGGGGGTCGGTGACGTTCTGGGAGCAGGCGGCGCCGACGCCGGCCCGCAGGTGCAGGCAGCGGGCGGCTACGGCGGGGCTGGACGAGGCGATGGCGATGCCGAACGCGCCGGTGCCGTCGGTGGCGGCGATGCTGAACGTCATGACGGCAGGACCGCGATGGCGTCGATCTCGACGAGCCATTCCGGGCGGGCGAGAGCGGAGACGACCAGGCCGGTGGAGATCGGGTGCACACCGCGGGTCCAGCGGCCGATGGTGCGGTAGACGGTCTCCCGGTACCGCGGGTCGACGATGTAGATCGTGAGCTTGACCAGGTGTTGCATCTGCGCGCCGGCCTCCTCGAGGAGCATGGCGATGTTGGCCATGGCGCGTTCGGTCTGCGCCTCGACGTCGCCGATCCCGACGGACTCGCTGGTGTCCAGGTCCTGGCCGATCTGGCCGCGGACGTAGACCGTGTTGCCGGCGACGACGGCCTGGCAGAGGTCGTTGTCGAGGTTCTGCTCGGGGTAGGTGTCGCGGGTGTTGAACGGCCGGATCCGGGTGTGGCCGCCGGCGACGATGGGTGGGTTCATCAGGCGTCTTCCTTCGAGTAGGCGTGATATCCGCGCTGGATGAGGATCTGGTCGGCGACGTGTTTGGCGTCGTGCCAGACGCCCCAGATGAAGCTGGAGCCGCGGCGGGACAGCCAGGGCAGGCCGAGGAAGTAGACGCCGGGCTCGGTGGAGACGCCACGGCGTTGCCGGGGTCTGCCGTTGTCGTCGAACCCGCCCACCTGCAGCCAGCGGTAGTCGGCGGCGAAGCCGGTCGCCCAGATGATGGTGCGGACACCGGCCGCGGCCAGGTCGAGGGCGGCGGTGGCGGCCGGCGGCACCGGGCCGAGGTCGCGGGCCGCGGGTTCCTCGGGCAGGTCGAGGCCGTTGCGCGTGACGTAGTCGTCGGCCGCGTCGAGCAGCGCGAGGTAGTTGGCGTCGCCGCCGGCGATGTTGCGCTCGAGGTCGCCGTCGAAGCTCAGGACGCCGTCGGCGAAGCCGCTGGTGCGGCCGACCAGGTGGATGCCGTCGGCGGCGAGGTTGCGGAAGTCGACGGTGTGCCCGCCGCGGGCGCCGCTGACCGCGATGGTGACGTGTTCGGCGCCCTGCGGCGGGGCGGCCGCGTCCCACAGGCCGAGGACTCCGAGCCACCAGACGAAGTCACGGCCGCGGTACTGGCGCGGGGGCCGGTCGTGCGGGCCGACCGAGAGGTGGACCTCGCGGCCGGCGCGCCGCAGTTCGTCGGCGATCTGCGTGCCGGACGAGCCGGCGCCGACCACGACGACCGCGCCGTCGGGCAGCTGGGCGGGGTTGCGGTATCCGCTGGAGTGCAGCTGCAGGTCGACCGCGCCGTCCGGGACGATCGGCGGGATGACCGGGGTCTGGAACGGGCCGGTGGCGGCGACGACGAAACGGGCGTCGACGGTGCCGGCCGAGGTCTGCGCCCGGAAGCCGGGCCGGCCGGTGTGCCGGGTCACCGAGGTGACCTCGACGCCGGTCCGGATCGGGGCGTCGATCTTCTCGGCGTACGCCTCGAAGTAGGCGGCGACCTGTTCCTTGCCGGGGAAGGCGTCCGGGGCGACGTCCGGGAACTCCATGCCGGGGAAGCGGTCGTGCCAGGCGGGGCCGTTGGCGACGAGTGAGTCCCAGCGTTCCGAGCGCCAGCGTTCGGCGATCCGGTGGCGTTCCAGGACCAGGTGACGCACCCCGGCGGCGCCCAGGTGCTCGCTCATCGCCAGGCCGGCCTGGCCACCCCCGACGACGAGAACCTCAACCTCTTCGGCCGACATGCTTATCTCCACTCCTCATGTTTCGTACGATGCGCATCTGTTTTCCTGATGCAGGAGGCCGCACGCGGCCCGGTGAACCCCGCACGGGGGTCTAGCCCTTGACCGCGCCGCCGAGGATGCCGCGGACGAAGTACCGCTGCAGGGCGAGCGTCACCACGACCGGCGGGATCATCGAGATCAGGGCGGCGGCGGACAGCGCGTTGAGGCCGCCGCCGGTGGACTGCACCAGGCCGGCGATCTGCACGGTGGCCGGCGCGACGTCCGCCCCGCCGCCCAGGAAGAGCAGCGGCACCAGCAGGTCGTTCCACGACCACATGAACTGGATGATCGAGAGCGCGACGATGATCGGCACACTGGTCGGCAGGACGATGCTGAGGAAGGTCCGGGGCACGCTCGCCCCGTCCAGCGAGGCCGCCTCCAGCAGCTCCTCCGGGAAGGCGCGGAAGAAGCCGTACAGCAGGTAGGTGCCGAACGGGATGACGAACCCGGCCTGGAACAGCCAGACGCTGGGCAGTTCACCGGTCAGGCCCAGGGTGTTGAACAGGCGCAGCAGCGGCACCAGGGTCAGCTGCGGCGGGACCACCAGCAGGCTCACGGTGATCGCCAGCAGGGTCATCCGGCCGCGGAACGTCATGCGGGCCAGGGCGTACGCGCACACCGCGCAGATCACGACGGTGATCGCGGTGGCCGGCAGGGTGATCAGGACGCTGTTCAGGACGGCCTTGCCGATGCCGCCGGTGACCCAGGCGTCCCGGTAGTTGGTGACCGTGAACCACGGCTTGACCACCGCGTTCCACCAGCCGCTGCCGGCCGAGTCGGCGATGGTGCGGAACGAGTAGAGCACCAGCCCGACCAGCGGCACCAGCCAGGCGACGCCGACCAGGAGCAGGGTCAGGTGGATCAGACCGCGCCAGGGCGACAGGCGCGGCCGCCGGGCCGTGGGGGCGGTCATCGGGCGTTCTCCTCACGGAACTGGCGGACGTTGACGACGATGATCGGGATGGCCACGATCAGCAGCACCACGGCGATGGCCGAGGCGTGGCCGTAGTTGCGGGCCTGGAACAGTTCGGCGTACATCCGGTTGGCGATGACGTTGGTGCCGAAGGCGCCGTTGGTCATCGTGTAGACGATGTCGAAGATCTTCAGTGAGAAGATCACCTGGGTGGTGTAGACGACGATGATCGTCGGGGTGATCTGCGGGACGGCGACGTGCCAGAACGCCCGCAGCTCGCCGGCCCCGTCCAGGCGCGCGGCCTCCAGGGTGGAGGCGTCGACGTTCTTGATCGCGGCGGACAGCATCAGCATGGCGGTGCCGGTGGACATCCAGATGCCGACGACGATCAGGGCCCAGGTGGTGATCGCCGGGTCGGACAGGAACGCGACCGGTTCCAGGCCGAGCTGGTTGAGGATGCCGTTGAGCGTGCCGGTCTGCGACGCGCCGGCCGGCTGGTACGCGTACATCAGCCGCCAGATGATCGCGGCGGCCGAGAACGAGATGGCGATCGGCAGGATCATCACGGTGCGGATCAGCCACTCGTAGCGGACCCGGTCGGCCAGCGCCGCGATCACCAGGCCCAGCCCCAGGGTGACCAGCGGCAGGACGATCAGCCAGATCAGGTTGTTGACCAGGACCGGGCGTACCTGCTCGCTGAGCACCCAGTCGTAGTTGGCCAGTCCGACGAAGCCGGTGCCGGAACGGTCCTGGAACGACATCAGGACCGTCTGGACCAGGGGGTACACCAGGATGGTGCCGCCGAGGACCAGCGGGATCGCGAGCCAGATCCACGGCCGGGTCCGCTCCTGGGCGCGGGGCGGCAGCAGGCGCAGGAGCCGCTCGCCCAGGGTCAGCCAGAGCAGCACGAGAGCCGGGATGACGAGCACGCCCCCGACGAGGGCGAGCAACGGTGAGGAGTTCAAGGGACCTGCTCCAGCATCGAGGTGCGAACGGGATGTCCTGCGGGCCGGTGCGGTGACCCGCACCGGCCCGGCGGATCGTCAGCCGAGAGCGGCCTGGGCGTCGTCGATCGTCTTCAGGCCGGCGTCGAGCGTCGACGGGTCCTGGACGAAGTTCGCGAACGCGGTGTACAGGGTCGACCGGACACTGGTGTCGATCGTCGCGCTGGGCAGCGGCGTCAGGTCCTTGCTGAGCATCTCGGTGGAGACCTTGCGCAGCACGTCGTTGGGGTACGCGTCGGCCGGAACGCCGGTCGCCGGGGCCACGTAGTTGCCGGTGGCGGCGATCAGGGTCTGCTCCTCGGTGGAGGCCATGTACTGCAGGAACGCCTTGACCTCGGGGCGGTCGCTGAACGCGGCGACGACCGTACCCGTGTAGGCCTCGGTGTTCGCGAACTGCGGGTTGCTCGCCGGGATCGGCATGAAGTCGAGGTTCTCCCCGGCCTTGACCGTGGCGTTGCCGGAGATCAGCGTGGCCGCGCCGTAGGTGCCCCACTCGAAGAGCGAGCACTGCTGCGGGTCGGTGTACATGCCGTTGCCGGCCGAGCCCTGCTCGGTGGAGAGCGCGCCGGATGCGCCGCCGTAGACCATCCCGTCCTTCTGGATCAGGTCGCCGACGGTCTGGAAGGCGGCCTTGACCTGCGGGTCGCTCCACTTGGTGGCGCCGGTGGCGAGACCGTTGGCGACATCCGGGCCGGCCGACTTGACGATCTGGTTGAGCACCATGAACGCGCCCGGCCAGCCGGTGCTGGCGCCCGCGCTCAGGCCCAGGCACCAGGGCGAACTGCCGGAGGCGGCCTTCTTCTCGGTCCAGGCGCTCAGGTCCGACCAGGTGCCGTCGGTGGGCCCGTCGTACTTCTGCGGGTTGTACCAGACCATGAAGTTGTCCAGGGACATGTAGAGCGCGTACGGCTTGCCGCCGACGGTGGTCGCGTCGACCAGGCCCTGGTTGAAGTTCTTGGTCAGTGTGCTGGTGCCGACCAGGGTGTCCAGGTCCTTGAGGGCGCCCTGCTCGGCGTAGTGCCGCACCATGGCGAGGCTGGAGACGGTCATGACGTCCGGCGGGTTGCCGGAGTCGACGCCCGCCTGGATCACGGTGGTGTAGTCCTCGGTGCCGGTGTAGTTGATCTTTACGCCGGTCGCCTCCTCGAAGGGGGCGAACGTGGAGAGCAGCCGCTCCTTCTCGGTGCCGGCCAGCGTGCCGATGACGGTGACCGTGCCACCGATCTCGGCGCCGCCGGTGGTGAGGCCGGTCGCGAAGGTCTTGGCGGCCTCGAGGTACGCGGCCGGCAGCGTGGGAGCGGCGGCGGCCGAGCCGGAGCCGGTGCCCTCGGTGCCGGCGTCGGCGCATCCGGCGAGGGTCAGTGTGAGAGCGGTGAAGGCGGCACCCGCCGCGATGGCGGTACGACGTCGGGGGAAACGCATAAGGGTCCTCCGCACGAGAAATGGCGTGAATGGGGGTCCGGAAGTCCCGTTCCGGGCGGGCCCTTGGTCCGGCCAGGTCAGCCTAGGAGCGGATTCTTGTGGAGTAAAAAATGGATCGCGCAGGGAAGCACATCAGAAATTCTGATGAACAAAACCCGAAAACCTGCGCGTAACAACCTCGATACACTAGCGCTTCCTCGCAGGTGGAACGGTTCACACACGTGTTACACGACGCCCTTCCACCGGGGGAATGGCATCGGAGAATGAGATGCCGACGCCGGCGGATTCCCTGGGGAGACAGATGGCACGCAAGGCTGACATCACGCTTACACAACTGCGCTACTTCGTGGAGGCGGCCACCTGTCTGAGCATGACCCAGGCGGCGGCCAACCTGCTCGTCGCCCAATCCGCGGTCTCCACCGCGGTGGCGCAACTGGAAGGTCAGGTCGGCGCCCAGCTGTTCATCCGGATGCGTTCCAAGGGCCTGGCGATGACCCCGGCCGGTCAGCAGCTGCTGGGTGACGCCCGGTCGGTCCTCGGCACCCTCGACGAGGCGCTGGACGCCGCCCGGGGCATGGACGAGCAGGTCCGCGGGACGATCCGGATCGCCTTCTTCGTCACCCTCGCCCCGTTCCTGCTGGCCGAGATGATGGCCCTGCTGGCCGAACGTCACCCGCACCTGGAGGTCGACGTGGTCGAGGTCGACGCCGCCGAGGCCCGCGAGGCGCTGCGCTCCGGGCGGGCCGAGATGGCGGTCAGCTACGACTTCGCGTACGGCGACGACATGCGGCGGGAAGTCGTCACCACGGTCACCCCGCACGTCGTGCTCCCGGCCGGGCACGCCCTGGCCGGCCGGAGCCGGGTGCCGCTGCGCGAACTCGCCGGGGAACGACTGATCCTGCTCGACCTGCCGTACAGCCGGGAGTACTTCCTGAACGTGATGCGCGGCGCCGGCGTCGAACCGGTGGTGCGGCACCGGTCCCGCGGGTACGAGACGGTCCGCTCCCTGGTCGCCAAGGGGTACGGCTACTCCATCCTCAACCAGCGCCCCCGGCACGACGCCACCTACGACGGGCGGACCGTGGTGACCCGGCCGATCGCCGACGAGGTGCCCGGTCTGCCCCTGGTGGTGGCCACCCTCCGGTCGGTGCGGGCGACCGCCCGGGTCCGCGCCGTCGCGGACGCCGTCCGGCTCGCCGCCACCGCCCTGACGAGCGAGAACATCGGCAAAACCGATGCACTGGAAGCAGATCGGCAATTTGAATGATGTCCCGGCGGCTCCGCACACTGGCTCGGCATAGTCAGACGTGACCCGAGGAGCCCCCGTGAGCCTTTTCGACGTCGGCCAGGTGCTGGCCGCGCTCACCGACGACGAGAAGGTCGACCTGGTGTCCGGCCGGGGCATGTGGAAGACCACCCCGATCCCCCGGCTGGGTGTCCCGAGCATCGTCATGACCGACGGCACCTACGGCGTGCGGTACTCGGAGAGCCAGATCGCCGGCGACGAGCAGGGCGGTTTCGACCTCGACGACTTCCTGTCCGTGGTCAACCGTCGCGCCAACGGCACCGCCACCGCCTGGGGACGGACCCGCCCGGCCACCTGTTTCCCGACCGGCGCCGCCCTGGCCTGCTCCTGGGACACCGGCCTGGCCCACCGGCTCGGCGCGGCCCTGGCCGCCGAGTGCGGCGAGTTCGGCGTCGACGTGCTGCTCGGACCGGGCATCAACCTGCGGCGCACCCCGCTGGGCGGGCGAGCCTACGAGTACTACTCCGAGGACCCGCTGGTCACCGCGGAGATCGCGGCCGCCGTGGTGGACGGGCTGCAGGACAACGGGGTCGGCGCGTCCCTGAAGCACTTCGCCGCCAACAACTGCGAGGTCGAGCGGACGACCATGGACTCGGTCATCGAGGAACGGGCCCTGCGCGAGATCTACCTGCGCGGCTTCGAACGGGTCGTCCGGCGCAGCGACCCGTGGACGGTGATGAGCTCGTACAACCGGCTCAACGGGGTACAGACCTCGCAGGACCCGTGGCTGCTGGACACCGTGCTGCGCGGCGACTGGGGCTACCGCGGCACGGTCGTCTCCGACTGGCACGGCATCAAGGACCGGGCCGCCTCGATCGCCGCCGGCAACGACCTGGACATGCCGGAGAGCCCGTCGCGTAAAGCCGCCCTGCGCCGTGCGGTGGCCGACGGCAGCGTCGCGGCCGCCGACCTGGACACCGCCTGCCGCCGGGTGCTGGAACTGGTCCACCGGGCGGTCGCCGCCCGGCCGTCGCGGGCCACGGCGTTCGACCGCGACGCCCACCACGACCTGGCCCGGCAGATGGCCGCCCGGTCGATGGTGCTGCTCAAGAACGACGGCGGGCTGCTCCCGCTGAACCCGGCCGCCCTGCGCCGGGTGGTGGTCGCCGGTGACGGCGCGGTGGACCCGGTGATCCAGGGATCCGGCAGCGCCACCACCTCCCCCACCCGGGTCGACGTGCCGCTCGACGAGCTGCGCCGGGCGTTCGGGCCGGCCGTGGAGGTGCTGTACGACCCGGCGCCCGCCGACATCCCCGGCGCCGACGTCGTCGTGTTCTTCGCCAACACCGACCTGCAGTACGACGGCGAAGGCGCCGACCGCCGCACCCTGGCCCTGGCCGCCGGGCAGGACGAGCGGATCGCGGCCCTCGCCGCCACCGGCGTTCCGGTCGTGGTGGTCGTGGCGTCACCGGACGCCGTGGTGATGCCCTGGCGCGACGACGTCCCGGTGATCCTCGCGACGTTCCTCGCCGGGCAGGGCGCCGGGCGGGCCACCGCCGACGTGCTCACCGGCGCCGCCGAACCCACCGGCCGGCTCACCACCACGTTCCCGGCCCGGATCGAGGACATCCCGGGCTGGCTGACCTACCCCGGCGAGAACGGCCGGCACGTGTACGCCGAGGGCATCCACGTCGGCTACCGCTCCTACGACGCGCTGGGCCGGGAGCCGCTGTTCTGCTTCGGCCACGGGCTCGGCTACACGACGTTCGCGACCGGCCCGGTCACGGCCGTCACGTCCGGCCCGGTCACATCCGGCGCGGTCACATCCAGCGCGGTCGCGGGCGGCGCGGTCACGTCCGGCGCGGTCGCGGGCGGCGCGGTCACGTCCGGCGCGGCCGCGGGCGGCCCGGCCGACGTGGCCACGCTGTCCGAGGGTGGCGTAGTGCACCTCGAGGTGCCGGTCACCAACACCGGCACCCGGCGTGGGCGCGAGACCGTACAGATCTACGCCGAGCACCGCGACCCCCGGGTCCGGCGCCCGCTCCTCGCGCTCGCCGGTTTCGCCGGGATCGAGCTGGAGCCCGGTGAGACCGGCACGGTCCGGATCAGCGTGACCGCCGACGACCTGAGCTTCTGGGACACCGCACGGCAGCGGTGGATCCTCGACGACGAGACCGTACGCCTGCACGCCGGCCGTTCCTCCCGCGACCTGACGTCGAGCGTCGACGTGACGACGGCCGGCAGCACCAGCCGGCACCGGCCGGTGCTGCGCGACACCCAGCCGTCGTTCATCCTGGACAATCCGGTCGCCCGGGCGGCCACCGCGGCGTTCCTGGCCGTCGCCCTGGACCGCAGCGAGGCGGAGGTGGACAGCATGCTGGAGTACAGCCGGGACTCGTTCATCGGCATCGTCGCCACCCTGGAACGGCGGTTCCGGATCAGCTTCACCGACGATCAGGCCGACCGGCTGCTGGCCGCGATCCGCGACGCCGGCTGACCCCGCTCGGTCCGGGGCCTGCGACGCGGGCCGGCCCGGGCTGAGCCCAGGACCGGCGACTCGGGCCGAGCCGGGCCGAGCCGGGCCGAGCCGGGCCGAGCCGGGCCGAGCCGGGCCGAGCCGGGCCGCCGGTCCTGGCCGGGCCGGGCTCAGCCGAGGGCCTGCGTCGCCGGCACCACCCAGCGGCTGCGGTCGCCGGGTAGCGTGCGCCCGCCCAGCACCATCGTCGTGCTGGTGAGGACCCGTGCGGCGCCGCCGTGCTCCACCCACTCCCGGAGCGCGGCCGCTGCCTCCCGCAGGTCCACCCGCACCGGCCGGTCGGCGTCCGCGGTCAACTCGCCGATCAGAGCTTTCGCGTCCTGATCGTTCTCGGCCACGACCGGGGCGACCATCAGCTGGTCGAGGTTGTTCCAGGCAGCCCCGTAACCCACGATGACGCCGTCGCGTTCCAGCACCCGGAGCCGTTCGGCGCTGTCGAACAGCCACCGCACGAGCCGGTCCCGCGGCGCACCGGTCGTCGCACGGTCCAGTGCGGTCACCGCCGCGAGGTCGGCGGGCACGGCCGGCCGGGTCCGCGAGGTCGGCGGCACCGACAGCTCCCCGAGGTGGACGTGCAGCGGCTCCCCCGCGGTGAACCCGAGCTTCTCGTAGAGCGGCTGCCCGTACGCCGTCGCGTAGAGCATCACGTCATCCGTGCGCGCCGCGGCCAGCGCGTGCTCCATCAGGCGCCGGCCCAGCCCGCGTCCCCCGTGCTCCGACGCGACCAGCACCATGCTGATCGCCGACAGCGCGGTGCCGAACGCGGTCAGAACCGTGGTGCCGGCCAGCCGCCCGTCGTCGTCCCGCACCCCGAAGACGGTGCCCAGCTCGAACAGCAGCCGCCAGCGCCGCTCCTCGGGTCTCCACTCCCGGTCCTGCGCCAGAGCGAGACAGCCGGCCAGGTCGTCGATGGTCAGCACCTCGATGTCGAAGCTCACGCGCCCATGCTCGCATGCACCCCAACCCCTTTTCCCGCACCGCGGGACCCCGCGCCCACCCGCCGCTGTCGGCCGGCCGACGCCGCTCGTACACGATGCGGCCGCCCTCTCCTCGCCGAACCGGCGCCGTCGAGCGGTTTACATCGTTCAACGCCTATATAGACTCTCCTCACTATCTATTCCGGGCGGGCGATCCCCGGCCGGAACCCGTTTCCCCCAGGAGCGTCCGTGAACGTACGAACCCGCATCGCCGGGGCAGTCGCGATGGCCACCGTGGTGGCCACCGCGATGTCCCCCACGGCAGCGACCGCCCGACCGGCCGGCCCGACTCCCGACCCCGCCGCGGCCGCGGCCGCCGGCGCCGAGGCGCTGGTCGGCAGCCGGCCGGCCGTTCTGCAGGCCGGAGCCTCGGAGACCTTCCACCAACGACGGGTGATCCGGTCGGGTGACGTCAGCTACGTCGCCTACGACCGCAGCTACCGCGGCCTCCCGGTCGTCGGCGGCGACTTCGTCGTCGTCACCGACACGGCCGGCCGGACCCGGTTCACCTCGGTGGCCCAGACCCGGCCCATCGGCACCCTGTCCACCACTCCCCGGCTGAGCGCCGCGGACGCCACCGCCACCGCGAAAGCACTCCTGACCACGGTCACCACCGTGGAACCGACGACGCTCGTGGTGTTCACCGCAGGCGACACCACGGCCCGGCTGGCCTGGCAGACCACGGTCAGCGGAACCGGCGACGACGGCCCCAGCCGACTCACCGTCGAAGTCGACGCGCAGACCGGCGACGTGCTGGACTCCCGCGAACGGGTCATCGACGTGGCCGGCACCGGCACCGGCTGGATCAACGGCGCGGTGTCCGTCAACACCACCCAGTCCGGGTCCACCTACCTGCTGCAGGACCCGTCGCACACCACGATCCGCTGCCAGAACGCCACCGGCAACGCCACCTTCTCCGGCCCCGACAACGTGTGGGGCAACGGCGTGGGAACCAACCGGGAGACCGGCTGCGTCGACGCGTTCTACGTCGCCCAGCAGCAGTACACGATGCTCTCCTCCTGGCTGGGCCGAAACGGCCAGAACGGCAGCGGCGGCGCCTGGCCGATCCGGGTCGGCCTGGCCGACCAGAACGCCTACTACGACGGCACCCAGGTCCAGATCGGCCGTAACTCCGCCGGCCAGTGGATCGCCTCCGCCGACGTGGTCGGCCACGAACTCGGCCACGGCATCGACGACACCACCCCCGGCGGCATCTCCCGTGGCGGCACCCAGGAGTTCATCGCCGACACCCTCGGCGCGGCCACCGAGTGGTACATCAACAACCCGAACGACACCCCCGACTTCCAGGTCGGCGAAGAGGTCAACCTGGTCGGCAGCGGCCCGATCCGCTACATGTACAACCCGTCGCTGATCTCCGGCCACAACAACTGCTACTCCTCCAGCGTCCCCAACCAGGGTGTCCACGCGGCCTCCGGCCCCGGCAACCACTGGTTCTACCTGCTCGCCCGCGGCACCAGCGGCGGCGGTAACGGCCAGCCGGCCAGCACCACCTGCAACAGCACCACGCTCACCGGCATCGGCATCCAGCCCGCCATCAAGATCCTGTACAACGCGATGCTGATGAAGACGTCCAGCTCGTCGTACCTGCGGTACCGCGTGTGGACGCTGCAGGCCGCCCGCAACCTCTACCCGAACAGCTGCACCGAGTTCAACGCCGTCAAGGCGGCGTGGACCGCGGTCAGCGTGCCGGCGCAGAGCGGCGAACCCACCTGCTGACAGGACAGTCGCGGCCGGGGCCGGCACACGCCGGCCCCGGCCGCGACACCGACCCGCCGCCCGACCCGGAACGCGCCGGGAACCACGTGGGAGTCGGCCGCCTGAACCCGCCGTAGGCTGCGGAGATGCACACCGTCGAACTGCTGCTGGACGACGCGCTCGACCACGCGGTCCGCGTGCTCTGGTCCCGCCTGCACGACGCCGGCCTGCCCAGCCTCGCCACCCACCGGCACCTCACGAACCGCCCGCACGTGACGCTGACCAGCACTCCGGCCCCGCCCACACCGCCCCCGCTCGCACTGCCCGCCCCCGTCGTGCTCGGCCCGCCCGTCTCCCTCGGCCGCGCCCTGGTCCTCTCCGTCTCCGGCCTGGAGGATCTCCAGCACCTGGTCTGGTCCGCCCTGGGCGCCGTCTCCCCGTGGCACACCCCGGACGCCTGGACCCCGCACGTCTCCCTCGCTCTCAACCTCCCGGCCGACCGCCACTCCGAGGCCCGTACGCTGCTGTCCGGCCTGTCTCCGCTCTCCGGCCTCGCCGTCGCGGCCCGCTCCTACGACACCGCCTCCCGCACGGTCACGGCCCTGTAACGGCAGGACACCGTCCAGGCCGGCCGCCGTCCATGGGCGCCGTGCGTACCCCTGCCACCTCGGTCGCGCATGTCACCGGCGACGTCGCCGGTGACGCGGGCGGGTAGGTTGTCACCCTGGCCGAGGGGAGCAACTGTGAAAACCGCCGAGAGCGCGCCGGCCGCCACCGCGGAGAGACCCGGCGAGCCGGACTCGTGGCGGATCGGGTCGCTGGAGTGGCTGGCCGTGGTGCTGGTCCTGCTGCTGCTCGTCCGCGATCGGCTGGCCGGCTGGCTGTCCGGGCCGGGCCTGCAGACCTGGGCGACGGTGTTCGTGTCGGTCATGGTGCAGGCCGTTCCGTTCCTGGTGTTCGGGGTGGTCCTGTCCGCGGTGATCGCGGTGTTCGTGCCGCGCAGCTTCTGGGCGCGTGCCCTGCCGAGCCATCCCGTTCTGGCGGTGCCCGCGGCCGGCGTGGCCGGTGTCGTCCTGCCCGGCTGCGAGTGCGGCAGTGTCCCGATCGCCGGCTCGCTGATCCGCCGCGGCGTCACGCCGGCCGCGGCCCTGGCCTTCCTGCTGGCCGCGCCCGCGATCAACCCGATCGTGCTGACCGCCACCGTCATCGCCTTTCCCGGCCGGCCGGAGATGGCGGTCGCCCGCGGCCTGGCCAGCCTGGTCGTCGCGGTCGCGATGGGCTGGCTGTGGCTGCGCCTCGGCAAGGCCGAGTGGATCAAGCTGCCGCACCGGCCCGACCTCGACGACACCTCGAAGGCGCGGGCGTTCTGGGCGGCCTGCCGGCACGACGTCATGCACGCGGGCGGCTTCCTGGTCGTCGGCGCGGCCGCCGCGGCCACCATCAACGTGGTGATCCCCGGCGCCTGGCTGCAGAAGCTCGCCGAGGACCCGATCGTGTCGATCCTGGTGCTGGCCACCCTGGCCGTGCTGTTGTCGATCTGCAGTGAGGCCGACGCGTTCGTGGCCGCCTCGCTGACCCAGTTCTCGCTGACGTCGCGCCTGGTCTTCCTGGTCGTCGGCCCGATGGTCGACCTGAAACTGATCTCGATGCAGGCCGGCGTCTTCGGCCGCCGGTTCATGGTCCGGTTCGCGCCGGCCACGTTCGTCGCCGCGATCCTGGTCGGCACCGCCGTCGGGACGGTGATGCTGTGACCCGGATCACGCAGGCGGTCGTCATGCTGCTGCTCGGTGGCGCGGTCATCAAGTCCACCCTCACCGACACGTTCCTGCGCTACGTCAAGGAAGGCCTCCGGCCCTTCCTGCTCGGCGCCGGCCTGCTGCTGGTCACCGCCGCGATCATGACCATCTGGTACGACCTGCGCGCCGCCCGTGGCGACCGCGCCCCGCACGATCACACTCCGCACGATCACAATCCACACGACGACACTCCGCACGACGACACTCCGCACGACGACGCCCCGCATGACGACGGACACGGGCACGGCCGCCACGAGCTGCGCGTCGGCTGGCTGCTCCTCGCCCCGGTGATGGCCCTGCTGCTGCTCTCCCCGCCGGCGCTCGGCTCGTTCGCCGCCGGCCAGTCCGGCAGCATCGGCCCGGCCGAGGCCTCCGACTACCCGCCGCTGCCGGCCGGAGACCCGGTCCAGGTCGGCCTGCTCGACTACGCCGGCCGGGCGGTCTTCGACGGCGGCAAGAGCCTCGCCGGCCGGACCGTGAAGCTGACCGGCTTCATCACCCCCGGACCCGACGGCGCACCGATGCTGGCCCGGATGACCCTGGCCTGCTGCGCCGCCGACGGCCGTCCGATCAAGATCGGGCTGACCGGCGCCCCGATCGACGCGCCCCCGGACGCCTGGGTCGACATCGTCGGCGTCTACAGCTCCGAGGTCGGCACCGACCCGGTCAACCAGGCGCAACTCGCCTACGTCGACGTGAAGTCGTGGCAGGAGATCGAGGAGCCGACACAGCCCTACGAGTGAGCCGTTCCCCTCAAACGGTCCGCAGGTCCAGCGGGCCAGACGGTCAGCAGGCCCAGTGAATCAGACGGTTCGCGGGTCCAGCGGACTCAGACGGTCCGCAGGTCCAGCGAGTTGCGGACGAAGGTTTCGCGGTCGCCGGTCGTCCACCACAGCACCCCGGCGCGGTACGTGATGTCCCCCGCGTCCGGGCTGACCAGCACCGTGGTCCGCGTCGCCAGATCGTGGACCAGCAACTCCTGGTTGCCGCTGAGCTCGGACTGCGGCCCGGTCCGGCCGAACACCTCGAACCGGTCCAGCACCGCCACATCGTTGATCACGGTGCCGACCGCACCCTCGGCGACCGTGCGGCGGGCCGAACCGTCCGGGTGCGACATCTCGATCCGGGTGTCGACCTCCTCGTCCAACGACACCATCTCGCACCACACCGGGCTGCACGCGGTCACCGCACGCTGCCCGGACGGCACGGCGACGGTCGCGCCGGTGTCCAGGTTGCGCAGCGTGCTCGCACCGGCGACCGCGGTCTGCCCGTCGACCGCCCACGGCCACGCCGACAGCCCCCAGTCGCCGTCCACCCGCTGCACCGACACCCGCCCGCCGGCCACCGGAACCGACCGGAACTCGGTGCCACCCCCGACGGCCGCCGCCCACCGGACGACACCGCCGGCGAGGGTCAGATCGTATTGTGAGTTGTCGAGCCGCAGCGAACCCAGGTCGTCGGTGAGCTTCCGGGCCGACCCGGCGTCCCTGAGATCGGCGGTCCACAGCTGAGGACGGCTCTTGACCGTTTCGACCCAGACGAGGGTGTCACCGGACACGGCCAGGGCGGAGAACGGCGCACGGTCGGCCGCCGGCACCCGCCGCAACTCCCGAACCGTCCGGTCCGCGTCGAGGACGACCAGCCGCAGGAACCTGCCGTCCGCGGTCCGGACGGTGCCGGCCGAGGTCCGGGCGTCGAGGAACAGCCCCGGCGTGTACGCGTCACCGTCCGCCAGATGCGACGGGACGCTGCCACGCTGCGCGTCCGGCCAGGCCGCGGCGACCGACGGCGGCACCGGCTCCCCGGACTGCGCGGGCGATCCGAACAGCAGCGCCGCACCGGCCGCCAGCGTCACGGCGAGCGCGGTCAGGGTACGCGGCAGAGAGACGTGCTCGGACATCCGGCGATCCTAGCGGGCCGGCGCCGCGGGCAGCGCCACCGGCGTGATCCCCTCGGACCGGCTCATCACCAGCATGTGCCGGTGCGTGAACCCGAGGTGCGGACCGCCGCCGTCCCGAACGGCCGTCGAGGAACGCCTGCTGTGGCGCGTCGAGGTGATGCGGCACAGCAGGACGTCGCTTCCGACTCAGTCTCCACCGGTGGCGGTGATCCGGTAGGTACGCAGGTTCGGGTCGGCCGTGATCTGCTCCTCGGTGTACTTGACGGTGTCCCAGCCCTTGCCGGAGTAGAGCAACGTCTGGTCGGCGTACCAGGGCGAGTTCGGGTTCGTCGACTGCGAGTAGGTGAGGATCTGCCGGCCGGACGGGCCGTGCGGGCCGAGTTCGACCGCCATCACGAACGACGAACCGTGCGTGACCTGGGGATACCCGACGCCAGGCACGAGCGCGTTGGTGATCACGTTGAAGACGCCGGCCTCGCCACGGCCGCCGTGGATCGGGATTCGCCGGTCACCGCGGCTGTCGGTGTGGATGTCGCCCCATGCGGCGTCGAGCGGGATGCCGTCCAGCTTCTGTACGGCGTCGGCGAGCGCTGTGCGTACGCCGGGATTGTCCGTGTCGAGACGGCGCGGGGTGCGCACCGAATCGGTGACCACGAACGCGTCCGCGAATCTGATGCCGCCCGCCAGGGCGAACTCGGTGAACAGGTGAGCGCCGCGGCTGTCCAGGTCGACGCGCAGGTCGAAGCCGGCCAGGGCGTCGCAGGCGGCGGTCAGATCGAGCGTCACGCCGTTCGTCGTGGTCGCGGTCGGCTGCCGGCGGCAGAGCGCGACCAGATCGTCGCGGACGAGTTCGGCACCGTACACCCGATTGCCGAACGTGACGTCCCACAGCCGGGCGGTGGTGAAACCCCGGCCCGGCAGGCCGTCGGTGCCGGCGAGGCGCTGCTCGACCTGGTCGATGCCGAGCCGGGTGCGCAGGCTGCGCTGAGCGCGTTCGCGGCCGAGGATCCGCGGGAAGCCCTCCAGCGGCGCGGCCGGGTTCGCCAGCCAGTGACTGTCGTTGGAGTTGGTGACGTAGTCGTCGCGGAACCGCACCGGCAACTCGGACGGGCCGAGGATCCCCGGGACCGCCGCGCCGGGTGCCCGGGTGAGCGCGCAGTCCGAACGGGAGCCGTCCAGGACCGCCTGGCCGCCGGCGGCGTAGAGCGGCTGGAACGACGCGGGGATGCAGGCCGCCGCGAGGTCGGCGGTGACACGGGGGACGACCGAGTGGTCGCCGTAGAGGGCCTCGCCGCGCGCGTCGGCCGCGATCACGTTGACCCACGGCAGGAACTGGTGCCGGTCGAGGACCGCCTTGAGCTGGCGGACGTCCCGGGCCTGGCCCATCCGCAGCCAGCCGTCGAGGGCACGGTTGTTGGTCGCGTTGACGTCGGTGATGGCGTAGGCGGTGGCCGCCGTCCAGTCGAAGGTGCCGGGCACCACGACCATCGGGCCGTAACGGGTGTCGTAGAACGTCCGGCTGACCGGGCCGGCGCCGGTCTCCACGGTGACCGCGCGGGAACGCATCCGCTCGGGCACGCCGTCGACGTAGTAGGAGGTCGGATCGCCCGGCACGAGACTCAGGCGGTGCCAGACGAACCGGCGCGCGGTGGAGACGGTGTGACTCCAGGCGAGCGTACGGTTGTGGCCGATCTCGATGATCGGGTCACCGATCAGCGACGCGCCCTCCACGTCGTAGCGGCCGGGCACCCTGAGGTGCATGCGGTAGAAGCGTTCCGAACCCTGCCAGGGGAAGTGCGGGTTGGCCAGCACCATCCCGCTGCCGTTCCCGGTGGCCTGCGCGCCGAGGCCGTAGGCGTTGCTGCCGATGCCGGAGCCCGCCCCGTCGAGGGAGGCCACGACGGCGGCGGCATCAGGCACCTCCACGGTCTCCACGGTCTTCGCGGCCGCCGGCGGGGCCGCCGCCACGATGCCGTCGAGAAGAGAGCGCGAACCGGCCCGCACCATGCTGGCCCACGTCGTACGCCAGACGTCCGTCTCGGTCATCGGGCGCACCCAGCCCTTGCCGCGGCAGGCCGGGTCGGTCAGGTTCTGCACGCCGGTACGCCGCAGGAAGTGGTTGTAGCCGGCGACGAAACCGCGGACCTGGTCCCGGACGTCGCCGGACGGTGACCGCACCCCGTCGCGAGGCCCCTCCAGGAGCCGCTCGGCGACGCGCTCGTCGATCGCCTTGCGGTGGAACAGGTCACTGCGCACGTTGGCGTCGGCCGCACCGAACCACCGGGAACGCTCACCGCTGACCGTCACCGTGTTCTCGGCGATGACACAGATGTTGTCCTCGGCCTGCGCGAAGCCGACCCCGAAGCCGAGATCGGCGAAGGTCCCGGCGGTGATGTGCGGGACGCCGTAGGAGGCCCGGCGGATCAGGGCCGAATATCCACGGTCACGCTCGACGCCGAAAGCGGGCGCCGGCACGACCGCGCCCGCCGTGACCACCACCAGGGCGGTCACGGCCGCTTTCAGGCGCACGGACAGAACTGACACGACGGCATCTCCCCCTCGATGCGGCCCCTGGCCGCTGCCGAGGGCCATTCGCGCCGCCCATACTTTCATCACCGGCGGACACGTTCATCGATTCTTTGCGTCGGGAACCCGACGGAGAGATCACGATGCCACGATGTGCGATGTCACCGGCTTGGCGCCGACGGCGCAGTCAGGCGACCGGAGGTCTGGTCGTCAGCCCCGGGGACCGGCTCGGCGAGCTCGTCACCCAACGCGATGATGTAGGTCTCGAGACGGGCTCCGTTGGTGATGTCGACGACTTGCGCCTTCTCGCCCTCGATGAGGCCCGCGGCACGCGCCAGGTCCTCATCGAGTGTCAGCGAACCCACGTAATGCAAGTCGGCCTGGGTGACAGTGGCGCGGTGGATCTTCCCGCCCAGGACTTCGCGAAGCGTCTCCGGCTCCTCATGTGACTCATGTGGGGTGGGCGCTCGAGATCGTCGACGAGAACGGCACCGTGCTGCCGGTCCGCTGACCCCACTTTCCGCGTACCCGCTAAGGAAGCAGGAGGATCGCGGCGGCGACGAAAGCATCCGGCTCTTCGATGTGGGCGAAATGCCCACTGTGTTCGAGGGTCACGTGGCGGGCGCCGGGGATGCCCGCGGCCAGCATCTCGCCCCAGCGGGGGCCGCCGATGAAGTCGTGGCGGCCGGTGATGACCACGGCGGGAGCGGTCAGGCCGGCCAGCCGGCCGCGGACGTCGAACGGGACCGGGTCGGCGGCGGTGGCGGCTTCGCGGGACATCCGGACCGTGGCGACGAACGGAGCGTACGCCTCCCGATCCGACCAGAAGTCGGCGAAGTAGACCGGCAGCGCCTCCCGGAACGCCGCCGTCATGGTCGCGTCGTCGGGAGCGGCCTGTGCCCGCCGGAAGGCGTCCGGGATGTGTGCCGCCTCGGGGACGTCCGGGTGGCGTTGCGGGTACGCGGCCACCCCGGCCATCGCCCCGGCCCAGAACTCCTGGTCCGCGGCGGGTGCGGTGGAATACAGGAGGTGGCCGGCCACCCGGCCGGGGTGGGCGAGCGCGTACGCCTGCGTGACGAACCCACCCGCCGAGTGGCCCAGCAGGTACACCGGTTCGTCGCCGAGGTGGTCGACGACCGCCCCGAGCGAGCGGGTGTACACGTCCATGCCGTAGCGGGGCGGACGACCGGATCCGCCGGTCCCGGCCGGGTCCACGTACACCATGGTGAAGTGTTCCTCGAGGGCGGCGGATCGCAGGTAGGACGCGTCGAGTCCGGGGCCGCCGGGGTGGGCGACGCAGACCGGTCCGCGGCCGGCGACGTGGTAGGCCTGCCGGACGCCGTCGACGACGATCTCGTACATCAGGGGTGCTCCTTGCCGTGTCGGTTCACACCCGATCCAACCGGTTCGGCGGCGGCGTTACCATGCGCGGATCGCTCGGGAGGATACGGATGTGACCATGGATGTGATCAGTGCGGCGGTCGCCACCAGCCGGGCCGGGCGGGCGGTCGCGCGGCTCAGCCGGTTCGCCGGACAGTGGGGTGTCCGGTTCCCGGCGGTGAACGGGGTGGGCCTGCACATCGTCCGGAAAGGATCACCCTGGCTGGTCCCGGAGCACGGTCCGGCGGTGCCGCTGGGCCCGGGCAGCATCGTGTTCGTGCCGCACGGGCCGGTGCACGGATTCGCCGGCGCGCCGGCCCGGTTCGCGGATCTGCCGGCCGAGGCGACCCCGGAGCCGCAGGTGTGCGCCGTGGACTTCGTGTCGTGCTGCTACCACCTGGACCGCGGTGCCGCCCCCGAGCTGTTCCACGAACTCCCGGACGTGATCATCCTGGCCATCGACGACGAGCGTTTCCCGGCGGTGCGGACGCTCGCCGATCTGCTGGGTGAGCACGCGGCCGACCCGCGGCCGGGTAATGAGCTCGCCCTGGCGGCGGTGGTCGACCTGCTGCTGATCCATCTGCTGCGGCAGTGGCAGGACGGCGCGGATCCGGCGGCGGTCCAGGATCCGCCGGTCGCCGCGGTGCTGCGCACGATCCGGGACGACCCGGCGAAGCCGTGGACGGTGCGGCAGCTGAGCACCCTGGCCGGGATGTCGCCGGCGTCGTTCACCCGCCGGTTCGCCGCGGTGACCGGGGAGACGCCCGGGGCCTATCTGACCCGGGCGCGTCTGGACCGGGGCGCGCGGCTGCTGCGGCACACCGGTCTGCCGCTGGCCGAGATCGCCGGGCAGTCCGGGTACGCCACCGAGTTCAGTTTCTCGGCGGCGTTCCGGCGCGAGTACGGCCTGGCCCCGGGACGCTTCCGGCAGCGGGAGAAGGCAGGGGAGAGAGACCGATGACGAGGTCGCCGGTGGGCAGGGTCTGACAGGCCAGGGTCCACCCGTCGGCCTGTTCTGCGGTGGAGAACAGACCCCGGCCGTCGGTCTCGCACTCCCCCGCGACCACCCGGATCCGGCACGTGCCGCACGAGCCCTCGCCGCAGGACTGTGGCAGCGGCACGCCCGCGTCGGCGGCCGCTTCCAGGACGGTCTGCCCGGGACGGCACGGGAAGCCCGGGCCGTCGCCGGCGCGACCGATCATGAACACCGGGGCCGTGGCGGCCAGGGCGATCGCGTGGGCTCTCTCCCGCCGGGTCTGCCGGCTGCGCCCGGACACGAACGCCTCGGTGTGCACGGCGTCGCGGGGCACGCCGAGGTCGGTAAGGTGTCCGATCAGGTCCTGCATCATCGGCGCCGGGCCGCACAGATGGACCCGGGTGCCGGCACCGGCGTACGGGCGCAGGTCCCCCGGGCCGATCCGCCCGTCGCGGCTGGTGATCACGGTCCGCACGTGCAGTCCGGGCAGTCGGGTCTCCAGGGCGGCCAGCTCGGCGGCGAACACCGCCCCGGCCGCGGTGCGGTGGCTGGCCAGCAGCACGATCCGGCCCGGACAGCCGGCGTGGGCGGCCGCCGCCAGCACACTCATCAGCGGGGTGACACCGATCCCGCCGCCGATCAGCAGCAGTGTCTCCGCCGCGTCGCCGGGCGTCCACGTGAACGTCCCGTGCGGACCGTTGACCCGCAGCGCCTGCCCCACCGCGATCTCGGTGTGCAGGAATCCGGAGCCGAGACCGTCCGGCTCCCGTTTCACCGCGATCTCCACGAAACCCCGCTCGTCAGGACCACTGCAGATGGAGTACGAGCGTGCGACCGGTTCCACCGCGACCGGCAGGTCGAGTGTCAGATACTGGCCGGCGACGACGGTGAACGGCAGCGGTCCGGGCCGCAACGGCGCGAACCGGATCCGCCGGACGTCCGCGGTCAGATCCTCCACGGCGGCCACCCGCAGGTAGCCCTCCCACGGGACCCTCCGGTCCGGCACCGGCGTGGACCGGACGGTCCGCCACATCGTCCCGGCCTGCCGTGGCGTGAGTACCGCGGTCGCCGCCATCAGACCCCCGGCGAGCGCGCCGACCACCCCGGAGCCCCAGGCGTCCTGCCCGGCCACATGCAGACCTCTGATCCGGGTACGCGACCCCGCCCGCGACGACCGGAGTCGTTGTGGAGTGGCGGCGAGTCCGTAGAACGAGCCCCGGACACTGTGCTGGTACGTCTCGAACGTCAGCGGCGTGGCCAGTTCGGCGTGCCCGACCGCCGCCCGGAATCCCGGCCACTGCTGTTCCAGCCGGTCGAGCAGCCGGTCGGTGATCCGCTGTTTGAACGCGCGGTAGTCGTCCGGCCGCTGCTGCGGGGACGTGCCCGTCCAGCGGTCGACCACCGCCGGGTCGAGCAGTTCCAGCACTTCGACGGTGTGCGCCCGGGCGGCCGGGTTGTTCAGCGACGGGAACGACACGTACACGATGCCGTGCTCGTCGTCGAGGCCCGGCATGAACCAGTGGTTCTCCCCGTGCACGCCGAACCGCGCCGGGGAGCGGGTCATGCCGAGGAACAGCATGACGGCCGACGACTCGGCCGGCAGCCCGGCCAGTTCGTGACCGCGACCGATCAGTGCGTACGTGTTCCGGGTGCCGGCCGCGGACACCACCGTGCCGGTGTCCACCCGGTACCGGCGGCC
The DNA here is from genome assembly GCF_030269225.1 of Actinoplanes sp. NBRC 101535. Classification (NCBI taxonomy): domain Bacteria; kingdom Bacillati; phylum Actinomycetota; class Actinomycetes; order Micromonosporales; family Micromonosporaceae; genus Actinoplanes; species Actinoplanes sp. NBRC 101535. The sequence continues at coordinate 20,753 of NZ_BSSY01000027.1, read as the reverse complement.
GGTGGCGGTGTCGGTGACGTCGACCCCGGTGACCCGGCCCCGGTCGGTGACGATCCGGTCCACCCGTTGCCGCGGGCGTGCTGTCACCGCGTACCCGGCAAGGGATTGCAGGATGATCCGTCCGACCTCGGCCGGACCACCCACGGGGTGTGCCGTGCCCTCGCGGAAGAACGTGAGCGGGACCGCGGCGTGGAAGCCGAACGCGCTGCTGCTCGGCGCGGTGCCGTAGAGGCCCCAGCGCGCGGCCAGCACCGCCCGCAGGCGCGGGTCGCGGAAGCTGCGGGCCAGCTGCTCCGCCGACGACCGGTAGGTGGACGGGAAGAGCCGTTCCACGATCGGCAGGCCGAGACGGCGGACCGGGGCCGGCATCGCGGCGAGGACGTGGTGCGCGGCCAGCCCGGTCATCGCCCGGCGGGTGGTCCTGGTGAACGCGTCGATCGCGTCCGCCTCCCCGGGGAAGTGTTCCAGCAGCCGTTCGCGGAGCCGGTCCGCGCCGGCCGGGACCGCGAAGTCGAAGTCCGGGAAGTGCAGCATGTCGTAGTCGTCCGGCAGCGGCTGCAGCTGGATCCGGCCGTCGGTGAGGTAGTCCAGGAACGGCCCGGCGTCCGCGCTGAGATAGTGCAGCCCGGTGCCGAAGGAGTAGCGGCCGGCCCGGGTGAACTCGTGCGTCATCCCGCCGAGGGTGTAGTGCTGTTCGAGGACGAGCACCCGGTGACCGCCGAACTGGGCGATCGTGCGGGCCGCGGCCAGGCCGCCCATCCCGGAGCCGATCACGACGACGTCGGCCTGTTCCTGTTCGATCATCCGCCCAGGCTGGCCGGGGCGGCGGAACAGACACTGAACGGGCGCGTTCCGTGGATGTCCAGTGGCCCGTCCTAGCTTTCCGGCCATGAGCAGAAAACCGACGATCGTGCTGGTCCACGGGGCGTTCGCGGACGGCAGCGGGTTCCGTGCCGTCGCCCAGCGCCTGGTGGCCGCGGGCTATCCGGTGATAGCCGCACCCAATCCGCTGCGGGGGCTGTCCGCCGACGCGGCACACCTGCGGGCGCTGCTGGACAGCGTCGACGGCCCGGTGGTGCTGGCCGGGCACTCGTACGGCGGCGCGGTGATCTCCGCGGCCGCCGCCGGAAGCACCGAGGTGACCGCCCTGGTCTACCTGGCGGCGTTCGTGCCGGCCGCCGGGGAGAGCGTGCAGTCCCTGGTCGAGAGGTTCCCCGGCAGCACCGTCGGGGAGTCGCTGCGCCCGGTGCCGCTGCCGGACGGGCAGGCCGACCTCTACATCGACCCGGCGGTGTTCCACCCGAACTTCGCCGCCGACGTGCCCGCCGACCAGGCCGCGCTGTACGCGATCACCCAGCGGCCGGCGACCGGCGCCGCGCTGGGTGAACCGGCCGCCGGAGCGCAGGCGTGGCAGACGATCCCGAGCTGGACGCTGATCAGCGGCGCGGACCGGATCCTGCCGCCCGCCGCGCAGCACTTCATGGCCGAGCGCTGCGGCGCCACCGTCGAGGTGGTCGAGAACGCCTCACACCTGGTGTTCGTCTCCTACCCGGCCACCGCGGTGGCCCTGATCGAGAAGGCGGCCGCCCGATGAAGCAACCCTCGCTGATCGGCCTGCAGATCCACGCCCTCTGCTACGTCGTGGCGAACCTCATCCAGGCCCTGGTGTGGTGGCTGTTCACTCCGGACCTGCACTTCTGGCCGATCTGGTCGATCCTCGGGTGGGGCGCCGGCCTGCTGGCACACTACTGGTCGGTTCATATCGCCCGGGCCAGACGCCGGGCCGCTTCGTAGAGTTCCGCCGGGGTGCGGTCACCGTAGGCGAACCGCAGATACCGCGCCGACCGGCCCGGCTGCTTCGGGTCTGCCGCGAAGAACTCTCCCGGCTGGTAGACCACACCCGCGGCGGCCGCCCGCCGGAACACGTCCGCCGGGTCGAGGCGGTCGTCGGTGAGCCGCGCCCAGAGGAACAGGCCGCCGTCCGGGGCGCGGGTCTCCAGGCTGTCCGGCAGGTGGTCGCGCAGCACGGCGGCCCGCTCCCGGTAGAGGGCGACGGCATCGCGGATCAACCGGTCGTACCAGCCGTCGCCGCTGGTGACGAGCCGTTCCACGAGGGCCTGGGTGACCGCGCCGGTGTGCACGTCGAGCCGGTTCCGCAGCCGGACCACCGGGTCGACCAGGTGGTCCGGCAGCACCAGCCAGCCCAGCCGCAGGCCGGGCCCGAGCGTCTTGGTGAAGGAGTTGACGTGGATCGTCCGATCGGAGGCGTGCAGCATCGCCGTCCCCGGGTCGGTGCCGGCGAACCGCAGTTCCCGGTACGGGTCGTCCAGGATGACGTGAAAGCCGTACCTGTCGGCCAGCGCGACCAGCGCGTGCCGGCGCTGCGCGGACAGCGTCGCCTGGGCCGGGTTGTGGAAGGTCGGCACGGTGTACGCCGCCGCGATCCGTTCCCCAGCCGCCAGCCGGGCCGCCAAGTGGTCGACGTCGAGCCCCTCGTCGTCGACCGGCACCGGCAGGATCCGCCGGGTGGTGATCTCCAGCGCCCAGAGGAATCCGGGGAACACCGGGTCGTCCACGGCGACCGTGGCGTCCCGGTCGACGACGGTCAGCACCGCCAGCATCAGGCCGTGCATGCCGCCGTTGGTGATCACGATCCGGGCCGGGTCGACGCCCTCGCGCTCCGCGATCCAGGACCGCAGGACCGCGGAGCCGGGGGCCGGCGAATACTGCAGGCTCGCCGTCGCCGCCACCGGGTCGCTCCACAGTGCGGCGGACGCGCTCGCCATCGCCGCGACCGGCAGCGCCTCCGGGGCGGGAATCCCGCCGACCAGGTGGATCGCCCCGGGCGCCGGGACGGCCATGCCGGCGTTCACGAAACCCCGCGGGGCGGAGAGCCCGCGGGCAAGCGCCGACAGTTCGGTCACAGCTCGGCCACCCATCGTTCGGCGCGCCGGGCGAACAGGTGCGCCCCGGACGCTGCGGAGAAGGACTGTGCCCGGACGGCCGCGGCCCGGACCACGGCGACCGGTTCGCCGCGGGCCTGCGCCAGGCGGGCTTGCAGGAGCAGGAGGAGACCTTCGGCGTACCGCTGGCCGTGGTCGCCCATCGCCTGCCCGGCCCGGTCCAGGGCGTCCGCCGCCCGGTCCAGCCGGCCCGCCGCCAGCCACATCTCCGCGATCAGCCCATGGTGGTAGGCCGCCCCCCACTGCGGCGGGTCGAGCAGGCCGGCCGCCAGCAGTTCCTCGGCCTCGGCCGCCGCGCCGGCCGGGTCGTCACCGGTCAGGGCCCGCGCCCAGCACCGGCACTGCCGGACGTAGTGGCCGATCTGCGCGCCGAGCCGGTCGAGGCCCTCGGCCGCCCAGCGCTGCCCGGCCCGGTGCGCGGTCCCGGCGTCCCCGGCCATCGAGGCGATCATCGTGGTGTAGTAGACCCAGACCGAGGCGGCGTACGGGTCCCCCGGCACGTCCCACCCGTCGACGACCGCCAGGGCCGCGGTGACGTCGCCGTGCAGGGCGGTCGTCACCGCCCGCCAGCCGGGGCCCTCGCCCGGGATGCTGCCGTCGCGGCGCAACGGCGTCTCCCGGTCCGGGCCGTCGGCCGGCTCCGTGGTGAACGCCCGGTACGCGGCGCCGATCCGGCCGATGTCCCACTGGTGCAGGCCCCACGCCAGCCGGCCGTACTGTTGCACGGCCGGATCCGTGGAGTCCCGGCCGAGGTCACGCATCCGCAGCGCCAGCCGTCCCCGGTCTTTCTCCATCGCGGTGAACGCGCCCATCATCCGGATGAACAGGAAGTCGGCCGCCTCGTCGTCGCGTCCCAGCGCCCCGGCCAGGTACTCCGCACGTTCCAGCAGGTCCACGGTGGAGGCGTCGTACCCGGACTGGCGACGCACCACGACGGCCAGCAAGGTCAGCGCGGCCAGCTCCTGCTCCATCAGACCGGAGGTGCAGGCGACACGTACCGCAGACCGCAGGTGCCGGACCGCCGCGCCGAATGCGAGTTTGGTCGCGGCACACCGGCCGGCCCGGATCAGCGCCTCGGCGGTCCGCGCCGGCTCGGCGAGCGGGCCGGCCGCCCACAGGTGATAGGCGAGCTGCTCGGTCACCACCTCGTCGTCGGCGTGGACATGTTCCAGGGCGTCGGCGACCCGCAGATGCCCGCGGACCGCCTGCTGCTTCGGGGTGGTCTCGGTGACCGACTCGCGGACCAGGTCGTGGGCGAACCGCAGCGCGGACGGGTCGTCGGTCGCGTACTCGAGAAGGCCCAGCGCGTGCAACGGCTCCAGCAGGTTGAGGCAGTCCGCGACGCCGACCCCGCCGGCCCGCGACAGCAGCCGCAGGTCGACGTCCCGGCCGATCAGCGCGGCGATGTGCACCAGGTCGCGGGCCCGGTCGCCGAGCCCGGCCATCCGGTCGCGGACCACGTCGCGCACGGTCGACGGCACCCCGGTCAGGCCCGCCTCGCCGGACTCGGTGAGCAGCCGGGCCAGTTCCCGGACGAAGAACGGGTTGCCGGCGCTGCGCACGTGGATGGCGTGCGCGACGTCGTCACCGGGGTCGGCGCCGGACTCGTCGCGGACCAGCGCCGCCACGTCGGCCGGGCCGAGCGGGCCGAGGCGTACCCGGTGGTGGCCGGGCAGCCGGCTGACCGCGGCCAGCGCCCGGGAGACCGCCGTGCTGACCGTCGGCGCCCGGTCGCGGAGCGCCACGATCATCGCGGTCCCGCCCGGGAGCCGGCCGGCCAGGTGGTGGAACAGCTGCAGCGAGGCCGCGTCCGCCCACTGCAGATCATCGAGGATCAGCAGGGTACGCCGCCGCGACGCGCCCCGGCCGACCAACGCGACGACCTGCTCGAAGAGCCGGAACTGCGCGTTCTCGCCGGGCAGGTCCCAGGCGCCCTCCCGGGGTGCGATCACCGCGCCGGCCTCGCCGGTGAGCCACCCCGCGCGGTCCGGGGCGGGCAGGCTCGCGACGATCGCCCCCAGCGCCTGCTCCCACGGCCACATCGCCGGGGTCCCGTCCCCCTCCAGGCAGGAACCCCAGACGACCAGCGTCCCGTCGCCTTCCGCCTCGGCGGCGATCTCGCGCAGCAGGCGGGTCTTGCCGGCGCCCGGCTCGCCCTCGATCACGCCGATCCCGGTCGGTGCGCCGCCCAGCACCTGGCGCAGCACCGCCAGCTCGTCGGCCCGCCCGACCAGTCCGGACCGCCGTGTCACGGGCGCCCCTCGCTCCGGTGGCGCCAGGACCCGCCGGTGGGCCTCGACCAGTGCCGGTCCCGGGTCGATGCCCAGCTCCTCGGCAAGCCGCTCACGGACCGTCCGGAACACTGCCAGCGCCTCGGCCTGCCGGCCGGCCGCGCCGAGCACCGCGACCAGTCCCGCCTGCACCGGCTCGTGGAACGGGGCCATCGACGCGGCCAGGCGCAACCCGGGGAGCACCCGCTCCGGGCGGTCCCCGGCGACGGCGTGGGCGGCCGCGGCCGTACACGCGTGGAAGAACTCCTCGTCCAGCGAGGTGAAGATCGTCGCCGGGCCGAGACCGCCGCCCGCCGGGCCCCGCCACATGTCCAGCGCCGCACCGTAGTCGCCGAGCGCCACGTGTTCCCGGAAGGCGGCCAGGTCCAGCATGTCCGGGCCCGCGGTGAACAGGTACGCGTCCCCGCGCCGGTGCAGGAACGAGCCGCTGTTGCGGGCCGGCAGCCCCGGTTCGAGGATCCGACGCAGCGCACCGACGTATTTCTGCACCACGTTGCGGGCCGTGGCCGGGGCGTCATCACCCCAGATCAGGTCGATCAGCTCCGGGGTGCCGACCGGGCGCCCGGCCCGGGCCAGCAGCAACGCCAGCAGGTAGACCTGCTGCGGCGGCCCGGCATCCAGCTCGGCGCCGTCGCGCCACAGCCGCACCGGGCCGAGAATCTGAAACCGCACCCCCACACTGTCCACTATGTTCGGAGACATCGGTGAGAGACGTTCGTCTGCCCCTTCCCGTGATCCTCCCGTACTCCACCGGCTCTATCGGGATGGGCGTGTGGGTCAGCGTGCCGGGCATCCTGCTGCTCTACTTCCTCACCGACGTGCTGGCCGTGCCGCCGGCCGTCGCGGGTCTCGCGCTGCTGCTGCCGAACCTCGCCGACGTGCTGCTGCACCCCTGGGTGGGCCGGCTCTCCGACACCGACCGGGCCGGCACCGGTCACCGCCGCCGGCTGATGCTGGCCGGCTGCGGCGTGGCGCTCGCGTTCGTCGCGGTGTTCACGGTGCCGCCCGGTCTGCACGGCACGGCGGCCGCGGTCTGGGTCGCGGTCGCGCTGGCCGCCGGCAACCTGTTGTACGCCGGATACCAGGTGCCGTACCTGGCCACCCCCGCCGACCTGGGCATCGGCTACCACGAGCGGACCCGGCTGATGGGTTTCCGGAACACCGTGATCACCGTCGGGGTGCTGCTCAGCGGGGTGCTCGCGCCACTGCTCACCGGCGGCGCCCCGGACGCCGGCGACTACGCCCGCATGGCCGCGATCCTGGGTGCGGTCATGCTCCTCGCCATGCTGGCCGGGATCCTCGGGGTGGGCCGCCTGACCCGGGCCGCCCCGGCCCCGCCTCCCGCCCCGGGCGGCCCCGGCGGTCTCCTGGCGGCCTGGCAGGACCGGCACTTCCGGGCGCTGACCGCGTCGTACCTGACCATGGCGGTCACGATGAACCTGGTGCTGGCCGGGCTGCCCTACTTCGCCGGGTACGAGCTCGGCCGGCCGGACCTGACACCCGCGCTGGTCGCGGTGTTCATGGCCCCGGCGGTGCTGACCACGCCGCTGTGGGTGCTGGCCGCCCGCCGGTTCGGCAAGCAGCGCTGCCTGCTGGCCGCCCAGGCCGCGTTCGTGGCCGGCGCGCTGGTCCTGGCGACCGGCGGCCGGGTGGGCCTGACCGTCCCGGTCGCGGCGATGGTGGTGCTGGGTGTCGCGTTCGCCGCGATGCAGCTCATGCCGCTGTCGATGGTCCCGGACGTGATCGCCGCCGCCGGGCCGGACGGCGCGGCCCGGGCCGGCAGCTACACCGGACTGTGGACGGCCGCGGAGGCCACCGGCGGCGCGGTCGGCCCGTACCTGTACGCGGCCTGCCTGGCCCTCGGCGGCTTCGTCGCCTCCACCGCCGTCGGCCAGGCCGTCCAGTCACCGGTGGCGCTGACGGCCGTCCGGCTAGGCTTCACCCTGCTCCCGGCCGCCCTGATGACCGCCGCGATCCTGTTACAGCGCCGGTACACCCTGGACTCGGTACCTGAATAATGATCGATATGGGGACACTCGACGGGCTCGACCCGGCACTGTGGGACGGGCTGCTCGCCCCGGACGAGGCCGTTGAACTCGTCGCCGCGCTGCGGAAACTCGCCGAGGAGGGCGACAGCGACCACCGGATCGGCGCCGTCCTGGAGGACCGGGAGAACGACTACAGCTGGGTGCACACCTGCGTGCAGTCGGAGGGCTACCGGCCGGCCGCGATCCCGGTCATCGGCTTCCTGGCCCGGATCGCCGCCCAGCCGTCCGGGGTCGGCAGCGAGACGGCCCTGGAACTCGTGGACAGCATCGTCGGCGCCGCCCTGGACCGGCCCACGATGTCCGGCGACGAACTCGACGCGATGGTCGACGGCCTGCGCGCCGCCGTGGACGCGGCCCGGCCCGACCTGCTCGAGGCGCACCGACTGGGCCGCTCGGCATTTCAGCTGTCCACCCCGCAGCAACTGCTCGACGATGTGGACTCCGGTCGCCTGCTGGGCGGCGCCGAGGAACCAATCTGGCGGGGCACTGCCCGCGCGCTGATGGCGGCTCCGGCCGGGTTGCTCGCGGTGGCGGGCGGCCTGCTGGTCACCTGGGAGGAGACCGGGCTGGCGTTCCGGTCTCCGGATGGTGGTGCGGTCCGGCACACCTTCGACTACCCGGGGCCGCCGGACGCCTGGCCGCACCCGGCCGGCCACGACCACTGGGGAACCCGGATGCGGGTCGTGCCGTTCGCCGACGACCAGGGCCTCGGGGTGCTGACATCGGGCCCCGTCCTGTGGCGACTGGACGGAACCCGCTGGCACCGGATCCGGCTGACCCGGCCCGGGCGGTGGCCACGGTGGTGGCGGTCCCGGTCGAACGGGCTGGCCGTCGCGGGTGACACCGCCTTCGTGGGGTACGCGGACGGCACGGTCGCCGCATTCGACACGCGTACCGGAACTCCGGCCGGGACGGTGCTGTGCCGGCCCGGGGAGCAGCTGCTCGACGCCGGCGAACGGCACCTGGTCGTGGTCAACCGCCGGCCGGACGGCCAGCCGCGGATCACGATCGTCGACCGGTCCAGCGGCCGGCCGGCCGGTCCCGCGTTCGAGGGTCACCTCCCGCCGCCGGTCCACTACCGGATGGACGGGCAGGACAGGTGGGCGGTCGTACGCCTCAGCATCCTGCGCCGGGTCGATCCCGAGACCGGCGCGGACCTGGATCCCGTCCAGATCGTCGGCGAGAACTCGGGGCTCTGCTCGTACGAGGTGGACGGCCGCACCTACCTGGCAGCCGCCGTCGACCGCCAGATCGTCCGTTTCGACGCGGCCACCGGCGAGCAGTCCGGGCCGTTGCTGTACGGCCACCGCCGCGCCCCGACCGCGATCGTCGCCATGCCGGTGGACGGCCGGCCCACGCTCTTCTCCGCGGACGGCACCGCGGTCCGCCGCTGGGACGCCGCCACCGGCACCCCCTGGCCCGCCGCCGTCCCGCCAAGTTGATCATGAGATTGACCAGGATATTTGTGCGCTCCCCCAGCAACATAGGCCGAGTGGCATGGACCCGGCCAAACCGTCGCCCCGGGTCGCGTCATCCGTCCTTCATGGCTGCCCGCCGTCGGACGTGATCACCGGAGCCGTGGCCGGCCGCCACCTGCGACACGGTGTTGATCAATCGCTCGCCGGATGCCGACGTCGGCCCGTAACCACCAGCCGTCGACCACGGCCGCTTTCGGCCTACAAACAGACCGTGAGCGACGGCCGGGTCGGCCGTCATGCCACCGATCACGTCGTCGGCTCACGGAAGCAGCGGGTGACTGAACTATGCCGACGCGCGAAGAGACCGGAGCCACCGCCCGGCAAGCTCAGGAACGACTTGAGCTGAATGGCATGCCCGGTGATCCGCCGAGATATCCCGGGCGTGACGCGGGCCCGGCGGGCTCAGGTCCGGCGCGCGGTGAGGGTCTGCACGGTGGACCACTCGCCGCCCCGGACGGAGATGTCGCTGCGCCAGGCGAACGTATCCGGGCGGATCGACGAGAACACCCAGCGCTCGATCCGGTCCGCGACCGCCCGCTCGAGGATGATCTCGGAACCGATTGCTCGCGCGTACATGCTGATCACGGTTGTCGTCGCGGTGGAATGGAACGTGAAACGCCACAGGCGCAGCCGCGGATCCCAGATCCGCACGCAGAGCCCGACCTCACGGTCGGCGTCGGGCACCGGGACGGTCGCGGACGGCACGCGCCACACGTCGAGGACGGCCCGGCCGTCGAGGGCGGGACCGAACTCCCAGTCGCCGTCCACCTCGCGACCCGAGGTGAGGTAGTGGATCCGGGTCCGCCACGTGCCGATCAGGGGGTCGAAGAGCCCGTCGCCGTTCACGATCTGCTGATCCCCACCACACGGGACGTCTCTCTGAGGAGGGTCAGCACTCCGGGCACGTCGCCGTTGACGTGGATCCACAGCGCGGGAACCTCCGGGAGAAGCTCGATCACCCGCCGGGCGGTCGTGGCGGGCCCGGTGACGCCGATGGTGGGAAACGGCAGCGGTGTCCCGTCGTCATCGCCGACCCGGACGACATCACGGTCCGCGACCAGGGTTCCCGGCCAGTCCGTCAGGAGCAGCTCGCCACGGCCGGTGGCCAGCGCCAGGCTCGAGTCGGCAGCGGCGCCCGGCTCGGTGAAGTCATGGTTGCCGGGGTGCCGGAAGTCGGCGCTGCCGCCGATGTGGACGAGCCCGGTCCGCTCGTGGCGGCCCGCGCCGGCCAGGCAGCCCAGCAGGATCGCACTGTCGTCGCCGGTCACGACGGGCAGATCGCCCGCGCCGATCGTGGCCGACACCGTGTCGGCGATCCGGAACGTGTGCTCCCGCACGGCCAGCCCGTCGTGGAACCGGGTGCCCGGCGGCGACTCCGGCGCGCCGGGCCGGCGGGGCATCGCGTCGGCGACGCCGATCATCACGTCCATGGACGTAGACCGTGGCACCACGGTCCGGACGGCGCAACCCCGCACGGCAGAGCCCGGACCCCACGCGGGATCCGGGCTCCGTGATGAGCAGATGATCAGCCGGCGATGCCGTTGACCTTCGGAACGCTCAGCGTGCGCTTCTTCGCCGTGCCGCCGATGACGATCTTGCGCAGTGCCGAGTTGTTGGTGGTGCTCAGCTCGGACAGCCGCTTCGACGGGTTGGCCAGCACCTGGATGTAGTAGGTGCCGTTCTTCAGGCCGGTGATGTCGAACGACTGGCCCGGACGGTCCTGGCTGTACGTGTCACCGTTGCCGATGTCCAGCACCTCGCGGACCGCCACCACCGTGTTCGCCCCGCAGGACGTCGACAGGTCGGTGTTGTCCGGACGCCACTTGGCGCTCTTGATGGTGTAGTCGACCGCATCCGTGTTGGCCAGGCAGAACGCCTCCTTGCCGCTGCGGACGGCCAGCTTCTTGTCGGCCTTGAGCAGGTTGTACTGCGCGAAGTCGGTGAAGTGCCAGTGCATGTGGCCCTCGCGCGCGTCCCACTCCATCGTGCCGGCCGCCTTCGAGCCGACCTGCTTGCCCTTGGCGTCGAAGTAGTACTGGTAGGCGTCCATCAGCTCGGTGCCGGTACGGCGGAAACCGTCCACCACGAGCGGGGACGATCCGGCGTTCCACACGGTGGCGCCGAAGTTCACGTACCACTTGCCGTTGGCCTTGCCGGTCTTCTCGTCCTCCCCCTGGGTGAGCGAGATCCCCCAGGCCGGGAGCGATTTGAGGTCCGGGCGCGGCCCGGCCGGCGCCTTCGCGGAGGTCGCCGGGCGGCTGGCCGCCGCCCGGAACTCCGGCCGGAACGACGAGACCTGGCGGCTCGCGTCGCCCTCCCCGTCGTGCAGGTCGTGCTCCGACGCCACCTGCGCGGCGACGCCCGGGTTCGTCGCGGCGTCCGCGGCCTTCGCCGCGGCCAGCTTCTCCTCGTCGAACTTCACGTCGACGACGGTCAGGTTCACCTTGGCGGTGGCCTTCTTCGCCGGGATCGCGAACATCTTCTGGTACTTGGCGTTCACCGTCGCGGTGACCGTGTACTTGCCGGCCTTGACCTTCTTCAGACCGTTCACCGAAGCCGGCTGGTCGGCCACCACCGCGTCCCAGCCCGCCTGCACACCCCAGACCGCGCCCAGCGTGAACGGGTTCTCCCCGCCGCACCGGGTCGGGTACGGGTTCGTCGCCGGCGCGTCCCGCCGGGTCCGGCCCGACGAGTACGCGTTGCCGCAGAACGACGTCTGGTAGGACGTGACCGTCTTACCGGCCTTGTCCTTGATGGTGATCGTGGTGAAATCCTTCAGCCCGGTGAAGTCCTTCACCGTCCCGGCCGGCAGCTTCACCTGCGTCTTCTTGCCGTTCTTGACGACCGTGCGGGTCGCCGTGATCGGCTTGTCGTACCCGGTGCGCTTCGCCCGCACCTCGAACGCGTCCTTGCCCGCGATGGCGTGCAGGCCCAGGTCGAGGGAGAGGTAGAACTCGCCCTCCGCGTCGTACCGCTCGGCGGTCACGTTCGGCGTCGCCGCCACGAAGCTCAGCGCGGGCGGCGCGGTGGCCGCCTCGGCGACCCCCACACCGGAGAGGGTCAGCACCACCACACCGGCGGCAGCGCCGACTGCGGGCCACCGGAACCGGTGCCGTCTCTGTGCCTCTGTCATGCTTTCCTCCCCGTCCGGCGGCCGCGGTGACCCGGCCGCTCTGCGCACATCAGACACCGGCGGCTGTGAAGCAGCTGTGAGGTCATCCGGGGTTGGCACTAACCCGGGACCTATCCTGTTTCCATGACCTTGACCTCGGCCGATGTCTTCCAGCACGACCTGCGCGAGCAGTGGGAGGCCTTCCTCGACGAGCACCGTCGATCCCTGCACGACAGCCTCACCGGTCTTTCCGAAGCTCAGGCCCGGGTTCGGCTGGTACCCTCCCGCACCACGCTGCTGGGCCTGGTGAAACACGCGACCTTCGTCGAACGGGTCTGGTTCGACGAGGGAATCACGCGCCGCCCCCGCACCGAGATCGGCATCCCGGATTCACCCGACGAGTCGTTCGTCCTGCACGAGTCCGACACGATCGTGTCGGTCCAGGCGGCCTACCGCGCGGCCTGCGCGGACTCCCGCCGCCACACCGCGCCGCTCGCCCTGGACGACATGATCCTGGGCAACCGTCGCGGTCCGCTCCCGCTGCGCTGGGTCTACCTGCACGTGCTCCGCGAGCTGGCCCAGCACTGCGGGCACGCCGACATCCTCCGAGAACAGACCCTTTCCGGGGTACGCGCTACTGCATGACCGTGGCGGGCGGGTGCTCGAACGACACCGGGCAGCGGAAGACGTGCAGTGCGTACCCGCGCCCGATGGTCACGTCGACCGGGTTGGCCGCGGCGCCGCCCGGCTCGTCCACGGGACGCCAACTGCCGCCCTGCCCCTCCCACTCGGTGGAGTCGGCGGTGAACAGCAGCAGCATCGCACTGCCGCACTCGGCACAGTCGACCGGCTGCGGATCGGTCAGCGACCAGTCGGCGAAACCGCCCACCTTCCAGCCCGGCGCCAGCGACAGGTCACGCTGGTAGGCGATCCCGTCGAGGGACTTCTCCCACACCCGGATCCGGTCGTCGAGCTGCATCGGCAGGAGACCGCCGTACGGGAACTCCCGCACCTGTTCCGGGGACACCGTGCAGGGCGTGGGCAGGTACGACTCGTTGACGGCCGGCGGGGTGGGCGCCACCATCAACGGGTCGGTGATGTCCGCGAGGGAACGCCAGAACACCCGGACCTTCGGGTTGTGCCCCTCCGACGGGTGGTCCAGCGGGCACCACAGCACCTGCAGCAGGTCGGTCCCCTCCGGCCCGGCGAAATCCGGAACGTCCGAGCGGAACAGCTGCGCCACCGGCACCAGCGGGATCGGCTGGTGCACGAGGTCGTGCGGCTCGGTGAACTCGACGGACGCCAGCTCGGCCCGCTCGGCGTCGGTCAGCGCGTACCGTTCCCCGGAGGCGGCGGCCCGCGCCGTCGCCGCGGCGTAGATGCGGCGGCTGCGGCGTACCGTGTCCGGGGTCTGGATCTGAAAGACGTCGTGCGCGTCCGCGTCGGTGCACACCGGCCACTCCTCGCCGGACGGCCACAGCAGCGGCCCGCCGACGGAACTCTCCGCGGAGGACGGCTCGCCCGGCCGGGGGTGCAGGCGGGTGGCGGTCGTCGCATACCCGCTCAGCTCCGGGAAATGGGCGGTGATGTCCAGCGGGCGGGGCGGCGTCGTACGCGTCATGGTCGGGATGGTAGGGCCGCCGACGACAGCCGCCGCATCCGGTGTGCCCCGCCGCCGAAGGTTACACCGGACCGATGGACGCGGGATGGTGGCGGCTGTGGCCGGCCTGGTCGCGGGCCTGGTCCTGGCCCTTCACCACGTCTGATCCGGAACGGCGCCCAGGTGCCGGCGTTCGATGTGGCTGGTGGCGGTGACCACGGTCAGCGGCGGCACGTCCTTGGCGATCACCGCGCCCGCGCCCACCACCGACCCGTGACCGATCGTCACGCCGGAGGTGATGGTCGCGGCGGCGCCGATCCACACGTCGTCCTCGATGACGATCGGGGCGTGGGTGATGAAGGCGAACCGCTCGCCGGGGTCGACGGGATGCCCGGCGGTGGTCAGGGTGACCCGCGGGCCGATCAGGACGCGGTCGCCGATCGTGATGCCGCCGAAGTCCAGGAAATAGCAGCCCTGGTTGATGAAGACGCGTTCGCCGAACGTCGCGTTCAGGCCGTAGTCGCAGTGGAACGGCGGCAGGACGGACAGCGATTCGGGGACCGGGCCGCCGAAGATCTCGGTGAGCAGGGCGCGCCGTGCGGGGAGGTCGTCGAACGGCAGGGCGTTGAGGCGGGCGCTCAGCGTCATGGCGGCCTGCACCCGGTCGGCGAAGGCCCGGGACTGCGGGGTACGGGTCGGGAGGCGTTCCTCGTGGCGCACCCGCCGATGATGGCACGACCGGGGCCGCTGATGGCACGGCCGGACCCTGCCCCACCTGGAGCCGCGGCCGGCGGATCCGGGGAGGACGGCCTCGGCACGCTGCCCGGGCATCGATGACTATCCTGCACGGATGATCGTCTGGAGAAGGCTCTGGCGGGCGGCGAGCGCCCTGCCCGGTTTCACGCCGGCCGCCCGCAGCCTGGTCGGTGTGGACCGCTGGCTCGGCCGGGTGACGCGTGGCCGGATGGTCGCCCTCGGCATGGCGCCGTCGCTGATCCTGACGACCGTCGGCCGGCGCAGCGGGTTGCCGCGCAGCCAGCCGCTGCAGTTCGTCCGCGACGGCGACGACCTGATCGTGATCGCGTCGAACTGGGGTGGGGAGAAGGATCCGGCCTGGTCGTGGAACCTGCGGGCGAACCCGGAGGCCACCGTCACCCTCGACGGCCGGGAGATGACGGTCACCGCGCGTGAGGCCGGTGACGAGGAGCGGGAACGGCTCTGGAGACTGGTGCTGGATCAGTGGCCGGGCTACGACGCGTACCGCAAGAAGGCCTCGCACCGCACCATCCGGTTGTTCCGGCTCACCCTGGTTAGGCTAGCCTAAGCCGCTCGGTGGGTGAGGTCGATGAGGGAGTCCCGCAGTGCCCAGCAACACGAAACCCGGCACTGCGATCCTGGCCAGGGCCGTGGCGCGCAACGGCCGGCGCCTCTGGACCGGCACCGGCCTGTCCGGCATCTATCAGCTCTGCGCCGCCCTCGTGCCGGTGTTCATCGGCGTCATCGTCGACCGCGCGGTGGCCACCGGTGACGTGACCGCCCTGCTGACCTGGGTCGGCGCCCTCGCCCTGCTCTTCCTGGTCCTCGCGGTCACCTACCGTTACGCCGCCCGGTTCCTGCAGCGGGCCATCGCCGAGGAGGGCCACCGGCTGCGGGTCGAGGTCGCCGCCCGGATCCTGGACCCGCGCGGCCTGCGGACCGACCGGCGGGCCGGTGACCTGCTCGCCGTGTCGACGATCGACGCCGACTACACCTCGTACTTCCTGGACCACATCCCGCGGATCGCCAGCGCCCTGATCGCGGTCGTGGTCAGCGCGGTCACCCTGCTGCTGATCTCGCCGCCGCTCGGCCTGATCGTGCTGATCGCCACCCCGATCGTGCTGGCCGTGCTCAACCTGACCGGCCCGCTGATCAGCCGCCGGGTCGCCGACCAGCAGGAACAGGCCGGGCGGGCCAGCTCACTGGCGACCGACCTGGTCACCGGACTGCGGCCGCTGCGCGGCATCGGCGCGCAGAACGCCGCCGCCGACCGGTACCGGGTGGTCAGCCGCCGGTCGCTGGACGCCACCCTGCGCGCGTCCCGCACCACCAACGCCTACCTGAGCGGCTCGACCATGCTGAGCACCCTGCTCGCCGGCGGCATCGCCATCGCGGCCGGCTGGTTCGCGCTCACCGACCGGATCACCGTCGGCCAGTTCATCACCGTGATCGGCTCCGCGCAGTTCCTCATCGAACCGTTCGGCACCCTCGCCGTGGTGCCCAGCTGGGTGGCCGCCGCCCGGGCCGCCGCGGACCGGGTCGCCTCGGTCGTCACCGCCGGGCTGATCCTGCCCGCGGGCGTCGCCGACCCGTCCGGCGACACGTGCGACCTGCGGCTGGCCGGCGTCACCCACGGTTCGCTGGCCGGCCTCGACCTGCACGTGCGGCCCGGCGAGTTCGTCGGTGTCGTCGCCCACCGGCCCGCCGACGCCGAAGCGCTGGTCACCGTCTTGTCCATCCCGGACGGGTACGCCGGCGACATCCTGCTCGGCGGCGAACGCCTCGAGTCCGTGGACCGTTCCCGGGCCCGCCGGCTGCTGCACGTCGAACCGCACCGCACCGACCTGTTCACCGGCACCCTCGCCACCAACATCGACCTCGCCGCGACCGGCGGCGACGACCTCACCGCGGCACTGCGGGCGGCCGCCGCCGACGGCGTCACCGACCTGCACGCCGACGGACTCGGCGCCCCGGTCAGCGAACGCGGCGCGAACCTCTCCGGCGGCCAGCGCCAGCGCGTCGCCCTGGCCCGCGCCCTGCTCGCCCGGCCACCGCTGCTGGTGCTGCACGACCCGACGACAGCCGTGGACGCCGTGACCGAACAGGCCATCGCCGACGGCATCCGCGCCCTGCGTCACGGCCCCGGCACCGGCTTCGGCACTGTCGTCATCACCACCAGCCCGGCACTGCTCGCCGCCGCGGACCGGGTCGTCGTCATCGGCGACGGCGTGGTCACGGCCGAAGGCCCGCACGCCGCGCTCAGCGCCGGCGACGACACCTACCGACGGACGGTTCTGCGATGAGTGCCCTGCTGCTGCCGGTGGCCGAACCCCGGGAAAGCCGTGCCTGGCTGGGCGCCGAGCTGCGGGCCCGCAAGGGCGCGACGGCCCTCACCCTGCTCGCCGGGGCGGTCGCGGCCGCGGCGTCGACGGTTCCGGCGTACGCGCTGGGCCTGCTCGTGGACCGCATCCGCGGCGGCGGCGACACCGGCGCGATCCTCCCGATCGCGGTGACCATCGTCGTCGCGGCGATCGTCGGCGGCGGCGCCACCGGACTCTCCGGATATCTGATCAGCCGCCTCGGCGGGCGGATCCTGGCCGGGCTGCGCGAGCGTACCGTCGGCACGGCCCTGCGCCTGCCCGCGCAGGTCCTCGACCGGGCCGGCCGTGGCGACCTGCTGTCCCGGGTCGGCGCGGACATCACCGCCATCGACAAGGCCGTCTCCGACGTACTGCCCGGCATGATCTCGGCGGTGCTGCTCGCCGTCTTCAGCCTCGCCACCATGGTCGGCATCGACTGGCGGCTCGGCCTGGCCGGGGCGGTCGCGGTGCCGCTCTACACCCTGGCGCTGCGGTGGTACCTGCCGAAGGCGGCACCCTCCTACGCGGCGGAACGGGTGGCCATCGCCGCCCGCTCCCAGCTGTTCGTCGAAGGCATGCAGGGACTGCGAACCGTCCACACCTACCGCCTCGAGGACCGGCACCTCGCCGACATCGAGGGCGCGTCGGCCCACGCCCGGGACATCTCGGTTCGGGTGTTCGCGCTCTACACCCGCTTCGTGGGACGCATCAACCGGGCCGAGCTGACCGGACTCGCCGCGGTGCTGGTGACCGGGTTCCTCCTCGTACACCAGGCAGATGTCTCTGTGGGTGAGGTGTCCGCGGCGGCCCTGCTGTTCCACCGGCTGTTCAACCCGATCGCCATGCTGATGGTCACCTTCGACAAGGCCCAGGACGCCGGGGCGAGCCTGGCCCGGCTGGTCGGCGTGATCGGCATGGAGACCGAGGACCGGTCCTCGGGGCAGGCCGCCGCCGGACGGGACCTGGCCCTCGACGACGTCAGCTTCAGCTACGACGGCACCGCCCCGGTCCTCAACGGCGTGTCGTTGCGCGTCGCCCCCGGCGAGTTGGTCGCCCTGGTCGGCTCGACCGGCGCGGGCAAGACCACCGCGGCGTCGCTGGCCGCGGGCATCCTGCGCCCGGAGAAAGGCCAGGTCACCGTCGGTGGCATCCCGGTCGCCGACCTGACCGCCCAGACGATCGCCATCGTCAGCCAGGAGACGCACGTCTTCGCCGGCCCCCTCGCGGAAGATCTGCGCCTGGCCCGCCCCGCCGCCACCGACGACGAGGTGACCGCCGCCCTGGACCGGGTCGGCGCGCTGACCTGGGCACGTTCCCTGCCGGACGGTCTGGACACGGTGGTCGGCGACGGCGGTTTCCAGCTGACGGCGGCCCGCGCACAGCAACTGGCCCTGGCCCGGGTGGTCCTGCTCGACCCGCCGGTCGTGGTCCTGGACGAGGCCACCGCCGAGGCGGGCAGCGCCGGAGCCCGCGACCTCGAGTCGGCGGCCACGGCGGCGCTGCAGGGCCGGACCGCGCTGGTGGTCGCCCACCGGTTGACGCAGGCCGCGGCCGCCGACCGCGTGATCGTCATGGAACACGGCACGATCGTCGAGGACGGCCCACACGCGGAGCTGGTGGACGCCGGGGGCCGCTACGCCCAGCTGTGGTCGGCCTGGTCCTCCCGCGCCACCTCCTGACCGTTTCCCGCACCCCTCCTGGTGTACGCGCCAAGCACCGTCCCGCCGCCCACCAGACCCCGAACCCTTACTCTGCGGTATCGCCGGGCTCACGGTCGGATGCCCTTTCCACCGGAACGGGCGTGCAGGGAGCCGAGCAGCGCGAGCGCCTCGGCCGAGCGGCTGCCGGGTTCGGGCTGGTAGACGACCAGGAGCTGGCCCGCCGCCCCGCGTACGTCGAAGGACTGCGACACGAGGGCGAGCGGCCCGACGTCGGGGTGCTGCAGTTCGGTGGCGTCCTGGGTCTTGCCGTACACGGTCGGCGACGCCCACAGCGCGGCGAACTCCTCGCTCTCCGCGCGCAGCGAACCCACCACCTCGTACAGGCGGGGGTAGTCCGGGTAGAGGCCACCGGCGTGGCGCAGCCCGGCCACGATCGACGCGGCGAACCGGTCCCACCGCCGGAAGAACCGCCGGGCGGCCGGGTCGAGGAACGTCATCCGGGCCAGGTTGCCGGCCGTCGCGAATGTCTCGAACGCAGCGAACAGCGCCTCGGCGAGCGGGTTGGCCGCCATGACGTCCTTGGCCGGGTTGAGGACGAACGCGGGGGCCGCGGTGTACCCGTCGAGCAGGTGCCGCAGCGGCCGGGTGACCGTCTCGCGGGGCGCCGGCCGACCGTCCGGGACCGCGCCGGCCAGCCGGTACAGGTGTTCCCGGGCCGGGCCGTCCATCCGCAGGGCGTTCCCGATCGCCGCCAGCACCTGCGGTGACGGGCTGCGTTCGCGGCCCTGCTCCAGCCGCGCGTAGTAGTCGCCGTTCATGCCGGCCAGGGCCGCGACCTCCTCGCGCCGCAGCCCGGCGACCCGGCGCCGCCCGTACGACGGAAGATCCACGTCCTCGGGCCGCAGCCGGGAGCGGTGGGCGCGCAGGAACTCGCCGAGGTCGTTGCCGGTCATCCCCCGAGGCTAGGGTCTGCCCTGTCGCGGTGCCGGGGTACGTCACGTCCTGGTTGGCGGACCGCCGCCGGTACACGCTGGCCGCATGACTTCCCCCACCATCCTCATCACCGGGGTCAGCAGCGGCCTCGGCCAGGCCATCGCCGTCGCCGCGCTGGACGCCGGCCACACCGTCGTCGGGACCGTCCGCACAGACGCCGACGCGGCCGCCTTCGAGGCCCGGCACCCGCAGCGGGCACAGGCCCGGATCCTCGACGTCACCGACGACGACGCCGTCTTCGCCGCCCTGCGCGACGTCCCGGCCGACGTGCTGATCGCCAACGCCGGGTACGGGCTGGAGGGCACCTTCGAGGAGACCCCGCTGTCCGCCCTGCGCGCCCAGTTCGACGCGAACGTCTTCGGCGCCGCCGCGACCATCCAGGCCGTGCTGCCGTACATGCGCGAACGTCGCCGGGGCCACATCCTGGCCGTCACCTCGATGGGCGGGCTGGCCGGCTTCCCCGGCGTCTCCGCCTACTGCGGCAGCAAGTACGCCCTCGAAGGCATCCTCGAATCCCTCGGCAAGGAGGTCGCGGCGTTCGGCATCCACGTCACCGCGATCGAACCCGGTTCGTTCCGCACCGACTGGGCCGGACGGTCGATGACCCGGGCACCGCGGACCATCGCCGACTACGACGACCTCTTCGGCCCGATCCGCGAGGCCCGCCGCGACGCCAGCGGCCGGCAGCTCGGCGACCCGGCCCGCGCGGCGGCCGCCGTCCTGCACATCCTGGACGTGCCCGAGCCGCCCCGCCATCTGATCCTCGGATCGGACGCGCTGACGGTCGTCCGCGCCGGCCGGGCCGCCGTCGACCACGACATCGCCACCTGGGAGCGGCTGTCCCGCTCGACCGACTTCCCGGCCGACGCCCCGGCGGGTCCGTCAGCGGCATCGTGACGGTGATACGCCGACGCGGACCCGCGGGCCGTCACCCGCGGCGCTCGACGCACTGGAGGACGCCATCGATCAGCTGTCTCTCCCGGCCGGCCCACCACCGCGACACTGCGTCCCCGCGAACGGCTCAGTCGATGTCGGAACGTGTCCAGATCCAGACACGTTTCGCAGTCAGGGTGCGAAGCCCGTCCGCGTGGTGATTTCGGGCGCGCTGGACGCCCCAACTCACCACACCCGTGGCGGTGTGGTGAATACGGGCGCGCTAGACGCCCCAAATCACCACACTGTTGTGGGTGTGGTGAATACGGGCGCGCTGGACGCCCCAAATCACCACACCGGTGGGGGCGTGGTGAATACGGGCGCGCTGCGCGCCCCAATTCACCACACCCGTGGGGGTGTGGTGTTTTCGGGTGGTCAGCGCGCCCGAAGTCACCACGCAGGCAGACCCTGACTGCGAAGGTGTCTAGACCCAACGCCGTTCAGTTAGGCGTTGGTGTGGCTGGTCAAGGGGTGTGTTGATCGGGGAGTAAGAAGCGGAGTTCCGGTATCAAGGTTTGTCACTCCAAGACAACCCAGAACCAGGAACTCCGCTTGACT
>NZ_BSSY01000026.1:0-111589 GCF_030269225.1 Actinoplanes sp. NBRC 101535 | reverse complement strand
CGGTCATCATCCTGACGACCAACCTCGGTACCCGTGACGTGGCCAAGGCCGTGTCGCTGGGCTTCCAGGCCTCCGAGGCCGAGGAGTCGTCGTACGAGCGGATGAAGATCAAGGTCAACGACGAGCTGAAGCAGCACTTCCGCCCGGAGTTCCTCAACCGCATCGACGACACGATCGTCTTCCACCAGCTGCGGCAGAAGGAGATCCTGCAGATCGTCGACATCTTCACCGCGCGGATCGAGGGCCAGCTCAAGAACAAGGACATGGGCCTCGAGCTGACCGACACCGCCAAGAAGTACCTGGCGGCCAAGGGCTTCGACCCGGTCCTCGGCGCCCGCCCGCTGCGCCGGACCATCCAGCGCGAGCTGGAGGACACCCTGTCCGAGCAGATCCTCTTCAACGAACTGCGCCCCGGCCAGATCGTCGTGGTCGACTGCGAGGGCGACCCGGAGAAGGTCGAGAAGGCCAAGCTGGTCTTCCGCGGGGCTGACCGTGGTGTGTCGGTGCCGGATGCGGTTCCGGCCGACCTCGGGGTCAGCAACACCGAGGAGTAGGACGGTTTCATCGAGAACGGCCCGGACCTTTCGGTCCGGGCCGTTCTTGCTGTTCGATACCGCATATCACATGATTCTTCGCTAACAACTCATTGGAGCGGTTGACCGATATTTCGCCTGAAGTGCGCGGCAAAATCGATGGCCCGGACAAGGCCGCGGACGGATCATCGGCGGATGCATGAAGTACGAGCCGACTACGACGATCGAACAGTGACCGTCTACCAGGCCTACTCGACGGCGATCGCAACGCCGGCGGTGGCCGCCGGACGGTTCGTGGAGCCGTTCAAACGGGACCGGATGACCTGGATCAAGCCGTCGTTCCTGTGGATGATGTACCGCTGCTCGTGGGCCACCGCGGCGGGCCAGGAACGGGTGCTGGCGGTGACGATCACCCGCGACGGGTTCGAGTGGGCGCTGGAACGGGCCTCGCTGAGCCACTACGTGCGCGGTCTCCACAGTGACCGGGCATCGTGGCAGCGGGACCTGAAACGGGCACCGACCCGGGTGCAGTGGGATCCGGAACGGGACCTGCGGTTGCGGGCGCTGCCGTACCGGTCGCTGCAGTTGGGGCTGGGCGGTTCCGCGGTGCCGCGCTACGTGGACGAGTGGACGGTGTCGATCACCGACGTGACGCCGCTGGTGCGGACGATCCGCGACCACCTCGGCGCCGGGGACGAGACGGCCGCCGCAGCGCTGCTGCCGGCCGAGCGGCCCTACCCGCTGCCACCGGAGACGGCCGCACGTCTGGGCGCCGCCGCGACCTGACCGTGTCTCAGAGCGGGTGGAGGATGTCGTTGGCGTGGTCGGCCAGGGCGGCGCCGGTCACCGTGGCACGCAGGGGCAGGATCTCCAGACAGCGACGGATCGCCGGCGCCATCATCGGGTTGGGGACACGCAACGACACGGTGCAGTGCGGGACCCAGCGGCCCGGCCGGTAGTGCTCCCACACCTCCACGCCGCCGGCCGTCAGACGGTCGTGGACGGCCCGGTGATGGTCCAGGAGTTCGGCGGTCACCGTGACGCCCAGCCAGAGGACCCGCCCGACGAACTGGCCGGCGAAGTCCATGCTCACCGTCAGGTCCCGGGCGACCGGGAAGCCGCTGAGCGCGTCCGCCACCGCATGCGGGTCGAGGCGGTGGGCGGCGGCGAGCGAGATGTGCGGCCGGTGCTTCTGGTGCAGTGATCCCATGGTCGGGATGCCTTCGGCCTCCAGCGCGCGCCAGAGGGTACGAAGTCGTCGTGTCGCGTCTACGTCCAGGTAGAGCTCGAGTGCGGCGACCAAGGGACGGTCAGGCGACGATCGACAGGGTGACCGGCTCGCTGATGATCGTGCCGAGGCGGGACCGCAGTTCGTACTGCCCGGCGGCCGGGACCGGACCGGACGGGGTGGTGCCCTCGCACTGCGTGGACTGGCGGCCGTTCCAGGTGACCTGGTACTCGCGCTCGGCACCCGGGGCGAAGGACCGCAGGTCGCTGTCGGCGGACGGGTTGCACTTGTCCGACGACCAGAACTTCTGCGCGCCCTGCTCCAGGTAGAGCTCCTGCGGGCCGGAGCCCACGTCGCGGTTGCAGGTCCGCGTCCCGACGTTCTTGACCTTGATGCGGAGCTCGACCGGCACGCCCCGCTTGACCTCGGCGGCCGCCGGGATCGGCGTCACCGACAGCTCGGAGTCGGCGCAGGTGCCGTCGGCGGGCAGCGCGGCCGTGCCGGAGCCGGCGCTCGCGGTGGAGCCGAACGTGACGGTCGGGTCGGTGCCGGCCGGCAGCTCGTTGTCGTCCGGCGTCGCCGACTGAAGATCGGCCGGGTCGGGCAGCGCGGGACCGGCGCCCGGCGCACTGTCCAGGAAGGACGGGGTCGGTGAGGCCGATGCCGGTGCGGGCGTCGGATATTGCGTCGACGCGTTCTTGGTGCCCGAATCCTTGTCGTCCCCGCCGGAGCAGGACACGAAGAGGACGATGACGCCGAGCAGCACCGCGCCGAGAACGACCGCGCGCCGCCGCCAGTAGACAGAGGCTGAGAGGGGACCAACCGTCGCACGCATGATGCGCACACGGTAGACCGCATACCCGGCGCCATGTGCACGACGCGCCGGTTATGCGACACCAACTCGCGATTCGCTCGTTAGAGACTGCCGTCAGAGGTAGACCTTGCGCTGGTAGATGGCGTGTGCTCCGGCCACCCGATCGAGGAACAGCTTGCCGCCGCAGTGATCGATCTCGTGCTGCAGGGCGCGGGCCTCGAACGCGTCGGTGGCGATGGTGACCGCCTCGCCGCTGCCCGGCAGGACCGCCTCCACCACGATCCGGCCGGCCCGTTTGACGTCGCCGGTCAGGTCGGGCACCGACATGCAGCCCTCGCGTCCGGGACGCCAGCGACTCGCCTCGATGATCTTCGCGTTGCAGAGCACGAACGTGCCGTGCGAGGTGGCCGTCTTCGGGTGGCCGACGACGTTCAGGGAGAACATCTGCACGCCGACACCGACCTGCGGAGCGGCCAGACCGACACAACCCGGTGACACCCGCATGGTGGAAACCAGGTCCGCCGCCAGCTGCACGATCGCCGGGTCGGTGGGGTCGACCTCCTCGCCGACCGTGCTCAGCACACTCGCCGGGGCGGTGACCACGGGCAGGACCCGGCCCTCGGGCCCGGTCCACTGGAGGTCGGGGTCGCTCACAGGATCTCCGAATCGGAACGCCGCAACGTCACGTCGACGCCCAGCTCGGCGGCGGCCACGGCGAGCCGCTCGGCCAGCTCCTCACCGGCGCCGGCGGGCAGATCGACCTCGGCGACCAGCACGTACAGCGGGCCGGTCAGCCGGGTGGTGAGATCGAGGATGTTGCCACCCGCGGCGGCGACCACCCTGGTCACGGCGGCGACGATGCCGAGACGGTCGGCGCCGTGCACGCTCACGAGGTAGGGCTCGCCGGCCGGCTTGCCGTCCGACTCGGGCTCGACCCGGCGGACCGTGGCCAGCAGACCGCCGGTGGTGATCGGGGCCAGCGCGCCCTCGACCTCCTCGGCGGTCGGGCCGTTGCAGACCAGGGTCATCGCGAAATGGCCCCGCAGACGGGTCATCGTCGAGTCGGTGAGGTTCGCGCCGACGCCCGCGAGGGCTTCGGCCACGTCGGCGACGATGCCGGTCCGGTCCGGACCGATGACGGTGATGGCTAGCTCATGCACCCGCCTACAGTAAGTCCTGCTATGACTCTCGCCGACGACGCCATCGCCTGGTACCACGCCAACGCTCGGGATCTGCCCTGGCGGCAGCCCGACACCACTCCTTGGGGGGTCCTGGTCAGCGAGGTGATGCTGCAACAGACCCCCGTCGTCCGGGTGGAACCCGCCTGGAGATCCTGGATGACGCGGTGGCCCGATCCGGCCGCGCTCGCCGAGGACCCGCCGTCGGAGGCGATCCGGATGTGGGGGCGGCTCGGCTACCCCCGGCGGGCGATGCGCCTGCACGCCTGCGCGGTCGCGATCGTGGAACGCCACGACGGGCGGGTCCCGGACGACCTCGACCAGCTGCTGGCGTTGCCGGGGGTGGGGACGTACACCGGCCGCGCGGTGGCCACCTTCGCCTACCGCCAGCGGCATCCGGTGGTCGACACGAACGTGCGCCGCGTGGTGTGCCGGGTGGTCGAGGGCAAACCGGACGCCGGTCAGGCCACCACGACCGCCGACCTGGTGGCGATGGAGGCGCTCCTGCCCGAGGACGCCGAGACCGCGGCGGTCGCCAGCATCGCGTTCATGGAGCTGGGCGCGATCGTCTGCACCGCCCGGTCGCCCAAGTGCGTGGACTGCCCGTTTCACGCGGTCTGCGCCTGGCGGTTGAAGGGCGAGCCGCTGCCGGAGGGCCCCAGCCGCAAGCCGCAGCGCTACGCCGGGACCGACCGGCAGGTGCGGGGGCTGCTGCTGGAGGTGCTGCGGCACACCGAGGGCCCGGTGCCGCGCCAGCGCCTGGACATGGTGTGGACCGACGAGGTGCAGCGCGCCCGCGCCCTGTCCGGGCTGGTCGAGGACGGTCTCGTCGAATCGCTGGGTGAGGACTTCGTCCTTGCCGGAGACGGGCCGAAAGGCGACGTTCAAAAGCTCTTCTGAGTACGCCTACCGTGAGCCCGGCCCCGTCAGGAGGCCGGGCAGGTCCCCGGATCGGCCCAGACCCCGGTGTGGGTGGCCGGGGAGCCGTCCCGGACCTCGACCGGTTCCGTGGTCCGGAACACCTGGTCGGTGCTCTCGCCCGGGGCGACCCGGACCGTCTTCCCGCGGACCTGGAACACCGCGTCCACCGTCGCGTCCGTGCCGTTGCCCAGCCGGATGTGCAGCACCCCGTCGCAGTAGCTCTCGAAGCTCACGGCCGGGGTGACCGTGCAGTCGCCGGTCCCGCCCCGGTACGTGTCCAGGCTCGTGCCGCCGGCTTTCGCGCCGATCGAACCGACCACCCGGGCGCGGCAGGCCGGCACAGCGACCTCCATGGTGACTGTCGACCGGTCCGCCGTGATCCACACCCGGTCGCTGTCGTAGGCCGACCCCTGATCGGTGTACGACACCAGCGTGAACGCCTGCTCCTGGCCCGCACAGAGCGGTTGTTCGGCGGTGACCGTGGCGGTGCCGCCGGCCCCGTCGAACGTGTGCCGGTAGGTCGCGGTGGCGGCGGTGGCACAGTCCGGGGACGAGCCCACCGCGGATGCGGCACCGGTGAAGGCGGCGGTGGCCAGGACGGCGCCGCCGAGAGCGAGCGTGAACCAGCGCAAGATCGGCCCCCGGATGTCGGGTCGGGGGCGGTCTCACCACTGACTCCCCGGGCCGTCATGCGGTGACCGATAAGTTGCTCGGCCCGGATCAGAATCTCCCCTGCGGGACGCCGCGACGAGCGGCTGCCGCAACGGTAGGTCCCCGTCGGGCGAACCCGAAAGGGTTGACTACGCAGGGTGATCGTGTCGTCGGTGAAGTCGTGCCGGATTGGCGGCTTATGCGGCTTACCTCAACCCGACTGTCCGAAGCTGGAGTGACCCATCTCACCGGCGGGGGAACGGGCCCTAGACGTACCGCTCCAGGATCGACGCCTCGGCCAGCCGGGACAGGCCCTCCCGGACCCCGCGGGCCCGGGCGTCGCCGACACCCTCCACCGCCTGCAGATCCTCCACCGTCGCACCGAGCAGCCGCTGCAGGCTGCCGAAGTGATCGACCAGCCGGTCGACGATCTGCGGAGGGAGCCGGGGCACCTTGGCGAGCAGCCGGAACCCACGCGGCGACACCGCCGAATCCAGCGCGTCCGAGGCCCCGGCGTAGCCGATCGCCTTGGCCACCGCGATCAGGTCGATCATCTCGGTGGCGGTGAGCAGGTCCAGCTCGACCAGGCCCTCGTCGAGGGTGCGTGACTTGCGGCCGGTCGGCAGGTAGTCGCGGATGACCAGGGTGCGGTCGGCGTCGACACCGGCCATCAGCTCGTCGAGCTGCAGGGCGAGCAGCCGGCCGTCGGTGCCGAGCTCCACCACGTAACCGGAGATCTCGTCGGCGATCCGGCGGACCATCTCGAGACGCTGCACCACGGCGACCGCGTCCCGGACCGTGACCAGATCCTCGATCTCCAGGGCGGACAGGGTGCCGGACACCTCGTCGAGGCGCAGTTTGTAGCGCTCCAGGGTGGCCAGCGCCTGGTTGGCCCGGGACAGGATCGCCGCCGAGTCGTCCAGGACGTGGCGCTGCCCGTTCACATACAGGCCGATGATGTGCATCGACTGGCTCACCGAGATCACCGGGAAGCCGGACTGCTTGGCCACCCGCTCGGCGGTGCGGTGCCGGGTGCCGGACTCCTCGGACGGGATCGACGGGTCGGGCATCAGGTGCACGGCGGCCCGGACGATGCGGGTGCCGTCGCTGGAGAGCACCACCGCCCCGTCCATCTTGCACAGCTCACGCAGCCGGGTGGCGGAGAACTCCACGTCGAGCGCGAAGCCGCCGGTGCAGATGGTCTCGACCACCGCGTCGTAACCGAGAACGATCAGCGCGCCGGTGCGGCCACGCAGAATGCGTTCGAGGCCGTCACGCAGCGCCGTGCCGGGAGCCATCAGGGCGAGGTTGGCGCGCAGCGGATCACTGGCGCTCCCGCTGAGTCCGGAGCCGGTCGGCGGGGTCATCGCGCGATGACCCGCGCCGTTGACGCCGGGGCGCGGCGTGGAACTGGCTGCGGCGGGTCGGGAAGCATCGCGGTCGAGCGGCACCTGGACATTCTACGGACTGTTATCCACGTCAACGAGGCATGGTTCGATGAATGCTCCGTAGCGTGATGATTCGTGACCATCAGTCACCGCGTGCCGTGGGCTGCCGAGGCGCGCGCCGCGCTCTGCAGCGCCGACCGGAGATCACCGACCTCGATCACCTCCATGCCCTTGGGCGCGCCGGCCTCGCCGTCGGAGCCGCAGCCCGGCGGGACGAGCGCGACCTTGAAACCGAGCCGTGCCGCCTCGGCCATCCGCCGGCCCACCGCGCCGACCCGGCGGATCTCACCGGTCAGGCCGACCTCGCCGATCGCCACCAGGGTCGGTGCCATCGCCAGGTCGAGACCGCCGGACGCGACCGCCAGGGCCATCGCCAGGTCGGCCGACGGCTCGGTCAGCCGGATGCCGCCCACGGTGGCCGCGAAGACCTCCCGGTTGTAGAGCTTGAGCTGCTTGGTGCGCCGCTCCAGCACCGCCAGGACCATGGCGAGGCGGGCGCTGTCCAGCCCGGAGACGGTGCGCCGGGGCGAACCCTGCACCTCGGCCCCGATCAGCGCCTGCACCTCGGTGACCAGGGCGCGCCGGCCCTCCATCGCCACGGTGACGCAGGTGCCCGGCACCGGCTCGAGATAGCGGGTGAGGAAGAGGCCGGACGGGTCGGGCAGGCTGGTGATGCCGCCCTCGTGCATCTCGAAACAGCCCACCTCGTCGGCCGCGCCGAACCGGTTCTTCACCCCGCGGACCAGGCGCAGCGAGGAGTGCTTGTCGCCCTCGAAGTGCAGCACCACGTCGACCAGGTGCTCCAGCACCCGGGGGCCGGCGACCTGGCCGTCCTTGGTGACGTGACCCACCAGGACGGTGGCGATGCCGCGCTCCTTGGCGATCGCGACCAGGGCGGCGGTCACCGCGCGGACCTGGGTGACGCCGCCGGGGACGCCTTCGGTGCCGGGCGCCGACACGGTCTGCACCGAGTCGAGGATGAGCAGGCCCGGCTTGACCGCGTCGAGGTGGCCGATGACCGTGCCCAGATCGTTCTCCGCGGCGAGGAAGAGGCGGTCGCTCAGCGCACCCAGCCGCTCGGCCCGCAACCGGACCTGGCTGACCGACTCCTCACCGCTGACCACCAGCGACGGGGTGCCCGCGTGCTTGGTCCACTGATGGGCGACGTCGAGCAGCAGCGTGGACTTGCCGACACCGGGCTCGCCGGCCAGCAGCACCACCGAACCGGGGACCAGGCCACCGCCGAGCACCCGGTCGAGCTCACCGACACCGGTGGCCACCGCCTGGGCGGGGGCGGCGCTGATCTGGGCGATCGGGCGGGCCGGCTCGGCCGGCATCCGTGAGCTGACCACCCGGCCGGAGGCCAGCGGCACGCTCACGGTGGACTCGACGACCGAACCCCACTCGCCGCACTCGGGGCAGCGGCCGAGCCATTTCGGTGGCTGGTGGCCACAGGCGTCGCAGAGGTATGCGGGCCGGGGCGCCTTGGCGGTCTTCGAGGACGTCACACCGACAAGCTAGCTCGCCGGTCCGACAATCCGGTCCGGTGCCCCGCGGCGGTCGAGCTCAGCGCCCCGGGCCGGCGTTCCGACTCGGGGCTTGAAGATCGGGGCTTGAAACTCAGTGCTCGGGCCGAGCGCTCGGGCTCAGTGCTCCGACTCGGAGCCCTCGACGGCCTCGGCCGCACCGCGGGAGG
Source organism: Actinoplanes sp. NBRC 101535 (assembly GCF_030269225.1). Lineage (NCBI taxonomy): Bacteria > Bacillati > Actinomycetota > Actinomycetes > Micromonosporales > Micromonosporaceae > Actinoplanes > Actinoplanes sp. NBRC 101535. The sequence goes on along the minus strand of NZ_BSSY01000026.1, from coordinate 103,120 downwards.
CCGGGGTCAGCGGGCTGGCGACCGGCGCCTGCAGCACGAGCTCGGGGGCGCCGTTGCTGAACGCGAAGACCAGGTTGACCGCGGTGCCCGGCTTCAGCGGCTCGGACAGGCCGACGACCTGCAGCGGGCTGGCGTCACTCGGACGGAACAGCGCGGTGCTCATCGCCTCGACCTTGATGCTGGCGGCGGTGACCGACGGAGCGGCGCTCTCGCTGGGTTCGGCCGACGGGGACGCGGAGTCCGAGGTCTCCGGGTCGGCGGACTCGCTCTCGCTCGCCGACGGGGAGGCCGAAGCGCCCCCGGACGGCGACGGGGAGGCGCTCTCCGACGGTGACGCGGACACGGACGGGCTCGCCGCACCGACGAAACCGACCTTGTCGGCGGCGACCACCTGGGCGCGGTCCGGCGCCTGGCTGGTGATCGTGACGGTGATCGCCTCGGCGGTCTGGTTGTAGAGGCTGAGCTCCAGCGGGGCGTTCTCGCCGGCCTCGTAGCCCTCGATCCCGTTGTACTCCACCTGGAGGTTGCGGACCAGGACACTGCCGTCGGCGCTCTCCGAGTCCACGCCGGCGATCGGCGTGTCCAGGATGGCGGTTTCCGCGACCTGACCGGCTGAACAGCCGGAGATCAGGGCAGCGACCGTGGCGGCACCCGCGACCAGGCCGGCGCGACGGGTTCGCAGCGAGCGCATCACGATCCTCCAAATAGAGACACCAAGGTGTTAGATCAGCGTAATGGGCGGCGATCGGCGGCGTGCGCCTACCCGGGCATCCGGCGCCGTGATCAGGTCGATCGGCCGTTGAGGGCCGGCAGCCGGCCGGCAGTGTGGTGGCGAGGGTGACCGCCGCGCCGGGTTCCGGACGGGCAGACTTGATCACGTTGAGTGCTTGTCGCGTGACCGCTGGTGTGGCGGGTGGGGTGATCTCATGCGAGGCTCGACCGCATGTCCCCTCCCGGCCTGTTCCGGCGGCCCGCGTTCCGGCGTACCCCCGGTGGTGGTCGCCTTGTTCCGACGCTCTCCACGGTTGTCCTCTATCAGGGCATCGGCCGCGAAGCCGGCCGCACGCCGGACTCCCGCTTGGTAGGAGAGGTTCATGCTTGATGAGGCCCGCAGACTCGCCCCCCGCTTCGCCGCCCGCGCCGCCGCCACCGACCGTGACGGCACGTTCCCCGTCGAGGACTTCGCCGACCTGCGCGCGTCCGGGTTCTTCGGACTGACCGTGCCGTCCACGCTCGGCGGCGGCGGGGCCGGCTTCGCCGAGTACGCCGACGTCGCCTACGAGCTGGCCCGCGGCAACGGCGCCACGGCGCTGGTCTTCAACATGCACGCCTCGGTCACCGGTGCCCTGGTCGGGGTCAGCGACCGGATGGCCGAGACCCTGGGACTCCCGCACGAGGCCCTGGCCGCCCGCGACGAACACCTCAAGGCGGCCGCCGCGGGCAGCTGGTACGCGGTCGCGATGAGCGAACGCGGCGCCGGCTCCCGCCTGTCCGAGATCAGCACCACGTACCGGCGGACCGAGGACGGGTACCGGATCGCCGGCGCCAAGACGTTCTGCTCGGGGGCGGGGCACGCGGACGCGTACCTGATCGCCGCCCGCGCCGAGGATGACCCCGCCCAGGTCTCGCAGTTCCTGGTCCCGGCCGGTCCGGGCCTGCGCGTCGAGGAGACCTGGGACTCCCTCGGGATGCGCGCCACCGGCTCGCACGATCTGCACATCGACGTCACCGTCCCGCCGGCCGCGCTCCTGGGCGGGGTGGAGGGCCTGGCGCTGATGGTGGCGCAACTGGCGCCGCACTGGATGGTGGCCAGTTACGCGGCGGTCTACGTCGGGGTGGCCCGCGCGGCGGTGGATGCCGCCGTCGCCCACCTCACCGAACGCGGCCTGACCCACCTGCCGTCGGTACGCACCCGGATCGGTCGCGCCGACGCGGCGGTGGAGGCCGCGCACCTCGCCGTCCGGGAAGCCGCCCGCCGGGTGGACGAGAAACCCGGCGACGCCGAGACGAAACGCTGGGTGTGGCGGGCGAAACTCCTCGCCGGAACCACCGCGGCCGAGGTCGCCGCGTCGATGCTGGAGGCGGCGGGCACCTCGGCGATGCGCCGCGGTAACCAGCTGGAACGGCTCTACCGCGACGCCCGGGCCGGCTCCCTGCAACCCGCGACCAGCGACGTCTGCGCGGACTGGCTGGGCGTGGAGGCTCTCGGCGGCGACCCGGACGCCGGTGGCGTCACACCCCGATGGTGAGAGGCCGGTCATGGCAGCGGTGATCAGTGGGATGGGCGTGGCGCTGCCGCCCGCGACGGCACAGGCCGAGGTCTGGGACGGCTACTTCGCCCGGCGGTACACCGGGGCGCAACGCCGCATCGCCCGGCGGATCTTCGAGAATTCCGGGGTGCGGACCCGGCAGGCCGCGGTCAGCCCACTGGTGGAGGACGTCGCGAACTGGTCGACCGAACGCCGGATGCGCCGTTACCAGACCGAGGCGATCCCGCTCGGCAAGGCCGCGGTCAGCCGGGCTCTGGAGACGTCCGGGCTGAGCGCGGGCGATGTGGGTCTTTTCGCGGTCTGCTCGTGCACCGGCTACGCCACCCCGGGCCTGGACATCCTCCTGGCCCGGGACCTCGGGATGTCACCGACGGTGCAACGCCTCTTCGTCGGGCACATGGGTTGTTACGCGGCGTTGCCGGGACTCGGCGCCACCTCCGACTACGTGACCGCCCGCGGCCGACCCGCGCTGCTGCTCTGCGCCGAACTGACCAGCCTGCACCTGCAGCCCCCGGCGGACCGCACCGACATCCAGCAGATCGTGTCGCACGCCCTCTTCTCGGACGCGGCGGTCGCCGTCGTCCTCACACCCCGGGACCAGGCCCTTGCGGGGTACGCCGTGCGTGAGGTCGCCGCCGTCACCGACACGACGACCGCCGACCACATGACCTGGGAAGTCACCGACCTGGGGTTCCGGATGGGCCTGTCCGCCGAGGTGCCCGCCGTGCTGGCGGCGCACGTCCGCGGACTGGTCGACGACGTGCTCGCCCGGCACGGCCTGACCGTGGACGCGATCGACGGCTGGGCCGTGCACCCGGGCGGTCCGCGCATCCTCGACGTCGTCCAGGAACAACTGGGCCTGGACGACGACGCGCTCGCGGCCTCCCGCGGGGTGCTGTCCGCCTACGGCAACTGCTCCTCACCCACTGTGTTGTTGGTGCTGGATGCGCTGCGTAAACGACAGTTGCCGCCGCGGCGCATCCTGATGCTCGCGTTCGGCCCGGGACTCACGCTCTATGTCACTCTCCTGGAGGCCTCTACTCTCACAGCGTGAACGGCGAACGGGGACGAGGACTGGTGCTGCACACGACCGCCGCGCTGATCCTGGTGGCGGCCGTGGTGTGGTGGATACGCGCGGCGCCGCGGCCGGCGACCGACGCGCGGGTGGCCGAATGGCGGGGCTCCGCCGAGCAGCTGTTGCCGGACACCGGGCGGCAGGAGATGGCGGCGAGCGTGGCGCTCGCCGCCGGCACCAGCCACGAGGAGGTGGCCGATGTCGGCGGCGGCGACTTCACCGTGTCGGTGGTCTGCGCGGGCGCCGAGGGCAGCCGGGTCCGGGTGAGCCTGGCAGAGAACGAGTCGGGCCGCGGGCTGGCCTGCTCGGGCGACCGCACGCCGGAGATGTTCAGCCTCGGTCTCGCCGACGAACTGCACCTGCGGATCGCGGTGGACGACGCCGGGCCGGTGATCTTCCGATACAAGCTGGAGCGGTCTCTCGGCTGATTTTCCGGATATCAGTCGAGGCTTTATTACTGGGGCTGTCCTGCGCGATTGCCCCAGTTGTCGTACGCGGCCGGATCGCCGGGGTCGTCACACGCCGCCGGTGGGGTCTGACGGCTGGTCACGCGGTGTGGCGCTCCCCAGCTCAGAGCCGGGCCAGGTCGGGGCGGATGTCCTCGACCGAGGCGGTTCGTTGCCAAGTGCGGATGATGTCGCCGGAGCTGTTCACCAGGATCACCGCGGCGGTGCCGTCCGGGGTGCCGAGGCGCAGATGGCGGCGCAACCCGGCGGTCTGGTCGAGCAGGAAGGTGACGCTCTTGCCGTCGGCCCGGGGCGTCTGGGCCGGTGGTCGCAGGACGGACGGACTGGCGGAGACGGCGCTGACCGTGACGACCAGGACGGCCGTCTCCGCGGAGACGGCACTGATCGTGTCGGCGATCAGGGCACCGCAGTCGCAGCCGTCGGTGAGCAGCACGACCGCGGGGAGGTGCCCGCGGATCGAGACGCTCTGTCCGTCGGCGCCGACCAGGTCGGTGGCGGGCAGCGCGCCGGTGGTCGGCTCGTCGACCGTGCCGGAGGTGCGCTGGGTGGCGGGCTGGCGGGCGGGTCCGGGCCAGGCCGAGGCGAACAGGCTGGCCACCGTCACCATCACCGCCACCGAGATGATCAAAGCGGGGGTGCGCACGGCGAACCTGCCGATCCGCCGGAGACGCCGGACCGCCGGGCGCCGCAGCACGCGCTGCCACCGGGTGGCGGGCTCGGCCGTGTTCAGCTCGGCACGAACCGCCTCGACCTCGTCGGCGAGCGCGGAGAGGTCGTCCGGTATGACGATGACCCCCCACTCCTCGGGGAGATCGGGAAGGTCGTCGGGCGCACCGCCCCCGGGCGGCCTGCCGTTGTTGTCGCTCACGCCAGCCATGACTCAACCTCCCCCCTGGCCGACCAGATCCTGCTTCGGTCGGGGAACTCCCGTCCAGCCTCCCGCACGGGGGGCCGCATCGCCAGTGGTGCGCTGTTGCGGACATTAGCGATAAGCTTGATCTCACAAAGCCAACAGGTCCGGAATTTCCGACTCGTTAGCAGGGGTCGTGACTAACCGGTCACATTGCGTTACGAAGGCAGCTTCTCGCGTCGCTGTCAAGCGGTAGAAAGCCCCGTCACAGGGCCCCTGAGCTGCACTAACAGTGACCGTCAGGGCGAGACACGGGCGCCTGGGCGTGTTACCCTAGACACAGCGAAAGGGGTTTCGAACCTATGGTTTTCAGTGTCGGCGAGACCGTTGTTTACCCCCACCACGGGGCCGCACTCATCGAGGCAATCGAGACTAGGGTCATCAAGGGCGTTGAAAGGCAGTATCTCGTTCTGCGTGTCGCCCAGGGCGATCTGACGGTTCGGGTGCCCGCTGAGAATGCCGAAGAAGTCGGCGTGCGCGAAGTGGTCGGCGAGGAAGGCCTCGGCAAGGTCTTCGACGTCCTCCGCGCTCCGCACACCGAGGAGCCGACCAACTGGTCGCGGCGTTACAAGGCCAACCTCGAGAAGCTCGCTTCTGGCAACCCGCTGAAGGTTGCCGAGGTCGTTCGTGACCTCTGGCGTCGTGAGCGTGAGCGTGGCCTGTCGGCGGGCGAGAAGCGGATGCTTGCCAAGGCGCGCGACATCCTGGTCGGTGAGGTGGCCCTCGCTGAGAAGAGCACCAAGGACGAGGCTGAGGTTCTGCTCGACAAGGTCCTCACCGAGGCCTGATCACCCGACGCCATCCCTCTTCAAACGGTGACCGACGACCGCGATGTGACCGCGATGCTCAATGCTCGCGGTGACGTCGCGGTCGTCGTTCCTGCTGCCGGCGCCGGCCTGCGACTCGGGCCCGGCGCTCCCAAGGCGCTCCGCCTGCTCGATGGCGAGCCCCTTCTGGTCCACGCGATCCGCCGGATCGCCGCGGCGCCCTCGGTTCGCATGATCGTGGTGGCCGCCCCGCCGGCCGGTGTCGATGACGTGCGCGCTCTGCTCGACCGGATCGCCCCGGTCACCGTCGTGGCCGGCGGTGCCGAACGGCAGGAGTCGGTCGCGGCCGCGCTCGCCGTGGTGCCCGACGACATCGGTGTGGTGCTGGTGCACGACGCCGCCCGCTGCCTGGCTCCGGTGTCGTTGTTCGAACGGGTCGCCGCCGCCGTCCGGGACGGCGCCGACGCGGTCATCCCGACCCTCCCCGTGGTCGACACGATCAAAGAAGCCGCCCCCGACGGCACGGTGCTCGGCACCGTGGACCGTTCGGTGCTGCGCGCCGTCCAGACCCCGCAGGGTTTCCGCGCACCCGTCCTGCGTGCCGCCCACGCCGCCGCGGCCGACGCCCACACCGACGACGCGGGCGCCGTCGAGAAACTCGGCCACCCGGTCCTCTGCGTCCCCGGCTCCGACCTGGCCCTGAAGATCACCAGACCTCTGGACCTGGTGGTGGCCGGCTACCTGTTGTCCCACCCGGATCCCGACGCCCCCGTCTGACCGTCTCGCGCCTGACCGCCCCCGCCTGACCGTCTCGGACCTGATCTCGCCCGACCTTCTCGGACCTGCCGCGGCTGGATTCAGCGGTGGTCGGCTCTGCTGTCGTCCCGGGTCCTGTCGCTGCCGTCTGATCGGGCACACCACGTGGATGGGCTTCGTGCCCTGACCGCGGAACGTGTCTAGGCTTTTGGGGTGATCATTCCGCGGGTTGGTATCGGGACCGATGTCCATGCGTTCGACGCTTCTCGGCCCTGCTGGGTGGCGGGACTGCACTGGCCGGGTGAGCCGGGTCTCGCCGGGCACTCCGATGCGGATGTGGCCGCCCACGCCGCCTGTGACGCGCTGCTGTCGGCTTCGGGGCTGGGCGATCTCGGCAGCAACTACGGGACCAGCCGGCCGGAGTGGGCCGGAGCCTCCGGGGTGGCGCTGCTCACCGAGACGGCCCGCCGGGTTCGGGAGGCCGGATTCGCGATCGGCAACGTGTCGGTGCAGGTGGTCGGGGTACGCCCCAAGATCGGCAAACGGCGGGACGAGGCGGAGAAGGTGCTCTCCGAGGCGGTCGGCGCGCCGGTGACGGTGGCCGGCACCACGACCGACGGGCTGGGACTGACCGGCCGTGCCGAGGGGCTGGCCGGGATCGCCACCGCACTGGTCTATCCGGCCACCTGAGCAGGTGGTGGGCTACCCCGCCGGGATGAGCGCGTGTGGGGTCTGCGGCAGTTTGCGGTGGTTGTGGCGGTGTGGTGTTCAGCGTCACGGGGAGGGCACGGGCGGTATCGGGCATGATCGCTGCCATGACCGTCGCCCTGCCGGATGTCGCCCGGAAACTGATCGACAACCCCACGTATGTGGTGCTGACGACGATCAACGCGGACGGCAGCCCGCAGTCGACGCCGATCTGGGTCAAACGGGACGGCGACCATGTCGTGTTCTCGACGATCCGGGGGCGCCGGAAGGCGCTGAACATGGAACGGGAGCCGCGGGTCTCGATCTGCGGATACGACCCGGCGCAGCCGTACTCGTACTTCACCGTGGAGGGCGTGGTCGCGCTCTGTGACGACGAGGGTGATCTGATCGGCGAGCTGAGTTACAAGTACGCGAACGAGCCGTGGACCAGTGACGCCCCGGGGACGGTGCGCGTGGTGTGCCGCCTCACCCCGACTCACGTCATCTCCAGGTAGAGCGCTTACGCTCGGCACGTGCCCGCCCCCTTGGAGCCTGACACCACGCCGGAGGAACACCGGCAACGAGCCCTGCTGCTCGCCGATCTCGGTCGCTACGACGAGGCGGCCGACGAGATCGCCGCCGGTCTGAGCAGCGCACCGCAGGAGACCGCGCTGCTCGCCACCCTGGCCCGCATCCACCTCGCCGCGGATCAACCGGCCGAGGCGTTCGCCGCCGCGGACCGGGCCGCCACGCTTCAGCCGCCGGCGCTCACCGCGCTGGTGGTCCGGGCGATGGCGCTGATCGACATCCGGCGTTACGCGGATGCCGCCCGTGACGCCGGGGAGATCCTGGCCCGGTGGCCCGACGACGCGTACGCGCAGCGCACCGGAGCCGCCCTGCTGAGTGAGTCCCGCAACGGGCAGGAGGCGCTGAACGCCGCCTGGAACGGTGTCCGGGTGGCGCCGAAGGAGGCCGAGGCCCACCTGGTGCTGGCAGTCGTCGCCGCCCGTCTGCGGTTGTTCGACCTGGCGCAGCGGGCGTACGGCGAGGCGCTCGAACTCGATGCGGCGATCGGCGACGCGGGGCAGGACGTGGGGATCGTCCGGCTGGAGCGCCGCCGGTGGGCGCAGGCCCTGGAGTCGCTGGCCGAGGAGGCTTCGCTCGACGCGCCGGCCGCGGCCACCGGCCCGGATGGGGAGCCGCCGGCCGGGAGTCCGAGCGCGGAGCCGCCGGCCGCGGGACCGGGCTTCGACGCGTACACCGAGAAGGAAACTCACGCGAAGGACGCGTACGCCAGGATTGCGCGACCGACGCGCCCGGTCCTGGACGTCTCGGACGAGGCGGCTGAGGGCCTGCGGGAGACGGTGCAGTTCGGCGCGGGTGGCACGTTGATCGCGGCGGTGCTGACCGCGGCGATGACCCAGATCAGTCCGGGCATCTCCCGGGCGTGGGCGGGTCTGATCGGCGTGCTGGTGTTCGTCGCGGTGCTCTTCTGGCTGCGCAGCCGGCTGCCCGAGCCGGTCGGTGTGGTGCTGGCCCGGCTGCGGGCCGGGAACATCCGGTTGGCGGTCTCGGCCTACCTGTTGTTCATGGCGCCGCTGTTCCTGCTGGCCTACGCGGTGGTGGGCGGCCTGCCGACGTTGATCGCGGCGATGGTGGCGGCGGCGGTCGCCGAGTTGCTGGCGGTCCTCTCCCGCCGCTGACCGACGGCGGAAGCCGCTGGCCGACGGCGGGAGCTGCTGACCGGTGGGAGCTGCTGACCGGTGGGAGCTGCTGACCGGTGGGAGCTGCTGACCGGTGGGAGCTGCTGACCGGCGGAGGCCGGTCAGCAGCGGGAGAGGACCTCTTCCTAGGCGCGGTTCCAGGTCCAGGCGTAACCGCTGTCCTCGACGCCCAGGGCCGGCTCGCAGAGGTCGAGCGGCCGGAACGTGTCGACCATGACGGCCAGTTCGTCGAAGGCCTCCACGCCGAGGGCCCTCTCCACCGCCCCGGGCTGCGGGCCGTGTGTGAAACCGGACGGGTGCAGCGAGATCGACCCCTGTTCGATCCCGGAGCCGCGGCGGGCCTCGTAGTTCCCGCCGGTATAGAAGATCACCTCGTCGGAGTCGACGTTGTGGTGGTTGTACGGCACCGGGATCGCCAACGGGTGGTAGTCGACCTTGCGCGGGACGAACGAGCAGATCACGAAGTTCGGCCCCTCGAACGTCTGGTGCACCGGCGGTGGCTGGTGCACCCGTCCGGTGATCGGCTCGAAGTCGTGGATCGAGAAGATCCACGGGTACAGGCAGCCGTCCCAGCCGACCACGTCGAACGGGTGGTGGGCGTAGACGTGCCGGGTCCAGCCGGCCCGGTGCCGGACCAGCACCTCGACGTCGGTGCCGTCCGCGGTGAACGGTTCGCCGGGGCCGCGGATGTCGCGTTCGCAGTACGGCGCGTGTTCCAGGAACTGGCCCCGCGACGACAGGTAACGCTTGGGCGGGCCGATGTGGCCGGTCGCCTCCACGGTCAGGAGCCGGGCGGTGCCGTGCGGGACGATCCGGTGCACCACCGACGTCGGGACGATCACGTAGTCGCCGGGGCCGGCCCGCAGTTCGCCGAAGGTGGTCTCGACGGTGACGGTGCCGTCCTCGACGTACAGGCATTCGTCGCCGACGGCGTTGCGGTAGAGCGGGGAGGGGCGGTCGGCTACGGCGTACCCGATCCGGACGTCGCTGTTGGCGAGCAGTGGGCGGCGGCCGAGCACCGCGTCCGCGGGTCCGGCGTCGAGCTTGTGGGTGCGCAGGTGGCGGGGTTTGAGCGGGTGGTTGGCGGTCTGCCGGACGGCCGGTGGTTCGTGTACCTCGGCCGTGACGATCGCGGTGGGGGGATGTCGGTGATAGAGCAGCGACGAGTCGGAGGAGAAGCCCTCCTGGCCCATCAGTTCCTCGGCGTACAGGCCTCCGTCGGGGCGCCGGAACTGCGTGTGCCGTTTGTGGGGCACCTCGCCGACGCTGCGGTAGTAAGGCATCGTTGCCTCCACCAGATTGGAAAGCGACATAGCGGACTTGGTTGTCCGTTTCTCGCAGCGTCCATTAGGTTCGGGTTCGTGTCAACGATGGTGCCTCCGCTCTATGCCGGGCTGGTCGATGACGCGTCCCTGCTCCCGCCCAGCCCGATCGGCCTCGCCGACGCGGTGCTGAAGTTCCACGAGCACACCGCGTCGTGGTACTCGGATCTGCTGGGCGCGCTGCTGCTGCCCGCCTCGATCGTCGGCGCCGAGCCGGCGCCCCGGCTCTCGGCCGGCCTGATCGGCGACGTGCCGGCCGCCGTGCTGCCGGCCATCGTGGACAAGCTGACCGCCGCCGGGGTGGCGATCGGGCACGTCGAGGCGGCGGTGGCCCGCCGTGGCGAGGACCCGCAGCCCGGCATCGCCGCGCTCGGCTCGTTCGCGGCCGCCCACCCCGGTCTGCGCGTCTACGCCGAGATCCCGCTGAGCTGGGGACTGCTGGCCGCCCTGGACTCGGTGGCCGAGGCCCGCGACGCCGGGCTGTCGATCGCGCCGAAGTTCCGGGTCGGCGGGCTGGCCGCGGAGCTCTTCCCGACCCCGGTCGAGCTGGCCGCGGTGATCTGCGCCTGCCGGGACCGGGGCCTGTCGTTCCGGCTGGCGGCCGGTCTGCGGCACGCCACCCGGCACACCGACCCGGAGACCGGCTTCACCCACCACGGCTTCCTCAACATCCTGATCGCGTCGGTGCTCGCGGCCGAGGGTGGCGAGGTCGCCGAGGTGGCCGAGGCGCTGGCGGCCACCCACCCGGTGCCGCTGGTCGAACCGGCCCGGGTCCGGCGCGACGATCCCCGGCCGCTGTTCACCGGGTTCGGCGCGGCCAACGTGGTCGAGCCGCTCACCGAACTGGTCCGGCTCGGGTTGGTCAACGGCGGCTATGAGTGACGGCGCGGGGGCCGTCCCAGACTGACCTGGAATACTTCCGGCCGTGACCCGGATGCTGCTGAGAACCCTCGCGTCCGTTGTTCTTCTCCTGGTGAGTGGCCTGATCGGCTGGCGGGTGATCGCGCCGACCGAGGTGTTGGCGGTCGCCACCACGCCCTATCCGGAGCTGGCCGTGCGGTCACCCGGTGCTACCGGGCACACCCCGGTCGCGCCGCTGATCGTTGACGGCAGGATCCGCGTCTATGCCGCGAAACACCAGGTCAAGGCCGACGGCCCGGTCGACGGGCGGACGCAGTACACCGCCCGCTGGTCGTTGCGCCGCTGGCCGCAACAGCTGAGCGGGGTGGTGGCGAGCGGCACGACGGTCGTCACCCGCTGGTCGGACGGCGAGTTGGTGGCGATCGACGCGCGGACCGGGGAGATCGCCTGGCGGCAGGACGGTCCGGCCGGTCCGGGATACACCGGGCACCGCACCGGAGCGTCGGTGGTGTGGGCGCCGCCGGGTCTGCGACTCGCCGCGGGCGCGGTGCTGGCGAGCGACGATCAAACCCTTGCGGGGTACGACGTGAGCACCGGGACACCACGGTGGCAGGCCTCGACGACGTCCTCGTGTGCCGGCGGCTTCACCACGGCCGGTGGTGCGTACGTGTGCGAGGCGAGCGTCTACGACGGGGTCACCGGTGCCGCGATCACCACGTGGCCGTCCGGACCGTGGACGCCGGTCGGCTGCGACTCGGAGAGCTCGAACTGCGCCGGGTTCCGGGACGCCGCCGGTCAGGGCTGGCTCGCCGGTACGAGCCTGCCGCCGCAGCGCGCCGTCGCCCTGGACGCCCCGGGCGCGACGGTGGCCGCCGGGGTGATCGTCACGGCCCTGGAGGACCGGGTGGTCGCCCAGGACGCGGACGGCGCCGAACTGTGGACGTCGTGGACCGGCCTGACCCGGGTGCTCGGCACGGCGCAGAAGCGGGTGGTCCTGCTGACCAGGGACAACACCGTGATCAGCGTGGACCCGCGGACCGGCTCCGCGAGCGGCTCGTTCGCCCTCGCCGTCGACGACGAGGGCATTCTGTGGAAGCCGGGGGCGTTCCGGCTGTCCGGGGACCACCTGGCGATGGAGCGTCTGCTGCCGAACGCGCCGGACGATCCGGAGTCCCCGGTCTACTACCTGACCCTGGACACCGTGATCATCGCGTCTCTCTGATCCCTCCCGGCCTCAGGCCAGTGTGGGGAGCAGGGCGGCCCAGGCCTCCTCGGCGGCGCCGGCCACCGGGCCGTCCTCGTCGGCGAGGGTGGCCCGGAGCACCGGCGGTGGCGTGTCCCGGTGGATCATCATGAGGCCGCGCCGGTAGGCGTCGTGGATCTGCTCCGGGACCGTGTCGAGCAGGTCCGCGCCGAGGCCGCCCAGCGTGATCAGGTCCACGTCGAGGGCGTTGACGAGACCCGCCATGCCGCGGCCCAGGGCTGTCCCGGCGGCGCGTACCGCGTCCAGGGCATCCGCGGGGTCCGGTGGCGGGAGTCCGGCGAGGTCCTGACGGGACCGGGTGGAGCTGTCCGGCCGGTCGGCACTCGTGGCTTCGGCGCTCGCTGTTCCAGGGGCGCGGGTGATGGAGGCACGGGTGCCGGCGGTGTGGGCGACGGCGGTCCGGGCGACGGCGATGACGCGACGCGCGTAGGTGACCGGGTCGCGCGGAGTCGGGTCGCCCAGATGGCGGGCCAGGGCGGTGCCGTCGACGGCCGAGCCCCAGCAGCCGTGCGCGCCGCAGGGGCACGGGACCGCCGGGTCGCCGAACGGCATGTGGCCGAACTCGCCGGCCGCGCCGTGGGCGCCGATCACCGGGCGGCCGTGCTCGACGACCGCGCCGCCGAGTCCGGCGTCGATCCGCAGGTGCAGCGCGACCGTGGCCTGGGCGGCGGCGCCCCGGTGCGACTCGGCGGCGGCGGCCAGGGTGGCGTCGTTGCCGGCCACGAAGACCTCGGCGCCGGGCCAGAGTTCGGTCAGGTCGGCGTCGTGCCAGCCGGCGTTGGCGGCCTGCAGTCGCAGCGAACGGACGGTGCCGGGGACCGAGACGCCGATGGCGCGCGGGCGGTGCGCGTACCCCCGCAGGAGGTCTTGGATCGCGGCGGCGACCGCCGTGCGCACGGCGGGCCAGTCGGAGCCCGCGTGTCGTCCCGTGCGGGAGGCGGCGGTGGTGCCGCCCAGTTCGACCACGTCGATCCGCCACGACTCGTGGGTGATCGCGGCGGCCAGCACGAGCGGGCCGCCCGGGTGCGGCAGGAGCACGGTGGTCGGGCGTCCGCGGGTGCCGCTGGGCGCGGCCGGGGCCTGGGCCAGCAGTTCGGCCTTGCTGAGCTTGGTGACCAGCTCGGTGGCCGCGCCGGTGCCGACGCCGAGGAGGCGGGCCGCGTCGGCGCGGGTGACGCCGGGACGGCTGTGCACCACTCGCAGGAGTTCGGTGGAGCGCGTCGTCACATTTCCTCTCCCTTTTTATGCTCTTTATCAGAGCTTATTCTGCGGTGGTGAGACTCAACCGCCCGGCGCTCGTCGTCCTCGGCGCATCCTCGTTCTGCTACGTCACCGCCGAAACCCTCCCCGTCGGGCTGCTGCCCGAGATCTCCGCCGACCTCGGCGTCCCCGAGGCGCAGGTCGGTCTGCTGCTCACCAGTTATGCCGTCGTCGCCGCCGTGAGCACCATCCCGCTCACGGCGCTCACCATGCGGGTGCCCCGGCACCTGCTGATCGCCGTCACGGTAGCGGTGTTCGCCGTGTCGCAGACCGCCGCGGCCCTCGCCCCGAACTTCACCGTGCTCACCCTCTCCCGGCTGCTCTGCGCGCTCGCACACGGGGTGTTCTGGTCGGTGATCGGGCCGATCACCGCACGTCTGGCTCCACCGGGACAGGCCGGCCGCGCGACCGCGCTGGTCTTCCTCGGCAACTCGCTGGCCATCGTGCTCGGCGTGCCACTGGGCACCGCGGTCGGGCAGTGGCTGGGATGGCGTACGGCGGTCGGGATGTTCGCGGCGGCCGGCGCGATCGGCGTGCTGCTGCTCGTCCTGGTCCTGCCCAAACTACCGGCGCTGCCCCGCGACCTGGGAACGAGCACCGGACAGCAGCTGCGCGACGCGGTCCGGATCCTGCGCAACGGCCGGGTGGCCCGGCTCTGCCTGATCACCGCGACCCTGGTGATCGGGCACTTCGCGGCCTACACCTACATCGCGCCGCTGGTACGCCGCGACGCCGGTCTCGACGGCGCCGGGCTGAGCGCGCTGCTGCTCGGGTACGGCGCGGTCGGACTGATCGCCAACTTCGTGGTCGGACGCTTCGTCGACCGGCGCCCGGGACCGATCCTGATCGGCCTGCTCGCGATCATCACGCTGGCCGTGGGGCTGCTCGCGCCGGTGCTCGGAGGAGTCCCGACCGTGGTCGCGACGCTGCTGTGGGGCGGCGCCTTCACCGCCGTGCCGGTCTTTCTGGCAGCGGCGGTGCTGCGGGTGGCCCCGGCCGCCCGGGACGCGGCCTCCGCGGTGTACGTGGTGGCCTTCCAGATCGGCATCGGCGGCGGCGCGTTCATCGGCGAGCGGCTGGTGAGCGCGCAACGACTCGGCACGCTGCCGCTGCTGGCGGCCGGGCTGGCACTGGTCGCGACACTGCTGGTGGTCTTCTCGCCGGCGGTCTTCCCGCACCGGATCAGCGCCGAGGACCACCACCGGGCCGAGGAGGAGGCTCAGATCACTCCTTGAGAGCGGCCTCGGCGGCGGCCAGGAACAGGTCGTTCTCCTCGGGGGTGCCGATCGTGACGCGGACGCCGTCCGGGTGGAAGCCCCGCACGATCACGCCACGGTTCTCACACGCCGTCGCGAACGCGGCGGTCCGGTCGCCGAGCGGCAACCAGACGAAGTTGGCCTGGCTGTCCGGCACCTCGACGGCGAGCGCGCGCAGCGCCTCGGTGACCCGCTTCCGCTCGGACACCACGATCGCGCAGCGGCGGCGTACCTCCTCCTGCCGGCCCAGGGCGGCGATCGCCGCGGCCTGCGCCAGGGTGTTGGTGGAGAACGGCGTCACGACCTTGCGGATGGTGGCCGCGACCTCGGGCTGCGCGACGAGATAACCCATCCGCAGGCCGGCCAGCCCCCACGCCTTGCTCATCGTGCGCAGCACGACCACGTTGGGCCGGTCGCCGTAGGTCTCCAAAGCGTCCGGCACGGCCGGGTCGTCGACGAACTCCCGGTACGCCTCGTCGAGCACCACCAGCACGTCGGAGGGTACCGCGTCCAGGAACCGGTCGATCTCGGCCTTGCGCAGGCTGGTGCCGGTCGGGTTGTTCGGGTTGCAGACCAGCACCATCCGGGTCCGGTCGGTGATCGCCTCGGCCATCGCGGTCAGGTCGTGACCGTGCGCCGCGGTGTTCGGCACCCGCACGCTCACCGCGCCGCCACCCGCGGCGATGATCGGGTACGCCTCGAAGGACCGCCACGAGTAGACGATCTCGTCGCCCGGCAGACAGGTCGCCTTCGCCAGGATCTCGGCCAGCGCCACCGACCCGCAGCCGGTGACCACCCGGTCCGCGTCCACCCCGAACCGGGACGCGATCTCCTCCCGCAGCAGGGTCACGCCCATGTCCGGGTAGCGGTGCACGCTCGCGGCCGCCTCGGTGATCGCCTCGACCACCCCGGGCAGCGGGCCGAACGGCACCTCGTTGCTGGCCAGTTTGACCGCCTCGGCGATGCCCAGTTCGCGGGCCAGGTCGGCGACGTTGCGCCCGGGCACGTAGTTCGGGAGTGCGTCCAGGTCGGGGCGGGTCAGGCGGGTCACTTCGATCCTCCAGGGGCGTCGCCGCTCGGTGCGGGCTCGACGGTGGTTGATGCGTGGCGCGGAACGGCGACGACGACGGTGGCGGCTGACTTGTCGTGCCACGCCTGCCGCAGGCGCGGGTCGAATGCGGGCGAGAGCGCCCCGAAGAACTGCACCACCAGGCCGATCCCGCACCACCAGAACAGGGTCCACATGCCGAGGCCGGCCCAGCGGGAGAACGCGCGACCGAAACCGATCGGCTTGGTGCTCTCCACGCCCATCACCTTGATACCGAGCATCCGCTTGCCCAGGGTCTGACCCCGGCCGCCGATCGACGGTGCTTCGTAGGCCAGCCAGAGCAGCGTGGTGACCAGCAGTATCGCCACGCTGAGCGTCTGCATCCGGGAGGTGGGCTCGACGACCGGCGACTGGTTGCCCGCGGCGATCTGGGCCATGTACTCGCGCAGGATCGGCAGGAAGTCCTGCCAGTACTCGTACACGAACCAGCCGTTGACCACGATGTTGAGCACCAGCACGACCAGGATGTCGATCAGCCGGGCGGTGAACCGTGCACCGAGGCCGGCCAGGGCGAAACCGTGCGGCTGGGCCTGCGGCATCGGATAGAGGTAGGCGTGCATCGGCTGGCCCGGCTGCGGCTGCCAGCCCGGTGGGGGCTGCCATCCGGGCGGAGGCTGCCAGCCCGGGGGCGGCGGGGGCTGCGGCGCCCAGCCGGCCGGCGGGCCCACCGCGGTGGGCTGCCCCGGGGGCATCGCATAGGGCTGTGGGGCGGCGGGCGCCGGCTCGGCGGCCACCGGTTCGGGCTCGGCGGGCGGCTCCTCCTCCTCGACCGCGGGCGGGCCGTCCGGCGGGACGGCGTCAGCCGGGATGGCCTTGCCCAGCCAGCCTTCACCGTCCCAGTAACGCTGGGTGCTGGTATCGGCCGGGTCTTTGTACCAACCCGCGGGAAGGGAACTCATGCGCAAACCTTTACCACGACAGCCTGACGGTTCCCTGCGGGCCGGAGAACCGATCCGCGGGGCCTGTTCACAGTGTCACAGGTCGTCGCGCCGCTGTTGCGCCCGCTCGGTCCCGGTAGGTTCCGGGGATGGAGGAGCAGACTGTCCAGCTCGACGATCTCGACGCCCGCCTCATCGCCCTGCTGCGCGCGGAGCCGCGGATCGGGGTGCTGGAGCTCTCCCGCCGGCTCGCGGTGGCCCGGGGCACGGTGCAGGCCCGCCTCGACAAGCTGACCGCCCGGGGCGCGGTCGTCGGCTTCGGCCCGGAGGTGGCACCGGCCGCCATCGGCTTCGGGGTGATGAGCTTCGTGACCCTGGAGATCAGCCAGCGGTACGGGCACGACGCGGTCGCCGAGCACCTCGCCGAGATCCCCGAGGTGCTGGAGGCGCACACGATCACCGGCAGCGGCGACATCCTGTGCCGGATCGTGGCCCGCTCCAACGCCGACCTGCAGCGGGTGATCGACAAGATCGTCGGGTACGAGGGCGTCGTCCGGGCGCACACGATCATCGCGCTGGCCGAGCTGATCCGGTACCGGACGGTGCCCCTGGTCCACGCGGCAAGTAGGCCATAACCGATCGACACGGACATTCCTCGCTCTCCGCATCCGCGGATCGATGTCATTACCCTGCCCGAATGGCCTCACCGGGCGGTTCCTGGAAAGGACTCACGCTGGTCGCCGCCACGGTCGTCGTCACCGTGCTCGCCGCGACCGGCGTGTGGAACCCGTTCCCGCAGCTGTGGTCCTGGGTCACCACCAGCGGACCGGTCGCCCCCGGCGCCCGCTGGCAGCAGCAACTCGGCGGCACCCCGCAGAGCGTCGCCATCGCCGGCGACTCGGTGATCGTGGAGTACCGGACGTCGATCGAGGCGTACGGGCTGACCGCCGGAGTCAAACTCTGGTCCTCCGACGCGGACTGGGCGTCGATGGCCGGGAAGGGCGCCAACGCGGTGGTCGTGACCGGCCGGCTGCTCACCAAGGGATACCAGGTGCTGGACCCGGCGACCGGCGCCGTCAAACGGTCGGACACCACGGCCGCCGCGGTGTGGACCTACCGGGAGGCCATCGTCGACCTGAGCTGTGCCGGCGGCGGCGACTGCCGGATCACGGCCTGGGACCCGAAGACGAACACCCAGCGGTGGTCGGTGGAGAGCGGCAGCATCGGATTCGTGCTCGACGCCGCCAACCCCGACCTGCCCGACACCCGGCGCCTCACCGCCGACACCGTCGACGACGACATCACCGGGCCGCCCTCGATGCCCGGCCTGCTGGGCTTCCCCGACGACGGGCAGATCCGCGTCGTCGACACCGCCACCGGACGGCTGGCACAGACCGTCCGGCCCACCCGCGAACAGCGGATCGTGGTGGTCGGCGGCCGGGTCCTCACGGTGACCGGCACCGCCCGCGACGGCACCTGCTACTACGGGGTGGTCGCCACCGACCCGCCGAGCGGCCAGGTGGTGTGGCAGCGCGACGGGCTGAACCTGCGGACCGCCGACAACGGATCCGGTTGCGTTCAGGAACACGACCCGGCGGGCGGCTACAACGTGCTGCTCGGCGTCGACCCGTACGGGCGGGAAGTCCTGATCAACGGCAACGACGGGCGGAACCTCTGGTACGGCGACAAGGAGTCGGACGTCCTCGCCGTCGACGACACCTACGCCGTCATCCGCAAGGACGACACCCTGCGCGGGTACGCCCTCGGCCGCAAGAAGGCCGTCTGGACCCTCACCGGGCGGGCGAAGACCGAGGCGGCGCTCACCCCGCACGCGGTGATCGTGGTCAGCCGCGGCCGGGTCACCGCCCTGACGCTGAAGAACGGCACCGTCCGCGCCGACGTGAAGACCGACGCGAAGATCTTCGCGACCGGCCCGGACGGGATGATCGCCGTCTCCGGGCGGGACATGGCGTACCTGCCGTTCGCCTGAAACCGGGCCGCCGGTGACAGAACGTGGGGGAGGGGTTCGCACGCCCGACCGTCGCTGGCTTAGGCTTGCGGCTCATGAGCAAAGGCGCCGATTTCAGCTACTCGCCGCTCCTCCCGACCGGTGCCGACCAGACGGAATACCGTCTGGTCACGGACGAGGGCGTCGACGTCGTCGAGGGCCCGGGCGGGCGCCGGTTCCTGACCGTCGAGCCGTCCGCGCTGACCCAGCTGACCGCCGAGGCCATGCACGACATCGCGCACTTCCTGCGCCCCGCGCACCTCACCCAGCTGCGATCCATCATCGACGACCCGAAGGCGTCGCCCAACGACCGCTTCGTCGCGATGGACCTGCTGCGCAACGCGAACATCGCAGCCGGCGGCGTCCTTCCGATGTGCCAGGACACCGGCACCGCCATCGTGATGGGCAAGCGTGGGCGGCACGTGCTCACCGACGGCACCGACGAGGCGGCCATCGCCCTCGGGGTCTACCAGGCGTACACCCGGCTGAACCTGCGGTATTCGCAGCTCGCCCCGCTGACCATGTGGGACGAGAAGAACACCGGCACCAACCTGCCGGCCCAGATCGAGCTGTACGCGGAAGACCCGGGCGGCCAGCCGGACGCGTACAAATTCCTGTTCATGGCCAAAGGCGGCGGCTCGGCCAACAAGTCGTACCTCTACCAGGAGACGAAAGCGCTGCTCAACCCGCAGCGGATGATGCAGTTCCTGGACGAGAAACTGCGCCTGATCGGCACGTCGGCCTGCCCGCCGTACCACCTGGCCGTGGTCGTCGGCGGTACCAGCGCCGAACACGCGCTCAAGACCGCGAAGCTGGCCAGCGCGAAATACCTGGACAACCTGCCGACCTCCGGCACGATGCTGGCGCACGGCTTCCGCGACCTCGAGCTGGAGGCCGCGGTCCTGGAGCTGACCCGCGACTTCGGCATCGGCGCCCAGTTCGGCGGCCGGTACTTCTGCCACGACGTCCGGGTGATCCGCCTGCCCCGGCACGGCGCGTCCTGCCCGGTCGCGATCGCCGTCTCCTGCTCCGCGGACCGCCAGGCGGTCGCCAAGATCACGCCGTCGGGTGTCTGGCTGGAACGTCTGGAGACCGACCCGGCCCGCTACCTCCCCGACGTCGAGATGGGCGAGGAGCCCGCCGTGCGGGTCGACCTCAACCGCCCGATGGCCGAGATCCGCGCCGAACTCGGCAGGTACCCGGTCAAGACCCGGCTGTCGCTGACCGGCTCCCTGGTGGTGGCCCGCGACATCGCCCACGCGAAGATCGCCGAACGGCTGGACGCCGGCGAACCGATGCCGGACTACATGCGCGACCACGCCGTCTACTACGCCGGCCCGGCGAAGACCCCGGAGGGGTACGCGTCCGGCTCGTTCGGCCCGACGACGGCCGGCCGGATGGACTCGTACGTGGAGAAGTTCCAGGCAGCCGGCGGCTCGATGGTCATGCTGGCCAAGGGCAACCGGTCCCAGCAGGTCACCGACGCGTGCCAGAGATACGGCGGGTTCTACCTGGGCTCGATCGGTGGGCCGGCGGCCCGGCTCGCCCAGGACTGCATCCGGCACGTCGAGGTGCTCGAGTTCCCGGAACTCGGCATGGAGGCGGTCTGGAAGATCGAGGTCGAGGACTTCCCGGCCTTCATCGTCGTCGACGACAAGGGCAACGACTTCTTCGCCGAGGTCACCAAGCCGAAGAGTCTGTTCCAGATCAGCGGCAGGGCCTGACGGTTTTGCAGCACCCGGCCGTCGTCCGCGGCTCGGATCGTTCAGCCGTCGTCCACGGTTCTCGGCCGGTGCCGGGCAGCTGCCGGTGACGGCTCGGATCGTTCAGCCGTAGTCCACGGTTCTCGGTCGGCGCCGGATAGCCGTCAGTGACGGCTCGGATCGCTCAGCCGTCGTCTGTGGTTGTTTTCGGCTCGCGGGTCGACCATGGCTGACGGCTGGGGTGGCTGAGCCGTCGTTTGCGGCTGTTCGGGAGGCGGAATGGAGCCGTGGGCGACGGCCGGAGGTGGCTGAGCCGTCGGCTGTGGTCGGTTCGTGGGCCGGGGTGAGCCGTGGGCGACGGCTGGGGTGCTCCGGCGACGGCTGGGGTGCTCTGGGCGACGGCTGGGGCCGGTGCTCGTGTGCGTGGGGGCGGGCTGGTGCTCGCGTGCGTGAGGGTGGGCGTATCAGGTGAGGGCCGGCCCTCAGGCGGGGTGGCGGTTGACGTAGGTGCCGCGCTGCGGGGCTGTGGTGACCAGGCCGCGCTCGCGGAGGAGGCGGACGGCGGAGCGGACCGTGCCGCGGGCCAGCCCGTGCTCCTGCTGGAGGTAGGACTCGCTGGGCAGGGAGGCGCCCTCGGCGAGTTCGCCGCGCTCGATCATGCCGGCGAGCAGGTCGGCGAGCTGGACATACAGCGGTGTCGGCGCGAGCGGATCGATCGTCACCACCTCAAGCTAGAACGTTCAGAACGTGCACGATCGTGGAATACGTCCTGGACGTTCAAGACGTCTATACCCTACGATGAACTCCGGCAGCGCGGCGGCGAGTGGCAGGGCCGCCCGTGGACAAGGCGAAGGCCCGGCGCAGAGAAAGTGCGCCGGGCCTTCGCCTTGTGAAGGATACGAGGGGAACGGGTCAGCCGCAGTAGCCGGCGACCGGGCTGAGCCACTCCTCGAGCTGGGTCTTCAGCGTCCGGTCCAGGTCTTTGGCGGTCTTGATGGCCGCGATGTACTCCCGGTCCTTCGCGCTGTTCTCGAACTTGTCGGCGGACGTCACGCCGGCCTGCTTGAGATCCGGGTTCTGCGCGGCCGCGGTCTCCTTGCGTATCTGACTGCCGACCGTCTTCAGCTCGGCGGCGGCCGCCTTCTCCGCCTTCTCCGCCTGGTCGGTGTCCTTGGCCTCCTTGTGGGCGATCATCTTGCCCATCTGGGTGCCGAAGTCGCCGAGGGCGGTGGTGAAGACCTTGTCCAGGCGGCCGCAGACCTGCTCGGTGTCGGCCGAGTAGTCGGGCGTGGCCACGGTGGCGGCGGGCGTCGCCCAGGTGGGGGCCGGTGCCGCGACCTCGCTGGTGTCCGCGGCACAGCCGGCGGACAGCAGCACGCCGCCGACGACCGCGGCCAGGATGGCGCCTCGCATCAGTGGATCCTCTTCGTCGGGGGACCAAACTCCGCCGACGGTACGTTCCGTTTCCGTCCACGTCCAACCCACAGTGATCATCGGGCCACGGAATGGGCTGGTTGCGGGAGCCTGAGCAGGCCGTTCCGCCTCTTGTGAACACGGCGTCGGCGTGGCACATGAGAACTACTCTCAGTCAGGCCCGAGGGTCGGAGTGTCACCTTCCGAGAGGGGCCTCACCGCGTACCCGAAAGGGTCCGTGGCCCTGGACGGCGAGCGGCGGACGACCGGCGGAAGCCGAGAGAGGATGGTCCGGTGACGACTGACGAGAGTGGTTTCCGGATCGAACGTGACACGATGGGCGAGGTCCGTGTGCCCGCGGATGCCCTGTGGCGTGCGCAGACGCAGCGGGCCGTGGAGAACTTCCCGATCTCCGGGCGAGGGCTCGAGCCGTCGCACATCCGGGCGCTGGCCCGGATCAAGGGGGCCGCCGCGCGGGCCAACGCCGACCTGGGCGTTCTGGAGAAGGACCTGGCCGAGGCGATCGCGTCGGCCGCGGCGCAGGTCGCCGACGGCGGCTACGACGATCAGTTCCCGGTGGACGTGTTCCAGACCGGGTCGGGCACCTCGTCGAACATGAACGCCAACGAGGTGATCGCGACGCTGGCCTCGCGGGAGCTGGGCCGTCCGGTGCACCCGAACGACCACGTCAACGCCTCGCAGTCGAGCAACGACGTCTTCCCCTCGTCGATCCACCTGGCCGCGACCGAGGCCCTCTCGCAGAACCTGGTCCCGGCCCTGGAGCACCTGGCGTCGGCCCTGACCGCCAAGGCCGGGGCCTTCGCGACCGTGGTGAAGAGCGGCCGGACCCACCTGATGGACGCCACGCCGGTCACTCTCGGGCAGGAGTTCTCCGGGTACGCCCGGCAGGTCACCAACGGCGTCGAACGGCTCCGGGACTCCCTGCCCCGGCTCGGTGAGCTGCCGCTCGGCGGCACCGCGGTCGGCACCGGGGTGAACACCCCGCCCGGGTTCGCCCCGGCGGTGATCGCGCTGCTGCAGGCGGAGACCGGTCTGCCGGTGAGCGAGGCCCGGGACCACTTCGAGGCGCAGGGCGCCCGGGACGCGCTGGTGGAGGCGTCGGGTCAGCTGCGGGTGGTGGCCGTCGGCCTCTACAAGATCGCCAACGACATCCGCTGGATGGGTTCCGGTCCGCGGGCCGGCCTGCGCGAGCTGCGCCTGCCCGACCTGCAGCCCGGCTCGTCGATCATGCCGGGCAAGGTGAACCCGGTGGTGCCGGAGGCGGTGCGCCAGGTGTGCGCGCAGGTCATCGGCAACGACGCGACTGTGGCCTTCGCGGGCACCCAGGGCGACTTCGAGCTCAACGTGATGCTGCCGGTGATGGCCCGCAACCTGCTCGAGTCGATCCGGCTGCTGGCCGCGGTCGCCCGCCAGTTCGCCGACCGGTGCATCGCCGGGCTGGAGGCGAACGAGGAGATCGCCCGCGGGTACGCCGAGGGCTCCCCGTCCATCGTCACCCCGCTCAACCGCCACCTGGGGTACGACGAGGCCGCCGCCATCGCCAAGCAGGCGCTCGCCTCCGGTGCCAGCATCCGCCAGGTGGTGATCGACCGGGGGCACGTCGCGTCCGGCAAGCTCACCGAGGCGCAGCTGGACGAGGCGCTCGACGTGCTGCGGATGACCCGGCCATGAATCGACTCTTGTAAAAACTCACTCTTCTCGATCTGATCCTCCTAGGTTCCATTTCCAGGAGGAGCGCATTCCATGAGAAGACGCCTCATCACGGGGGCCGTCGTCACCACGACGGGCTTGGCTTTTCTGGCCGTGATCCCGGGTTCCGCGGTGGCGGAACCCGGTAACACGGTCGAATACACGGTGGTGGCCGCCGACGGGGTCTCCGCCACGGACGCCGCGAAGGCCATCACAGCGGCCGGCGGCACCATCGTGACCAGCAACGACACCGTCGGGGTCTACCGGGTCAGCTCGGCCGACAGCCGGTTCGGCAGCAAGGCGACCGCCTCGGCGGCCCTGATCGGGGCGAGCGAGCGCCGGGCCCTCGGCCGCGCACCGAACGGCATCGAGAAGATCGACCGGACCGCGAAGGGCGCGGGCCGGGGCAAGGGCGGCCCGGCGAGACTGGACCCGCTCGACAACCAGCTCTGGGGCCTGGCGATGGTCCGCTCGGACAAGGCCCGCAAGATCGAGCCGGGTGATCGCGGCGTGACCGTCGGCGTGCTGGACACCGGTCTGGACGCCTCGAACCCGGACCTCGCCCCCAACTTCAACGCGAAACTGTCCCGCAACTTCGCGCCGGACATAGTCGACGTCGACGGCCCGTGCGAGGTGGCGAGCTGCCTCGACCCGATCGGCACCGACGACGGCGGGCACGGCACGCACGTGGCCGGCACGATCGGCGCGGCGGCCAACGGCACCGGCCTGTCCGGCGTCGCGCCCGGGGTCACCCTGGTCGAGCTCAAGGGCGGCCAGGACTCCGGGTACTTCTTCCTCGACCCAGTGGTCAACGCCCTCACGTACGCCGGTGACGTCGGCCTGGACGTGGTGAACATGTCCTTCTACGTCGACCCGTGGCTCTACAACTGCACCGCGAACCCGGCGGACAGCCCGGAGGACCAGGCCGAGCAGCGGGCCATCATCACCGGCATGAAGCGGGCCCTGGAGTACGCGCACCGCAAGGGTGTCACCCTGGTCGGTGCGCTCGGCAACAACCACGAGGACCTGGGCAAGCCGCGGACCGACGTGAGCAGCCCGGACTACGGCGCCGACCCGTACCCGCGGCCGATCGACAACGCATCCTGCTGGGACCTGCCGACCGAGGGCCCGCACGTGATCGGGGTGTCCTCGATCGGGCCGTCGAAGACCAAGGCCGACTACTCGAACTACGGCACCGAGCAGATCTCGGTCGCCGCGCCCGGCGGGTGGTTCCGTGACGGGTTCGGCACCGACACGTACCGCACGGTGGGCAACGAGATCCTCTCCAGCTACCCGCTCAAGGTGTTGCAGGAGGAGGGGCTGGTCGACGAGTTCGGCGAGATCACCCCGGACGGCGAGGGCACGGTGCTCAAGGAGTGCACCAAGGCCGGTAGGTGCGGGTACTACACCTATCTGCAGGGCACCTCGATGGCCGCTCCGCACGCCTCCGGTGTCGCCGCGCTGATCGTCAGCCGGTACGGCGTCCCGGATCACCGTCGCGGTGGGAAGACCCTGGCGCCGGATCTGGTGGAGAAGCGCCTCTACCAGAGCGCGGCCGAGCAGGCCTGCCCCGAGCCGCGCCTGCAGAGCTACGTGCGGGAGGGCCGGGAGGCCGAGTTCGACGCGTACTGCAGCGGTGGCGAGCAGTTCAACGGGTTCTACGGGCACGGCATCGTCGACGCGTACGCGGCGGTCGGCGGCCGCTAGCCGCTCCGGGTCACCGCCCCGCCCGTGTGGTACGGGCGGGGCGGTGGGCCGGTACCCTTGTACGGTGACGCTGCGCTTGTACGACACCGCGACCCGATCGGTCCGGGACTTCGTCCCGATGACGCCCGGTCAGGTGGGGATCTACCTGTGTGGTCTCACCGTGCAGTCCTCACCACACATCGGCCACCTCCGCTCCGCCGTCAACTACGACGTGCTCCGCCGCTGGCTGCTGCACACCGGTTTCGAGGTCACGTTCATCCGCAACGTGACGGACGTGGACGACAAGATTCTCGAGAAGTCGGTCAAGCAGGGTAAGCCGTACTGGGCGATCGCCTATCAGAACCGCCTCCTGCTGGATCGCGACTACCGGTCTCTCAACGTCCTGCCGCCGACCTACGAGCCGCTGGCCACCGGGCACGTCATCGAGATGCACGAGCTGATCACGACGCTGATCGAGAACGGCCATGCCTACCCGAGCAGCGCCGGCAACGGGGATGTCTACTTCGACGTGCCGTCCTTCGAGGGCTACGGCGCGCTCTCCGGGCAGGACCCGGCCGACATGCGCGTTCCCACCGACGGTGGTGAGCCCGGCAAACGCGACTTCCGTGACTTCGCCCTGTGGAAGGGTGTCAAGGCCGACGAGCCCGCCGACTCGTCCTGGTCGTCCCCCTGGGGCCGGGGCCGTCCGGGCTGGCACATCGAGTGCTCCGCGATGGCCCGGCGCTACCTGGGCGACGAGTTCGACATCCACGGCGGCGGCCTGGACCTGACGTTCCCGCACCACGAGAACGAGCTGGCCCAGTCCAAGGCGGCCGGCCTGGGCTTCGCCCGGTTCTGGGTGCACCACGGCCTGCTCAACCTCGGTAAGTCCAAGATGAGCAAGTCGCTGGGCAACGTCATCGACCTGCCGTCGGTGATCGAGTCCGGGATCCGCCCGGTCGAGCTGCGCTACTACCTGGGCAGCCCGTACTACCGCTCCCGGATCGACTACACCGACGAGGCGTTGCGCGAGGCCGCGGTGGCCTACCAGCGCATCGAGGGCTTCGTCCGGCGTGCCGCCGAGGTGGTCGGCCCCGGCCGGCCCAAGGCGGTGCCGCCCGCCTTCGCCGAGGCGATGAACGACGACTTGAACACGTCGGCGGCGCTGGCCGTCGTGCACGACACCATCCGCGAGGGCAACACCGCCCTGACCGCGGGTGACGAGCCGGCCATCCGGGGTGCGCTGACCGCGGTCCGGGCCATGCTCGGCGTGCTCGGCCTCGACCCGCTCGACGCCGCCTGGGACGGCGGCGAGGGCGGCAACGATCTCAAGCCGGTGGTCGACGGTCTCGTCGCCCTGGCGTTGGAACAGCGGGCGCAGGCCCGCGCAAGGAAGGACTGGGCTGCCGCCGACTCGGTGCGGGACCAGCTCAAGAACGCGGGTATTCAGGTGGAGGACACTCCGGCCGGTCCGCGCTGGACGGTAGGAGAACACTGATGCCGGGAAATTCACAGAACGCGAGCAAGCGCGCCACCTCGAAGAAGGGCGCGTCCTTCGGCTCCGGCGGCAAGAACCGCGCCGGGCTCAAGGGCCGGGGCAAGACCCTGCCCGCCGACGAGCGCCCGTGGCACAAGGGCTACTCGGGCACCGAGAAGCTGCCCGAGAAGACCGCGCGTAAGCAGGAGAAGGAACGCAAGGCGGCGGCGGCCGAGGGCCGGGCGCCCAAGATCGGCGTGCCCGGTTCCAAGGACACCACCTGGGGTCGCGGCGGTGGCCGTGGCGCCGGCGTCAGCCGTCCCACCACCCGTGGCGGCCGTGCCGCCGGTCCTCGGGGCCCGCGGGTCGCGCCGGGTCGCCGCTCCAACCCCACCAAGGAAGGCCCCGAGCTGCTGCTCGGGCGCAACCCGGTGGTGGAGGCGCTGCGGGCGAACGTGCCGGCGACCGCGCTGTACGTGGCGCAGGGCATCGACGTCGACGACCGGATCAACGAGATCGTCCGGACCTCCGGCGACCGGGGCATCCCGATCCTGGAGATCGGGCGCAACGAACTGGACCGGATGACCGGCGGGGTGCTGCACCAGGGCGTCGGCCTGCAGGTGCCGCCGTTCGCGTACGAGGACTTCGACGACCTGGTCGCAGCGTCGCTGGAGCAGACCGCTCCGCTGCTGGTCGCGCTCGACGGGATCACCGACCCGCGCAACCTGGGCGCGGTGATCCGGTCGGTGGCCGCGTTCGGCGCGCACGGTGTGTTCATGACCGAGCGGCGTGCCGCGGGCATCACCGCGACCGCGTGGCGGACCAGTGCCGGCGCGGCGGCGCGGGTGCCGGTGTCGCAGGTGGTCAACCTGACCCGGGCGGTCAAGACGGCGCAGAAGGCCGGGTTCACCGCGATCGGCCTGGACGCGGACGGCGAGACCGATCTCTACCAGCTGGAGGCCGCGGTCGGGCCGCTGCTGGTGGTGGTCGGTTCCGAGGGGCGCGGTCTGTCGCGCCTGGTCGGCGAGACGTGCGACCTGCGGGTCCGCATCCCGATGGCGTCCGACGTCGAGTCGCTGAACGCCAGCGTGGCCGCCGCGGTGACCCTCGCCGAGGTGACCCGCCGCCGGCTCTACCAGAGCTAGCTCTCAGAAGTACGCGCGCAGACGGTCGCCGTCGGTCACGAAGAGTCGGCCGCCGGCGACCATCGGCGCGTAGTTCTGCGTGCTGGGGATCTTCGCGGTGCGGACCGGCCGCCCGGTGCGCACGTCGACGACCGACAGTGGCTCGTCGATGCCGGCCGGGCTGTAGAGCAGGCCGCCGGCGCTCACCGGCTGCCCGGCGCCGTCGCCCAGATGCACCGCCCACAGTCGCTTACCGGTCCGCGCGTCCAGGCAGATCATGGTGCGCTGCCGGGGTACGTAGACGTGCCTGTCGTCGGCGGTCACGTTCGGTGCGGGCTGATCGCTGCTCCACAGGACCGTGCCGGTGGCCGCGTCCACGGCGGCCAGCCCGGTGCCGGAGCCACCGATGTAGAAGCGGGTGCCGGCCGGGTCGCTGCCGACGGCGTACCAGTTGCGGGGTTTCTCCCAGACCGTCGTCCCGTCGGCGACCGAGACGACCCGGGTCCCCTGCTTCTCGGTCCGCAGCAGCAGCCGGCCGCCTGAGGACAGCAGGCCGTCCCCGCGGGTGCCGGTGAGCTGCCACAGCTGCGTGCCGTCGGTGAGCCGGTACCCGGTGGTGGCCAGCGCGAAGTCGGGGCGGGTGTCGACGACGACCACACCCCGGTCCACGACCATGTCCTGGGCCAGCCCGCCGACCGGGATCTCCCACTGTCTGGCCCCGTCCGAGGTGCGGAAGGCGGTGAGGAAACTGGCCGTGGTGTCGCAGGCATAGGTGAGGGTGACGAGCGAGCCGCCGGAGACCGCCATCCGTGTGACACCACGCCGGGACAGCGGCGCATGCCAGCGCAACTGCCCGGTCACCGGGTCGTAGGCGCCCACTCCGCCCGGGTCGCTGCTGAACACCTTGCCGTAGGCGGCCAGAGGTTCCCTGCCGACCTCACAGTCCGGCGCGTCGTGGGTCTTGATCGCCCAGCGTTCGACGGCCGTGCCGACGGTGGCCGCCGTCAGCCGGGTCTCACCCGGGTTGTAGTAGGTGGCGCCGGGACCGTAGCCCGGCTGGGCCCACTCCGAAGGCAGAGTGAGGACCGCGAGTATCGCGGCGACCAGTGCAGAACTCATACCAGGATCGAATCGATCCTGTGGGCTCGCCGCGTCGGATCCTCGGACCACCACGCGATCGTGGGGTGAGCCGGATGGGACGCCTCCAGTGTGGTGGATCCCTCATCGTCCCCCACGGGCATTGATCAAACCCGCCTATCGTGGTGATCCGATTACTGCTTAAATATGCGACAGCATCAATCCTTTTCATTGAAGCGACGGGGCGGAAGGCTCGCACGGCGTCGATCTCCAGGGCGTTCGGGGGATCCATGAATCGCGCCGGCCGCGCATGTCAGTCGATCGACGAAGGTTTGCGGCCGAGGTCCGTTGTCGCGGCCCCTACAGCAGCCGCACACGTATACCGACGTCCTCGTGCGCTTCATCGATCAGCTCTACGGGGGTTCCATGTTCCGCGACCACCTGTACGCACGGCGTACACGTCGCAAAGTCCCATCCCGACGATTGCTCGCCCTGGCCACCGGCCTCGCCGCGGTGACGTTGCTGCCGCAGGCGGTGTCGGTGCCCGCCGCGGCGGCGGAACGCCTGCCGGTGGCGGCCCGGTCGCTGACCCTGGCCGAGGCCATCGAGATGGAACGGGTCGCCGCGCAGCAGAGTGAACAGCGCCTGCTCGCCCAGGGCCCGATCGACGAGTTCGAACTGAACCGGATGCTGATCCAGGATCTCGCCGACTACGACGAGGACCCGGAAGTGCGGGCGGCCGCGGCGGCGGTGCTGCTGACCGAGGATCCGGACGAGTTCATCGCGTTCCTCGACAAGGCACTGCCGATCTACCGGGCCGTGGCCGACGAGCGTAAGAAGCAGATCGCGGCGGCCAACCGGGTTCTGGTGGCCGGCTGGGCGGAGACCGGCGGGCCGATCCTGCGCGAGCGCGCGGCGGCGGTGCTGGCCACCAACAACGACCTGAAGATCGCCGACTTCGTGGCGATCGGCAAGGAGGCCGCGGTCGCGGCCGACAAACAGGACGAGCTGAACGCCGCCGAGCAGGCCAAGCTGATCAAGGCGCGGGTCGTGCAGATCGTCGCCGCCGGCGGCTACGAAGTGTCCAGCGCCGGCCAGATGGCGCTGGACAGCGAGGACCCGGCGACCATCGCCGAGTTCTACAACACCGGCTACAAGGCGGCATCCGCTCGGGACGCCGCCGCACAGACCCAGATCGAGGCGGCCCTCGCGGCGCGGTCCCAGTCGCTCAAGGACCTCATCGACCTGGCGAACCGGGCCACCCGGGCGGCGACCGCCCGCACGACGATCATCGAGTCGAGCGTGGCCGCGACCCAGTCGCTGACCATCACGGCCAACTCGATGCTGCTGACCAACAGGTACGCCAAGCAGGCCGACGCGATCTACGCCGCCGACCTGCCGATCCGTAAGGCGGGCGGGCAGACCCACACCGCCGACCTGACCCGGCTGAGCGCCGACGCGTGCGCCGAGGCGGTCGTCACCGCCCGCAACGCCGACCAGGTCGCCGCGCACGCGGGTGTCGCGGACACCGCCGCACGGGTGCTGATGGCGACCGGGCTGTCGAACGGCGTCGACTGGGCCGAAGTGCTCATGGCGCAGAGCGAGGCGGCCACCGCGGCGAAGCTGGCCGCGGACACCGTCTGCAGCGCCACCAAGGCCACCGAAGCGGCCGGCAAGACACTCGACGCCGACCGCAACGCGACCATCGAGATGAAGAACGCGGTCAAGTACCGGGAGGCCGCCGAGAGGAACCAGGCCACCGCGACGAAGCTGGCCGACCAGGCGGAGAAGCTGGCCGCCGCGGCGAAGGCCGCCGAGGCCGACGCCCGCAAGCAGCGGCTGCGCGCCGAGCAGGACGCCCAGGACGCATGGGCCAAGGCCCAGCAGGCCGAGGACCACTACAACGCGGCCGTCGTGCAGCGCAACATCGCCCGGCAGCAGATGTCGATCGCCGTGGTCCAGCAGACGATCGCGCTGTCAGCGGCACAGAAGGCGGTCGCCCAGCAGGAGATCGCCTCGGAGAAGGGCCTCAAGGCGCAGGCGGCCGGCGACGAGCTGAACGCCTCGGCCAAGCGCTTCGAGGGTCTCGCCTCGGACGCCCGGAACAAGGCCGTCGAGGCCAACAAGTACATCAACGAACGGAACACCAAGGAACTGAGCCGGGCCGCGCACGCGGCGGACGCGATCGCCAAGGCGGGCACCGCCGAGGGCGACAAGGCGGCCGAGCAGGTCCGGATCATCGACGCGCAGTTGCCGGGCCTCCGCGCCGCCGAGACCGCCGCGCGAGGTGCGGCGAACACCGCCGCCGCGGCAGCCGACGCCGCAGCGGTGGCGGCACAGCGGGCAGCGGCCGCGGCCGCTGCCGCCCGTGCCGAGGCCGACGCCGCCGCAGCCGCGGCGGCCGGCGCCAAGCGGGAGGCGCAGAGCGCGGCGAACGCGGCCAACAAGGCCATCGCCGACGCGCAGAAGGCCAACGAGTACGCCCGGCAGGCGGTCAACACCGCACGCGCCGCCGTCAACCAGGCGGTGGCCGCCAAGGCGAACGCCGAACTGACCCAGTCGGCGGCGGACGCCGCGGTGAACGAGGCGGGCATCGCGTCGTTCCAGAGCCGGGTGGCCGGCCGCAACGCGGTCAACGCCCGGGTGTCCGCCCTGGCCCTCGCCGAACCGGTAGCGGTGGCCCTCGACATCGCGTCCTACTACGCGGAGACCGACAACGACGCCGCCATGGCGATCGACATCGCGCACAGCGCCCTGCTGATCAGCACCGAGCAGAGCACTCAGGCCGAACAGCACGCTGTCGACGCCGAAGCCGCCGCGGTGCACGCCGCGGAGATGGCGCTCAAGGCGCAGGACCAGGTCAAACCGGCGTACGAGGCGGCCAAGAAGGCCGCTGAGGAAGCCGAACGGGCGATCCGCGCCTCCAAGGTGGCCATCGACGCGGCGATCGGTGCCGCGGCCGAGGCGAAGGGCGCCGTCACCGCCGCCAAGGACGCCGCCGCAGCGGCCAAGAAGGCGGCGGCGTACGCGGCCGGGGCCGACCGGGTCGCCACCGAGGCCGGTCACGACGCGGCGGTGGCCCGGCAGGCCGCCAACTCGGCCCGCAGCTTCGCGAACACCGCGGAGAAGGCCGCCGACAACGTCAGCACCATCACCAAGAAGGTCACCACCGCGGCCGCCGCCGCCAAGAAGGTCGCCGACGCGATGAAACTCGTCGCCGTCGAGATGACCAACCTGGCCAACAACCTGACCGGCGCGGTCGACCAGGTCGCCGAGCTGTCCAAGGCGGAGAAACAGGCCCGTCAGACCGCGTGGATGCAGAGCTGGCGCGACAGCTTCAGCAAGTTCATCGACGGCAAGTTCGACGACCCGAAGGTACGGGAGTACCTGAAGGCCATCAACGAGGGCGCGGTGGAGTCCGCCGGCGGCATCTGGCTGTCCGGTCTGTGCGCGTTCGGCCCCGGCGGGAACAGCCCGGGCAACACGCCGGACTCCGAAGAGGCCTGCGACATGCTCGTGGAGGGCGTCAAGGGCCTGATCCAGGACCCGGGCTCGCTCATCCACCTGGAGGAGTGGCAGAACGGCGAGTACGCCAAGTTCCTCGGACTGTGGACGTACGACATCGCCAGCCTGGTCATCCCCAAGGTGAGCAAGGTGGCCGGGGGCATCCGGGTGCTGGAGAGCACCCTCACCGACGGCCTCAAGAAGCTCCTCAACGGCGACCTGATGGCCGGCATCAAGAAGTTCGGTGCCGACGCGATGGATGCGGCGCTGAAGGACCTCGGCGCGATCAACGTGGCCAAGCTGCTCGACCTGGACGTCGACCTGCCGGACCGGCTCAAGTTCACCACGCCGGAACTCAAGGCGCTCAAGGCCGTCGTCGACAGCCAGGGCTTCTCCGCCGTCGAGGCCGCCATCCGCGGGCTCGACAACATCGACATCAACCTCACCGACCTGCTGGAAGGCCTGCTGAAGGCCTGCACCAAGGGCCGCAGCTTCACCCCCGAGACGCCGGTGCTGATGGCCGACGGGTCGACCAAGGGGATCGCGTCCATCCGGCTCGGCGACCAGGTGCTCGCCACCGACCCGCTCACCGGGCGGACCTCGGCGCGGCCGGTCACCGCACTGCACCGGAACCTCGACGAGCGGTTCGCCGACGTCACCGTCACCGCGGCGGACGGCAGCCGCGCGATCGTGCGCACCACGTCCGACCACCCGTTCTGGAACGTCACCGACCAGCACTGGGACGACGCGGCGGCCCTGGACGCCGGGGACGCGCTGCTCGCCCACGACGGCGAGGCCACGGTGGCCGGGGTGCACCGGCACTGGGGCTCCCGGGACATGTTCGACCTGACCGTGGCGGACGTGCACACGTACTACGTGCTGGCCGGCCGGACGCCGGTCCTCGTGCACAACGAGGACTGCATCAACGACCCCGACATTCCGCGGTACGGCGAGAACGACCTGGCCCCCGCGGAGTTCTCTCCGACGTCTCCGAGCGGCGAGCCGCTGCGGGTCGGCAGCGACGCCAACACGCACTTCGTCGGTGACCCGATCGGTACGTGGCGGGATGTGAACGGCAAGCTGCACGACACCGCGTCCGGCGAGTTCATCTCGAGCGGTCCCACGAAGATCGACGTGACCGCTGTTCCCGGCAAGTCGACGACGACCAACGCGGCAAGCGATGCCGGGGTCAAGATCGGTGTCGAGGGCCGTAAGAACGTCTTCGATCCGCGTAAGGACATCTGGGACAAGATCCTCGGTCCCATCGCGACCAAGTTGTCCCCGAAGGGCATCATCGTCAACGAGGCCTCGATGAGCCCGAAGAGGATGGCCAACCTCCTGGAGAAGGCCGAACCGTATCTCACCGGCAAGGAACTCCTCGACCTGGGCGAGAAGGGGAAGACCTACAACGAGCTGACCGTCGATCTCCGGGACGCCAGTCAGGACCTCGGCACCGCGGGCGGTGACTACGTCGCCCGGACCGAGTTCCCGACCGCGAAGAAGATCACGCCGGCCGATGACGCACCCGGGACGTCCGGCAACCTCGACCGGGTCCTGTTCGACGAGAGCAACGGCGGCCGGATCATCGTGATCGAGGAGAAGGGCGCCGGCAGCAACCTCGGCAGCCGGCTGGTCCGGAACCCGAAGGACCTGACCGGCCCGTACATCCGGGCGCAGCAGATGAGCACCGCGTACCTGCGGCACATGCTCCAGTACGACAACAAGCTCGGACCGCTGCTCGCCAAGGACGCGGTACTGCGTGGGAAGTTCCAGCGGGTCCTCGACGGAAACGATCCGAAACAGATCATCTATCTGCAGGTCAAGACGTCACCCACGGGCCTGGTGACGACGGTGGAGTACGAACTCGACTTCTCCCTGACCGGCCTCGGCCGGGGAGTCATCTCCATCGCCGGAACTCCGTAGCCACCCGATGACCGTGAAAGGATGCGAAAGGCATCCCGTGAGGAGAGACGCGTGACGACCTGGGCCCGGATCGGTTCCGACGTGCTGCGATCAGCGGTGACACAGATGAGGGACGTGCGCTGGTCCTGGCAGCCGGACGGCGTCGAGGAGCTGTGCCGGACGATGGGCTGGACACTGCTCGAGTCGTACGACAACGGCGCCTTCGCCGATGCCGGACTGGGCGTGCCCGGTGACCGGCTCCGGATGGCGTTCCGGGACGGTCAGGTCGACGATCTCAAGCTGCGCATCACGCAGCCGATCTGGGACGAGGGGCCGGAACGGGACAGCTTCCTCCGGGACGTCTTCGCCGACGCGGTGGACGACAGCGCCACCGTCCTGGGCGAGCCGACGGCCCGGCAGCAGGACGAACCGCCGACGGTGCGCTGGCGGTTCGACGACAGCACCGTCCTGATCACGCTCCTCGAATCGACCGTGACGGTGACCTGGGCGAGCAACCGGTTCCAGGACGACTGGGACCGGGTCACCGAGGCGCTGTCGTGAGTGCCTCCTCGTGGGCGGAACTGACCGGGCAGGTCGCCGACCGTCTTCCGCGGTTGGCGACCGGCGAGGTCGTCATCGTCGAGGCGCCCGGCAACCGGTACACGGAACTCGTGCAGCTGGCGGGCGGTCTCGCGCTGGACGCGGTCTCCAACGAGTTCCTGCCGCCGGACGGGCGTCTCGGCCCGGAGCAGGAGCGGGAGTTGGCGGCGAAGGGCTGGCAGCCCCCGGAACGGCCGTCCCGGCTGAACTGGTGGCTGGAGGTCCCGAAGTGGCCGCTGCACAGCCGGGACGCGGCCCGGATCGCCGAGTTGATGGTGTCGACGCTGCGGGACGTCTACGGCGTCACCGAGGTGTCCGACATCGGGCACCGTTCGTTCCAGTCCTGACCGGATTCGATCGCTAGACGACAGGCTCGGCCGATTCGTGGCCGGGCCTGTCGGCGTTCAGGCCGGCCGGGCGGTCCCAGCGGTGCAGGAACGCCGGCAGTGGCAGCCGCTCCCAGGGGATGCGTTGCAGGACGCGGGCCAGCACCAGGCCCAGCAGCAGCCCGGCCACCGAGTCGGTCACCCAGTGGAAACCCAGGTAGACCGTGGTCCAGAAGACGATCACCACGGGGGCGACCCGGATCGTCACCCACTCCCACGGGTGCAGGCGCCGGCCGAGGAGCGCGGCGGTCAGCAGGGCGATGATCGCGTACCAGGTCATCACGTTGCCCATGTGCCCGGACGGGTAGCTCATCCCCAGATCGCCGATCGCCGCCGGGTTGAAGAGTTCGGCCCGGTCCGGCCCGGTGAAACGCGGTGCGGCCCGGTCGAAGACCAGCTTGATCGGGCCGATCGTCACGTAGGTCAGCACGAACGTGACGATCAGCGGCAGCATCGCCCGCACCGACCGGGTCCGGCGGACCAGGAAGAAGGTGAGGATCGCCGCGATCGGCGTCACCACCGTGAGGCCCTGGCCCAGATAGTTGAAGGTGCGGGCGGTCCAGTAGACGACCGGCGGCTGGTGGGCGAACACCCAGTCGGCCACCGCCACGTCCAGGTCGAGCAGGAGGCCGGTGGCGAGGGCCGCGGTCAGCCAGACGAGGGCACCCGCGGCCAGTGCGTCGGGCCACCAGCTCAGAGTGCGGGGCGAGGTCACCCCTCCAAAACTAGAGGTAGGTGCGCAACTTGGCGGCGAGCAGGTCGCCGCGTACGCCCGAGTTGGGGCATCCGCCGAAGTGGTGCAGCGCCACCACCCTGTTGGTGGCGCGGGACAGGACCGGCGAACCCGACGAACCGCCCGCGGTGTCGCAGTAGTAGGAGACGTCCGACTGGGCCGCGTACCCGGTGTAGGCCGGATCCTCCACCGCGCAGTTGCCCGCCTTGTCCCCCTGGCCCCCGGCGATCCGGGTCGGCTCGCCCGCCGGGTGCTGCGGCACGTAGAGCTCCTGCCCCTTGACCGGGCGCACGGTGTCGAGCGTCAGGTACCCGAACTTCTCCACCGACGCGAAGCCGTCCACCGAGAAGAGCGTGAAGTCGAGCACCTTGTCGGTGGCGAGCACCTTGTCGCCCCACACCTTGGTCGGCTTGAACACGTCGTAGCCGCCGCACGTCGCGCACTGGTAGTTGAACCAGACCTCGGTGTCGTAGGCCTCCTCCGACGAGGTCAGGCAGTGGTTGTTGGTGATCATGCGGTTCTTGGCGCCGACCCGCCAGCCGGTGCACAGCTCGGTGCCGTTGATCAGCAGCCGGGCGATGGCCTTCGACTTCGTGTACGCCACCGGATCCGCCGAGCGGTAGCAGACCGCGTCGGTCGACGAGTCCACGCCGCAGACCGACTCCTCGCGCCCCGGCCCGGCCCGGCCCGCCTTCTCACGACGCTGCTCGGTGCGGGTGTACCCGCGGGCCACCCGGTCGACGTGGACGCCGAGGCTGCCCAGCGCCGCGCCGAGGCCGAGCGGGTCGGCCGCCCGGTGCACCTCGACGACCGCCGTGTCGCCGGTGATCGACATGGCCCAGCGGTCGGCGCCGCCGGTGTCGACCGCGGCCGGCGCGTCGTAGCGGTAGGACTCGGTCTTCTCCGGGTTCGACACGGTCACGTGGTCGCCGGGCGCCATCGCCATCCGGTCGAAGTGCACCTTCACGTAGGAGGCGCCGGGGTAGCGGAACGTCTCGGTCTGCGGCCCGGCGAGGTAGCCGAGCAGCTTCTCCACCCGCAGCAGCTCGCCGACCCGCTGCCGGCTGGTGGCCGCCGACTCGAGCCGCGCGTCCTGACCCTTCCGCGGCGTCCCGGCGCCCGCCGTCGCCTTCTCATCCGCAGGCTTCCCGGTCGCCGACCCCCGACCCGCCGACTCCCGACCCGCCGACTCCCGACCCGCCGACCTCCCCGGCACGGACGGGTCGGTTCCGGCCGGGGCGGTCGTCTCCGGCCGGGCCGCACGATCCGGTTTCCCGCTGGGCGCGGCAGTCGCCTTCCCCCGCGCCGACACGGGGGTACGCTCCACAGCACTCGCCTCGTGCCAGACCCCGGCCGGCTGTTCCCCCGCCGACCCGGACGCCACCGCGCCGGCCGTTGCGGCCAGCGCCAGGGCGGCGCATGCTCCGATGACGATGCCAGTCCTGCGTCGCATGCCACTCCCGTTACGTCGTCGGCCGTTTCGCACCTGTGTAACGAGCCACGTACGGACGCGACGCGCCGAACGAACGGGCACACTTGGGCGGTGCGCATCACCTCCGCCCTCATCGACCCCGCGCTGCTGGATCTGCCCTGGCACATTCCGCTCGAGGAGTGGCCGGCCGACCATCTGGTCGCCCTGCCGCAGGGCATCTCGCGGCACATCGTGCGTTTCGTCAAGCTGAACGACACGGTCTATGCGATGAAGGAGACCCGGGAACGGATCGCCGAGAAGGAGTACGACCTGCTCCGCGCGCTGGAGCGGATCGACTTCCCGGCCGTGCAGGCGGTCGCCATCGCCACCGACCGGCGGACCCCCGAAGGCGAGCCGCTGGAGACCGTGCTGGTCACCAGGCACCTCCAGTTCTCCCTGCCGTACCGGGCACTGTTCTCCCGTGTGCTGCGGCCGGACACCATGAACCGCCTGCTCGACGCGCTCGCCGCGCTGATCGTGCGGATGCACCTGACCGGTTTCTCCTGGGGTGACTGCTCGCTCTCCAACACGCTGTTCCGCCGGGACGCGGGCGCCTTCGCGGCCTATCTGGTGGACGCCGAGACCGGCAACCTCTATCCGAAACTGTCCGAGGGCCAGCGCAGCGAGGACATCGAGATCCTGCGGCTGAACATCTTCGGGGAGTGCCTGGACCTGCAGGCCGCCGAGCTGCTGCACGAGTCGATCGACCCGGAGACGGTGGTCGACGACATCGTCGCGCGCTACGAGCGTCTGTGGCACGAGGTGACTTACGAGCAGGAGGTGGCGAAGGACGCGCGGCACCACATCGAGCGCCGGATCCGCCGCCTCAACGAGATGGGTTTCGACATCGCCGAGGTGTCGATGTCCACCGTGGACGGTGGCTACCGGGTGCGCCCGAAGGTCGTCGACGCCGGCTACCACACCCGCCGCCTGATGCGCCTGACCGGCTTGGACGCCGAGGAGAACCAGGCCCGGGCACTGCTCAACGATCTGGACGCGTACCGCGCGGAGAGTCACCTGACCGACGAGCAGCAGGCCGCGCACCGCTGGCTGACCGAGGTCTTCGAGCCGGTGGTACGCGCGGTGCCGGTGAACCTGCGCCGCAAGCTGGAACCGCAGGAGATCTTCTCGCAGATCATCCAGCACAAGTGGCTGCTGTCCGAGGAGGCCGGCCGGGACGTCGGCATGGCCCCGGCGGTCCAGTCCTACCTCTCCGAGGTGCTCGTCAACATGCCCGACGAGCAGGCCGTCCTCGGTGTGGACGCGGACGCGCTGAGCACCGTCGAAGCCGAGCTGATCTGACGGACGGGGTTCGCACCCGGACCGCGGAACGTGTCTAGTCCTGCGCTGTCATCTCGGACAGCGCGTGCAGCCCGCCGCGGCGGGCCGCCACCAGGATCCGGTCGCCGGCGGCCAGCACCCGGCGGCGATCCGGCACCCAGTCCATCCACTCCTGGCCGACCGCGGACAGCGCGATCACCCGGGACGCCCCGTCCTGTTCGGCCTGGGACAGCGGTGCACCGTCCAGGGGGGACCCGGCGGCGACCTCCAGGGTGGCGACCATGACGGTGTGCCGCCCGACCGGGATGGTGGCGTGCACGTGCCGTTCCAGCAGGGCGGCGGCGAACACCGGTGCGCAGATCCGGGAGACGCTGCGGGACGTGTCGATCTGGAACGTCGACTCGACCCGCTTGGCGAAGTCGTCGTCGAAGAGCCGCAGCACCACGCGCAGGTCCTGACGGGCGTCCCGGGCGCGCAGCGCGGCCTGCAGGTTGACCGGGTCGTTGGTGGAGAGCACGACCAGCGCCTGGCAGGTGTCGACCGAGGCGGCCCGCAGGGTCTCCTCGACGGACGCGTCGCCGACGACCACCGGGATTCCCCGTCTGCGGGCCGATTCGATGCCGCGGGCGTTCGGGTCCTGGTCGATCGCCACCACCCGGACGCCGAGGTCGTGCAGTTGGCGTAGCACCTGGGTGCCGACGTTGCCGAGGCCGACCAGCACGATGTGGTCGCTCAGGTCGCGGGGGACCCGGCCCTCGGCGAGGGCGAGCCGGGCGTTGACCATGCCGTCCACGACCGCCGCGGTGATCAGTGGGAGCAGGGCCAGGCCGGCGATGGTGAGGACCAGTTGTGCGGCCTGCGCGATCGCGTTGCGCCCGACCTCCACATCGGACGA
Source organism: Actinoplanes sp. NBRC 101535 (assembly GCF_030269225.1). NCBI lineage: Bacteria > Bacillati > Actinomycetota > Actinomycetes > Micromonosporales > Micromonosporaceae > Actinoplanes > Actinoplanes sp. NBRC 101535. Next base: position 63,545 of record NZ_BSSY01000026.1, on the reverse strand, counting down.
CCCGACCGCGGTCAGCAGGGTGATGTAGATCGACTCCCAGACGCCGTGCGGGCTGTCGTCGAACTTGTTCAGCACCGCACCGGCCAGCAGTGTGGTGGCCAGGGTGATCAGCACGGCGAGGCCGAGCTTGCGGCTCAGGGCCGCGTTGATCGCGCGTGCCACGGCCCGCAGGGGTCGCCGCCGGCGGCCGGCCCGGACGAGCAGCCGCCGGGTGACGTCCTCGCCGGGTGGTCCGCCGACGGCTTCGGCGAGGACCAGATCGGTGGAGCGGGTCCCCTCGGGGCCGGGTTCGGCCGGGAGCACGCCGATCTCCCCGTCGTCGGCGATGGTGGCCAGGGTCAGCATCACCCGGCGGTCCGGGACGTCCGTGCGTTCGGCGAGGTAGAAGGTGCGGTTGGACCGGCGGAAGTGGGTGGGTGCGACCTCGCCCAGCGCGGCGGCGACGAAGGCGGGTGCGGCCATCTCGGCGTCGGAGAGCACCGTGCAGCCGGGGAAGAGCCGGGCCACGCTGCGGCCCAGGCCGGTGTTGAACATCCGCACCACAACCCGCAGTTCGGCCTCGACCTCGCGGGCGCAGAGCGCGGCATGCAGGTTGACCATGTCGTCCGGCATGATCAGCGCGAGCGCCGTGGCCCCGTCGAGCCCGGCGTCCCGGAAAGTCGTCTCGTCCAGCCGGTCGGCGGTGCGCAACTCGACACCGCGGTCGCGAAGTGTGGAGAGATTTGGGACGTCAGAACGCAACCGGAGCGGCGTGATGACGGTGATCCGGATTCCGTGCCGTGAATTCGCCAGCTCCTCGGCAAGGGTGTAGACCAGCGCATCCGCTCCACAGAGCACCAGATGCCGCCGTCTGTCCTCATCGGACGAATGGTGGTCGGGCTGCCCGGATACGGATGTGGCGCTCACGTTTGCAGATCGTAGTCAGCCGGAACCCTCTCGCGGGGCCGCTCGTTGCCCCATCCGAACCTTTCGTCCGAGTTGGTAGCAAATACACCAACCCGTTGTCCGATGTGGTCAGGAGAAGACTCAGTGCGTAAGTTGTGGTGTGCCGGAGCTGTCGCCGGCGGGATGTTCCTCCTGTTCGGAGCGGCTACGCCCGCCCAGGCAGACGTGGTCGGCGGCGCCGGAGCGGCCCGTGATCCCCTGCAGAGCGCTCTGCACGGCCTCGCCCACCCGTACGCGGCGACCAGTGACTGGCAGCTTTCCACCCCCATGGCGGCCGACCCGCTCAGCGGTCAGTCGCTCATCGAACTGCATCACGGCGACGAGCCCGACGCCGTGATGGGCGCCGGCGGCTACGGCGACGACGTCATCGACGCCGGCGCCATGGACGACGACGTCCTCGTCGACGACGAGGCCCCGATGGACCTCGACGACCAGCGTGGCGGCGAGAAGCCGTACGCCAAGCCGAACAAGAAGCCGGCGGTGGCCGACGCCGACGTGCTCAGCGGAACCAAGCCGAACCGCCCGAACAAGCACGGGTACGGCAACGACAGCAACACCCCGGCCGGCAACCTGCCGACCGGGAACCTGCCCGTCGGGAACCTGCCGATCGGCAGCCTGCCCTTCGGCACCCTGCCCCTGAACGCCCTCGCGGGTTCGGGCAACAGCATCGCCCTCCCCGGCCTGGCCCACAACCTGGCTCACGGGAACTACGGCGCGGGCAACGGCACCTCGCTCCCCGGCCTGGCCCACAACCTCGCCCACGGGAACTACGGTGCCTACGGCCTGGGCAACGGCAACCAGAAGCGGACCTACACCTACACCCACACCACCGTCTCCAACGGTGGCGGGGACTACGGCCTGGGCGGCCTGGGCCAGGGTCTCGCGAACTCCGGGCACAACGTGGCCCACGGCAACCTGGGCCAGCAGTTCGCCAACGCCGGGCACAACCTGGCGCACGGCGGCGGCCTCGGCTCGCTGACCGGGCTGCCGATGGCCGGCGGTCTCGGCCCGGCCGGCATCCCGGGCTTCCCGGGCCTCGGCGGCGGCCACCAGCAGGGTGGTGGCTACGGCCACCAGGCCGGCGGCTACGGCCACCAGGGTGGCAAGAACTGCGGCTGCGGGCACCTCACCGAGAGCGCCTCGGTCGACGACGAGGGCCCGCTGCTCGGTGGTCTCGGCGGGGTCGTCCCGGTGAGCAACAACGTGCAGAAGCGGGTCGGCACCGCCCTGGGCATGCCGGCCGGCGGTACGCCGGTCGACGACGACACCGACGAGCCGGTCCAGAAGGACAAGCACGACAAGAAGAAGCACAACGCCACCCAGTCGCCGAGCGCGGCACCGAGCGCGTCGGCCGCCACCCCGGCGACCACCGCCCCGGCGACCACCGGCACGATGGCGCCGACCGCCACCGCGACCGTGACCCCGTCCGCCACGCCGTCCGTGACCTCGAAGCAGGCCACGGCCGACGCGGGCACTGAGGACCCGGTCAAGGCCGACCCGCGCCTGTTCGAGGAGCCGGCCGAGGGCGTCCCCTCGACCAAGTAGTTCGAGCAGTCGCAGAACCCGCGGGAGCGCGTGCCGTACGTCCATCGGCGCGCGCTCCCGCGCTGTCGTCCGCCAGTCCCGCCGTGCCGGCTTCAGGCGCGGCCGGGATCCTCGACCAGATCCCAGCTGAGCAGGGTGAACGTCATCTCCTCGAGCGCCCCGGCCCGCCGGTAGGTCGCCAGCGCCGCCTTGTTGTCGGTCTCCGTCGCCACCCACATGCCGTAACAGCCGTTGCGCCGGGCCAGCTCCGCCAGCGCCTCGACCAGCGCCGCGCCGATGCCCTGCAACCGCGCCACCGGCGCCACCCCGAGCTCGTACACCAGCATCTCGGTGCCCTTGTCCGGATGTGTGGTCTCCACCCCGCTGATCATGCCGACCGCGCGGTCCGCGTCGTCGTACGCCAGCAGCAGATGGTGGGTGGGCTCGGACAGGAAACGACGGGTCGCCGCCTCGAGCGGCGGCGCGTCGAAGAGGTCGGCGGCACGCTGCACCTCGGCCACCGCGGTGGCTCGCTCGATCCGCATCCGTCAACGTTAACCAGGCCGGACGGCGTGACGAAGCACTCGATCGCTGGACACTGTCACGGCCGGTCGGTGGACTGATCAACCGCACGCCGGTCGGTAGCGTGGCGGCGGTACGAGCGGCGGAAGGGCAGCGTGATGGCGGCACAGGGCCACGACGAGACCAGGCAAGAGCCGGGCTCACCACCGGACCCGACCCGGATCGACCCGTCGTTCTCCGAACCCACCGTCGCCGACGTGCAGTACGCACGGCCCGTCGACCCGTGGGCCGAGGCGGAGGCGGCGGCCGTCGCGGCCGGCGGTCACCTGCCGTACCAGGTCAGCGGCCCCTCGGCGGGCACACCGGCGCCAGGGGTGGGCGACCCCGCGGGGAAGACCGGTGGACGGTCGCGCCGAGCGTACAGAATCGGTCTTTGGAGCACGGCAGGCGCCGCCGCCGTCGCACTCGGGGTGACCGCCGCGGTGGTCCTCTGGCCGAGCAGTTCGATCGACTTCCACCGCCTGGGCGAGCCGTCCGTCTTCACCCCCGGCATCGCGCTGACCTCGGCGTTCTCGGACGCGACGGTGATCGGCGACCGGGCCTACTACGTCAGTGCGGCCGCGAACGGGGTGGCCGCGGTGACCGCTGTCGACACGGCGAGCGGCGAGGAGCTCTGGCACGGGAACACCACCCTCTCCGCGGCTCGCTGGGACAGGCTGATCGCGACCGAGGCCGGTCCGCTGCTCGTCGCCGGGATCGGCAGTGGCAGCACGGAGACCCGGATGGAGCTGCTCGACGAGTCCGGCGGCGCCTCCGTCTGGCACCGGGACGGTCTGGCCGCCGCGGACAGCATCCACCTGGGAACCGGTGTCGTCTTCGTCGTCGCCGACGGCGGAAAGCTGCTGTACAGCCTGGATTCCGGCACCGGCGGGACGGTTCAGGTCACCAGGAACACCATCGGTTCGACCATCGTCGTGCCGACCACGCCGGCGGATCTGACCGGCCCGGCCGACGCGACCGGCACCGCGATCAACCCGGCCCTGGCGGACGACAACCCGTTCGTGCAGGTCACCTCACGCGGCGCGGTGATGGTCCGGGACATGCGCGAGCTCGGCACCACCGCCGAGCGGGACGAGATCGCCGCGACCGGCTCCGGCATGGTCGCGCACGACGGCCGGCTCTTCGTCCCGGAGAGCGGCAGTTCCCGGCGGATCTGGTCCTACGACCTGGCGAAGATCAACACGGCGGAGCCGGTGGCGCTCTACACCTCGCAACAGTCCGGCGCCGACCTCGGCAAGCTGACCCCGTGCGGCGAGCTGCTCTGCTTCGTGGAGACGCCGGGGTACGACCGGAAGAAAGCCGAAGTGGTGGCACTGGACGTGACCGGTCTCGGCGAGAAGTGGCGGCTCCCGGTCCCCGACGTCACCTCGCTGGTGCCGGTCGGCGACGCGGTCGCGGCGGTCACCACCACGACCACCACGCTCATCGGCGCGGACGGCAAAGCCGTGTGGAGCGATCAGCCCGGCGTCACGGTCCGCCTCAACGACGGCAATCTGCTGCGCTTCTCGGACGATCTGACCACCGGGTACGCGGAGGACCGCTCGGTGGCCGGAGTCCCGCTCGGCGGCGAGCCGGTCGAACTGGGCCAGGCCCTGGGCGTCCGGCCGGACACCTGCTCGTGGAACACCTACGCCCTGGCCTGTGTGGGCAAGGAGAACTTCGTCCTCTACCGGTTCTCCGAATAGTCCCCGTCATACGAGAACGGCCGGCCCCCGAAGGGACCGGCCGTTCTCAGTGTCCGGCGTCAGATCCGGATGCCGGTGCCGGCGTTGAACACGTGCAGCGCGGTCGGCTGCGGCTTGATGTAGACCGTCTCGCCCATGTTCGGCATGTTGCTGCGCTCGGTCCGCACCGTGAAACGCTCCTGGGTGCCGTCCAGGTCGGCGTGACCGTAGACGTTGGCGTCCGAGCCGAGGTCCTCGACCAGGTCGACGACGATCGGCAGCGCGTCGGGCGACTCGCTGACCACGGAGGCCGCCTCGGGACGGAACCCGATGGTGACCTTGCCGTCGCCGCTCTTCGCCGCCTCGACCTGCTCGCGGGTCAGCGGGATGGTGAGCGAACCGAACTTGCCGCCCGTCTCGGTCAGCGGAACGGTCTTGATGTTCATGGCCGGGGAGCCCATGAAGCCGGCGACGAAGACGTTGCCGGGGGTGTCGTAGAGTGCCCGCGGGGTGTCCACCTGCTGCAGCACGCCGTCCAGCATGACCGCCACCCGGTGACCCATGGTCATGGCCTCGACCTGGTCGTGGGTCACGTAGACCGTGGTGACGCCCAGCTTGGCCTGCAGGGACGCGATCTGCGAACGGGTCTGGACGCGGAGCTTGGCGTCGAGGTTCGACAGCGGCTCGTCCATGAGGAAGACCTGCGGCTTACGGACGATCGCGCGGCCCATGGCGACACGCTGACGCTGACCACCGGAGAGCGCCTTCGGCTTGCGGGAGAGATATTCCTCCAGCTGAAGCAGGGCGGCGGCCTCCTTGACGGCCTTGTCGATGTCGGCCTTCGGGGTCTTGCGCAGCTTCAGGGCGAAGGCCATGTTCTCGTACACCGTCATGTGCGGGTAGAGAGCGTAGTTCTGGAACACCATCGCGATGTCACGGGACTTCGGCGGGAGGTGCGTCACGTCCTTGTCGTTGATCAGGATGCGGCCGCGGTCGACATCCTCCAGGCCGGCGAGCATGCGCAGGCTGGTGGACTTGCCACAACCGGACGGGCCGACCAGGACGAGGAACTCGCCGTCGCTGATCTCGAGGTTGAGCTCGTTGACCGCGGGACGCTCGGTGCCCGGGTAGATCCGGGACGCCTTCTCGTAAGTGACGGTAGCCATGGTGTATCGACTTCCTTTCCACCGGCAGGAACGTGCCGGACGATCCGAGTAGAAGGAACAGCCCCGCCACCGTATTTCGTTTTGACCCACCTGCCAAGATGGTGACGGCATCTCGGGACGTTATGCTGACTTCCGACCCGCCCCTGTAGCTCAGCTGGCCAGAGCACCCGTCTTGTAAACGGGAGGTCGTCGGTTCGATCCCGACCGGGGGCTCCACTCGTTCTATTCCACCGCAATGCCGGCCCGGAACACGCGTTCAGGGCGCAGATCCGGGCTGAGAACGACCACATCGGCGCGCAGGCCCGGTGCCAGAGCGCCGAGCGTGTCCGCCAGGCCCAACAACCGGGCCGGGGTCGTCGAGGCCATCGCGGACGCCTCCGGCAGCGAGAGACCCGCCGCCACCGCGTTGCGCAGGGCACCGTCCATCGTCAGGGTGCTGCCCGCGATCGAGCCGTCCCGGACCAGCCGGGCCACCCGGTCGGCGACCACCACCTCCTGACCGCCCAGGTCGTACCGGCCGTCCGGCATGCCGGTGGCGTCCATCGCGTCGGTGACCAGCAGGGAGCGGTCCCGGCCGGCGCTGCGGGCGGCGAACGCCAGCATGCCCGGATGCAGGTGGATGTTGTCGGCGATCAACTCCACCGACGCCGTCGACGAGAGCAGGCCGACGACCGGGCCGGGCTCGCGGTGATGCGGCGGGCGCATGCCGTTGAACAGGTGGGTGGCGACCGACGCACCGGCTGCCACCCCGGCCAGGGTCTGGTCGTACGTCGCGTCGGTGTGCCCGACGGCGGCCAGCACCCCGTTGTCGCGCAGGAGACCGATCGCGTCCAGTGCGCCGGGCAGTTCGGGCGCGACGGTCATCATCCGGATCACGCCGCCGCCCGCCGCGAGCAGACCGGTCAGCTCGGCGGGCACCGGATCGCGCAGGTAGGCGGGGTTCTGGGCGCCGCAGCGGACGTGCGAGAGGTACGGGCCCTCGAAGTGGATCCCGGCGATGGTCCCGTCGGCGACCAGCGGACGGTACGCCCCGGTGGCGGCCAGCATCAGCTCGTACGGCGAACTCACCAGACTGGCCAGGATCGTCGTCGTGCCGTGCCGCAGGTGGAACCCGGCGGCGCCACGGGCCGCGTCCGGGTCGCCGGTGGTGAAGGTGTGCCCGCCGCCGCCGTGGCAGTGCAGGTCGACGAAGCCGGGCACGATCACGTCGTCACCGGCCGACGCATCCGGCACGATCGCGGTGATCGTCGGGCCGTCCAGGTCGAGGTGGCCGGTGACGACCGCGCCGGGGGTGACGATCCGGCCGGAGATGCGGGTCATGTGCTCTTTTCCTGGGCGGGGAGTGCGTCGAGGGCGAGCAGCGCGGCGCCCAGGCAGCCGGCGGCGTCGCCGAGTCCGGCCCGGACGATCTCCGGGGAGCGGTGGAAGGTGACCCGCGCGGCGACGGCGGCGCGAACCGGGGTGAGCAGCGCGTCGCCGGCTTCGGCCAGTCCACCGCCGAGGACGATCACGCCGACGTCGTACAGCGCCTGCGCGGTGATCAGCCCGTCGGCCAGGGCCTCGATCGCGTCCTGCCAGACCCGGACGGCCAGTTCCTCGCCCCGGGCGGCACGGGTGGTCACGTCGTACGCGGTCGCGCCCGGCTCGCCGGACAGCTCCGCGTACCGCCGCCCGATGGCCTTGCCGCCGGCCTCCGCCTCCAGGCAGCCGCGCATGCCGCAGCCGCAGGCGGTGCCGCCGGGGCGGACCACCACATGACCGAGTTCGCCGGCCGCGCCGTGGGCGCCCGGATAGGCGGCGCCGTCGATCACCAGACCAGCGGAGATGCCGGTGCCGATGGCCACGAACAGCACGTGCCGCCGACCCCGCCCGGCACCGAGCCGGGCTTCGGCGAGGGCGCCCACCCGCATGTCGTGGCCGAGCGCCACGGGCAGTTCCAGCCGCTGCACGGCCAGATCCCGCAGGGGTACGTCCCGGAAGCCCACATTCGCCGACCAGACCGCGACGCCGTTCTGTTCGTCGACGACCCCGGGCACCCCGATGCCGGCCGCGATCGGGGTGAGGCCGTCGGCCCGTGCCTTCCCGGCCAGCGACGCGGCGACGGCCAGGATGGTCTCGGTGACCGCCTCGGGGCCGCGGTCGGCCGGGGTGGCGTGCCGTTCCTCGTGGTGGACCGTGCCGTCCGGCCGGACCAGCGCACATTTCATTCCGGTGCCCCCGACGTCGAGGGCGACGACGACCTGATCGCTCACGTGAGGACCACGGAGCGGGTCAGGTTGCGGGGGTGGTCCGGGTCGACGCCCTGCGTGGTGGCCAGGAGCACGGCCACCCGCTGCGCCAGGACCAGGTCGGCCATCGGGTCCAGGGGTTCCCGGCCGCCGACCCAGCGGCCCAGCGAGGCGTACCCACCGTGGTGGCGGCTGTGCACGAACGCCGCGCCGGTGGCCTCCACCTCGTCGGCGAGACCGGCCGGCAGGTCGCCGAACGCCCACACCACGCGGCGCGGTCCGGCGATCGAGATGGGTCCGTGCCGATAGTCCATCGCCGGGTACGACTCGGTCCAGAAGCCGGCCGTCTCCCGGCACTTCAGGGCGGCCTCCTCGGCGAGGCCGACGGTCCAGCCCCGGCCGAGGAAGGTGATCTGGTCGAAGAGGGCCGGGTGCACCGGGAGCGGCAGCCGGACGGCCACCTCGGCGTCCTGCGCGGCGGCCTCGATGTCGGTGCCCAGGTGGGTGCGGAGCAGGGCGAGGACGCTGGTGGCGAAGCGGGTCTGCACGACCGACTGCTCGTCGGCGAAGTCGAGCACCACGGCGTGCCGGGCGATCTCGGCGGCCGGCTGGGAGCCGTCCGCGGTGATGGCGGTGACCGGGGTGTTCGCACCGGCCTCACGCATCACGTCGAGGGCCTCGGTGGTGGTGCCGGAGCGGGTGATCGCGACGATCCGGTCGTAGCGCCGTCCGTGCGGGAAGTCGGAGGCCTGGAAGGCGTCGGTCTCGCCCTGGCCGGCCTGCTCGCGGAGCACCGCGTACGACTTGGCCATGAACCAGGAGGTGCCGCATCCGACGACGGCGACCCGTTCGCCGGGAAGCGGGAGTCCCGGTGCGGTGGCTAGTTTCGCCGCCTGCCGCCAGCATTCGGGCTGGGTGGCGATTTCCGCTTTGACATGGCTCATGACTGTTCCTCACCGGTAGTTGCTGCGCGGTACCGCCCGTTACGGGGCATTACCGCGACAGAGCTGCGCATTAGCGCTCGTATCCCGGGTCTTTCGAGCGTTATTGTGCTCAGAACGTGGTCCGTGGAGCAAGGTCCTTCGGCCCTTTGCGCACCGGGTCGCTTTGCTTTCGGGTCTTTCGCGCACTAATGTGCACACACTTATCATGGAACGTGCAGCTGGGAGTGTCGGGTGGACCGGTACGCGCGGTGGAATGCCCTGCTCGAGCTACTCACCGAGAGCGGCAGGGTCTCGGTCGAGGAGGCCTCCGAACGCCTCGACGTCTCCCAGGCGACCATCCGGCGCGACTTCGACCAACTCGCCCAGCAGCAGATGATCACCCGGACCCGGGGCGGCGCGGTCGCCAACGGTGTCTCCTACGACCTGCCGCTGCGCTACAAGAGCGCCAAACACTCCGCCGAGAAGCAGCGGATCGGCGAGGCCGCCGCCCGCCTGGTCGAACCCGGCACCGTCGTCGGCCTCAACGGCGGCACCACGATCACCGAGGTGGCCCGTGCCCTGGCGGTACGCCCCGACCTGAACGCCGGCGGTGACGGCGCCCAGCTGACCGTGGTCACCAACGCACTGAACATCGCCAACGAGCTGCTGCTCCGCTCCCGCATGAAGATCGTGGTGGCCGGCGGCGTGGTCCGGCCGCAGTCCTTCGAGGTGGTCGGCCCGCTCGGCGGGGCGCTGCTCAAGGAGGTCACCCTCGACATCGTGCTGCTCGGCGTCGACGCGCTCGACGTGGAGCTGGGCGCGGCGTCACACCATGAGGGTGAGGCCGCGATGAACAGCCTGATGGTGGCCCGGGCCAAGCGGGTCGTGGTGATCGCCGACTCGTCCAAGCTGGGCGGTCACGCGTTCGCCCGGATCTGCCCGATCGACAGGATCGAGACCCTGGTGACGGATTCCGGGGCGTCGCCCGCGGTGATGGCCGCGTTCCGCGAGGCGGGCGTGGACGTCATCACCGCCTGAGGCCGGCTTCGTCAGCGCCCGAGGTCTGCTTCATCGTCGCCTGAGCCCGGGTTCACCGTCTCCTGAGCTCGGGGATCACCGTCTCCTGGTGCGGGCCCTCGCCGAACGCAGGCGGCGCAGGCGGCCGATCAGCACCGGGTCCTGCTCGAGGGCCGCGGGATTGTCCAGGAGCGCGTTCAACAGCTGGTAGTAACGGGTCGAGGACAGCTCGAAGGCGTCCCGGATCGCCTGCTCCTTGGCGCCCGCGTGTTTCCACCACTTCGCCTCGAACGCGAGGATCTTCGCCTCCCGCTCGGAAAGGGCGGGCGCCGGAGCCGAAGTCGGAGCCGGTTCGAGTGGTGACGCCTCCGGGTGCGGCGCGGTTTCCAGTGGTGGGGCCTCCGCGTGGGGCGCGGTCTCCAGCGGTGGGGCCTCCGCGCGCGGCGCGGTCTCCAGTGGTGAGGCCTCCGCGCGCGGCGCGGGGATGTGCTGCTCGCCGAGTATGAGTTCCTCGGCCTGCTGTTCTCCGGTGGGTTCAGCGGCGGGCGGCATGACACTCCCAAACGGCAGCGGCGGGAAATCGGTCCGCACGGATATACGCGGGGATCACCAGCATAAACATGGCCGGTGACCCCCGCGCACGTTACCTCAAGCGATGTCCCGCTTACGGAAAGTCCACATTGCCACCACCGTGACGAGGACGAACAGCGCAGTCAGCAGTCCACCGGCCATCTGCCAGGTGATGGTGAAGACCGGTTGTTCGCAATTCCCGCCGGACGCATAGTCACAAGGGGCCGACCAGTCGATCACCTCCGCCGACTTGTACATCCAGGCGGTCACCCACTTGTCCGCCAGGTAGAGGTCGGCGTACCGCGCCGAGGCCATGTTCAGCACCGTGCTGAGGCCGAACTGCATCACCACCAGCGCACCGATCGCGACACCGAACGCCGCCGCGGTGTGCCGGCCGATCGAGGCCAGACCGAACCCGAGCGCCCCGGCGACCACCACCAGCGCCAGTGCCCGCAGACCGGTCAGACCGAACGACTGCCACACACCCGGCGTCAGTTTGCCCAGATCGCCGCGGAACCGGCCGATCGCCCAGAACGTCGCGGTCCACAGCAGACCGGTCACCACGGTCAGGCCGACCAGCCCGGCGAGCAGCGCGCCCAGCTTGGTGAGCAGCACCTGCGCCCGCCGTGGACGCCACAGCAGCAGGTTCATCATGCCGCCGTTACGCCACTCGACACCCACGAACGAGGCGCCGATCGCAAACGCCACCATTGCCAGCAGCGCCGTCAGCACCACCAGCATGTCCTCGAAGCTCTCCCCGAAATTGAAGGAGAACGGGAGATACCACTGGGCTTCGTAGTCCCCGGGGGTCGGCTGGTAGATGGAGTCGCAGTCGCCGCCGTACGCCGCCGAATCCACCGCGCAGAGCCGTTTCTCCTCCGCGGCGTACTCCAGGGCGCTCTGATACTCCGCGGTCGCCTGCGTCTGGGCCCGCGCCGTCACCGCCGGGGTGAGCTTCGTGCTGAAGATCCCGACCCCGCCGACGATCAACCCCAGCACCAGCAGCGTCAGGACCACGAACACCCGGGTGAACCGTCGTTTGACCAGTCGTCGCGTCTCGGCCCGATAGAGGCTCACCGACCCCACCCTCCACCCGCGGCGGCGACCTGGTCGACCTGCCGGTTCTCTCCGTCGACCGGCGCGGTGCCGGTCAGTTCCAGGAAGACGCTCTCCAGGTCGGCTGAGATCGGCGTCAGCTCGGCCACGAAGATCTGCTGCTCGGCGAGCAGCTTGGTGATCTGCGCCGGATTGCCCGCGTTGCCGACCACGAAGTGATCACTCTCCAGGCGTACCTCGGCACCGGCGGTCCGCAGCAGCTGCGCGGCGTTCAGCAGGTCGACGCCCGGCTCCAGCCGGACCTTCACCGACGCCGACGTGTGCTGGGCCAGCACGTCGGCCACCGACCCGGACGACACCCGGCGGCCGGCCGCGATGATCGTCACCGAGTCGCAGATCAGCTGGATCTCGCCGAGGATGTGGCTGGACAGCAGCACGGTCATGCCGGAATCCGACAGGTCACGCATCAGGGTGCGCATCTCCCGGATCCCGCCCGGGTCCAAGCCGTTCGCCGGCTCGTCCAGGATCAGCAGCTTCGGCTCCTTGAGCAGTGCCGACGCCACGGCCAGACGCTGCTTCATGCCCAGCGAATAGGTCTTCACCTTCTCCTTGGCCCGCTCCCGCAGACCGACCAGCTCCAGCACCGCGTGCACCCGGTTGCGGTTCACGTCGCCGGCGATGGCGAGCAGGGTCAGCGTCTCCAGCGCGGTGAAATTGCCGAAGAACTGCGGGCTCTCCACGATCGCGCCGACCCCGGAGGCCACCTCCGGCAGGTGACGGGGCACCTCGTGGCCGAGGATCGCCATGCGGCCCTCGTTCGGCCGGATCAGGCCGAGGAGCGTCCGCAAGGTGGTGGTCTTGCCCGACCCGTTGGGGCCGAGGAACCCGTGCACCTGGCCGGCCTCCACCAGCATGTCGAAGCCGTCCAGCGCGTTCCGGACACCCTTGCGGCTGCGATAGGTCTTCCGCAGCCCTGATATCTCGAGTACGGCGGTCATCGCCGCACCTTAAGTGATCACCCCAAATTCCGGTGCCCGGTCACTGCGGGGCGTGGTTGTCGGCGTACGCCTGCAGCCACGCGACCTGGTCGGGGTCCAGGGACGCCCGAACGCGCCGGCGGGCCGTCGCCACGTTGGCCGCGGTGACCGTCGTGGCCTCCAGCGAGTCCCGCATGGCGGCCAGCGCCGCCTCGCGGATCAGCGCCGAACAGTCGGCCGCCGAGAACCCCTCCAGCTCGGCGCCGAGCGCGACCAGGTCGACCGCCTCGTCCAGCGGGACCGACTTCGCCGACGCCCGCAGGATCGCGGTACGGGCCTCGGCGTCCGGCGGCGGCACGAAGACCAGACGCTCCAGGCGGCCGGGACGCAGCAGGGCCGGGTCGATCAGGTCGGGACGGTTGGTCGCGCCGATCACCACCACGTTGCGCAGGTCCTCGACCCCGTCCAGCTCGGTGAGCAGTGCGGCCACCACTCGGTCGGCGGTGCCGCCGTCGGTGGCCTGACCGCGCGTCGGCGCCAGCGCGTCCACCTCGTCCAGGAACACCAGGGTCGGCGCGGCCTCCCGGGCCCGGCGGAAGAGTTCCCGGACCGCCCGTTCGCTGTCGCCCACCCACTTGCTGAGCAGCTCGGCGCCCTTGACCGAGAGCACGTTCGCCTTGCCGGTGCCGGCGATCGCCTTCACCAGGTACGTCTTGCCGCAGCCGGGTGGGCCGTAGAGCAGCACACCCCGGGGCGGCGAGACACCGAGCCGGGCGAACGTGTCCGGATAGGTCAGCGGCCACAGCACCGACTCGGTCAGCACCTGCTTGACGTCGGCCATGTCGCCGACGTCGTCCAGGGTCACCGCGGCCACCTCGAGCGTGGAGTCGGCCATCGAGGTGGGCCGGACCACGTCGAGGGCGGCCTCGAAATCGGCCATCGTGACCGTCGGCGAGGCGGCGTCCTTCTGGCGCAGTGCCGCCCGGACACCGGCCTCCCGGGCCAGCGCGCCCAGGTCGGCCGCGACGAAACCGGGGGTACGCCCGGCCACGTCGTCCAGCCGGACGTCCTCGGCGAGCGGCATCCCGCGGGTCAGCACCCCGAGCTGTTCCCGGCGCATCGCGGCGTCCGGAAGCGGCACGGTCAGCTGCACGGCGAGCAGGTCCGGGGCCCGCAGCGCCGGGTCGACCGACTCCGGCTTGCTGGTGGTGCAGACCACCGCCGCGCCACCGGCGACGATCTCGGTCAGCACCTGGCGGAACACGGTGGAGATCGGTCCCGGCTCGTCGCGGGGGGCGAGCGCCTCGACGTCCGAGACGAGAAGGACGGACGGCTCGGCGGCGGCCGCCGCCGACGGGACCAGCTCGCGCAGCCGTGCGGCCGCCGCGTTGTTGGTGAGCGCGGCCAGCTCCGGCGCCCAGACCGTGCGGACCCGGGCGCCGACCGTCGCGCCGACCGCCCGGACCAGCGCCGACTTGCCGGAACCGGACGGCCCGGAGAGCAACACGCCGAGCGCGACCCGGGTGCCCAGGCGTTGCAGCACCTCGCGGTGGTGGAACCCCAGGTCGAGCAGCTCCTCCAGCTCCTTGGCCTGGGCGCGCAGACCGGGCAGGTCGTCGAGGCTGGGCGGCGGCACCTCGGGGTCGGTCGAGGCGGGCGCCTCGGCGTGCACCGGCCGGGTGGCCGCGGTGCCGGCCGCCGCCGCGGTGGGGCCGTCCTGCCAGCCGACCACGGTGTCCATGGTGACCAGCGCGGCGTTCCCGGCGTTCCCGGCGTTCCCGGCGGTCACGTCGACGACGGACAGCAGGGTGCTGGTCCAGGCGTAGCCGACCCGGTTGGCGAGACTGCGCCGGGCCGCCTCGACCAGCGACCGGTTGCCGGAGTCGGCGAAGACGTCCTGCGGCAACAGCGACACGTCGTCGCCGGCACTGACCACCTTGCCGAGCAGGGCCAGCCGCAGCATCTCCGGGGAGACCACGGCGACGATCTCGGCCGGGCCGGCGAGCGTCACCCGGCGGGCCGGGACCACCGGGATCGGGGTGACCGTGACCTGGCCGCCGTCGCGCATGCCCAGATTGCCGAGAGTGAGGTCGTCGGCGTAGAGCAGCGCCCGGCTCGAGGTCGCCTCGGCCCGGGCCACCAGGCCGGCCGTGGTGCGGCCGGGACCGGTCAGCCGGACCGGGGCGCCGGGCCGTAACGCGAGGGCCGCGATCACCTCCGGATGCAGGCGGACGATGCCGCGCCGCGCGTCGAGGGCCGCGGACCGCAGGGTCACGGTCAGCGTGAGATCATCAGCCACCGCGGATGCCTCCGATCGATCGTGGGGCTCTGGCGTGGTCCACGCTATCCGCCGTGGGGTCGCTCAGCGCTCCCCACTCCGTGACCAGCCTTCGGGGAGGCTCTGGATGAGGCGTAGTCCTTTCATCGCTCTGACCGCCGTGCTCGCTCTGACCGCACTCGCCGGTTGCAGCGACGACGAGGAGAAGGCGGCTCCGGCCGCGAGCAGCTCGGCCGCGGTCGCAGGCGCGGGTGACGCGTCGGCGGAGGCATCGGCGGTGCCGAAGGCCGAGCGCACCGAGCCGGGCGGGGAGGGCACCGGGACCGCGGGACGGTCGCCGTTCCAGATCGGTGCCGCCGGTCTCGGTCCGTACCAGGTGGACGAACTGCAGACCGACCTCGTCGAGGGTGAGATGCTCAGCAACCCGGCCGACGCGGCGGGCTGCACCACCGGCACCGGCTCGGAGATGTTCGGCTCGCCCACGGTGCTGCTGACCGGTGGCAAGGTGGTGCAGGTCAAGGGCACCGCCGCCACGCTGTCCACCGCGGAGGGTGTGAAGATCGGCGCGACCCTCGCCGAGGTGCAGGCGGCGTACCCGTCCGGCACGGCGGTCACCGCCGCGTCCGGCACCCAGGGGTGGAAGGTCGTCGAGGAGACCAACGCGCTGCTCTTCGAGATCACCGGCGACAAGGTGAGCGCTCTGGTCGGCGGTCTGGCCACGAGCGTCGACAAGACCTTCACCACCGGCCAGGGTTGCTGAGAGACAGCGTCGCCATCACTGAGAGCCGAGGTCAGGGCTGCTGAGAGCGTTCACAGCCGCTACTCAGCCGTGAGCGGATAGCGTGTCCGCCATGTCTGCCCTGTCCGCCGGGTTGCGGCGCATGCTGCCCCGGCCCACCCGGCGCCGGGCCCTCTCCGGCGCCGTCGCGCTCCTGATCATCGCCGGCGCTGCCGTCTGGGCCGTACGCCCGGAACGTGACCCCTGGACCGCGGAGGACCTGCGGCTCACCGTCCGTTCCGGGCCGGCCGACGACGAGCAGCTCGACCTCGACGCGCGGTTCTACCTGCCCCGGGACTCCTCCGGCAAGGTTCCGGCGGTGCTGCTCGCCCACGGGTTCGGCGGCACCAAGCAGTCGGTCCGGGACGAGGCCGAGAAGCTGGCCGAGCAGGGCTACGCGGTGCTGACCTGGACCGCCCGCGGTTTCGGCCGCAGCGGCGGGCAGATCCACCTGGACCACCCGGACTACGAGGTCAAGGACGCCCAGCGCCTGGTCGACTGGCTGGCGACCCGGGACGAGGTGGCCACCGACGCCGCCGGCGACCCCAAGGTCGGCGTGGTCGGCGGCTCGTACGGCGGGGCCCTCGCCCTGCTCCTGGCCGGCCAGGACCAGCGGGTCGACGCGATCGTCCCGTCGATCACCTGGAACGACCTGGGCCGGGCGTTCCTGCCGCAGTCCGCGGACACCACGGTGACCGGTGTGTTCAAGAAGGCCTGGGCCGGGATGTTCTTCGGCAACGGCGCGGCGACCGGCGAATCCGCGGTCACCAACCTGACCGGCGGCGGCGAGGAGGCGCCCGGCCCGGGCGGCGCCGGCACCGGCGGCGGCCCGGAGACGACCAACCCCGCCTGCGGACGGTTCTCCGAGGCGATCTGCGCGGCGTACCTGCAGATGGCCACCGCGGGCACCCCCGACGAGGCGACCCTGGCGCTGCTGGCGCAGTCCAGCCCGGCCGCCGTCCT
The DNA here is from genome assembly GCF_030269225.1 of Actinoplanes sp. NBRC 101535. Lineage (NCBI taxonomy): Bacteria > Bacillati > Actinomycetota > Actinomycetes > Micromonosporales > Micromonosporaceae > Actinoplanes > Actinoplanes sp. NBRC 101535. Next base: position 46,874 of record NZ_BSSY01000026.1, on the reverse strand, counting down.
CGACAAGATCAAAGCGCCGACGCTGCTGGTCCAGGGAGCCGTCGACAGCCTGTTCCCGCTCTCCGAGGCGGACGCCAACGCCCGTGGCATCGCCGCGACCGGCACCCCGGTCAAAGTCGCCTGGTTCACCGGCGGCCACGACGGCGGCACCGGACCGACCACCGACTCCGACCGGATCGAATACCTGACGGTCCAGTGGCTGAACCACTACCTCAAGGGTGACGGTGACGCGCCCGGCGACGACTTCACCTGGTCCCGGGTGGCCGGCTACAGCGCCACCGACCGCGGCCTGGTCACCAACGGCTACTCCGCGGGGGCGTACCCCGGACTGGGCGGCACCGGCTCCACCGAGGTGACCCTGACCGGTGAGGCGCAGCAGATCGCCAACCCGCCGAACGGCAACCCGGGCGCGATCTCCTCGCTGCCCGGCCTGACCAGCCGACTGTCCTCGCTGCTCAGCGGGGGTGTCGCCGCCGACGTGCCGGGGCAGAACGCGAGCTTCCCGTCCGCCGCGATCACCGGCGCGATCGAAGCGGGCGGCGCGCCCACGGTCCGCCTGCGGGTCGCCTCGCCGACCGGTGAGGCCACCGTCTTCGTCAAGCTGTACGACGTCGACCAGAACGGTGCGTCCACGCTCAGCGCGGGCCTGGTCGCCCCGGTCCGGCTCACCGGCCTGCCCGCCACCATCGACCAGGCGCAGCCGGTCACCGTGACCCTGCCGGCGATCGTCCGGCGGATCGAGGCCGGCCACACCCTGAAGGTCGTCGTCGCCACCAGCGACCAGGCCTACCTCACCCCGGCCGCCCCGGCCGTCTACGCCGTCGCGGTCGACCCCGTGCTGACCCTGCCGACGCTGGCCGGCACCCGGATCGCCGACGCCGGCACCATCTGGTGGTGGGTGCTCGCCGGCGTGGTCGGGGCGATCCTGCTCGGACTGGCCCTGATCCTGCTGATCCGCCACCTGCGGCAGCGCCGCCGGGAGAGCACCGTCACCGAGGAGTACGCGGACACCCCGCTCGCGGTGTTCGGGCTGCGCAAGGCGTACGGGGACGGCTTCGTGGCGGTCCAGGAGATCAGCTTCACGGTCCAGCGCGGCCAGGTCGTCGGCCTGCTCGGACCCAACGGCGCGGGCAAGACCACCACGCTGCGGGTGCTGATGGGCCTGACCCAGCCGACCAAGGGCGAGATCTACGTCTTCGGCCACCGTCTGGTTCCGGGCGCACCCATCCTGTCCCGGGTCGGCGCGCTCGTCGAGGGCCCCGGCTTCCTGCCGCACCTGAGCGGCTACGAGAACCTGAGGGCGTACTGGCGGGCCACCGGCCGGCCGTGGGAGGACGCCCGGTTCGACGAGGCGCTGGAGATCGCCGGACTGGGTGACTCGGTGCACCGCCGGACCCGCAAGTACAGCCACGGCATGCGGCAGCGTCTCGCCATCGCCCAGGCCATGCTCGGCCTGCCCGAACTGCTGGTGCTCGACGAGCCGACCGACGGGCTGGACCCGCCGCAGATCGCCGAGATGCGCCGGGTGTTGCAGCGGTACGCCACCGACGGCCGGGCGGTGCTGGTCTCCAGTCACCTGCTCGCCGAGGTGGAACAGACCTGCACGCACGCGGTGGTGGTCAACAAGGGCCGGATCGTGGCGTCCGGCCCGGTCGGCGACATCGTCGGCGACTCGCCGTCGGTGCAGGTCGACGTGACCGACGTGCCGGCCGCGACCCGGGTCCTGGAAGAGCTGGGCGTGACCACGCTCGGCACCGAGGGCACGAGCGGACTGATCGTGGACACCAACGGCACGCCTCGCTCCGAGGTGGTCGCCTCGCTGGTGGGCGCGGGCATCGGCGTGGAACGTCTGGTGCCGCGCCGGCGTCTCGAGGACGCGTTCCTGGCCCTGGTGGGCGACAATTCGCGGGGAAGTGGAGACCGATGAGCGCCTCGGCGGCGACCGGCTACAAGGCGTCACGCACCATGCCGATCTGGGCGGAGGTGCGGCGTCAGGCGTCCCGGCGGCGGACCCAGCTGGCCCTGGGCTTCATGGTGCTGCTGCCGGTGATCATCCTGCTGGCCTTCGAGTTCGACACCGACCGGCGCGACGACGACGGCGGTGGCGGCGGGGGCGCGTTCAGCAGCCTGGCCGACCTGGCCACCTCCGGCGGACTGAACTTCACCCTGTTCTGCCTGGCCGTCTCGTCGAGCTTCCTGCTGGTCGTGGTCGTGGCGTTGTGCTTCGGCGACACGGTCGCCAGCGAGGCCTCCTGGGGCAGCCTGCGATACCTGCTGGCGATTCCGGTGCCGCGGGCACGGCTGCTCGGCGTCAAGCTGATCGTGGCCGCCGGATACTCCCTGGTGGCGCTCTTCCTGCTGGCCGGAACCGGGATGCTGCTCGGCACGATCCGCTACGGCTGGGGTCCGCTGGGCAGCAGCATCGCGGCGGAGATCCCACCGGGTGAGGGTGTGCTGCGGCTGCTGGGCATCCTGGCGTACTTCGCGGTCACCCTGCTGGTCGTCGCGGGCCTGGCGTTCCTGCTGTCGGTGCTGACCGACGCGGCGCTGGGCGCGGTCGGCGGCGCGGTGCTGCTCTGGATCCTGTCCAGCATCCTGGACCAGATCGAGGCGCTCGGGACGATCCGCAACGCGCTGCCGTCGCACTACAACGACGCCTGGATGGGGCTGCTCTCCACCCCGATCCAGACCGAGGACCTGGCCAAGGGGGCGATCTCCGCGGTCGTCTACGCGACGATCTTCTGGTCGGTGGCGTTCTACCGCTTCACCCGCAAGGACGTCACCTCGTAAATGCGTTGACCCCGCGGTCCGGGACTTCGAAGATCGAGCGCGATGCCGAACTTCGAGATCCGGGCCGCGCGGTCCGGTGACGCCGCCGGGGTGGTCGCTCTCCGAGCCGAGATCCACCCTTATCTGGTACGCGGTGAGCACGCCACCAGGCACACCATCACCGCACCGCCGACGGCCGAGCAGTGGGGTTGTTTCGTGGCGGTCCGTGCCGGCGAGGTGGTCGGCTGGGTGGCCGGCCTGCGCAATCTGGGCTCCGCCGAACCGGACTTCGGCCAGATCCTCCAACTCCAGGTGCACCCGTCGTATCGGTGCCGGGGCATCGGCGGCGCCCTGTTCACCGCGGTCACCGATCATCTGCGTTCGATCGGCATCCGCCGCACGGCCGCGCTGACCACCCCGGAGGCGCTCGACTTCGCCCGCCGCCGCGGCTTGGAGCCGACCCGCGAGGTGCGCTACTCCGCCCTCGACCTGAGCCCCCTCGTCTCCCCGCCGGTGCCGCCCGTGGGGATCCGGCTCGTTCCGCTGATCGACATCTCCGCCCACGATCTGTATGCGGCCGACCGGCTGGCCACCGCCGACGAACCCGGTGACACGCCCACGGCTCCGATCCCGTTCGACTCGTGGCGGCAGGACGTCTGGGACAACCCTGATCTGGATCGGTCCGCGAGCACGGTTGCGATGGCCGGGGACGACCCGATCGGGTACTCCCTGATCCTGCGGGACGGTCACCGCGCCTGGTCCGACATGACCGCCACCGTTCCCGCGTTCCGGGGGCGTGGCGTGGCTCTGGCGGCGAAGACGGCGGCTCTGCTGCGGGCGGCCGAACACGGGGTGACGGTCGCCTACACCGCCAATGACGAGTCCAACGTCGCCATGCTCGCCGTCAACGCCCGTCTCGGCTACCGGCCGATCGCCCGCCAGTTCTCCGGCGTGATCACCCTCTAGTCAAGGTTCCTGCCCGGCATCCGCGTGGTGATGTGCGGCGCTGAGTGCGGCTGAGGTCACCATGCGGATGGGCTTCGTGCCCTTACCACGGAACGTGTCTGGGTTTTTCGGGCGTCACCACTCACGCAGGCCGCCCGGTGGCTCTCGCGGGTTGGACGCGTAGCGGCCAGCGGGAGTCGCCGGGCCCTCGGCGGGAGCGACGGTCTGTACCCACCACCCCGCTACGACATGGTTCTTAAGCTTTTGAAGTGTTTTGCTCGTATTTTGGCGCTGACCGTCGATAACTCGCTCACACCTCGGGAATCATCTTCGAGGATCCCGAGAGGGCGTCGTAAGGTGGCGGTAACAACTGAATACCTCATCCAGAGGGGCAGAGGGATACGGCCCGACGAAGCCCCGGCAACCACCGTGCATGTCTCGATGACGAGGCCGCGCGCGGCAGGTGCTAATTCCGTCCCCGTTTCGGCAGGTCGCCGCGGGGAAAGATGAGAGGGAAGGCCTCGATGACGTCTGCCGTCAGTGCACCTGTCTCCACCGAATCTCCGGCCCGTGGGCTGATCTGCCGCGCGTGTGGTGCCGAATACCCGCTCGCCGCGCAGCACGCTTGTTACGAATGTTTCGGCCCGCTCGAGGTCGCCTATGACGAGGCGGCGCTCGCGCGGGTGACCCGGGCCCAGATCGAGGCGGGTCCGCAGAACATCTGGCGCTACGCCGGGCTGCTTCCGGCCGGGCAGAACCCGGACACCCGGGTGACGCTCGACCCCGGTCTGACCCCGCTGGTCGCCGCGCCCGCGCTGGCCGAGGCGATCGGTCTGAGCGCGCCGCTGTGGGTGAAGGACGACTCGCAGAACCCGACGCACTCGTTCAAGGACCGGGTCGTGTCGGTGGCGCTGACCGCCGCCAAGGAGCTGGGCTTCAAGCGGTTCTCGTGCGCCTCGACGGGCAATCTGGCCAACTCGGTCGCCGCCCACGCGGCCCGGGCCGGGGTGCCGAGCATCGTCTTCATCCCCTCCGACCTGGAGCAGGGCAAGATCATCACCACCGCGGTGTACGGGGGTGAGCTGGTCGCGATCGAAGGTTCCTACGACGACGTCAACCGGCTCTGCAGTGAGCTCGTGGAGACCGACGAGTTCGAGGACACCGCGTTCGTGAACGTGAACGTCCGTCCGTTCTACGCCGAGGGCTCCAAGACCCTGGGGTACGAGGTCGCCGAGCAGCTGGGCTGGCGCATCCCGGCCCAGGTCGTCATCCCGATGGCGTCCGGTGAACTGCTCACCAAGGTGGACAAGGCGTTCAGCGAGCTGGTCGAGATCGGACTGGCCACGGCGCCCGAGGGCGGCTGGACCGTGTTCGGTGCGCAGTCCGAGGGCTGTAACCCGATCGCCGTCGCCCTGCACGCCGACACCGATGTGATCACCCCAGTGAAGCCGACCGGCATCGCCAAGTCGCTCAACATCGGCGACCCGGCGGCCGGCCCGTACGCGATCGAAGCCGTCAAGCGCACCGGCGGCTGGATGGACTACGCGAACGACGACGAGATCCGCGACGGCATCCGGCTGCTGGCCGAGACGACCGGCGTGTTCGCCGAGACCGCCGGCGGCACCACGGTGGCGGTGCTCAAGAAGCTGGTGGCGAGCGGCAGGCTGGACCCGTCGAAGGAGACGGTGGTCTACAACACCGGCGAGGGCCTGAAGACGCTCGACGCGGTGGCCGGCCAGGTTGGACCCACCCACACCATCAAGCCGTCGCTGCGCGGCGCCCGCGAGGCCGGACTGCTGGGATAGCTGTCCGTAATCGGTGTCCTGCCGGTTGTTGAAGATTCCCTCCTTCGAGGACTTGCGGGGCGTCTAGAAAAACGTGCAAGATGCATGCGCGGGAGGACGCGACGCCGTACGAGGCCCCTCACCTGAGCTTGGCGACAATCTCGAGGGACCCAACGACCCAGTGCTGACCCAATGGCTACGTGCCAGGAGGTGCTGTGCGTCCGTCCTCCCGACCAAACTTCAGCCATGTGCGCAGCGGCAGATCCTCGGGATAACCGCCCTCGCGCAGGCCGGCCCGCTTCTCGAAGACGTTCCGGGCGCCGAACGACGGCGTGACGCAGATCGAATACCCGCAGGCCAGCCAATAGGCCGGCCAGAACAGTGGGCCCAGGATCGCGTACTGGGCCGTGTGGTGGGTCTCGTGGGCCAGCAGGGCGGATCGTCTGTCGTCCAGCAGCCACTCGGCGCTGTGCCTCGTGATGATCACTGAGCCGACCGTGAAGCAGGATGCCGCGGGCGTCCGGAAGCGGTAGTTCTCGGCGATCAGGATGCCGTCCGGGGCCCTTCGGATCCGTGAACCGGCGGCGACGGCGATCAGTAGGCCGGCGGCGGTGGTGCCGTTCAAGGTGTTGACCACGCTTCTGAGGCGATTTTTCATGCTTTACGGCGCATTTGTAGCTCGGTGAGCTCCGGGACGGTCGGGTGCGGCAGGCGGACACCGGTGTCGGCGAAACCCAGTTTCTCGTACGCCCGGACGGCCCGGTCGTTGCCGACCACCACCTCGAGCATCAGCTCGTCACGCCCGGACGCCACCGACCAGTCGGCCACCGCGTCGACCATCTGCGCCAGCACCTTGCCACCCCGGTAGGCCGGGGTGAGGTAGACCGCGAAGACCACCGTGCAGCCCGGCTCGTCGGCCAGGGTGGTGCCGCCGGCGTGCCCGATCAGCGGGCCGCCCGGGTCGGCGATGAACTGTGCCGTCCCCGATCCGAAGGCCGCCTGCACGATCCGCTGCCGGTAACTCTCGTGCGGCCGGGCCGCGGCCTGGGCGAGCGTCTCCAGGAACGCGAGCGGACTGTCCGCGAGCATCTCCAGGCGCAGGGCTCGCATCCGTCCCGCGTCCTCCGGGGTGACCCGCCGAACCGTCCAGTTGTCCATACCGTACTCACTACCGCTCCCAGTGCCGGGCGGCAACCAGGTTGACGTAAACCGAACTTTTCCCGCCCCTGTTCGGAGGGCGTCGCACGCCTGAGCTGGGCGTTCAAGATCTTTGCAGGGAAACCGAACACGGCTCGCGAGTTTCGCGGGAAGATGGGCTTCCTTGCACTCGGCCTGGGGGAGTGCTAAACAAGTGATTGGCACTCGCGCCACGTGAGTGCCAGCAGGTCGGGACGGTGGGGTTCCGTCCGGGGCGTTGCCATCGGCGCTTCGGCACGAAACCGGTCGTCGCGGGCTTTCCGGCTCGGCCTGAGGACGTCACATCGCCAGGTGGTGACGTCCACAGACGTTCCTCAACATGCGGAGAGCGGGGCCGAACAGGTCCGGCTGCCGCGGGATGTCCGGGAGGACAACGCCGTATGGCCAAGATCATCGCATTCGACGAGGAGGCTCGTCGGGGCCTCGAGCGCGGCATGAACCAGCTTGCCGACGCCGTCAAGGTGACGCTCGGCCCCAAGGGCCGCAACGTCGTCCTCGAGAAGAAGTGGGGCGCCCCCACGATCACCAACGATGGTGTGTCCATCGCCAAGGAGATCGAGCTCGAGGACACCTTCGAGAAGATCGGCGCCGAGCTGGTCAAGGAGGTCGCCAAGAAGACCGACGACGTGGCCGGTGACGGCACGACGACCGCGACCGTCCTGGCGCAGGCGCTGGTCCGTGAGGGCCTGCGCAACGTCGCCGCCGGCGCCAACCCGATGGCCCTGAAGCGGGGCATCGAGGCCGCCGTGGCGAGCGTCTCCGAGGGCCTGTCGCAGCTGGCGAAGGACGTGGAGACCAAGGAGCAGATCGCCTCCACCGCCTCCATCTCCGCCGGTGACTCCACGGTCGGCGAGATCATCGCCGAGGCCATGGACAAGGTCGGCAAGGAAGGCGTCATCACCGTCGAGGAGAGCAACACCTTCGGTCTCGAGCTCGAGCTCACCGAGGGCATGCGCTTCGACAAGGGCTTCGTCTCGGCGTACTTCATGACCGACGCGGAGCGTATGGAGGCCGTCTTCGACGACCCCTACATCCTGATCGCCAACAGCAAGATCTCCGCGGTCAAGGACCTGCTGCCCGTCCTCGAGAAGGTCATGCAGTCGGGCAAGCCGCTGATCATCATCGCCGAGGACGTCGAGGGCGAGGCCCTGGCGACCCTGGTGGTCAACAAGGTCCGTGGCACCTTCAAGTCCGTCGCCGTCAAGGCCCCGGGCTTCGGTGACCGCCGCAAGGCCATGCTGGAGGACATCGCCATCCTGACCGGTGGCGCCGTCATCAGCGAAGAGGTCGGCCTCAAGCTCGACGCCGCCGACCTGACCCTGCTGGGCTCCGCCCGCAAGGTCGTCATCACCAAGGACGAGACCACCATCGTCGACGGTGCCGGCAACGCCGAGCAGATCCAGGGCCGGGTCAACCAGATCCGCGCCGAGATCGAGCGCTCGGACTCCGACTACGACCGTGAGAAGCTGCAGGAGCGTCTGGCCAAGCTGGCCGGCGGCGTTGCGGTCATCAAGGTCGGCGCGGCCACCGAGGTCGAGCTCAAGGAGCGCAAGCACCGCATCGAGGACGCCGTTCGCAACGCGAAGGCGGCCGTCGAGGAGGGCATCGTCCCCGGCGGTGGCGTGGCGCTGGTCCAGGCCGGCAAGACCGCGTTCGACAAGCTGGACCTGTCCGGCGACGAGGCCACCGGTGCCAACATCGTCAAGGTCGCGCTCGACGCCCCGCTGCGTCAGATCGCCGTGAACGCCGGCCTCGAAGGCGGCGTCGTGGTGGAGAAGGTGCGCAACCTCGAAGCGGGTTGGGGCCTGAACGCCGCGAACGGCGAGTACGTCGACCTCCTGGCCGCGGGCATCATCGACCCGGCCAAGGTCACCCGCTCGGCGCTGCAGAACGCCGCGTCGATCGCCGCGCTGTTCCTCACCACCGAGGCCGTCGTGGCCGACAAGCCCGAGAAGAACCCGGCCCCGGCCGGCGCCCCGGGCGGCGGTGACATGGACTTCTGAGTCCAGTCGTAAGGCATGACGGAGGCGGGCCGCTCTTTCGAGCGGCCCGCTTCCTGTTTCGCCCCGTTCCTGCGCTCGCGGTCGTTCTGCCACGCCGTCACCCGCGCTTATCCCGTTGCCGTTGCCGCTGGCTGTGTTGTGCCTTTCCGAGCCGCTCGGGATGTCGTGCTTTCCGTGTCGTCGTCTTTCGCGCATCGCCTACACGCCGCGGGCGAGACGGCCGATCCCGCCGTGCATGACGGTTGACCGAACCAACCGACGGCTGGCCCTGTTCATGACAGCTGACCCTGTTCACGACGGCCGGCCTTGTTCACGACGGCCGGCCCTGTTCACGACGGCTGGCCTTGTTCGACGACGGTCGACCGGGCCAGACGACGGTCGAGCTGGTAATCAGCCGTAGGCGGAGCCGAACCGACCAGGAGCCGCAGATGACGGCCGGGCCGGTACTTCCGTTCCTGGCGATTGAGTTTTTCCTCTTGGAGAGCCGTAGCGACGGCTTAGCCAGCCGAGCCGTGGTCCACGGTCTTTCCGTGGGTCGAAGGCAGCCATGAAGTGCGGCTGGGCGTCCCGGGCCGTCGTCCATGGTTCATCTGTGGGTCGAAGGCAGCCATGAAGTGCGGCTGGGCATCCCGGGCCGTGGTCCACGGTCCATCTGTGGGTCGAAGGCAGCCATGAAGTGCGGCTGGGCACCCCGGGCCGTCGTCCACGGTCCATTCGTGAGCCGAGAGCAGCCATGGGACACGGCCGGGCGTCCCGGGCCGTCGTCCATGGTTCATCCGTAAGCCGATGGCAACCGTGGCGTACGGCTGGCGACCGCGAGCCGTCGTCTGCGGTCGTCTGACGCCGGCAGGCGGCGGTCGGATTGTTCCCGCCGTTACTGGTGGTTGAGCTGTGCCTCCCGTAGAGCCGTGGCTGACGGTTCAGCTGGTCGAGCCGTCAGCCACGGTTCACACACGAGCAATAAGGGTGCCCGCCGGAGAACAGCCCTGGAGCACGGCCGGAAAACCGAGCTGCGGCATTCTTCGAGTCATGGGGTAGAGCGTGAGGTCAGGCACGTCAGCCCTCGCCCACCCGAACCGGGCCACTCAGATCGGGACGTTACCGCAGGGAAAGTCCTACGTCTGAGGGTTCATCCAGCATTCGCTCGGCCCGGCTGCTCGGCCCGGCTGCTCGGCCCGGCTGCTCGGCCCGGCTGCTCGGCCCAGCCCGGCTCGGCTCGGCCGCCAGGGTCGGGTTTGGCGGGTTGGTTTCGTCCGGCGGTGCCGTCGGCTATTGCGGGTGGTCAGCGCACCGGATCAATCATCGGGTGCGGGTACCTGCCGTTTTGGGGCAGTCGACGCACCCAGACCCATGATCGGGTGCGGTTGTCGCCTCGACTCGCTGTGATCGGGTGCGTCTGCCGTCCTTGCTTATCGCGATCGGGTGCTCCTGCCGCCTGACTCGTCGTGATTGGGTGCGGCTGCCGCCTAGGACCGTCGTGATTGGGTGCGCATGCTGTCCGGGACCGTCGTGATCAGGTGCGTTCTTCGTTCTGTGCTGCTTGGCGGGCGGGCAGCGAGCGGGGCCGGGGCGGGCAGTGAGTGGGGCCGGGGCGGGCAGTGCGAGCGAGGCCGGAACAGGCCACGAGCGGGACAGGGCGGACAGCGAGAGGGGGCAGGGCAGGCAGCGAGCGGGGCCGGGAGGCGCAGTGATTGGGGCCGGGACAGGCAACGAGCGGGGCCGGGACGCGCAGTGAGTGGGGCCGGGACAGGCAACGAGCGGGGCCGGGACGGGCACGGGACGGGCACGGGGCGGGCCTCGGATAGGAAGCAGGGGCGGACCTGGTGGTCCGCCCCTGCGAGTGGGCTATGGGAGTGGGAGGTCAGCGACGGTGGCGGCCCCCATTACGGTGTCGGCCCGGACCGGTGCCGAGGAAGACCTCGCGGATGCCTTCCGGCAGGAGGGCCGGACCGCGTACGCCGATCGTGTACAGGATGCCGCCGAACAACAGGACCACGGTGCCCGTCGTGACCATCGTGGCGATGTTCTGGCCGGTCGTGGCCAGGCTGTCGGCCGCGGTCACCTCGATCGTCACCTCGGCGGAGTCGGTGCCGCCCTGGCCGTCGCTGATCGTGTACGCGAACGAGTCCGTCCCGCTCGCGAAGCTGTCCTTGGGCTTGTAGGCCACCAGCCCGGCCGTCGTGAGGACCGCGGTGCCGTGTTCGGCCTTGCCGACGCTGGTGATCGTGATGTCGTCGCCGTCAGGGTCGGTGTCGTCGACCGCCGGGTTGAAAACTATCGCGTATCCGGCGGTGACGGTCAGGGTGTTGTCGGTCGCCACCGGTGGCTGGTTGGTGCCGGCCACCGTCACGGTGATCGTCCCCTGTGTCACGTTGCCTTCGTCGTCCACCGCCTCGTAAGTGAAGGAGTCGGTGCCCCGGAAACCTTCGTTCGGCGTGTACGTGACCGTGCCGTCCGCGTTCAGGACCGCGGTGCCGTTGTCCGGTTCGCCGATCGAGGTGGGGGTGATCTTCTTGCCGTTCTTGTCGACGGTCGGCATGGTGATCGTCAGGGCGGTGCCCGGTTTGGCGCGGACCGTCTTGTCGGGTGCGGCGGGCGGCTTGTTCACGGTCACGGTCACGGTGGCGGTGACCTCGTTGTTGTTCGCGTCGCCGGCGGTGTATTCGAAGGTGGCCACGCCGGTGAAGCCGGTCGGCGGGGTGTAGGTGACCTTCTGGTCGTCCTGGACGGCGTTGCCCTTGGTCGGTGTGCCGACCTCGGTCAGGGTGAGGGAGCCGCTCGGGTCGACGTCGTTCTCGAGGACGTCGATGCTCACTGCTTTGCCGTACGCCGTGCTGGCCGTGTCGTCGACGGCGACCGGTTTGTCGTCGGCGACCGTCACGGTGACTGTTCCCGTGGCGGTGCCGCCGTCACTGTCGGACACCTCGTACGTGAAGGTGTCGGCCCCGGAGAATCCGGCTTCTGGGGTGTACCGGACCATTTTGCCGGTGATCTCCGCGGTGCCGTGTCCGGGTGTGCCGACCGCTGTCACGCTCAGTTCGTCGTCGTTGGCGTCGGTGTCGTTGTCCAGGACGGAGATGTCGACGGCTTCGTCGTGTACGACGGCGGCGGTGTCCGCCACCGCGACGGGCGGCGCGTTCTTCACCGTCACGTTGATCGTCGCGGTGGAGGTGTGCCCGCCGGTGTCCTGGGCCACGTACGTGAAGGTGTCGTCGCCCCGGTACTTCGCCGCCGGCGTGTAGGTGACCGTCTTGCCGGCGTTGATCGTCGCGGTGCCGTGGGCGGGCTGGCTCACCGACGCCACGGTGAGGGCGTCGCCTTCGGGATCGGTGTCGTTGCCCAGCACGTCGATCGTGACGGGTTTGCCGGTCTCGGTGGTCGCGGTGTCCGCCGTCGCGATCGGTGCTCCGTCGATGACCATCGTGACGGTGGCCTGGTCCTGGCCGCCTGCCGAGTCGCTGACCGTGTAGCTGAAGGTGTCGCTGCCGGTGGCGTCGGCGGCCGCGGTGTAGGTGACCTCACCGTTGTCCAGGGTGGCCGTGCCTTTCGCCGGGGTGGTCACCGAGAGCACCGTCAGTGTCTGTTGCACGCCGGTGTTCGGGTCCTTGTTCGGGTCGGTGTCATTGGCCAGGACGGGCAGGATCTTCGTCTCGCCGGGCGTGATCGGGTAGGTGTCGTCGACGGCGATCGGTGGCGCGTTGTTCACCGTGATGGTGACCGTGCCGGTGTCGCTGAGGCCGTGGCCGTCGGCCGCGGTGTAGGTGAAGGTGTCGGTGCCGGAGAATCCGGACTTCGGCGTGTACGTGATGCTGCCGTCGGCGTTGCGGACGGCCGTCCCGTACGCCGGTGTGGTCGACGCGCTCAGGGTGAGGGTGTCGCCGTTCGGGTCGGTGTCGTTGGCCAGTACCGGGACGGTGACCGCGGTGTCCGTGTCGGTGGTGGCCGCGTCGGGCTGGGCGGTCGGCGCCGAGTTGACCACGGTGACCTCGCCGTCGCCGCCGGCCGAGCCGCCCTTGCCGTCGGTCACCGTGTAGTGGAAGGTGTCCTTCCCGATGAAGCCGTCCCGCGGGGTGTAGACGATCTTGCCGTTGACCACGGTCGCGGTGCCGTGGGTGGGCGGGGTGTCGATGGTGATGGTCAGCGTGTCGCCGTTCGGGTCGGTGGCCGGCACGGTGATCGTCTCGGGCGCGTTGGTGCTGACCGTGACGGCGATGTCTCCGGCGGTCGGCACCCCGTTGGCCACCGTTACGGTCACCGTGCCGGTGTCGGTTCCGCCTTTGCCGTCGCTGATCGTGTACGTGAAGGAGTCCGTACCCGAGAATCCGGTGTCCGGGGTGTAGGTGATCGTGCCGTTGCTGTTGCGCACCACGGTGCCGTGTGCCGGTGTCGTCGTGCCGGTGACCGTGAGGGTGTCGCCGTTCGGGTCGGTGGAGTCACCGGCCGGGTCCAGGGTCACCGGTGTGCCGTACGGCGTGGCCGGTGTCTTGTCGACCGCCACCGGTGGGGCGTTGCCGATGTTCACGGTGACGGTGCCGGTCGCGGTGTTCGTGCCGTCGGTGATCGTGTACGTGAAGGTGGCGGCTCCGGAGTACCCGCTCGGCGGCGTGTAGAGGATCTTGCCGTTGCTGATGCTCGCCGTGCCGTGGTTCGGCGTGCCGACCGCGGAGATGCTCAGCGTGTCGCCGTTCGCGTCGGTGTCGTTGGCCAGCACGTCGATCGTCGCCGTGCCGCCGTACGCCACGGTCGCCGTGTCGCCGGCGGCCACCGGCGTCGCGTTGGCCACCGTGACCCGTACGGTCGCGGTGTCGGTGCCGCCCGCGCCGTCAGCGATGGTGTACGTGAAGACCGCCGTCCCCTTGAACGTGCTGCTCGGCGTGTAGACCACCCGGTTGGTGCCGCTGTTGATGGTCACCGCGCCCGCCCCGGACTGCGGCTGGGTCACCGCGTTGACCGTCCGGGCGTCGTTGTTCGGGTCGGTGTCGTTGGCGACCACGTCGATCGTGATCGGGGTGTTGGCCGCGGTGGCGACCGTGTCGTCGGCCGCGACCGGCGGCGCGTTCTGCGTGGTGACCGTGACCGTGCCGCTCGTCGACCCGCCTTCGCCGTCGCTGACCGTGTACGAGAACGTGTCGGCCCCGCGCCAGCTGCTCGGCGTCGGCGTGTACGTGATCGTGTAGTCGGCGTTGACCACGACCGTCCCGTGGCTGGGCGCGGTGGCGGCGGTGACGGTCAGGTCGCTCTGCTGGTTGTCCGCGTCGGTGTCGTTGGCCAGCACGTCGATGTCGACCGGGGTGTCGTGCGGCGTGGTCGCGGTGTCTCCGACCGGCTGGGGCGCGGTGTTGACCCGCAGCCCGGCGGAGGCCGTGTTGTTGCTGCTGTCCGGGTCGGAGCCGGATCCGGAGGCGGTGACCGTCGCGGTCGCCGTCGCGCTCGCCGTGTTGCCGGCCGTCGCCGGGATCGTCACCGTCGTCTGGGTGGTGGGGGCGAGGTCGGCGAGCGTGCAGGTGATCACCTGGCCGGCGGCGGTGCAACCGCTGGGCAGGGTGCCCGCGGTGACGCCGGTCGGCAGGGTGAGTACGGCCCGGGGTGCCGGTTCGAGTTCCGGTCCGATGTTGTCCACGGTGACGGTGTAGCTGATCGTGCTGGTGCCCGCGGCCCGCTGCACCACGGTCGGCGCCACCGCGACGTCGGCCCGCAGGTCGGCGTCCGGCTGCTGGACGGTCAGGGTGGAGGTGTCGCCGGTGCTGGTGACCGAGACCGAGGTGGAGTTGCCGTTGGACGACATGTTCGCCACGTTGACGATGCTGGTGCCGGCCGGGGTCGCAGTGTCGATCTTCACCCGGAACGTGACGGTCTTGGACGATCCGGTGGCCGGGGAGGGCGTCAGCGTACCCAGATCGAAGGTCGTCCTGGCACTGCCGAAGTTCGCCTCGTCGGTGTCGCTCGCATCGGTCTTGGTGTTGCCGTCGATGGTGAGCGTCCCGGGGACGTAGGTGGTGTTGCTGGGGATCGCGTCGGTCAGCAGGGTGCTGTCGGCGGTGTCGTCGCCGGTGTTGCGCACCAGGATCGAGTACTCGACGATGTCGCCGGGCACCAGGTCGCCGCCGTTGAGGTCGGTGGGTGTGGTGGTGGCGACCAGCCGCGGGGCGATCACGTCGGTGGTGAAGGTGACGACACCCGGATAGAAGACCTCGCCGCCGGTGGACAGCGTCAGCGTGGCCATGGTGGCGCCGGCCGCCAGTTTGCCGCTCGCGTCGAACTGGTCGGCGTCGACACCCATCAGGTTGGGATAGCTCGGTGTCCGGTCGGTGATCGCGACGCCGTTCTCGCTCACCGTGCTGTTGAAGAAATTGGTCACCGGGTTGAGGGCGTCCGACATCGCCACGCCGTCCAGTTTGAGCTGGTCGCCGGTGCGCCCCAGGTCGCCCTCGTACACGACGGCACCGATCTTGGCGTTGTCCTGGCCGTTCGACGGCGTCTTGAAACCGGAGATCGGGATGTCGACGGAGGACGTGGTGGTGTTCACCACGCCGAACCCGTCGTAGACGCGCAGGCTGCGGACCGACAGGTTGTCGTTGTGGTACGCGATCACCAGCGACCATCCGGCATACCGGTCCACGCCGGTGCCCGCCTGGACGTTGGCGACCGTGTAGCTTCCGTTGCCCGCGCCGGAGACCAGCGTCGTCACGTCCTTGAAGCCCTGATACGAGTTGATCGTGCTGTCGCTGTAGAGCGTGTCCGCGGTGAGCGTGGTCCAGGAACCGGTGGCGGGCGTCGCGAAGAGCACCTTGTTGTTGTCCGCCGCGGTGAGCGCCGCCGCGCCGTTGGTGCCGGCTGTGAGGTTGCCGCTCCAATAGAGACCGGCGAAGAGCACGTTGCTTCCGGTGGGCATGGAGATGGTCGCCGAGCTGTGATTGAACGTCGTCGCATCACTGTCGGTGTTGATGTACTCCATGTTGTACCCGTTGTTGTTCAGCGTGTCGCCGCCGTTGTCCACACCCTGTTGACCGGCCGTGCAGTTGGTGGTGGCCGCCGGGCACTGCATGACGGTGTTGCCGCGAAGCTCGATCGCTCCGTTGGTGTTGGCGCTGAACCGCGAGGTGAACGGGTTCGTGATCGCCGCGTTGGCGTCCTCGGTGAAGACCGCGATGCCCGTCACCGCCAGCAGGGCGACGGCAGCCAGGAGAGCGACCGGCCGGTACGGGCGGGCGCGCAGAGCAACTCTATGCATTAGTCGTCCCGATCGTGCATGAGCCCGAGCTCCGACAGCCCGGGCCGCACGGCCGACGCTAGGAACGCTCAGGTGCAGGACGAGCAAACCCGTGGTGCAGATCGGTTGCATCCCGGGTGCCGTTCGGTTCCAACGACCGGCAGGCGTACGGCGGCTAGTCTGGGACAGGTGCGCGATCCCTCCGTCTCCCGTTATGCCGCAGGCCGGCTCTCGCCCATCCGGCGCACCGCCGACCTGCGACGACTCCGTGACGAACAGTTCGACGTGCTGGTCATCGGTGGTGGTGTCACCGGTGCCGGTGCGGCCCTGGACGCCGCCTCCCGGGGCTTGAAGGTCGCCCTCGTCGAGGCCCGCGACTTCGCCGCCGGCACGTCCAGCCGGTCCAGCAAGCTCATCCACGGTGGCCTGCGATACCTGGAACAGCTCGAGCTGCACCTGGTGCACGAGGCGCTGACCGAACGGGGGCTGCTCGCCACCCGTCTCGCGCCGCACCTGGTGCGCCCGGTGCCCATCCTGGTCCCGCTGCCCGCCACCGGCCTGCCGCAACGTGCCTGGCAGCGGGCATATTACGGGCTCGGCGTCGCGGCGTACGACGTGTTCGCCGGTGTCTTCGGCACGGGCCGGGGGATGCCGCTGCACCGGCACCTGACCCGCGAGGGCACCCGGCACCTCTTCCCCAGTCTGCGGGCCGACCAGGTGGCCGGTGCGATCCGCTACTACGACGGCCAGGTCGACGACGCGCGGCTGGTGGTCAACCTGGCCCGCACCGCGGCCAGCCTCGGCGCGGCCGTGGTCACCAGTGCCCGGGTCACCGGTTTCGTGCGCGAGGCGCGCGAGGTCGTCGGTGTCCGGGTCCGCGACCTGGAAACCCCCGACTCCGAGGAGTTCGAGGTCCGGGCCAGGACGGTCGTCGCCGCCACCGGCGTGTGGAGCGACGACATGTCGCAGATGCTGCGCGACGTGGGTGTCCGCCCGGGTCTGCGGGTCCGCGCCTCCAAGGGCGTACACCTGGTGGTGCCCCGTTCGGCGATCACCGGCGAGGCCGGCCTGATCCTGCGGACCGCCACCAGCGTGCTCTTCGTGATCCCGTGGGGCGGCCACTGGATCATCGGCACCACCGACACCGACTGGCAGCTGGACCGCTCGCACCCGGCAGCCTCGGCCCGCGACATCCGCTACCTGCTGGACCAGGTCAACTCGGTCCTCGACCGGCCGCTGACCACCGACGACATCGAGGGCGTGTACGCCGGCCTGCGCCCGCTGCTCTCCGGCGAGGCCGACTCGACCTCGAAACTGTCCCGTGAGCACGCCGTGGTCGAGCCGATGCTGGGCCTGCTGCTGGTCGCCGGCGGGAAATACACCACCTACCGGGTGATGGCCGCGGACGTCATCGACCGCGCGGTGCGCCGCCTCGGCGGGGCCGCCCGGCCGTCACGGACCGCGGAACTCCCCCTCCTCGGCGCGGACGGGTACACCGCGGCGTGGCGCGACCGGCAGGACACCGCCCGGCGGCACGGCGTCACCACGGGCGTCGTGGAACACCTCCTGGAGCGGTACGGGACGCTGACCGTACACCTGCTGGCGATGATGGAAGCGGAGCCGGCGCTCGCCGCACCGCTGGCCGGGGCACCGGAATACCTCGCGGTCGAGATCGCCTACGCGGCGCTCGCCGAAGGCGCGCTGCACCTGGACGACGTGCTGACCCGGCGCCTGCGCGTGTCGATCGAGACCGCGCACCGCGGCGCCGAGTCGGCCGCGCACGCCGCCGAGGTGATGGGCGAGGTGCTCGGCTGGGACGCGACCGTTCGGCAGAAGGAGATCGAGCACTACCTGGCGCGGGTCACCGCGGAACGGCAGTCGCAGACCATGCCGGACGACGCGACCGCCGACGCGGCCCGCATCGGCGCGCCGGACGTGCGTGGCCTGGCCGCCGACCGCTCGGTGGACCTGCACGAGATCGAACTTTGATCCTCGTCGACGAACCTCGCTGGCCGGGTCGTGGCCACCTCTGGTCACACCTGGTCAGCGACGTCTCCTACGCGGAGCTGCACGTCTTCGCCGAGATGCTCGGTGCGCCGCGCAGGGCGTTCGACCGCGACCACTACGACATCCCGGCGTTCCGGTTCCCCAGCGCGCTCTGGCTGGGCGCGACGCTGCTGCCGTCCCGCGAGATCGCCGCCCGGCTCCGGGCGTCCGGCCTGCGACGCCCGAAGCACCTGGTCAGGCGAGTGCTTCCAGCTCGGCCTTGAGATTGGCCTGCGCGCGGTCCTCCCACTCGTCGCGGACGGCCGCGTGCCGGTAGATCGACGGCAGTTCCAGCAGCGCGGTCAGCACCCGGGTCCGGCCCTCGCGGAACGCGGTGTCCGGGACGTGCGCGTACTCGCGGCGGATCGCGTCGGTGTATCGGGCGTACCGCTCGTCGTCGGCGGCCAGGATCGCCAGGTCGGCGTCGCAGAGCAGCTCGCCGTCCGGGTCGTCGTCCTCGGTGGCGTGCCCGGCGGTCAGCCCGACCAGGCGGGACACGTCCGCGGCCACCTCGTCCGGCACGCCCAGGCTCTGCAACAGGCCTTCGGCGAACTCGGCGCTGTCCCGCTCGTTGGAGTCGCCGAGCGCCCGCGGGTCGTAGACGGCGTCGTGCATCCAGGCGGCCAGGCGAACCCGTTCGGGGTGCGGGGCGAGCGCGGCGAACCGGTCCACCACCGCCAGCACCTCCGTCAGATGCGTCACGTCGTGGTAGTGCCGCTGCGGTTCGGTCCAGCGGCTGAGCAGGTACTGCGCGGCGGCGTCGAGGTCGGCGTCGCTCGTGCCGGCGCCCGCGTCACGGGCCGCCGTCCGGAAAGCTTCGGGCAGAGATGTCACCCCGGCATCCTGACACGTAGGTTGAGGCCATGATCCGCCTCGGCAAGCCGGACCGCGTCACGGTCCGGGTCAACGCGGCGCTGCACCGGGGCCGGGCCGGGCTGATGCTGGCCCTGCAGGCCGGCCTCGCCGCCGGACTGGCCTGGTTCCTGGCCCACGACGTGTTCGGCCGGCAGATGCCGTTCTTCGCGCCGATCGCCGCGGTGATCACGCTGGGCTCGTCGGTGGGGCAGCGGCTGCGGCGGACCTCCGAACTGGTGATCGGCGTCGCGGCCGGGATCGGTCTCGGCGACGGGATCATCCTGCTGATCGGGGCCGGGCCGATGCAGATCGGCCTGATCGTGCTGCTCGCCGTGCTGCTGGCCACCGCGGTCGGCGGCGGCTCCCCGCTGATCGTGCAATCCGCGTCGTCGGCGGTGCTGGTGGCCACCCTGACCTCCACCACCGGCCAGCCGTGGACCCGGTTCTTCGACGCGCTGGTCGGCGGGGGCATCGCGCTCGCGGTGATGACCGTGCTGCTGCCGATCAACCCGCTGACCGTGGTGCGACGGGCCGCGAACCCCGCGCTGCGCGCCTTCACCGACGGGCTCCACGAGGCGGCCCGCGGCCTGGCGGACGCCGACCCGGTGGTGGTCCAGGCCTCGTTGGACCGGTTGCGCGCCGCCGAGGGTACGTTCGCCGCCTTCCGTACCGCGATCGACGCGGCCGAGGAGAACGTGGCGTTCGCCCCCGCACGCTGGCGGGCCCGCGGAGCCCTCGCCCAGTACGTGGACGGTGCGGCACAGCTCACCTACTCGCTGCGCAACGTGCGGGTGATGATCCGCCGCTCGCTGACCGCGCTGCAGGACAACGAGCCGATCCCGGAGGTGCTGCCGGTCGCGATGCGGCACCTCGGCGACGCGGTGGAACTGCTGCGACTGGAATGGGACCACGGGGACGAGCCGGCCGGGGCTCGGGCACAGGCGCTGGTCGCGGCGGCCGAGTCGGGCGTGGCGTACCAGGCCGGGGTCGGATATTCCGGCGGGGTGGTGGTGGCGCAGATCCGGACCTCGGTCGGTGATCTGCTGCGGGCCACCGGCATCGAACACGCCGAGGCGACCCGTCAGGTCCGCGAGGCGATCGGCTGGACGGAGCGCTCGCACGGCAGCCGGCGGCGCCAGGGACGGACCCGTCCGGCGGCGCCCGGGTCCGGATCGATGCCTTCTTGATCGGTTTCGCCCTCCTCGGGCACGTCCGGTGCGGAACCGGTGACTACGCTGGCGGACATGGCCGACGTCTCGCCGGCCGGGTCGCCCGACCCGGCTGCCCACCCGCAGGCAGTCACCCCTGACGCCGAAGCGCCCCAGGGCGTGCCCGAGGCGGTCACCGCCGCGCCCTCGCCCTCTTACGAGCAGGCCTCTCATGAGCATGAGCAGGCCTCTTACGAGCAGGCCGCCGCCGACGGGGAGACGACCGGGCAGGTGATCCTGCCGGACACGGTGGCGCAGGACCCGGTGCCGCCCTACCCGGCGGCGACCGACGCGAAGGCGCCGATCCCGGGCCGCCGCATCGGATGGCGGCGCTGGCTGCCGATCGGCGCGGTCATCTCGCTGATCGCCGCCGCGGCCATCGGCATGCTGGTCTACCTCGGCTACAGCCTCGGCATCACCGCGCTGGCCATCGGCCTGACCGCGGCGATCCTGCCGGTCCCGCTGCTGGCCAGCAGCTTCGCCTGGCTCGACCGCTACGAGCCGGAGCCGGTGAAATATCTGGTCTTCTGCTTCGCCTGGGGTGCGGCCGTGGCGACCGCGGTCGCCCTGGTGGTCAACACCGGCGCGGCCTGGCTGTTCGACAAGATCGGTCTGCCCGACGCGCTGGTCGCGGTCCTGATCGCCCCCTTCATCGAGGAGTCGATGAAGGTCCTCGGCCCGCTGCTGCTGTTCTGGCGGCGCCGCGCCGAGTGGTCCGGCATCACCGACGGCATCGTCTACTGCGGTCTCTCCGCGCTCGGCTTCGCGATGGTGGAGAACGTGCTCTACCTCGGCGGCCACGGCTACGCCACCGGCGCCGACGAGTACGGCCCGGCGACCGGCCTGCAGAACGTCTTCCTGATCTTCATCGTGCGGATCCTGTTCACCGGATTCGCGCACCCGCTCTTCACCTCGATGGCCGGCATCGGCCTGGGCATCGCGGCCCGGTCCGCCGACCGGACGGTGCGCTGGCTCGCCCCGGTCGCCGGCCTGCTCGCCGCGATGATCCTGCACGGCACGTTCAACCTGCTGCCGACGCTCTCCGCGGCCACCGGCGAGTCCTACATCATGCTGTACGGGTACCTCGGCTTCATGGTGCCGTTCTTCTTCGCGGTCGTCGGCTTCGCCATCGCGCTGCGCAGCTGGGAGGGCCGGCTGGCCGAGCGGGTGCTGCACTACTACGTGCGGACCGGCTGGTTCGCGCCGCCGGAGGTGGCCGCGCTGGGCAGCCTGGGCCGCCGGCACTCGGCCCGGCAGTGGGCCCGCCGGGTGGCCGGGCCGGACGGTCACCGGGCGATGCGCAGCTTCCAGTTCGCCTCGACCCGGCTGGCGCTGCTACGTGACGGCATGCAGCGCGGTCTGGCCCGAAGCCCGCGTGATCTGGAACGGTCGACGATCGAGGAGCGGGAACTCCTCGCCGCGGTCACCGGATACCGTTCGGTCTTCGCCGGCCGGGATCCGCAGATGCCGCAGGCCTGGTGGGACGGGCACACCTATCGGATCGCGTTCCCGGACGGGGTGGTGCGGATGGTCACGCCACCGGCCGAACCGGTCATGCCGGTGCCGGTGACGATGCCCGCGCCGCCTCCGCCGCCGGTCTACCCCACCTATGGGGGATATCCGGGTTACCCGGGTCAGCAGGGATACCCGGGATACCCGACGAGTGTGCCGCCGTTCGCCCCGGTGCCGAGTTCCGGCATGCCGGGTCACTACGGTCAGCCGTCGGCGCCGCCGTACTACGGTCCGCCGCCTCAGTACGGTCAGCAGCCTCAGTACGGTCAGCAGCCTCAGTACGGTCAGCAGCCCCAGTACGGGCAGCAGCCCCAGTACGGCCCGCCACCTCAGTACGGTCAGCAGCCCCAGTACGGTCAGCCTCACTATGACGGGCAGCCGCCGCAGTACGGGCAGCCGCCGCAGTACGGGCAGCCGCAGCCGGACCACAACCCGTGGCAGCCCCCGCAGGGCTGACCCGCCCGGAGAGACGAAGCCGGCGAACCAGAGCCGGAGGCCCAGACACGTTTCGTGGTCCGGGCGCGAAGCCCGTCCGCGTGGTGATTTCGGGCGCGCTGGACGCCCCAAGTCACCACACCCGTGGGGGTGTGGTGATTTCGGGCGCGCTGGACGCCCCAAGTCACCACACCGGTGGGGGTGTGGTGATTACGGGCGCGCTGGACGCCCCAAGTCACCACACCCGTGGGGGGTGTGGTGTTTTCGGGTGGTCAGCACTGTCACCACACGGACGCTGATCGTGGAACGGGTCTAGAGGTAGAGCCCGGTCCCGTCCGACTCCACCCGGTCCGCCGCGACGGCGTGCACGTCCCGCTCGCGGAGCAGGACGTAGCCCTTGCCGTGCAGCTCCACCTCGGAACGGTCGTCCGGGTCGAACAGCACCCGGTCGCCGACCACGATCGACCGCACGTTCGGCCCGACTCCCACCGCGGTCGCCCAGGACAGGCGACGGCCCATCGAGGCCGTCGCGGGGATCACGATGCCCGCGGTCGATCGTCGTTCGCCCTCGCCGCCGTCCTGGCGGACGAGGACGCGGTCGTGCAGCATCCGGATCGGCAATCCGGTGTCGGTGCGGGTGTCGGCGCTCACGAGTGCAGACGGTACGCCGCTGTCCTGGGTAGTTGTCGGCGTGGTCCGGGTATGGCCGGTACTGCGTCACCGGTGCGCGGGCACTACCGTGAGAGCCGTGTGACCGATGGTGAGGGGGTAGCCGGTTGAATCGCTTCCGGCGCGTTCGGGACAACCTGAAGAGGGCCTACGACTCCGGGCGGGACTCGGTGCGTACTGCTCGCGCGGCCTCGTCCTCACAGGAGCGCTGGACCGACTACGACGAGTTCGTTCCACCACCGCCGGATCCGGCGATCGTGCACCACTCGACGAGCAGTCGCGACGACGCCGATGTGCCGCAGCCGTTGCGGATAGCGGCCGCATGGAGCTGGCGGCTGATCGTGGTCGGTGTGGTCGGCTGGGCGCTGTTGCAGCTGATCGGGGTGGTCAGTGTGGTGGTGGTGCCGCTCGCCATCGCGCTGCTGCTCACCGCGCTGCTCAAGCCGGCCGTCGGCTGGCTGCTCGGTCTGCGGTTGCCGCCGTCGCTGGCGACCTTCCTGGTGCTGGTCGGCGGGCTGGCCGCGGTGGCCGGCACGTTGACGCTGGTGGTGAACCAGTTCATCGAGGGCGTGCCGCAGCTGACCCAGAACGCGACGGCGGGTGTCCGGCAGATCCAGGACTGGGCGCGGACCGGCCCGCTGCACCTGTCCGACGCGCAGGTCGACCAGGCGATCGACTCCGGCCAGGAGTGGATCAACGCGAACACGTCGTCGCTGACGTCGACCGGCATCGCCACCGCGGCGACCATCGCGGAGCTGGTGACCGGTCTGCTGCTGGTGCTCTTCGCGACGTTCTTCTTCCTGCGTGACGGCCGCAAGATCTGGCGGTTCCTCGTGCGGCTGTTCCCGGTGAGCGCGCGCTGGTCGCTGGCCGACGCCGGGGACGCGTCCTGGCGGACCCTGGGCGCGTACGTGCGGGCCACGGTGCTGGTGGCGTTCATCGATGCTCTCGGCATCGGCCTGGCCCTGCTGGTGCTCGAGGTGCCGTTCCCGTTCCCGCTGGCCGCCCTGGTGTTCCTGGGCGCGTTCATCCCGATCGTCGGGGCGAGCGTGTCGGGTGCGGTGGCCGTGCTGGTGGCGCTGGTCGATCAGGGCTGGGTGGTCGCCCTGATCACGCTGGGCGCGGTGATCCTGGTGCAGCAGGTGGAGGGTCACGTGCTGCAGCCGCTGATCATGGGCCGGGCGGTGGCCGTGCACCCGCTCGCGGTGATCATCGGGATCGCCTGTGGTGTGGTGCTGGCCGGCATCATCGGCGCGCTGGTGGCGGTGCCGCTGATCGCGGTGCTGAACACCGGCGTCCGGCGACTGTCCCGGCGGCGACCCGAGATCCCACCCGACGCGGTCGTGGTGACCACCGGAAACGCCTGACCCCCGTTCGGTGTGTTGAATTGCGGCGTCCACGGCGCCCCAATTCACCACACTCCAAGGGCTGTGTTGAGTTGCGGCGTTCATGGCGCCCTAAGTCACCACACCCCAAGGGCTGTGTTGAGTTGCGGCGTCCATGGCGCCGTAATTCACCACACCCAAAGAGCTGTGTTGAGTTGCGGCGTCCACGGCGCCCTAACTCAACACACCCCGTGTGGTGTGGTGATTTAGGGCGCTTAGCGCGCCGGAAATCACCACACCAGTGGGTAACAGAGCGTGAGCGGTCAGGAAGCGGCGACGCTGAGGGCGATCTCGTTCACGCCGCGGGCG
Source organism: Actinoplanes sp. NBRC 101535 (assembly GCF_030269225.1). Taxonomy (NCBI): domain Bacteria; kingdom Bacillati; phylum Actinomycetota; class Actinomycetes; order Micromonosporales; family Micromonosporaceae; genus Actinoplanes; species Actinoplanes sp. NBRC 101535. The sequence goes on along the minus strand of NZ_BSSY01000026.1, from coordinate 22,547 downwards.
GCGTCGACGGCCAGTTCGCCGTTGCCGTGCCGGCTGAGCGCCCGCACGGTCCACGAGCCGGGCGCCGCGAAGAAGCGGAACACACCCTCGGGGGAGGAGACCACCTCGGCGGTGAACTCGCCGGAGGCGTCGAGCAGCCGGACGTAGGCACCGCCGACCACCTCGCCCTCGGCGTTGCGCACGAAGCCGGTGATGACGGTCTCCTTCTCCAGGTCCACGCTGGCGGGGAGGGGCGCGGACTGGTCCGGAGCGGCGCAGCCGGCCGCGATGTTGGCAGACGGAGAGGTCATGGTCAGGCCTTTCCGGGCTCGTCGCCGAGGGCGATCGGCACACCGATGAGCGAGCCGTACTCGGTCCAGGAGCCGTCGTAGTTCTTCACGTTCTCGTGGCCGAGGAGTTCCTTGAGCACGAACCAGGAGTGCGAGGAGCGCTCGCCGATCCGGCAGTACGCGATGGTGTCCTTGGTGCCGTCGAGACCCGCGTCGCCGTACAGCTTGGCGAGGTCGTCGTCGGACTTGAAGGTGCCGTCCTCGTTGGCGGTCTTGCTCCACGGGATGTTGATCGCGGTGGGGATGTGGCCACCCCGCTGCGACTGCTCCTGCGGGAGGTGGGCCGGGGCGAGCAGGCGGCCGGCGAACTCGTCGGGGCTGCGCACGTCGACCAGGTTCTTCGTGCCGATGGCGTCGACGACCTCGTCGCGGAAGGCGCGGATCGAGGCGTCCTGCGGCTTGGCGACGTAGCTGGTGGCGGGACGGCTCGGGACGTCCTTGGTGTACACCCGGGCGTCGAGTTCCCACTTCTTGCGGCCGCCGTCGAGCAGCTTCACGTCGCCGTGGCCGTACAGCTTGAAGTACCAGAACGCGTACGCCGCGAACCAGTTGTTGTTGCCGCCGTAGAGGACCACGGTGTCGTCGTTGGAGATGCCGCGCTCGGAGAGCAGAGCGGCGAACTGCTCCTGGTCGACGAAGTCCCGCCGGACCGGGTCCTGCAGGTCCTGCTTCCAGTCGATCTTGATAGCGCCGGGGATGTGGCCACCGTCGTAGGCGGTGGTGTCCTCGTCGACCTCGACGAACACGATTCCCGGGGTCTCCAGGTTCTTCTCGGCCCAGTCGGCCGAAACGAGTGCGGTGTCGCGACTCATCGATTCACTCCCTTGGTGGGTGAGGGGAGAGTCAGCGCACGGAGGTATGCCTCATCGCACTCCGCGCGGACCCATCGGTAGGTGGGATCACGGGCTGCTGTGCGACGGCGCCACTGCCGGGCTAAGAAGTGCCCTGGGCTAACTGAAGAAGGTGCTCAGCACCGAGTGGCCCCGTCAGATGACGGGACGACACAGGCATGCGGCCACGCGGCACAGGTCGACCGCGCGCCTTTTGGTGAGCACCATACTCATGCCATCGACCTTACCAGTGGGCCCGACGCGTGGAACAGCACCGACCACCATCCGGGAACGAACGGCTCCGCTGCGTTGTCTACAGACCGCCCGCGGAGAGGGTCACGTTCTCGGCGGCGGCGGTCATCCGCAGCCCCTCGGGGAGTACCTCGACCTGCCGGACCGCGAGGTTCATCGGCAGTGCCGGCACCCGCAGGTCGAACGAGAACCGGTCGGCGAACTGATTGACCAGGATGCTCGGCAGGTTGTCCGCGGACACGTCGGAGAAACGCACCCGGATCAGATTGTCGGTCACGGCCAGCTCGGCCGTCCCGGAGAGCTGGAAGGTCTGGCCGGCCAGCGACAGCGGCGCGGAGCCGATCAGCTTGCCGTCCTCCTCGGTCAGCTCGAGACCGTCGAGGGCGATCAGGTCGACCAGGTCCTGGTAGGCCACCGTGCCCGTGCCGCTGACCGCGCCGGCCACCACGTCACCGGTGCCGTTGCGCAGCGAGTCGAGCGGGGCCTGCACGTCCTGCGCGCGGATGTCCAGCAGCGCCATGCGGACCTGCTGGTCCTTGCCGGTGTTGGCGGTGAACTCGGGGAGTTCGATCCGGATCTCCTGGTACTCGCCGGCGAGCACCTGGGTGAGGAACGGCACCCCGGCGATGGAGACCTCCGGCTTGCCGCTGCTGGATCCCTGGTTCGCCACCTCCTGGGCCACCCGGTCGGCCAGGACGCGTTCGGCATACGACGCGCCGAGCCGGTCCGCGGCCACCAGGCCACCCACCAGGAGAAGCAGAAGGACCACGAGGGTTATCAGAAGTCCACGGCCGCGACGGCGCGGGCGTTGCGTCTCGTACACCTCGGTCACTGATCCTCCCGATTCGGCCCACTTGCCCTCGGGAACGTACATGCCCGCGCTGTGGGTTCAATGAAACAGGGCGGGCGGGTGGTGTAACGAAACGGTCAGGACAGATACCAGTGGACCAACACGTACGCCGCCGGAGCCATCAGCGCGAACCCGCCGAGCGGGCCCTGCATGTGCCGGGCCAGCCAGAACGTCGGCGCGTCACCGGCCAGTTCACGTCCCGCCTCGCCGAAGTTGACGGCCAGGTCGACCAGGGTGGCGGCGACCGCGGCGACCAGGCCGACGACCGCGCAGTTGGCCGGGGTGAACGGCAGCACCAGGTAACTGCCGACCAGGGCGGCGGCGAGCGTGCCCAGCATCGCGCCGAGCACGATGCCGGCCGCGCCACGCGGCACCTGCGCCGCGATCCGGGGTTTCGGCAGGACCGCGTCGGCCAGCCGGGCGACCACCAGCGACACGCCGGCGCCGACGCAGCAGACCAGGATCGTCTGCGCGCCGAGCGGCTCGCGGATGAGCAGGAGCAGGAACGCGTACGCCACCGCGCCGCCCACCAGCATCAGGGTGGACCGCCACATGTCCCGGGCCCGTCGCCGGTCGTCGGCCCGGAGCACCTGGGCGACGGCCGCGACGACGAATCCGGCGCCGGTGGTGTAGAGCAGCGGCATCAGCGAGACCGGTGTGCCGGTGACCGCCAGGTAGTCGGCGGTCAGCGCGGCCAGGGCGGCGGCTCCCGCGGTGACGGCCGCGGCCGGCGGGGTCAGCGCCATCGTCCAGGCCAGCACGCCGAGCAGCTGGATCCCGAACAGCACGATCGCGTACGGGTACCGGGCGTCCGGTCCGGTGGTCTGCGCGCCGAGGGCGAGCGCGATGGTGAGCAGCCCGGCGAACCCGGCGATCGCGACCGACAGTCGCGGGCGGACCGGGATGACCGGGATCTCTTCGAGATCGTCGTCGGACGACGGCCGGTCGTCCTCCTCCTCGTCCGGGACGGCGTTGTACATCCCGGCCTTCGGCTTGCCCGGAGTGAGACGCGCGACCTGCTTGGAGGCGTCGGCGTCCCAGGGGTCTTCCTGCGGCATGGAGGGGAACACGACTGCGATCGTGCCAGACCGGTGACCGTCGTCCCAATCGACGAGTCCACACCAGCGCCTTATAGAAGAACCCGGCTATAACCGATCGGGTAAAAGGCTGGTTACGAATCCGCCGTTCAGACACCTTCGCGGCGTTCTCTACATCACTTGCGTATCGGACCTGGGTATGGGCCCTGATGCATCGGTTAAGGTAATCGCAACCCACCCGTCGGTGACGCCGGGCCCCATGTTCTCCGGTGGCGAAGCTTGTCAGCTGCGCGAACCGGGTCACCCGAGCGGCTGAACGCCGCGAGGACGGAGGTGAGTGTGGAGATCCTTCTGCTGGTCACGGCACGTGCCGGCGAACCTTCCGCCGTACTGCCCGCTCTGGACCTTCTTCCCCACTCGGTGCGCACTGCCCCGCGCGACGTCCGCACCCTGGTGTCCGGGCCCAGCCCTGACGCCGTGCTCGTCGACGCACGTTCCGAGCTGTCCGAAGCCCGTGCCACCTGTCGCATGCTGCACGCGACCGGCATCGGCGTCCCGCTGGTCGCGGTGGTCACCGAGGCCGGCCTGATCGCACTGAACGCGGACTGGGGTGTCGACGACGTCATCCTGGCCAGCGCTGGTCCCGCCGAGGTCGAGGCACGGCTGCGGATGGCCGTCGGCCGGCTGAACAACGCGACCGCCGGCGCCGGCGGTTCGATCCGTGCCGGTGAGCTCAACATCGACCCGGACACCTACGCGGCGAAGCTCAAGGGCCGTCCGCTGGACCTGACCTACAAGGAGTTCGAGCTCCTCAAGTTCCTCGCCCAGCACCCGGGCCGGGTCTTCACCCGCGACCAGCTGCTGCGCGAGGTCTGGGGCTACGACTACTTCGGTGGCACCCGCACCGTCGACGTGCACGTCCGGCGTCTGCGAGCCAAGCTCGGCTCGGAGTACGAGTCGATGATCGGCACCGTGCGCCAGGTGGGCTACAAGTTCGTGACCCCGCCGAACGGCCGGCAGCTGCCGGACAACGAGCCGGTCTCCCTGCCGGTCTGATCGGGGTCGAGGTCTCATGACGACGGAGCAGCCGGTCCGCGCTGCGGGCCGGCTTTCCGCGTCCGAGGTCGACGACGTTCTCGCCCTGGCGGCCGCCGCCGGTGAGGTGGACGGCGTCTACCCGCTCTCCGAGGACGTCGTGCTGCGGGTCCGCGGCGACGTCGACCACGGCGGGCGGCATCTTCTCTCCACCGGCTCCGACGGCCGTCTGGCCGGTTACGCCTTCCTTCCGTCCCCGGACGGTGCGGGCCCGGCCGGCGAGCTGGTCGTCGACCCGCTGCACCGCCGCGCCGGTCACGGCACCGCGCTGATGGCCGCGGCCGGTCCCGGCCCGTTGAGCTTCTGGGCGCACGGTGACGACCCGGGTGCGGCGGCCTTCGGCGAGCGCAACGGCTTCACCCGCGACCGGGTCCTGTGGCAGATGCGGCGGTCGCTGCTCGAGCCGCTGCCGGACATCCCGCTGCCCGAGGGCGTCACGATCCGTGGGTTCCGTCCCGGTGCCGACGAGCAGGCCTGGCTCGACGTGAACGCGCGGGCCTTCGCCCACCACCCGGAGCAGGGCGGCTGGGTCCTCGACGACCTGCTCACCCGGGAGTCGGAGCCGTGGTTCGACCCGGCCGGCTTCCTGCTCGCCGTGGACATCGCGGACACGGTGCTGGGTTTCCACTGGACCAAGGTGCATGCGCCCGAGGGTCCGGATCCGGCGCTGGGTGAGATCTACGTCCTCGCCGTCGACCCGGCCGGCCACCGCCGAGGTCTGGGCGCCGCGCTCAGCGTCGCCGGCCTGCGCCACCTGGCCCGGGCGGGGCTGACCGTCGCGAACCTCTACGTGGACGAGTCGAACCCGGCCGCGGTCGCGCTCTACCACCGTCTCGGGTTCACGATCCACAAGACGGACGTCAACTACCGGCGACCCTGACGGTGGGCGCGCCGAGCGCCTCACTCGCGCCCGTTCCGGGGTACGCGTGAACGGCACCTCCTCCGACCATCCCCGCCCCGAGTCGTATCCGGCTCGGGGCGGTTCTCGTGCGGTCACCCGTACCCCTGAAAAGGGCGGAAGAGGAACGCCCGCCGTGCCCGACGGGGGTGGCCGGGCAGGACATCGATGCAGGTCGAACAGTCGGGCGTCGGTCGTGTCGCGGTGAAAGGCTGTGTCCGTGGGTCGTTCGACGTGGCGTGATGGTCACGCTACGGACAAGGCGAGATCTCGGCGCGATTACAGCCGCCCGTATATATACGACATATCGGATGGCAAGGCCGCAGTTCACTTAACGGACAACTCTCACTTGGGGGATGGCTACCTTCCGGGGCGAACGTGTTCACCCTCAGTTCACTTGTGACCGGGGAGGTGGTCACTTCGCGCTCCTAACTTTCGGGGTGTGAGCCGGTGAGAGACCGGTTGCAAACCCGAAGGGAACATTGTGAAGCTCCAGCGGTCCGGTTACCTGGCCGGCATTGCTTTGACTGCGACGATCGCGCTCACCGGGTGCGGTTCGGACAACGAGGCGCCGGCGGCGAGCGGTTCCGCCGCCCCTGGTGACTGCGTTGCCGGCAGCTCCCTCACGGCGCAGGGCTCCACCGCCCAGAAGAACGCCATGGATGAGTGGATCAAGGCCTACCAGGGTCAGTGCGCCGGCTCTGCCGTCGACTACCAGGGCAACGGTTCCGGCGCGGGCATCGAGGCGTTCATCGCCGGCACCGCCGACTTCGCCGGCTCCGACTCCGCGCTGAAGGAGGAGGAGGTCGCCCAGGCGGACGCCAAGTGCCCCGGCGGCAAGGCCCTCAACCTCCCGATGGTCATCGGCCCGGTCGCGGTCGTCTACAACGTGCAGGGCGTCGACGGCCTGCAGCTGTCGGCCTCGACGATCGCCAAGATCTTCGCCGGCACGGTCAAGAAGTGGAACGACCCGGCGATCGCCGCCGAGAACGCCGGCGCGACCCTCCCGGACGCGACCATCGAGACCGTTCACCGCTCGGACGAGTCGGGCACCACCGACAACTTCACCAAGTACCTCAGCAAGTCCGCCGAGGCCGACTGGTCGTTCGGTAACGCCAAGGCGTGGAAGGCCCCGGGCGGCACCGGCGCCGCCAAGTCGGACGGTGTGGCCACCAAGGTCAAGAGCACCCCGAACACCATCTCCTACGTCGAGCTCTCCTTCGCGGAGAACAGCGACCTGCAGAAGGCCAAGATCAAGAACGGCGCCGGCGAGTTCGTCGAGCTGACCGGCGAGTCGGCCGGCAAGACCTTCGAGAACGCCACCGTCAAGGGCACCGACGGCGACCTGGCCCTCGAGCTGGACTACAACACCTCGACCGCGGGCGCGTACCCGATCGTGCTGGTGACCTACGAGATCGCCTGCAGCAAGGGTTCCGCCAAGGCCAAGGAGATCCAGTCCTTCCTGAAGTACACCTCGAGCACCGCGGGTCAGACCGCGCTCGCCGAGCTGGGCTACGCCCCGCTGCCCGAGACGCTGCGCACCAAGGTCGAGGCCTCGGTCGCCGCGATCTCCTGAAGTCTTCGTCAATCCCTCCTTGGCGAACAACGACCCTCCTAGACGACAGCGAGCGCGCAGATGGGTGACTACCCCTCTCGCTCGGACAACGCCACCGCCGGCGACCTGGGTGTGACTTCCCGTCACGCTCAGGGCGCCGGCGCCGGTGTGTACCCGAGCAGCAATGACGAACCCCCGGTCGGCGGTGGTGGCGCACTGCCCAAGAAAGCCCGGTTCTCCGTCGAGACGGCGTTCCGCGCCCTGTCAACGGCAGCCGGCGCGATGGTGCTGGTCATCATCGTTGCCATCGCCGCCTTCCTGGTCTCCAAGGCGGTGCCGGCTCTCCAGAAGAACAACGGCAACTTCCTGACCGAGACGACCTGGTTCCCGAACGACGCGGAACCGGTGTTCGGCATCGCCGCGCTCGCTTTCGGTACCGTGCTCAGCTCGCTTCTCGCACTGCTCATCTCGGTGCCGATCGCGCTGGCCATCGCCCTGTTCCTCTCGCACTACGCGCCCAAGCGACTGGCCACGCCGCTGGGCTTCGTGATCGACCTCCTCGCGGCCGTGCCCAGTGTCGTCTTCGGTCTCTGGGGCCGCGACTACTTCCAGCAGCCCGTTCGAGACTTCTCGATCTGGCTCAACGAGTACTTCGGCTGGCTGCCCATCTTCGGCGGCGAGGGCCCGTTCGGTCAGTCCATCATGCTCGGCGCACTGGTCCTGGCGATCATGGTTCTTCCGATCGTCACCTCGCTCTCCCGCGAGGTCTTCCAGCAGACGCCCGGCATGAACGAGGAGGCGGCGCTGGCTCTCGGCGCCACCCGCTGGGAGATGATCCGAACCGCGGTCCTGCCCTACGGCAAGCCCGGCGTGATCGCCGCCGTGATGCTCGGCCTCGGCCGCGCGCTCGGCGAGACCATCGCCCTGGCCCTGACGCTCGGCATCACCTTCGACATCTCGTTCAACCTGATCCAGAACGGCGGCAACTCGATCGCCGCCAACATCGCGAACAGCTTCGCCGAGGCCAACGCCACCGGCCGCGGCGCACTGATCGCCTCCGGCCTGGTGCTCTTCGCGATCACACTGGTGGTCAACATGACGGCGCGGGCGATCATCTACCGCCGTCGCGAGTTCCGGGACAGTGCCGCATGAGAGAGCGCAACGAACGAATCAGCAAGCTCAGCCGTCAAACTCATGACGGCATGGCGCGAAGCGGAGTGCCGGCATGAGCGTTCTGGAGCAGGAAGTCCCGGGCGTCGTCATGACGCCGGACAACATCCGCACGCGGAAACTCCCCCCGGCCGTCAACCTCGGTGTCGCGGTCGCCGCCCTCGTCGTCGCCGCAGCCCTCGTGCTCGGCCTCGGCATCGGCAACTGGGTGCTGGTCATCGTGCTCGGCGCCGCGTTCTACCTGGGTGGGCTGTTCCTCGCCGCCGGCCGGGTCGAAGGCGTCCGGGCCGCGCGCAACCGCACCATGAAGTCGCTGATCTACGCCGCCTGCGTGCTGGCCGTGCTGCCGCTGGCCTCCGTGGTCTGGACCCTGGTGTCCAAGGGCGCCTCCCGCCTGGACGGCGACTTCTTCGGCACCTCGATGAACAACATCAGTGCCCGGGACCCGATGGGCGGCGCCTACCACGCCATCATCGGCACCCTGGAGCAGGTCGGCATCGCCGCGCTGATGGCCGTCCCGCTCGGTGTTCTCGGTGCGATCTACCTGGTCGAATACGGCAAGGGACGTTTTGCCGCCACGGTCCGGTTCTTCGTCGACGTCATGACGGGCATCCCGTCGATCGTCGCCGGCCTCTTCATCCTCTCGTTCTGGGTGCTGATCGTCAGCCCGTACTTCAACGACGGACGCCCCCAGTTCTCCGGGTTCGCCGCGGCGCTCGCGCTGGCGGTCCTGATGCTGCCGACGATCGTGCGTTCCACCGAGGAGATGTTGCGCCTGGTGCCCGGGCCGCTCCGGGAGGGCTCCTACGCGCTCGGTGTTCCGCAGTGGAAGACGATCCTCAAGGTCGTCCTGCCCACCGCCCTGCCCGGCATCGTCACCGGCGTGATGCTCTCCATCGCCCGGGCCGCCGGCGAGACCGCCCCGGTGATGCTCGTCGCCGGTGGCGCCGCCGCGATCAACTTCGACCCGTTCGCGGGCAACCAGCAGTCGCTCGCGCTCTTCGTGTACCAGCAGGCCGGAGACGCCTCCAAGTACGCACCGGCCCGTGCCTGGACCGCGGCGCTCACCCTGGTGGTGCTGGTCCTGGCGCTGACCATCGCCGCCAAGCTGCTCGCCCGTCGCAACAAGCTGTCCCGATAAGAGGATTCCCCATGGCCAAGCGCATCGAGGCGAGCAACGTCTCCTCCTACTACGGCGACTTCAAGGCGATCGACAGCGTGTCGATGACCGTCGAGCCGAAGACCATCACCGCCCTGATCGGCCCGTCCGGCTGCGGCAAGTCCACCTTCCTGCGGTCCATCAACCGCATGCACGAGGTGCTGCCGAACGCCCGGATCGAGGGGCGCCTGACGATCGACGACCAGAACATCTACGACCCGGACGTCGACGTGACCGCGGTCCGTCGCATGATCGGCATGGTCTTCCAGCGGCCCAACCCGTTCCCAACCATGTCGATCTACGAGAACGCGGTCGCCGGCCTCAAGCTGAACGGCGTCAAGAAGAAGTCGATCCTCGACGAGGCCGCCGAGAAGTCGCTGCGCGCCGCGAACATCTGGGACGAGGTCAAGGACCGCCTCGACCGGCCGGGCGCGGGCCTCTCCGGCGGTCAGCAGCAGCGTCTGTGCATCGCCCGCACGATCGCCGTCGAGCCGCAGGTCGTGCTGATGGACGAGCCCTGCTCGGCCCTCGACCCGATCTCCACGCTGGCGATCGAGGACCTGATGTTCAAGCTGAAGGACCGCTTCACGATCATCATCGTCACGCACAACATGCAGCAGGCGGCCCGCGTCAGCGACAAGACCGGCTTCTTCTCGATCGACAAGACCGGTGACCCGGGCCGTCTGATCGAGTACGACGACACCCAGAAGATCTTCAGCAACCCGTCGCAGAAGAAGACCGAGGACTACATCACCGGCCGGTTCGGCTGAGTCCCCGTTCTGCACCGCTTCGAGAAAGGGGAGTCGCGGACGCGACTCCCCTTTCTCGTGGGCGGATCGACCTGGCGATCATTCCGTGTCTTCGTGCCGGACCGGGGTGGCCGTTGACGCGTACCCCCGAGAGAGGGTGATCAGCGACGGCCGCGACCGGACGTCAGTAGACGACGCCCATCTGCTCCCGCAGCGTGTCGAGGAGCGTCATGACCTCGAGCGTCGTGGTGTGCGAGACCAGCGGGCTCTCCAGCTCGCCCCGCGCCAGGCAGCGCTGCACCTCGGCGGCCTCGAACTGGTAGCCGGTGCCCTCGAACGGGAATTCGAAGGTCTCCACGTCCTGACCCGGGCGGTGCAGCGTGAACGACCGCGGCACCATGAAGCCCGGCGGGATCTCGATGCGGCCGAGAGTGCCGGAGATCGAGGCGCCGTTCGGGCTCTCGCCGTTGATGCTGCAGGTGAGGGCGGCCACCGCGCCGGACTCGTAACCGAGCAGGATGCCGCTGGTCTCGTCGACGTTCTCCGGCGTCAGCTTGGCCCAGCCGTGCACGGAGGCCGGCGTGCCCAGGACCAGATGGGCCAGGTGCAGCGGGTACACGCCCAGGTCCAGCAGGGCGCCACCGCCGAGCTTCGGGTCACGCAGGCGGTGCGAGGGCTCGAACGGCCCGTGCAGGCCGAAGTCGGCGTGCACCGAGGCCACGTCGCCGATGACACCGTCCGCGACCAACTCGGCGATCTTGCGGATGGCCGGGTTGCAGCGCATCCACATGGCCTCCATCAGGAAGACACCGGCGCTGCGGGCGGCCTGGACGAGATGCGCGGACGTCGGCAGGTCCAGGGTGAGCGGCTTCTCCACCAGCACGGCCTTGCCGGCTTCGATGCAGAGCAGCGCACCCTCGAGGTGGAAGGCGTGCGGCGTCGCGACGTAGACGACGTCCACGTCGTCGTCGGCGGCCAGCTCGGCGTAGGAGCCGTGCGCCCGCGCGAACCCGTGGCGCGCGGCGAAGGTCTCCGCGGTGGCCGCGGAACGTGAGCCCACGGCGGCGAGTTCGGCGCCCGGCACGAGCTTGAGGTCGGCGGCGAAGGCGTTGGCGATCCCGCCGGGGCCGAGGATGCCCCAGCGCACGTTCTGTTCCGTCATGATCAGCACGGTATATGCAAAAGTGGCGGGATGGATCCGATGGTGCTGCCCGAGGCGATGGCACAGCGGGCACGAGAGTTCACCGGGCCGCCGGTGCCGGCCCGTCCGGCGGCGACCGTGGTCCTTCTGCGACCTTCCGGTCCGGCGTTTCAGGTGTACGTGCTGCGCCGGGCGAAAACCATGGTCTTCGGAGGGCTTTACGCGTTCCCCGGTGGCGCGGTGGACCCGTCGGACCGGCCGGCGACGGTGCGGGCGGACTGGGCGGCGCGGCTGGGTGTGCCGGACGAGCAGGCCCGCGCGGTGGTGGGTGCCGCGGCGCGGGAGCTGTTCGAGGAGGCCGGGGTGTTGCTGGCCGGCCCCGGAGTGATCGGGGTGGACGCGCCGGACTGGGAGGCGGACCGGCTGGCGGTGCTGCGCCGGGAGCTGACCATGACCGAGCTGCTGGAGCGCCGTGGCCTGCGGCTGCGCGACGATCTGCTGCTGCCGTGGGCCCGCTGGGTGACGCCCGAGTTCGAGCCGCGGCGGTACGACACCTGGTTCTTCGCGGCGCTGCTGCCGGACGGGCAGCAGGCGCGGGACGTCTCCGGTGAGGCGGACCGGACCGCGTGGATCGACCCGGACCGGCACGGTGACCTGCCGATGCTGCCGCCGACCCGGCACACGCTGCACCAGCTGGCCGGGGCGGGGAGCGTCGACGCCGTGGTGGCCGCCTCCTTGGAGCGGGACGCGGCGACGCCGCTGAACCCGCGGGTGGAGGCCGCGCCGGACGGCCGGTGGCTGCTGCGGGTGCCGGATCAGCCGAACAGCGGGCGGACCGCGAAGTAGACCAGGCAGGAGATGACCGCGGCGGCGGGGAACGTCGTCACCCAGGCGATGATGATGTTGCTCGCCACGTTCCAGCGGACCGCGCTGAGCCGTTTCGTCGCGCCCACGCCCATGATCGCCGAGGTGATGGTGTGCGTGGTCGAGATCGGCGCGTGCAGCACCAGGGCGTTGAAGTAGAGCACCGAGCTGGCCACCGTCTCGGCGGCGAAGCCCTCCGCGGGCCCGAGGTCGATGATCTTCCGGCCCAGGGTGCGGATGATCCGCCAGCCGCCGGCGTAGGTGCCCGCCGCCAGCATGGTCGCGGACGCCCAGTACACCCACTCCGGGATGTGCGACGACGAGCTCTGGAAGCCGCCGGTGTAGAGGGCCAGCACCACGATGCCCATGGTCTTGGCGGCGTCCTGCATGCCGTGGCCGATCGCCATGCCGGCGGCGGAGACCATCTGGGCGATGCGGAAGCCGCGGTTCAGTTTCGCCGGGTGACCACGCCGGAAGATCCACATGATCGCGATCATCATGAAGAACCCGAGGATCAGGCCGACCACGGGCGACACCACCATCGGGACCAGGACCTTCGCGACGATGTTGCCCCACTGGACCTCGCCGGCGGTGGCGAAGAGCGTGGCGCCGACCAGCCCGCCGAACAGGGCGTGCGAGGAGCTGGAGGGCAGTCCGAAGTACCAGGTGATCAGGTTCCAGGCGATGGCGCCGAGCACGCCGGCGAAGACGATGCCCAGGCTCGGCACGCCGAGCGGCAGGGTGACGAGACCGTCGCCGACGGTCTTCGCGACCTCGGTGCCCAGGTGCGCGCCGATGAAGTTGCCGATCGCGGCCATCCCCAGCGCGATCCGTGGGGTGAGGGCGCGGGTGCTGACACTGGTGGCGATGGCGTTCGCCGCGTCGTGGAAGCCGTTGGTGTAGTCGAAGACCATCGCGGCGGCGATCACCGCCAGGACGGCGATCAGTTCGGGAGTCAAGGCCTAGGACTCCTTGACCGCGATGGTCTCGATGGTGTTCGCCACGTGCTCGAACGCGTCACAGGCCGCCTCCAGCTCGTCGACGACCTCTTTCATCTTGAGGACGGTCAGAGCGTCGTACTCGCCGGAGAAGAGGCGCACCAGCAGCATCCGGTAGGCGCGGTCGCCGTCGTTCTCCAGACGGTTGATCTCGATCCAGTACTCCTCGAGACCCTTCATCGACCGCAGCCGGGGCATCGCCTCCGCGGTCAGTTTCGCCTGCTGGTCGAGGACGGTCACCAGCTCGTGCATCTCGCGGGGCAGCGACGGGAGGGCGGTCAGCCCGTACAGGTAGAGCAGGTTGCCGGCCGCCTCCAGGTGGTCCATCACGTCGTCGAGCTGGGAGCCCAGCGAGTAGATGTCCTCCCGGTCGAACGGCGTGATGAAGGTGGAGTTGATCTTCTTGTAGAGCTCGTGGGTGATCGAGTCGCTGTCGTGCTCGACATCGCCGAGCCGGTCCGCGACCGACGCGACGTCCACGCCCGGCAGCGCCAGCTCGTTGAGCAGTTCGGTGCCCTTCACCAGGTTGAGCGCGGCTCTGGTGAAGAGATCGAAGAAAGCGCCCTCGACGGGACGGAAAGAGAACTTCACGGCTGCGACCTCGATCGACGGGCTTTTGTTGGATCTCCGGAGGGCATGCTACTGGTCCACGGAGGGTCACCCGTCCGCCATGGTCTCAAACCGGCTCGTGGTGGGTGACTGTCCGTGGTGCCGTCGGGCGGGGCGCCGACCGCCGTACCGCCCTGGTGGGCAGGTGGGAGCGGGGAGGCGGGCTCACCGGGTGTCGTCGCAGGTGCCGGGCCAGGCCGGTCAGGTCGGTGTCCGCGATCACATCGACCCCGGCGGCCCCGAGCTCGGACCAGACCGCCGCACGGGCCCGCCGCGACGATCCCTCGGGCAGCCCGCAGATCCGCACGGTACGGCCGTCCTCGTGCGCGGCCCGGATCAGCGCGTGCAGCTGGTGACGCTCCTCGGCGGTGATCGCCTCCTGACCGTCCCAGCCGAACCGGCGGTTCCACGGCTCGCTGATCATCGGGACCAGGCTGGGCGGGGCGGAGTGCGAACCCAGGTCGTCGAAGGTGCCGTCGGCGAAGGCGTACCGCTCGGGTTGGGCGGCGAGCAGCTCACGGACGTCGACGACGCCGGTGACCGTCACGGTCACCACCCCCGGGACCAGCTCGTCGCCGCGGCATTTGCTGAGCAGCGCGGCGTGGTCCTGCAGCTGCCGGTCGAGCATCCGGTACGCCCGGAGCAGCGCCTCGGTGTCCCGGTTGTCCCCGCCGAACTCGATGACCAGCCGGAACGGCGCCTGCTGGTTGCGCCAGAGCCGTCCACCGCCGGCGTGCGCGCGGGCGAAGAGCGGCGCCAGCACGAGCCGGCGCAGGGTGCGTCCCGGCTGTGGTGCGCCCGAGCCGAGGTAGAGCTCGCCGTGCGGGCCCGGCCGTACCTGCGCGGTCATCCCGGCGAAGCCCAGCTTGAGGGCCGTGGGCAGGGGGTATGCCGAGGTCCCGGTGAGCGCGTGGCCGGTGGGCAGGTAGGGCCGGGCGCGGCGGAGGACCGCGACCGAGATCGCGCCGCCCGCCCCGGCCAGACCGACGAGGCCGCCGGCGACAGTCGCGATGTCCTGCACGACAACACCATCCGATTCGTACGAAATGAGAGGTTAATACTGTGGCATAGTCGCTAGCTCCGATCGCGTAATGTCGCGCAGAATTCGTGCCATGCCGTCTTCTTCGGTGGTCACCGGTGAGTTCGAGGCGCAGCGGTCCTACCTGATCGCCGTCGCCTACCGCATGCTCGGCAACCGGTCCGAGGCCGAGGACGCGGTGCAGGAGGCCTGGCTGCGGTACGCCGCCCACCACGACGAGATCCGCGACGTCCGCGGCTGGCTCACCACGGTCACCGCCCGCATCTGCCTGGACCAGCTCAACTCCGCACGGGTACGCCGCACCGCGTACCCCGGCCAGTGGTTGCCGGCCTACCTGGTCGCGCCGGACGCCGACCCGGCCGACCACGCCGAACTCGCCGACCAGGTCAGCGTGGCCCTGCTCGTGGTGCTCGAGAAACTCAGCCCGGAACAACGGGTGGCCCTGGTCCTGCACGACGCGTTCGCCGTCCCGTTCGAGGAGGTCGCCGCGGTCCTGGACACCACCGTCGCCACCGCACGCCAGCACGCCTCCCGCGCCCGCAAGGCGGTCGCCGCCGGTGGCGTCCGGCACACCGCGGGACTGGCCGAGCAGCGCAAGGTCCTGGAGGCGTTCCTCACCGCGGCGAGCAGCGGCGACATGCGTACCCTCGCGGCGGTCCTCGCCCCCGACGTGGTGGCCGTCAGCGACGGCGGCGGTGTGGTCCGCTCCGCACTCCAGCCGGTGTACGGCGCCGACAAGGTGGCCCGCTTCTACGTCGGCCTGCTCACCCGCAAGCTGGCCGGGATCACCGACATGGAGGTGACGCCGGTGCTGGTCAACGGGGCGGCGGCGCTGCTGGTGCGCGGCACCCGGACCGACGGCGCCCGGCTGCTCGCGGTGATCACCGTCGCGGTCGACGAGGGGCGGATCACCGGGGTGTTCAACCAGCAGAACCCGGAGAAACTAGTCCTCGGTGACCTGTAGCAGGTGCTTGCGGTAGTGCGTGGCGAACGGCTCGGTGCCGTCGCCCAGCCAGACCAGCAGCTGCTCGGCGGCCGCCCGGGCGTGTCCCACCACGTCCTCGGGGTAACCGAACGAGGCGCGGTGCTCGTCGAACTCGTCCTCGTCGCGCAACTCCACCAGGCCGCTCTCACGGCGGCGGACCGCGTCCAGATCGAGGTCGATCAGGTGAACAGTGTCACCCTCCCAGCGCGCCGGAGTGGTGATGTCGCAGTAGACCTCACTGGTCCGCGGCGGCGGGTTGAACATCCCGGTCCACCACGCCGAATGGGGGATGAGCAGCACGAACGGAATCTGCTCCACCGAGGGCCGTCCGTGGTAGACCGACGCCGTCCCGCGAGTCACACCCACCCAGACGCCGAGGTCGTCCTCGGCCAGTCGTCGAGCCGGGTAGTCACGATGGGCCGAACCGTCGTACTTCGTAAAGATGACCCGGACCATCTCGCTCGGCATGGGTGCACCCTAACGGTGGTCCGGTTCTGTCGGTGGTGGCGGGTACGGTTCCTGCGTGCCCGCAGCCTCCAAGAAGAAGCCGACCGCCGAGCAGATCCTCGCCGCCGCGGTCGGAGCCGTCCCGGGAGGGGCTTCCCGCCCTGGCCAGAAGGCGATGGTCGAAGCCATCGACAAGGCAGTCAAGAGCAAGGAACACCTGCTCGTCCAGGCCGGCACGGGCACCGGCAAGAGCCTGGGATACCTCACGCCCGCGCTGCTCGTCGACGGTCCGGTGGTGGTCTCCACCGCCACCCTCGCCCTGCAGAACCAGCTCGTCGAGCACGACCTGCCCCGCCTGGTCGAGGCGGTCCAGCCGGTCCTCGGCCGGCGGCCGTCGTTCGCCGTCCTCAAAGGCCGCCACCACTACCTCTGCGTGGCGAAACTCGAACACGCCGACGAGGAGACCCCGACCGACACGCTGTTCGACGACGCGCCCGCGCCCCGGGCCGGCCAGTGGCTCGGCGAGGCCGGCAAACTCGGCAAGCAGATCCAGCGGGTCCGCGCCTGGGCGGAGAAGACCGAGACCGGCGACCGTGACGAGCTCGACCCCGGCGTCGACGACACGGCCTGGAAACAGGTCTCCATGCCGGCCCGCGACTGCGTCGGTGCCGCCCGCTGTCCGTACGGCGCGGAGTGCTTCGCCGAGGCGTCCCGGGTCCGCGCCCGCGAAGCCGACATCGTCGTCACCAACCACAGCCTGCTCGCCGTCGACATGATCGCCGAGCACCAGATCGTCCCGCCGCACAAACTGCTCGTCGTCGACGAGGCCCACGAACTGGCCGACCGGGTCTCCTCGGCGGCGCAGGCCGAGCTCACCGCCGAGGCGGTCGAACGGGCCGGCCGCCGGTCCCGCACCCTCATCTCCCCGGCCACCGCCGAGGCCCTCGCCGCCGCAGCCGACGCGCTCACCGTCGGACTCGCCGACATCCCCGCCGGGCGGCTCACCGACGGCCTGCCCGAATCGCTGCGCCTGGCCGTCTCCCAGATCGAGTCGGCCACCCGGGCGGGGCTCACCGGCATCGGCGAGGTCAAGTCCGACGACCCCGACCCGGTCACCAAACAGCAGGCCAAAGCGGTCCTCGACGACATCTCCACCACCGCGCAGCGCCTCCTCGAGGAGGACGCGTCCGACGTCGCCTGGGTGGAGAAATCCGACATGGGCAGCGGTCGTCGCGCCCTGGTCGTGGCGCCGCTCTCGGTGGCCGGCACGCTCGCCCAGAGCCTCTACGCCGACCGGACCGTGGTGGTCACCTCCGCCACGCTGACCCTCGGCGGGCGCTTCGACACCGTCGCCCGCTCCCTCGGCCTGCCCGCCGGGACCACCGACAGCGAGGGTGACGGTTGGACCTCCCTCGATGTCGGCTCCCCGTTCGACTATCCGAAACAGGGCATCCTCTACGTGGCGGCGCACCTGCCGCGCCCGGCCATGTCGGGCCTGCCCGAGGCCGCGGGCGAGGAACTCCTCAAGCTGGTCCAGGCGCTCGGCGGGCGGACCCTCGGGCTGTTCTCCTCCCGCAAGGCCGCCAGCCAGGCCGCCGAGCTTCTGCGCGCCCGCACCGACCTGCCGATCCTGCTGCAGGGCGACGAGACCCTGCCGATCCTGGTCCGCAAATTCCGGGAGCAGAAGGAGAGCTGCCTGTTCGGGGTGATGTCACTCTGGCAGGGCGTGGATGTGCCCGGTGACTCCTGCCAGCTCGTGGTGATCGACCGGCTGCCGTTCCCCCGCCCCGACGAGCCGCTGGCTGCCGCCCGCTCGGCCGCCGCCGACGCCTCCCGGCCCGGTTCCGGCTTCTCGTCGGTGAGCGTCCCGATCGCCGCCGTCCGGCTGGCACAGGGCGTGGGCCGGCTGATCCGCTCCACGGGCGACAAGGGCGTGGTCGCCATCCTGGACTCGCGCCTGGAGACCGCCCGCAGCTACGGCACGTTCCTGCGCCGGTCCCTGCCCCCGTTCTGGTACACCACCAAGACCGAGGTGGCGATCGGCGCGCTCAACCGGCTCGCGAAAGGCTGACAGCCATGATGTGGATCGCCTGCACCCTGCTCGTCGACCGTTCCGGCGCGTTGCTGCTGCAACTCCGCGACGAACACGCGCCGTACTACCCGAACGTCTGGGGCCTGCCCGGCGGCGCGATCGAGGGCGAGGAGACGCCGGAGGAGGGCGCGGCCCGCGAGCTGTGGGAGGAGACGTCGCTACGGGCCGACGGGCCGCTGCGCCTGTTCGCCAAGCAGGAGCTGCCCGAGCAGGACCGCCTCAAGCACTACTTCTACGGCGGCACGTCGGCCACGCAGGACGACGTGGTGCTCGGCGAGGGCGCCGCGATGCTCTTCATCCCGCCGTCCGAGGTCCTCGAACGGCCCTTCACTCCGGGCAGCGTCGAGGTCATCACCCGTTTCCTGAACTCCCCGGAATACGCGGCGCTGTTCTGACAGCCCGGAGGTCAGGCCACGTCGAGCCGGATGTCGCCGATCCTGGCCACGACGTCGACTTGGCCGCCCAGCCCTGCGACGTACACCCGCAGAACGTCGAGACTGACCGCCTCGCCGTTCTCGATCTGGCTGATCCGGGCCTGGGTGAGGCCGGTCGCCTCACCGAGCCGGCTCTGCGTCATACCCAGGTCTTTGCGGATTTCGGCCAGGCGTGCGCCGCTGACGGAGGCGAGCATCTGCTCGCGCATGTGACGGCGCCGCTCCATCCGGTCGGGCGCATCCCAGTCCGGATCCGCCGCACGCGCCTTCGCTTTGACATCACGCCAGTTCACGGCATCGGTCATCGCTCACCCTCCTTGCCGAGCCTCTTCGGGTGTTCGGTGAATCGTGCGTCAGCCAGCGGAATCGCGGCCTCGTACCATTCTTGCCACTGCCCGGACTTGTCTCCTGCCACTAGGAAGATCGCCTGACGAGCCGGGTCGAAAGCAAAGATCAGCCGCAGCTCCGACTGCCCGGTCGAGGCGGTCCGTAGTCCCTTCATATTGTGATATGCGCTGCCCTTCAGCCGATCGACAAGAGGGCGCCCGAGGGCGGGACCTCGTGCGACGAGAACTTCTATCGCTTCGGCGATCTGATCGGCGCTGACCGGATCCGTCTCGCAAACCCGTGGAAACCATGCCTCCACCTCCAGATGAAGTACGACCTCCCACATGGCTCTGATTATAAGTAAAACTTATGATCTTTGGACGGGTGGCCTCGGTGGGCGAGGTGGGGCTTGCGTTGTCGGCGGGGCGTGCCACCATGGCTGCCGTGACGGGGCCTGGTGCTGGAGGGACGCGGGAGCGGCGGCGCTGGGTGCTGCCCGCCGTGGCCGCGGGGTGGGCGGTGCTGCTGGCCGGCGGCATCGTCTGGTCGGTGCGCAACGATCCGCCCACCGTGGCCGAGCAGCGGGACGTCGCGAAAGCCGTGCCCGAGTTGCGGACGGCGTTCGGGGCGCTGGCCGCGGCGGCGCAGGACGAGCGTTGGGCGATCCGGCTGGGTGCGACCCGGGTCGAGGACTGCGCGATCACCCCGGTCCGTGGTGGGCAGGAGCTGACCCGGGACGTGGTGCTCTATGTGGCGGAGGGCGACGCTCGCACGGCCCTGGAGACGGTCGCCCAACGGCTGCCGGAGGACTACCAGGCGGTGACCGTGGCCACCCGGGGCGGGACGAAACTGCTGTTCGCCGCCGACGCCGGGGAGTTCGTCGGGATCGAGGCGACCGGGCAGTCGACCGACCAGGAGCTGAGCCTGCGGGTCTACACCGGGTGCCGGCCGTCGTCCGGGGTTCCCGAGATCGGTGACCCGGTCGGTGGGGCCGAGCCGGCCGCGCTCACCACGGCGCTGCAGGGGCTGGACGCGGTGGGGACGCCGGTGACCGGGACGCGGGCGGTGAGCTGCCCGGACGGCGGGACCACGGTGACCTTCACGGTGGACGTGGGACCGGCCGATGCGGAGATCACGCCGCGCGGGGTGCCGGGCGGCACCGAACTGTTGTGGTCCGGCGCGGACGGGTGGGCCTACCGGGCGGGCGGTGACGCGGTGGTGGTCGCCGCCGAGGGTGGCCGCCTCCTGCTGAACGTCACCACGAACTGCCGCCCCGCATAGCGCCGTGACCCCGTTGACCCTGGGTGCGCCGGTCAGTGCACCAAGATCGAGACGGGTGTGTCAGTAGACGAGTGCCTGGGCGTTTTCGGACATGATCTCTTCGACGAAGACGGCGGCGCCGGCGATCCGGATGCCCGGGATCACGTCGTCGGGGCCGATGCCGCGCCGGGCCGCGCACTGCGTGCACAGCGTGATCCGGCCCGCCTCCAGCAGCACCTCGAGCAGGTCCGGCAACGGTGCCGCGTGCTCCAGGGTGAACTCGGCGGCCCGTCCGGGCAGGGCGAACCACGCCGACTCCCCGGTGAGCCAGAGCGACACCTCGACCCCGGACGCGGCAGCCGTGCTCGCCACGGTGAACGCCTGCGAGCAGCGTTCTGGCGCATCGGCTCCGGCGGTGGTCTTGACGACCAGCAAGCGTGCCATACCGGTCAGCATAGGATGGGCGCGTCATGGTTACGGAAATCGGGTTCGTGAGCCTGCTGGTGGCCGCTCTGGGCGGCATGGCGGGCGGCTTCGGATATCTGGCGATGCGTATTTCAAGGGGGCGTTGGTGACCGGCGAGCAGGACAACCCACTGGGACCCCCGCCGTGGCTCAATGCGCCGGCGGTCGACGGGTACCCCTACGAGGACACGCACGACCTGCGGGTCGGCCCGGATCTGAATCCGGAGCTGCTCGGCCTGCTGCCGTTCGTGGGCCTGTGGCGGGGCCGTGGTCAGGGTGGTTTCCCGGCGGAGGAGGACTACAACTTCGCCCAGGAGATCCGGATCAGCCACGACGGCCGGCCGTTCCTGCGCTACGAGTCGCGTGCCTGGCTGCTCGACGACGAGTCGAAGCCGACCGGGATGGCGCTGACCGAGTCCGGTTTCTGGCGTCCGGTGCTGGTCGACGGTCGTCCCGGTGACGAGATGGAGGCCACGATGATCCGCCCGGACGGGGTGGCCGAGATCTACCTGGGCAAGACCGTCAGCGCCACCCGGCTGGAGATGGAGGCGGACGCGGTGGCCTACACGCCGTCCGGCCTGCCGGTGACCGGTGGCCAGCGGCTCTTCGGCATCGTCGACGGCGCCCTGCTCTACGCGCAGGAGATCGCGGTCGGCAACAGCGGCCTGAGGCCGCACATGTCGGCGCGCCTCCCCCGCATCGGCGGATAAAGCACAAGAAATGGTTCCGCCGGCGATTCCTCGGAAGCGAGAGCGCCGGCGGTTCTCAGAAACCGAGCGCGTCCAGCAACCGCGGGGTCCAGGCGGAACGTTGCCGCGGGACCCCGTCCAGGCTGGTCACCTCGGCCAGGCCCCGCAGCGACGAGGCCAGCCAGATCGCGTCGGCCGCGGCCAGTTCCGGCAGCGTGACCATGGTCTCCGCGGCGGTCAGGCCCAGCGACGGCGCCAGCGACAGCAGGTGTGCCGCGGTGATGCCGGCCAGGATCCCGGCCTGCTCCGGCGGGACCGTGCACAGCGTGTCTCCCACCAGCCAGACGATCGATGACGTGGGCGCTTCCAGCGCGTACCCCTCGGAGGAGAGCCAGACCACGTCCTCGGCCCCGTGCCGCCTCGCCCAGCGCCGCGCCGCGAAGCTGCTCGCGTAGGAGAGTGACTTGGCCGCGGTGACCGACCACGGCGGCCGCCGGAGGGCTGACACGCCCGTGTCGGCGCTGAGCACCCGCACGCCGTCGCGGCGTTCCCGCAGGACCTGCTCCGGCACCGGCGAGACGTCGATGTGCAGAATCAGGCTCCGGGTGTAGACGATGCGCATCGCCCCGGTATCTCGTGCCGCAGCGAGCGCCCGGTCCCGGACGTCCGGCGGGGGCGGCATGTCGAGGAGCGCGGCCGATCGGTCCAGCCGATCCAGGTGGGCGTCGAGCAGCCACGGGCCGGACGGACGCAGGTGCAGGGTCTCGAAGACACCGTCGCCGAGCAGGTCCGCCGGCGGAACCGGGATGCGGTCGTTCACGAGTCGGAAACTAGTGCGGTGTCCACGAGCGTTCACCGGGTGGGTGTCGGTGTGCGTTGTGGATCCTCGCGCACGGGTGTGTGCGAGCGACTCCCCTCCCGTAGGGGTGGGGCGGGCCTCCGCCGGCCATTCGACCCTGTCGGCGCTGGTGGGCGTCGGGGGTCACGCCGTGCCGTTGCGACACCGGGGAGGTGCCGTCCGGCCCGACGGTGCATGACCAACCCACCTGAGGTGATTCTCGGTGGGGTGGTGGTCGCGCCTCCCGGGATACGGGTGGCGATGGTGGACGCCGCAGCGAGGTCGCGGTGCCCGGTGAACGTGCAGTGAGGGCAGGTCATGACCCTGCCCTTCGGTTTGGTGATGCGTGTGCGGCAGTGCGGGCAGGTGGACGAGGTGCCGCGTTCGTCGACCAGATGGACCCGGATCCCGGCGAGGGCGGCCTTGTCCTGCAGGA
>NZ_BSSY01000025.1:0-115017 GCF_030269225.1 Actinoplanes sp. NBRC 101535 | reverse complement strand
CCCTGCGTAACACCGCGATCGGCTGGCACCGCGCGAACGGAGCGACCAATATCGCCCGACCTACCCGCCAGGCCAACCGCCAATCACACAACCTGATCATCGCCGTGACCAGCAGTTACCCGACTATTCAATGACCCTGGGGTTCGATGACGTAGCGATACCGACTGAGCCGGGTCGAGGAATCGATGCCGTTACGGGCGATCATGGCCTTGATCCGGCGCTTCGCCAGCACCTGACGCGATTTCCGCTGGGTAAATTCATGCAGGCTGGTTCAGCAGCATGAAGTGCCGGTCAAAAATCTTCTCCAGTTCGCCCATATGCGGCTTTCCCGCAATTTCGGCCTGAATCAATGCAACAGCATGCAGGAGCGCGGTGCGCCACTCATCCAACCGAACGGCGCCAACCACCACAGACTGCACCTCGTTCTCATCTCGATCACAATTTGCCTCAATGTACATCAACGGATCACCTGTCGCCTCGTACTGATAATAGAGAAAATACGGTCCGTCGAACACATACGAAAAGGCTTCCGAGTCGCCGGAAACGATTGAAGAGTAAGCGTTCACTGCGGAACTTATCACCGAAGCCGGAAAGTCGGACCATGCCTCGAAAGGAAATTCGACGCCTTTCAGTGTCAACCACACTCTGCCAGTTACAACACCATCGGGGGAATCAGGCGTCTCAATTCCCTCCACATGCCA
The DNA here is from genome assembly GCF_030269225.1 of Actinoplanes sp. NBRC 101535. NCBI lineage: Bacteria > Bacillati > Actinomycetota > Actinomycetes > Micromonosporales > Micromonosporaceae > Actinoplanes > Actinoplanes sp. NBRC 101535. The sequence continues at coordinate 114,316 of NZ_BSSY01000025.1, read as the reverse complement.
CACCGCGGCTCGACTCATCGAAATATTTCTCCATAGCATCCGCATCTTTATCAGATGCGCTCGCCAAAATTGAGGTTTTGATTATTTACTTCGTGCGGCTGGGCCCGAATGGCAACATTCGGGCCCAGCCGCGTTCCGGGTCCGGACCAACCATCGGCAGAACGGCCGCCTTCGGCACCACACCCGCCGATGTACGTTTCAACGTCGTGTCCACCGGCACCCATGAGGTGCCCTCACGTGCCCGCTGCGGCTCGACACTCTGCTCGAGCGTCCGCGACCCGTCGGCATTGGCGAACACCTGCGAGTACTCGGTCCGCTCCGACAGGATCTCCACGGCACGACCGCACACCGCGGCCATCCGCTGTGCAGCCGCCTCGTCCGCCTGCTCCCGGACACACGCCACCGGCGCGCCGCCACGGCAGGCGCAGGAAGGCCCACGACCTGCACTCCTGCACCTATCAGCCCCGCAGCGCAGAGCCCCGCCAAACGCAGCGAGACCGTCCCCGGACAGCAGCCATCATCGATCCCCCGCGCATCCCCGTAACAGCCAGTCGATCGAGGAATCTATACAAGCAAGATCATTAATGTAAAGAGTGATCTCACGCTACGCGGTCGGGCCGCTCCCGAGAGGAGCCAGCCGGAGCGCGAGCCGGTGATCACCTAACGCCTCCAGCCACCGCCAGCCAACCGCACCACACCCGCGCGACCCCCGGAAGGCGACACATGCGCCGGTCGCTCCCACAGGACCTTGGCACACATGGTCGTCGCCAGGATCGTCATGGCCGCCTGGGGTTCGGATCGCACCGGCGGGCTCACCATTCCGACATCCCTCCCGACGCAGACAGACAGTCGGACATCAAACCTCTCGGATCCCTTGCGGCGCCGTCCGAATAGGTCGACACGGTCATCTCATGGCCGACGTCGTCCCACAAAATTCCATTACCACCTTCATGGCTTCATCCGCATCATTCACCCACTTTGAATCCTCGCCATAATTCAAAAGAAAGAACATTACTTCTCCTGAAATGAAGAACTGATCCGGCCGCCTAACCTCGGCCCTTCGTTAAGGGTGTCCAAGGACTGGGCCGGAAATAGAGAAGTGCCCTCTGGTCAGGGAAAATAGGGCTTGTCGAGAGTCCTGTTAACCCGTCACGGAAGGCACTTGCTGGGTGAAGACTACCCGAACACGTCCGAAGATCAGCGTGACCGGGGACGGGCGGGGCGTGGTCGGTCACGCCGGCGCCCGGCTTCTCGCCGACCTTGCTGACACGACCGGCCTGACCAGCGCATTCAGTCAAGCTTTGGCCGGGTTCCGGCAACGCCGGGGCGGGCACGATCCCGGCCGGATCGCCGTCGACCTCGCCGTGACCCTCGCTGACGGCGGCGAGGCCATCGCTGACCTTGCCGTGCTGCGTCACCAGCCCGCACTGTTCGGGACGGTCGCGTCCGATCCGACGGCGTGGCGGTTACTGGCACAGCTCGACGCCACGGTCCTGGCCGAACTGCGTGCCGCCCGAGCCCGGGCCCGCGAGATCGCCTGGGCCCAGCACGCCGACACCCGCGGCGACTTCCCGCAGGTCACCGCAGCCGGGCGGCAGATCGACGGTTTGGTTCTGGACATCGACGCGACGATCGTGATCTGTCATTCCGAGAAGGAGTCGGCGACCCGGACCTGGAAGAAGACGTTCGGATATCACCCGTTGTTGTGCTTCCTGGACAACACCGGAGAGGCCCTGGCCGGCCTGTTACGCGAGGGCCGGGCCGGTTCGAACACCACCGCCGACCACATCACCGTGCTCGATCAGGCCCTCGCTCAGATCCCCGACGCCCACCGGCACGGCACCCCGATCCTGCTCCGCAGTGATTCCGCCGGTTCCAGCCACGGTTTCCTCGCCCACATCCGGTCCTGGCGGGAACGCCACCTCGACATCCGGTTCAGTGTCGGCGCTGCGATCACCGAGCCGGTCCGGGCCGCGATCCAGGCGGCGACCGGCTGGGTCCCCGCCGTCGACACGAGTGGCGAACTGCGTGAACACGCCGAAGTCTGCGAGATCACCGGCCTGTTCGAGGCGGCCGGCTGGCCAGAAGGCACCCGGTTCCTAGTCCGCCGCGAACGCCCGCACCCCGGCGCTCAACTGTCGCTGTTCGACACCATCGAAGGATGGCGTCACCAGGTCGTCGCCACCGACACCCCGCCTGGCCACGGCGGCATCCAGCACTTGGAAGCCCGGCACCGGGCCCACGCCCGCGTCGAAGACCGCATCCGCACCGGCAAGAACACCGGCTTCGGCCGGTTCCCGTCCCGGGTCTTCGCCATCAACCAGGCCTGGCTGCAACTCGCCCTGACCGGCATCGACCTACTCGCCTGGACCCAAACCCTGCTGCTGGACGGCGACCTGGCCACCGCCGAACCCAAGAAACTGCGCTACCGGCTGCTGCACGTCGCCGCCCGGATCACCCGCACCGCCCGCCGAACACGCCTCGCCATCGACGCAGGCTGGCCATGGACCGACGCCCTGAACAGCGCCTTCAACCGCCTCACCGCACTGCCGCAACCCACCGGCTGACCCTGCAGCCCGCGCTGCGACCAGCAACACGGAGGAACCCGGCCACGCGCCGGGCCCTCACCATGCCCACAAAACCGCAGCAAGAAGACGCATCGAATTCATCGAACGGCGGCTATGAATCGGCGTCTAAATGAAAGACCGAGGCTAAGGAGCACGAACGCCCGACACGGTAGCGCGGACATCAACACTCCCGGCCACGACGTCATGCCCCCGCTTCGACCGGCCTTCGACACGTCTGGTGGCGTGCGTCGCGTTCCTGCTCCCACCGCCACGTCGGCCGTCGCTGCCGCATCCGTCGAGGACAACGGCGACGGAACCGGCGAAGACGAACAGCCGGGGGTCTGCCGATCACCGGCAGTGCCACCGCCTCGATGGTGGCCGCGGGTGTTTTGCTCGTCGTGGGCGGGGCTGCGGCCCCGGTCACCAGCCAACGTCGGCGGGTTCTCTGATCAGCGGGCTTTCACGCGTACCCCAGGACGGGGTTGATCGGGGATGCATGGTGGTGATCTATGTCTGGACCGTGAAGAGGGTCCAACGGCTTCGGTAACAGCGGGTTGCGGGAGCGTGCCATACTCCCGCACATGACGTCACGGTTCCGCCACGAACGGTCCTTTGCCCTGCTCGCTGCGGCTGCCGTTGTTCTGATCGCCGCGCCGGCCGCGGCCGCGCCACCCGAGACCGTTGACATGCGCACCGCCGTCTCGGGACCGGCCGAAGTGGTCGCCGGGGAGATTCTCGGCATCGAGATCGGCACGACCGTTCCCGGGCCGCCGCCCCCGACCGGCGTCAAGCTGACCGTCACACTGCCCGAGGGTGTGGGCTACGAGGGTGAGGGCGGCGGATCCGGCCCGTGTTCGGGTGAGGCGGGTGGCCGGGTCGTCGTCTGCATCCCCGACCCGGAGGTGCCGGATCCGGGCAACCGGTCGTGGGGGCTCGGCGGGCGGGTCGCCGCGTCGGTGCCGGCCGGGACCACGCTCACCACCACGGTGGTGGTCTCCTCCGACAGCGAGGAGACGAACCCGGCCGACAACACGGCGCAGCTCGTCACCACTGTCGTCGACCGGGCCGCCGAGTCCCTCACGGTGACCGGTCCGGCCGATCCGATCGTTCCCGGACAGCCGTTCCGCGCCACGGTGAAGGCCCGCCACGGCGCCGGCCAGCCGCTGAAGAACTTCCACCTGATCACGTCGTTCGGTGACTGGTTCGAGGGCGGCCGGATCGTGAACCTTCCGGAGGTCGAGTGTTCGGCCGACCCGGGTTCGCTGCTGTGTGAGACCGGCAAGACCTTGGAGCCGAACAGCGAGCTGTCCTTCGAGTACGAGTTCCGCACCAGCGCCGACCCGAAGGACTATCCGGAGAGCGCCGTCACGCTGGGGTTCCGGAGTTACTCGTACAGCCAGGACTACACGGTCTCCGCGAGCACGCTGATCCATTTCGCCAAGGCGCCCGCCCCGTCGACGTCGGTGTCGGTGTCGCCGTCGGCTTCCCGGTCGGCATCGGCGTCACCGTCGCCGTCGCGTTCGGTTTCGGCCAGTCCCAGCGTCAGCCCGTCCGCGACCGGGACCGGTGGCGGTCTGCCGATCACCGGCAGTGCCACCGCCCCGCTGATGGCCGTCGGCGCGCTTCTCGTCGCCGCCGGCACCGGTGCGCTCCTGGCTACCCGGCGGCGCCGCACTTTCTGACAGCCCGCACCTCTGGCCGCCCGCGCCTCTGACCGGTAAGCCCGGAATCCGTTGCACCGCAACGGATTCCGGGCTTTTCGGTGTCTCCGCACATCGAGGAATCGGGGCCACTTCCGGGCGTTCTCATGATCTACGGTCTCGATCACAGCCGTTCAGTGTTCTGAATGGCCAGTTCGCCGATGGCAACATTGAGGGGACGACCACGTGCATACAAACATCAAGCGGGCAATCGGCGGTGTGACGGCGACCGTCACCGCGATCGGCCTCGCCACCGCTCTGGGAGCGACGCCCGCTCAGGCGCAGTCGAATGTAACCGCCTACAGCAACGCCCGGGGCGGATACACGAGCCAGGCCGCGGTAACGCGATTCACTGCCTACGGTGACAAGATCACCCTTTTCGACCAGGCGGCGGACGGCGCCGGCGTCCATGGGGACTGGTTCTACACCGACGTGAACGGCCGGGAGTACGAGCAGACCGATCTGTACTGGGGTGGCGGCGCGGGTACCTCCCACACCTGGGACTTCGATATCCCCGAGAACGTCATCGTGACCGTCATCGCCTGCATCAGGGACAACGGAGACATCATCGTTGTCACGTGCGACGTTCAGCACAGCAGTTGATACACCCCACGCTCTGAAGGACGGAGAATCTCTGCCTTCTCAGACCGCCAGGGGAACCGCGGTCTCCTTCGGCGCTTCGGCGGTGATGGCGGCCGCGGTGCGGCGGCTGCGGACTCCGCCGGCGACGCAAAGCGCCAGGCCGACGGCGAGCCAGGCTGCCAGCACGATGATCGCGTGGGCGCTGCCGTGGCCGTCGAAGAAGGCGACGGAACGCAGCAGCTGACCGCCGGCACCCGGGGGAAGCAGCTGGCCGAGGGCCCCGGACCAGCCGGGCAGCATCTCCGGGGCGGTCGCGCTGCCGGAGAGCGGGTTACCGATCAGCATCATGATCACGGCGCCGAGGCCCAGGCCCGGGTAGCCGAGCAGGGACTCCAGGCCGAGCAGGGTGAACGACGTGGCGGCGACGGTGAGGCTGATGGCGCCGACGTTGGTCAGGTAGGAGCCGTCCAGCGAGCCGAACCAGAACTGCAGGATGGCCGTGATGGCCAGGCCGCCGGCGACGGCGAAGGCCAGCGCTCCGACGATGCGGCGGCCGGTGCCGCGTACCAGCCGGGTCATCAGGACCGCGGTGAGCATGCCGCTCATGACCAGGGGCAGGGCGGCGGCGGCGAGTCCGGCGCCGCGCGGGTCGTCGGCAGGCAGGGCGGCCAGGTCGCGAACCGTGACGGTGGTGCCGGCGTCCGGTGCGGCCGCCTGGCTGAGGGCGGTGCCCACGCCCTGCAGGGTCTGTGCGACCGAGGCGCTGGCCGCGGAGGCGGTCAGGATCTGCGGGGCGCCGGTGCTGAGGTCGATCGCCCCGTAGACCTCCCGGTCGAGGATCAGTTGTTCGGCGGCGGCGGTGTCGGCGACGACGGTGACCTCGAAGGCGTCCGGCATCTTCGCCTCCAGCGCGGAGGTGACCTGCTCGACCGCGGCGGCCGGGCCGGCGACGGCGATCGGCACGTCGTGCACCGACGAGCGCACCGACGGCCAGGCGAACGCGGTGAGCAGCACGCTGATGATCACCGTCAGGAGGGCCGCGGCCCCGAACACCTTCGGCCAGGGCGTCGGATCGGTTTCGGTCATCACATCTCCTTAGGGAACGATCGTTCGTTTTTAGAATGCGCGCACCGGGCCTGCTTGTCAAGAACGATCGTTCGCTTTAGCGTCGGATCATGCCTCGCGTCTCTGAGCAATACCGGGCCGACCGCCGCACCGAGATCCTGGTCGCCGCCACCCGCCTGTTCGCCGTCAACGGGTTCCACAGCACCTCGATGGCCGACATCATCACCGAGTGCGGGCTGTCGGCCGGGGCGGTCTACCGCTACTTCAGCAGCAAGGAGGAGCTGATCGCGGCATCGGCGGAATCCGCGCTGTCAGCGGCGAACGAGACGTTCCAGGCGCTGCTCGCCGACGGCGCCACGCCATCTCCCGAGCAGGCGCTGACCGCGCTCATCGAGACGATCGACAAACGCATCGTCAACCATCGGGCCGACGGTGCCGACCTCACCCGCATCGGCGTCCAGGTGTGGGCCGAGGCCCTGCGCAGCCCGGCGCTCGCGGCCCAGGCGAACACGGTGTACCAGCAGCTGCGGGGCAACTTCGCGGAGGTGATCCGGCGCTGGCAGGCGGCCGGCCACACCCCCGCGGATCTCGTGCCGGAACACGCGGGCGGGGCCATGCTGAGCCTGGTGCAGGGCTTCATCCTGCAGCGCCTGCTGGTCGACGGCACCAGCACCGAGGCCTACCTGTCCGGCGTACGCGGTCTGCTGGCCTCCGCCTCCGCTGCTGACGCCACATGACGGCACCGCCACGCCACCGGACGCCGGGACACGGTGCCGGCCGCGTCCCACACCGCTGACGGTCGCGTGTCCGGCGGCCGTCAGCAGCGCCGGCTAACGCAGGGCCGCCAGCTGGGTGGCCCGGGCCGCCAGGCGATCGACCCGTTTGCGGGCTTCGGCGTCGTCGCCGGACTCCAGGTCGCCGAGGAGTGCGACGTAGTCGCCGGCCAGGGCGGCGTAGTGCGTCCGGAAACCGCGGCTGCCGGTGCGGTAACCGGCGTCCAGGTCGATGATCTGCTGGGCGACCGCGGACGCCGCCGCACTCAGGGCCACCCGGTCGTCGGTGGCGGCGTCCAGACGTTCGCGGCGGTCCAGCGCCGCCCGGGCGGCGCGACGGCCCGTCAGCCACAGCAGCAGCGAACCCAGCACGACGGCCGATACGGCGGCTCCGGCGATCAGGTAGCGCGGCAGGTACGGGTTGATGGTGCGCGGCCCGTCCGTGAGGAGTCCGGTCTTGACCAGACGGTCGTAGTTGACCGCGACGACCTTGACGGTGGACAGCGGGTCACCGCCGAACTGCTGGATGCCGGTGCCGATGGTGGCCTCGATCGTCATCAGTTCGCCACCGCCGGGGAACATCGCACAGCCGTACCGGTTCCAGCCGTCCCCCCGAGGGCGCAGCGCCAGGACCAGGACGCCGTCGGCGGCGCGTTCCAGCGAGTCGCAGACCGGAGCCGGATCGCTGGTGCTCTGGTCCAGGAAGAGCACGATGAGACGGCGATTGCCGATGATCTGCTCGGCGGCGGGGACGTCCAGGTCGACGCCGGGTGCGGCGTACACCGACGAGGTGCGCACCTGCCGGGCGATCGGGCCCTCGAACAGGCCGCCGGTCCACAACGCCCAGCCGGCCAGGACCAGGCACGCCAGCGAGGCCAGCGTGAACGGCGACACCACGGCCCGCACGATACGGCGCAGTCTCACGCGAGCCGCCCCCTCAGGTATTCGGCCGGCCGGTACCCGCGGTACGGCAGCAGGCGGGCGGCACGGTCCAGCTCGATCTCCGCGTTACGCAGCATGGCGCGTACGTGAGCATCGGGAAGATCGGCGTCGACGGCGTCCCGCGCGGCGGTGAGGCTGACCAGCGCCCGGGCCAGCGGGGTCTCGCTGCGCTGATCCGCGAGTGCGGACATCTCCACCGCGAGGGCGGTCAGCGCGGCGAGCTGGGCGAGCGTCCCGGGAATCAGGCGGGCGACCTGCGGACCGGCCGGGAGCAGGATCGGCCGCGCCGAGATCACCACGAACAGCAGCACACACAGCACGAAGATCCACGGCAGGGCGGGCAGGGCGACCCGCAGCGGATCCGGCGGCTGGTAGGGCAACGGCCGGTCGAAGATCCCCGCGAACCGGATTTCGGTGACGCGCTGCAGATAGGTCTCCAGGACACCACGCTGTGTGTACGCGCTGCGCTCCATCACCGATGCGGCCTGCGAGTAGAAGCCGGCCGCCGCGATGTCGGCGAAGTCGCCGGCGAACGGGCCGGAGTACTCGATCCAGCCGCCGTACATCACCACGATAGGGGTGTCCGGAAACAGCTTCGCCAGCGCCGGGCCGTACTCCGGAACGGGTTTCCCGAGCGGCTGCACCGGCAGCGCAACGTAGAGCACACGCCCGTCCGGGAACGCCGTCGATTTCTGCGGCGCCTCCTCCAGCGCCGCGCCCTCGGCCCGGTGGAATCCGCCGGCCCGCAGATCGGCGGCGACCACCGCGGTCTCGGCGGCGGCCGGTTCCCGCCATCGCAGCGTCTCCGGCATCGCCGGCGCCGGCTGGTCGCGCAGGTCGGCGATGAGCAGGAGCAGCGAATTCGTCACGTCGGCGGTGGCGAACTCGTCCCGCCAGTCGGCCAAAGTCGAGCCGCCGACCGAGATCGTGCCGAGGGTCACCGCAGTGCCGATGATGCGCAGGTCGGCCGCCTCGACCGCGCGAAGCCGTTCGGTGGATGCCTCGTCGAGGCCGGGCGGCACGGCCAGGATCCGCAGTCCACTGTCCCCGATCGCGGCGTCGACCCGGGCGGTGTCCCACCGCGCGACGGTGCCCGGCAGCCGCACCACCGGCGACGCCCGTACCAGTCGGGTCATCTCCTCGACCGACGGCAGCGTCACGGTGCCGGCCGGGGCGACCTTGCCGTTACCGCCGGCCGGCGACCGGGCGTAGCTGACCTCGAAGTCGCTGCGCTGGCTGCCCAGGAACACGAGCATGGTGAGCGCGGCGACCGTGAGGGCGGCCCACCGCACCGTCTGGCTGATCATTCGCGCCACATCCGGTCGGCGGTCTCGGCGAGGTCGGTGGCCTCCCGGGCGGCGTCCGGTCCGCCTCTCGCGGCGGCGATGGTCTCGGCCCGGCGCAGCAGCCCGGTCGCCTCGGCGTCACGCGGCGCGCCCGCCCCGGCGGCGTCCCGGCTGATCGAGGCGGCGGTGATCGCGGCGTGCGCGGTGGACCAGGCGACCCGGCGTTGCAGCGCGCGTTCCCGCAGCCGGGGCACAGCGACCGCCGCGTACCCCGATCCCACCAGCACGACAGCCCCGATCCCCCAGATCAACCACATCGGTGCAGGGTAACGGGTTCCGACCGCACCGTTGATCGTGTCAGGGACCACAGTCACCGGGGTACCGGCAGCAGCCGGTGAGCGTGGCCAATGTGAAGGTCAACCCGTGATCCAGGCGAGGTTGACCTTGCGGAAGGCGATCGAACGGTGTGAGGTGGCGCTCGCGCCGGTGTCCTCGTTGACCTCGACCAGGGCGCCGACGAAGAAGTCGGCGGTCTTCGCCATGCTGGAGTAGCCGCCCTCGGCGACCGTGCCGGTGCCCAGTGCGGGCCAGGCCGGCAGTGGCGCGTCGCTCAGCGGGCGGCTGACCGGCCAGGTCGCCGCCTCGTCGGTGCTGATCCGGATCGTCATGTGCTGCCGGTTCGCCGAACTCGCCGAGTTGAGGAAGACGATCCGGGCCGGCGACGGCAGGTTGTACCGCAGGATCGACGCCTCGGCGTGCGGGTCGGGCAGGGCCTGCTCCGGGGCGTACGCGTCGAAGCCCGACTCGATCGTGCCGCGGCTCACCCAGCGGCTCTTCGCCGTCTCCCACACCGACTTGACGGCGGTGTCGTTGCGCATCAGCCGGCCGTCGGTCAGTTCGAGCAGGGTGCTCTCGCCGGTGACCTCGTTGCCGTTCGCCATCGGCGCGCTCGTCCACGTCGTGCCGCCGTCGTCGCTGTAGATGTTGCGGTTGGTGGCCGGCACGACCAGCCGTCCGGTCGTCGTCTGCACGCCGGTGCCCGGGCCGACCGCGTCCCACGCCCACACCTTGCCGTCGGCGTGCACCTTCGGGGTGACGTCGGCGGTCAGGTCGACCGGGCCGGTCCATTTCGTGCCGTCGTCGTCGACACTGCTGGTGAACAGTCTGACCCGCCGGTCACCCCACGCGGAGATCTCGGTGGTGCCGTCGGCGCCGTCGGCGCTCTTGTCGGCGGCGTTCCACGACACGAACAGGAAGATGGTGCCGGTGTTCCGGTCGACCACCGCGGTCGGGTTGCCCCAGGTGCCCTGGCCGGCCCCGACCACCTCGTCGATCGCGGACCAGGTCTTCCCGTTGTCGGTGGACCGCTTGAACATCAGGTTGATGTTGCCGTGGTCCCGGTTGGAGGAGACCCGGCCCTCGGCGAACGCCAGGAGCGTGTCCTTCGTGGTGCGGATCAGCGACGGGATCCGGAACGAGTGGTAGGTGACACCCGCGTAGGTCTCCCCGTTCCCGTCGAACAGGAGCAGTTCGCTGTGCTTGGCGTCCGCCGCGGCCGCGGGCGTGCCGGGCATGACGAGTCCGCAGAGCAGCATCACCGCTGCGCCCAGGGCGAGCCGCCGGTGCCGTCGCATGGAGGAGTCCTTCCGTAGATCCACAGTAGGGCCCCATCGTCACCCGGCGCCGCCGCCGGCGGTGTCCCGTTCGCTGTAGGTATCGTCACTGTCGTCGTCCCGGAACGGCACGATCCGGAACGACACGATCCGGGACCGCCGTTTCGGGGATCGAGACGCGGGAATGAGAGATGCCGGGCCTGTGGCGGCGTTTCCGGCAGCGGCAGAACGACCGCGGATCAGGCGACCCGGCTGCCGAACGCGTCGAGTGACACCTTCGCCCAGTCGCGCCAGGTGGTGAGGCGCTGCTCGTAGATGGCCTCGATCTCCGGCAGCACGTCGCCCATGACCAGGCGGCGTGGCGGGTTCTCGGCGTCGACCAGGGCGAGGAGCGCCGCCGTCGTCGCCGTCGGGTCGCCCAGGCGGAAATCGATCTCCGGGCGCGGGTACGCCGGCGACTCCGCACTCTGGTGGATCGCGCCCACGAACCCGGTCGCGTACGGGCCCGGCTCCACCAGCGTCACGTGGAACCCGAAGCCCGCCGTCTCCAGCGCCAGCGCCTCGGTCAGTCCTTCGACCGCCCACTTCGACGCGTGGTAGGCACCGAATCCCGGGTACGCCCGGACGCCGCCCTCGCTGGTCACCTGCAGCAGGTGCCCAGCATTCTGGCGGCGCAGGACGGGCAGGACCGCCTGGGTCACCCAGACCGCGCCGAAGAAGTTGGTCTCCATCTGCCGGCGCAGTTCGCGTTCGGTGACCTCCTCGACCATGCCGACGTGGCCGTATCCGGCGGCGTTGACGACCACGTCGATCCGGCCGAAGCGTTGGACCACGTGGTCGACGGCCGCGAACACCGCCTCCCGGTCGGTGACGTCGAGGGTCAGCGGCAGCACCGCGTCGCCGAACCGCTCGACGAGGGCCGGGTCGACGGCGCTGCGGGCGGCGACGGCCACCCGGTCGCCGCGTTCCAGGGCGGCCTGCGCCCAGAGCCGGCCGAAGCCACTGGACGCGCCGGTGATGAACCAGATCTTCTGCATGCCTGAAGTCTGCGCACCCGTCGGCCATGCCACCAGCGAATGTTTCGCATGGCAGGTATTCCAGGATGGCATACTCGGCCGATGGGACTGAACGTTCACCCGCAACTGCTGCTCGCCCTGCGGACCGTGCTGGACGCCGGTTCGCTCACCGCCGCGTCCGAACGTCTCGGGTTCACCCAGTCCGCGCTGTCGAAACAGATCGCCACCCTGGAGGCCGCCGCCGGCACTCCGCTGGTCCGCCGCGGCCCGCGCGGCGTCGAACCGACCGACGCGGGCACCCGGCTGGCGGCCCGGGCGGCGGCTGTCCTCGACCAGCTCGACGCCGCCCAGCGCGAACTCGACGACCTGTCCGCCCCGCTCGGCGGCTGGCTGACCCTCGGCGGCTTCCCCGCGACCGCGATGGAGCTGGCGCCGCGCACGCTCGCCCGCCTCCGCACCGAACACCCCTCCCTCGAGATCGACTTCTTGGAGTCGTCGACGGCCGTGCAGGTCCGGCGGTTACGGGCGGGCCGTCTGGATCTCGCGCTTCTCGCGACCGGCGAGGGCCTTCCGGGGTACGACCTGACGGGCATCGACATCGAGCGTCTGCCCGCCGGCCCGCTGATGGTCGCGGTGAGCCGCCGGCACCGGCTGGCCCACGCCCGGCGGGTGACGGTCGCCGACCTCGCCGGCGAGGGCTGGATCGTCGGCCGGGCCACCCGGTCCGAGCCGCAGTTCGGCGCCTGGCCCACCCTGACGAACGCCCGGATCGTCGCCGAACTGGGCGACTGGTCCGCCCGGCTCGGCTTCGTCGCGGCCGGCCTCGGCATCGCCACCGTCCCGAGCCTCAGCACGGGCGTACTGCCCGGCGACGTGGTCTGCCTCGCGGTCGACGACCCGTCGTGGACGGGACGAACGTTGAGCCTCGCCCGGATCGGCGCGCTCACACCCTCGGCGGCCGCGGTCCGGGCCGCGCTCCTCGCCGAGGCGCGCACCATGGCCGAGCGCTGATCTGCGGGGACGCCGCTTCACCCGCCCCCGCAGAAGAGTGTCAGCGGAAGACCCGGCCGGCACCGACCTGGGGAAACTGCGGCGGGCCGCCCCACGCCTCCCGGACGTCGGCGATCTGTTCCGCGGTGAGCCCGAACCCGTCCGCCCCTTCGCGGCGGAGCAGCTCCGCCAACTCCTCGATGCCGCGCATGGCTCACCTCATCGCAACGGCAGTTCGTCGCGGGCGCCGGGATGGAGCCAGCGCTCCGCCTCGGTGATGCGCAGGTCGTTGATGCCGGTGGCGGCCTGCACCGCGACGTCCGATCCGGCTCCGTCCGCGTCAACGTAACAGTCAAGGACGAGAAAAGGTGATCAGACAATCAGCGGCCGGTGAGGACATAGTTCCCACTGCCCTCACTACTGTGGCGCCCACCCGACGGGCACAGCCCCTGCCGCTGGCCACCTCCGCCACCGAACCAGAGGCCTTCGCAATAACGGCACCAGCGCCAATCCCTCTGACCACGGGGACGCATTGCCGAACTCAGGACGTAATTCCCGCTACCGTCCTTACTGTGCTCACCACCGACCGGGCACACTCCCCACCGCCGGCCGCCGCCGCCACCGAACCACAGACCTTCACATCGCCGGCACCAGCGCCACTGATCCTGACCGGCTATCTCTCCTACACCGTGAAGGCCGTAGTCACCACTGTCATCACGGATGTGTGATCCCCCTGCGGGACAGGCGCCCCAGGTAGCATGGCCACTGAACCACAGACCTTCGCAGCGGCGGCACCACCGCCACTCATACTGCTGGGCCAACGCCGCTTCCGCGCTGCCGAGAACAACCGCCGAGGACACTCCGGCAACAAAAAGGGATCCCCCGGCAACGCGAAGCAGATTCCGTCGAGAGAACGTCAGCATCATGCACTCCCCGATATCCAAATCCATCCGGCACGTCATGCTATGCCGGTTCCAGTGGAGGAGACCATCAAATGGAGCCCGCTGAAACCATTATGAAAAGGACGGAACTTTCGTTTCCCGGAATGCCACGAGAACCTGACCGCCGGCCACCGCTGTTGCATAGTCTTGTTAATTCTGGCAACTGTCGGGCTACCGGTGGTTACCGCGTCGATAAGGTCCTGTGGACGGCGGTTGGCGACTCGCGTTGCTTCGGCGATGGTGATGGGCCGTCGATGCGGTGGTATCCGATGGGGGCCGGGCAGCTCGGCGCGCCCGGTCCGGGCATGCACGAGCCCGAACCCTCTACCGCTGGGACACCCGGCCCACCACCGGCCGCCTCAAGTGACACCTCTTGCCGGTCGCTCTGAGGGCGTTCCCATGAGCAGCCATGGCCGCCGATACCGTTCAGGTTCGTGTCGCACCGTGCTGGCCTGGCCCGTTTCGGACACTCATCCGCCCCAGCTCAGGTGGTGCAGCCGGTAACGCGCCTCACGGCTCGTCGGTTCATGCCTTGAATGCCCGGGAGGAGAGGCCGCAGGTGACGATTTTGTCGGCGACGTTGCCGCTCGCGCCCGCCTCGTAGGAGCAGGCCTTGATCTGGATCTCGGAGCCTTCCTTGAAGTTCATGTTGCAGCCGCCCTGGACATCTTTGCCGCGCTTCTCGACGCACGCGCCGCGGCGGTAGAGAGCGCCGTCCACGAAGTTCTGCCAGACGATGGCGGCGGAGTGGCCGTCCGCCGCCTCATCCACGAGTGTGAGTACATCTCCGTCCCTTTCGAAACAGCCGAACGCGACGAAGTCGAGGCTGGCGCATACGCCGCCGTCAACCGCCCGGGTGCCGGAGGCGATGGTCTCCACCCATGCGGGGGCAGCCGACGCGGGGGCTTGGCCCGCGGTGACGGCGACAGCCAGACCGGTCATGACGGAGGCGAGCAGTGTCCGGAACTTCATCGAGACTCCCAAGATCGACAGACCATGACGGTAGTACATGGACAGTCGACGGCGCGGCCTGCGATTCCCCGGAGTGCAGATCCGTTACGGTGGCGGCGCTGACACTCGCCGGCAGAGCGCCGCCGGGGACGGGGCCCCGGAACAACACCGGGGGCTCCGTCACTGGGGAAGGCGGGACTCCGATTGCGCGTACCCCCGAAAAAAGCGTCAGCGGAAGACCAAGCCGGCGCCGACCTCGAGGACCTGGCCGGTTATGGCGGCGGAGCCTTCCCCGGCCAGCAGCCGCACCGTCGCGACCAGATCGTCCGGAGTGAGTGCTCGGGGGATGGCCTGGCGGGAGACGACCGGGGTCTGGTGGTTGCCCACGCCGCGGCCGGCTGCGTGTTCGGCGCGTTCGAGTTCGTCTTCGCCTTCGGTGCGGATCGCGCCCGGGGAGAGGGCGTTCACGGTCACGCCGCCGGGGCCGAGCGCCCGGGCGAGGGAGCGGGTGAGGCCGATGAGGGCGGCTTTGCTGGACACGTAGGCGGGGCCGGACGGGCCGCCGAGCGCTACCGTCGGTGAGACCACGTTGATGATGCGGCCCCACCCGCGGGCGGACATCCCTGCTCCGAGCGCTTGGGCGAGCAACATCGGGGCGGTGACGTTGACGGCGAAGACCGCCTGCCATTCGTCGACGTTCATCGCGTCGATCGGGACGTTCGAGGCGCGGGCGGCGTTGTTGATGAGTACGTCAATGTTGCCCGCGCGATGGGCCAGATCGGTCACGGCGGACGAGTCGGCGAGGTCGGCGTCGAGGGTTTCGGCCTGTGCGCCGAGGTCGCGGCAGCGGCGGGCCACCTCTTCGGCCTCGGCGGTGGCGTCGAGGTGGTGCAGGAGCAGGGTGACGCCGGGGGCGGCGAGACCGGTGGCCAGGGCGGCGCCGATCCCACGCCGGGCGCCGGTGACGAGAATGCGCTGATCCATCCCGCCATCGTCGGGGAACCGGGGCGGGCCGCGCCACGTCTGAGCTGTTGTGCGTATACGACTGATCGCCGCGCTGCTGCTCCTCGGCGGTTGCGCGAGCCCGGAGATGGCAGCGAGCCCGGAACCGGAGATCCACAGCTCCTGGGAATCCTGCGGTGACGTGGCGAAGACGGATGAGGGCACGCTGCCGCACCTCGATGACAGCTTCCGGCCCGTCGCCGTCGTCATCTGCCGCGAGACTGATCGGGAACGGCCGGGCGGTGGCACCGAACGGGTCGCCGTCGAGGCCCGGGGCGACGACGTGAGTGCGCTGCTGCCGGCCCTACGGCTACCCGACGAGCCGGACACCGACCCCGGCACCCCCTGCACCGCGGACGGGCAGGTCGTCCTCTGGTTCGCGCTGCTCGACGCCGAGGGCCGTTGGATGCGCCCCGGCATCCCGGTCGACAGGTGCCACAAGTTCCGCACCGAGTTCACGACCGCCTACCAGAATCTGGCGACCCGCACGGTGAGCACGACGGTGGTCGGGCAGTTCACCTCCGACGAGGCCGCCGCGAGCGGATGCGACCAGGACCGGGCCTACTCCCCACCGTGTTCCGGCAGGGCAGCGACCGGCTGACCGCACTGCTGTTCTGGACCCGTTTCGTCATCAGGGTCCGCATGGTGACTTCAGCCGCCCATCCCGCCCGTAATCACCACACCCCCCACGGGTGTGGTGATTTGGGGCGTCCAGCGCGCCCGTATTCACCACACCCACAACAGCGTGGTGATTTCGGGTGTCCAGCGCGCCCGTAATCACCACACCGCCACGGGTGTGGTGAATTGGGGCGTCCAGCGCGCCCGAAATCACCACGCGGACGGGCTTCGCACCCTGACCACGACACGTGTCTAGCTCTTGGCGAGGATCGCCTTGGTGGGGTCGAGCAGCCCGGCATCGACGACCGCCCTGCTCATCGGCCGGGTCAGTTCGGCCAGCCGGGCGCAACCCTCCACGCCCAGCACCGTGTACGCGGGCACGGCCAGCCGGTCGGTCGTCGCCTCCACCCAGGCCCGCTGCGCCCGGCCGGAGTCGCTCAGCGCCGGCTCGTCGCCCTCGATCAACCCACGCTTGCGGAGGCCCTCGACGGCCGCCGACCACTGCTCGTCGCTCCACCCGCGACTGCGGCGCAGGAACTTCGCGGGCACCTCACCGGTCGCGGTGTGCAGGATCAGCGCCTCCAGCCCGGTCAGTCCGGCCATCAGCAGCGCGGCCAGGTGCCCGTCGCCGCGGAACTCCCGCAGCAGCGTCTGCGCGTGCCAGAGCACCGGCAGCGGTTCGTCCGGCCAGGTCAGCGTCGCGTGGGCGGCGAAGAGGACACGCCCTTCGGGGTACGCCGTAGCCGACTCCGCTGCCCGACGGGCGAGATCGGCGGCCTCGCGCATCTCGGCGGAGTCCACCCGGTCGCCGAGTGCCCGGGTCAGCGCCGCGACGGCGCCCTCCCGGCGGGCGGCGAGGACGGCCTGCGGTGTCGTCGTCTCCCACACGGCGGGCAGCGCGCGGGCGACCAACGCCGGGTTGAAGTTGAAGAAGGCCCCGGCGACCGCCCCGGCACCGACCGGGCCCATCGGCGCCGACCGGGACGCGAAGTATCCGGCCGCCGGGTCGATGCCCAGCGCCGCGTACCGCTCGTGGGCCTCCGGAACGAAATAGATCATCCCGTGCAGCGGTTCGGCGGCCCGCCAGGCGCGACGCCCGTGCACGGGTTCGATCGTGGACGGCGGCAGCCAGTCGGTCGGATCGGTCATGGCGTCACCTTCCGTCGGGACTGTTACCGCTCGGTAGCGTCGCACGCGGCTCCTGCCCGTGTCACCAACCGCCGCCGGACCCCGCCGATCGTCACCCGAATCCGCCTATGGGGAAGCCCGGCGGGTCGGCCGGTGATCTGTTCGCGGAGATGGCCGCCCGCCTGGCGCCGGCCACCTTCGACGCGGCGATGGAACGCCGGCCGGCAGCGACGTCACCGCCCGACCCGCACGCCGTGAGCGAACAGACGTTCGTGATGCTCGACCCGGCGCTGCCGCATGGAGTGTCATGAAACACTGTGGACGGGGCAACCGGGCCGCACGGGGATCGATAGCGTGGTCCTCGTGCATCTGCCGGAATCATTGCGCGAACTGATCGCCTCGGGCCCGCTGGTCCACCTCAGCACCGTCAACGCGGACGGCAGTCCGCAGGTCAGCGTCATCTGGATCGGCGTGGACGGCGACGACCTGGTGAGCGGCCACATGGGACGGTATGCGAAGCTGCGCAACATCGAACGTGACCCGCGAGTGGCGCTCTCCTTCGAGGGGCCGCGGGACCCGTCGGTCACGCTGAACCCCTACGCGGTGCTCTACGCGCATGCCACCGTCGAGCCGAGCGACCGTGCCTGGGACGTGCTCGACGACCTGACCAAGGTCTACCAGGGTCCGGACGTCACGTTCCCGGCACCGAAGGGCCCCGGTTACCTCATCCGTTACCGGGTGGAACGGATCAGCGGCGTCGGCCCCTGGACGGTCACTTCCGCTGAGCCCCGGCCGTGACGGCGGCGCCCTCGATCACCACGTCCAGGCAGTCCCGGAACAGGTCGTCCACGGTGCGGCCCGGCTCGAAATAGGCGGCGACCGCGGTCGGATGCCGTTCGGTGAACGCGGCCATGTCGAAACCCTTCAGCGTGTCGGCGTCCGGGCGGGGAGCCTGTTCCTCGAGGACGTGCCCGACGGTGAACCGTTCGACCGTCAGCACGATCACCCGGGCCTGCCGTAACGGGATGCCGCGCGCCACCAGGGTGCTCATGGCCAGTTCGGAGATCGCCGCCATGGTGTGCGAGAGCTGCGACGCGGAGACGACCCGGGCGCCGTCCGGGTGTGCCAGGAGCGCCCGGCGCAGTCGTCCGGCGAGGTCGCTGAGCCAGTCCTGCCAGTGCTGATCGGGCCCGGGCGGTGTCATCTCGCCGAACTCCTGGTCGAGGATCGCGTCGGCTATCGCGGTGACCAGGGCCGCCTTGTTCGGCAGATGCCAGTAGAGGGTCGGTGACCGCACGCCCAGCCGCGCGGCGAGCCGCCGCGTCGTCACACCGTCGAGGCCTTCGGCGTCGAGCAGGGCGACGGCCTCGGCGACGATGCGTTTTCTGTCCAGCGCCAATGCGGGTACCTCCCTCGGCACTCTATCAGCGATAGATTGGTCATCACCGAAGAGGGAACGCGCGCTGACCTCGCATGGCCGAGCGGGGCTGTACTCCGACAGAAGTCGAGAACGCCTCACCCACGGGGGGCAGTCGCTCAACACCGCTGGATCCCGGCCGAAGAGCAGAGGGGTATCGGAGCGAAAGAGGTGCAGGACGTGGGACTCGCCACGCTGTTCGACGACAGGTCGTTGCGTACCAAGATCAGCTCCGCCCTGGTGGTCGCGATGGCGAGCGGGGTGATCGTCGCCGTCGTCGCGGTCGTGGCGCAGCGTACGCAGACCGACGAGACCGCGGCGGCGCAGCGCAGAACACTGGCGGTGGCGACCGCGGCCGGATCGTTCGGGAAGAACCGTGAGGCGTACATCGGGTATTTGAACGCCTTGAAGCTGTATCCGAGTCTCACCGATTCGATCAACGAGCAGATCTCCGCGGCCGAGGAGGGTGCCAACGCCGCGTTGAGCAGCCTGGCGACCACGCTCGCCGGGGACAGCGCGGGCGCCGCCGCCACGGCCCAGGCGACCACGGACTGGCAGACCCTGCTGGAGTTCGAGAAGCAGGACTTCGGGAAGATGACCGCCGCCCAGCTGGCCGAGGCGTCGGACGCCTACAACAAGATCATCGCAAGTCTCGTCACCGACGAGACCGCGCTGCAGGACAGGGCCGGTGCCCTCTCCGAGGAGAGCATCGCCCATTCGCGGAGTTCCGGTACCCGCAACACCTGGACGGTGATCCTGCTGCTGGCGGCCGGGCTGCTGCTGAGCCTGCTGGTCGGTCTGCGGGTGGTGGGACGGATGAGCCGCGCGGTGCACGGGGTGTCCCGGCTGGCCAGCGGGATCGCCGAGGGCGACCTGACCGGATCCTCCGGAGTGACCAGCCGCGACGAGGTCGGCCGGATGGCCGCAGCGCTGGACGGCGCGGTCGGCCGCCTACGCCAGGACATGACCCAGCTCGCCGGAGCAGCCGGCACGCTGGGCAACGCGGCCGGGCGGCTGACCGCGGTCTCCGACGAGGTCGGCTCGGCCGCCTCCCAGGCGTCCTCCCAGGCCGGGGCGGTCTCGACGACCGCCGGTGACGTGTCCAGCAATCTGCGGGTGGTCTCGGACGGCTCGCACGAGATGGACTCGGCCATCCGTGACATCAGCGTGTCGACGACCGAGGCGTCCCAGGTCGCCGAGCAGGCCGTGCAGATGGCACAGCAGACCAACGAGATCGTCGCCCGGCTCGGCACGTCGTCGACCGAGATCGCCCAGGTGGTGAAGACGATCACCGCGATCGCCGAGCAGACCAACCTGCTCGCGCTGAACGCGACGATCGAGGCGGCCCGGGCCGGCGAGTCCGGCAAGGGCTTCGCCGTGGTCGCCGGCGAGGTCAAGGACCTGGCCCAGGAGACCGCGAAGGCAACCGAGGACATCTCCCGGCGGGTCGCCACGATCCAGTCCGACACCGAGGGCGCGGTCGGCGCGATCGGCGAGATCTCAGCGATCATCGAACGGATCAACGGGATCCAGACGACCATCGCCGCTGCGGTCGAGCAGCAGACCGCGACGACCCAGGAGATGAACCGGACCCTGTCGGAGGCGTCCGCCGGCGCCGACCGCATCGCCGAGACGATCCGCACCGTCTCGAACGCGACGGAACGAACCAACGGCGCGGCCGGCAACACCCGCGAGGCCGCCGACGAACTGGCCACCACCGCCGGCCAGTTGCAGGGACTGGTGTCGAAGTTCCGGTACTGACCGCACCCCCGGTCGCTCCCTACCGCAGCGACCACCGCGGTGCGGTCCGGGCGATCGTCACCCGCCTCCCCCGGCGGGACGGGCGTGGTACGGGTGACCGCAGGCCTGATACAGCATGGTCAGGGCTGCGGCGGACGCCGAACCCTCTTCGGCGGTGACCGTCACCAGGGACTGGTGAGGCTCCTGCGGCACCCGCAACGTCTGCTGCGCCACCGTCAGCTCGCCGACCAGTGGGTGTGTCAGGTCGTAGACGTCGCGCCCGCACGGCAGAACAGTGTGCTCCGCCCACATGGTGGCGAACTCCGGGCTCTCGATGGCCAGCTCGCCCACCAGCGCCGCCAGGCCCGCGTCCCCCGGGTTGCGGGCGGTCATCACGCGCAGGTTGCCGACGACCGCCCGGGCCTTGGTGTCCCAGTTGCGGTAGAGGCCCCGGGTGTGGGCGTCCAGGAAGACCAGCCGGGACATGTTGGGGCGGGTTTCCGGGCTGCCGGGGGCGGCGAAGTCGAGGTGCCCGGCGAGCAGGGCGTGTCCGGCCCGGTTCCAGCTGAGCACGTCGTTGCGGCGGCCCACGACCAGCGCCGGCACGTTGTGCATGGCGGCCAGCAGCGTACCCAGACCGGGGTCTGCTTCCTCGTCCGGTGGGATGGAGGTGCGCACCCGGCGGGGCACGGTGGCCGACAGGACGTGCAGGTGCTCGCGTTCGGCGGTGGTCAGCTGCAGGGCGCCGGCGATCGCGTCGAGGACCTCGGCGGAGGCGTTGAGTGACTGGCCCTGTTCGAGGCGGGTGTAGTAGCCGGCGCTGACCCCGGCGAGCATCGCCAGTTCCTCACGGCGCAGGCCGGGTACGCGACGCCGCTCCCCGTAGCGGGGCAGGCCGACGTCGTCGGGGCTGATCCGCGCCCGCCTGGCCTGGAGGAACTCGCCGAGCGGCGACTTGGCGTCCATGCCGGCAAGTATGCGCGGCTCCCGGGCCCGGCTGCCTGCACCTGTCAGGTGTAGGCAAGAGCGGGTCTGGTTGGCCGGTCCCGGCACTCCCCAGGATTCTCGGCATGACTGCTGTTTCCGCCATCTTCACCACCGCCCACCCCGCGAAGAACCCGGCTGGGGAGATCGCATGACCGACACGATCCAGCTGGGCGACGTGACCGTCACCAGGGTGTGGGAGTACTACGGCACCGTCGAGATGACACCGGGCCAATTCTTCCCGGACAGCTCGGCGGAGCCCTGGGAGGGCATCGACCCGGCGTTCCTCGACCCGGCCATGAACATCGTCAACTCGGCGATCCAGACCTGGGTGCTGCGCAGCGAGGGCAGGACCATCCTGGTCGACACCGGCGTCGGCAACCACAAGGAGCGGCCCTACGCCCCGGTGTGGGCCCACCACGACTCGGACTTCCTGGGCAACCTGGCCCGCGCGGGTGTCCGCCCCCAGGACGTCGACGTCGTCGTCAACACGCACCTGCACATCGACCACGTGGGCTGGAACACCTACCTGGACGACCGCGAGTGGGTGCCGACGTTCCCCAACGCCACCTACCTGATGCCGAAGGCCGACTTCACGTTCTGGGATCCGGCGAACGACAACCCGACGGTTCTCGGGCGGGGCAACCAGAACGTCTTCGAGGACAGCGTGGCGCCCGTACACCAGGCAGGTCAGACCTTGCTCTGGGAGGGTGGCCACCGCATCGACGGCAACCTGGCGCTGGAGCCGGCGCCCGGGCACACCCCGGGTTCCAGCGTGCTGACGCTCACCTCCGGGACCGACCGTGCGCTGTTCGTGGGTGACCTCATGCACAGCCCCGTGCAGATCCTCGAACCGCACGTCAACAGCTGCTTCTGCGAGGATCCGCAGGGCGCGATCGCCACCCGCCGCCGTCTGCTGGGCCAGGCCGCGGACACCGGCGCGCTGGTCGTACCCGCGCATTTCCCCGGCGGCGGCGCGCTGGAGGTCTCCCGCGACGGTGACCGGTTCGGCATCAAGGAATGGGCGCCGTTCCGTTGACCGTCATCACCACCACCACAGGCAAGATCAACGGCTTCTTCAACATTCCGTACGCCGCAAAGCCCACCGGCGCGGCCCGGTTCGCGGCTCCGCAGCCGCACGAGCCGTGGGACGGTGTGCGTGACTGCACCGCGTTCGGGCCGAACGCGCCCCAGTCACCACGCCGACTCGGCGACGTCGACATGACGCACTACTTCGGCGACGGCTGGCACCGGGGCGACGACTACCTGACCGTCAACATCTGGACCCCGGACGCCCACGGTTCGGGCGCGCCAGTGATGGTGTTCGTCCACGGCGGCGGGTTCGTCGCCGGCTCCAACCGGGCCGCCCAGTACGACGGCACCGCGTTCGCCCGGGACGGCGTCGTGCTGGTCACCGTCAACTACCGGCTCGGGATCGCCGGTTTCCTGGACCTTCCGGGCGCGGCCGCCAACCGGGGGCTGCTCGACGTCGTCGCCGCGCTGCGCTGGGTCCGGGACAACATCGCGGCGTTCGGCGGCGACCCGGACAACGTCACGCTGTTCGGGCAGTCCGCCGGCGCCACCATCGTCGGCGGGATCCTCGCCACCGCGGAGGCGGCCGGACTGTTCCGCCGGGCGATCGTCCAGAGCGGCAGCGGGCTGGGCGCGTTCAGCCCGGAACAGGCCGCCCGGGTCACCGCCGCCGCGGCCCGGGAACTGGGCGTCGCACCGACCGTCGAGGCGTTCGCGGAGATCCCCGACGAGCGCCTGGTCGACGCGGCCGGAGCACTGGCCGGGATCGACCTGCGGACGGCGGCCGACACCGATCCGCTGATCGGGCTCAGCCCGTTCAGCCTGGTGCTGGAGCGGCAACCGGCCGACGCCCGCGTCGTCGACGCCGAACTGCTGATCGGGACCAACACCGAGGAGGGCAACCTCTATCTGATCCCGGTCGGCAGGTACGACGGCTCGACCAGCGCCGACGTGCTGGCCGCCGCAACGGCGGTACATCGCGAACCGGAGCGGCTCGTCGCGGCATACCGCGCACATCGCCCGAAGGCCACCGAGGCCGAGTTGCGGTCGGCCATCATGGGCGACGCGCTGTTCGGCGCCGGCACCTGGGCGCTGGCCGACACCAGGACCCGATCAGCAACCTGGATGTACGAGTTCGGCCATCGCGACGAACGTCTCGGCGCCGCCCACACGATCGAGCTGCCGTTCGTCTTCGGCCCCGGCCCCATGCACGACGCGTGGGTCCGGTTCGCCCGCACCGGTGACCCCGGCTGGCCGCCGTACTCCCCGGGCCGTCGCACCACGATGCACATCGGCCGGACGTGGCAGCAGGTCGACGACCCGCGCGGGCCGGAACGCCGGGCGTGGCGGCGGACCATGCAGTCGCCGCCGGGCGTGTTGGACTGACCGATGGTGCTGCTCGCGCCGTTCCTGGCGGTCTTCGACTATTTCGCGATGAGCACGGTCGCGCCGCTGGTGTGGCAGCACCCCGAACTCATCCTGGCCGTCTTCTCCACCGTGTACGCCGCCGGCCTGGTCACCGGCGGCGTGCTCGCGACAGCCCGCGCGTTTCCGCCGCCTTCTTCGCCTTCTTCATCCCTCGACCCGGCCGGGCTCACGCTCGGCGTTCTGCTACCGCTGTCAGTGCTGGGACCACTCACTCTGGTACGCCTCACCGACGTCACGCCACTGTTCCTGCTGTTCGCGCTGACCGTGGTGCCGCTCGGTGTCGCGTACCGGAGAAGGGCCCGGCGGGTGTTCGCAAACCGGACGGCTCTGCTGGCGGCGGTGGGTACGGGGGCGGCGTACGCGGGACAGGCGGCCGTTCTCCTCCTGGCGGCCCCGCGGCCGGAGGCGGTCGGGTACGGGATCGCCTTCGCGGTGTTCTCGCTGCTGCGCCGCCCGATCCCGCAGGCCGCGGTGACGGTTACGGCCCTGACGCTGCTCGCGGTCGCCGGCTACTCCGGGATCCCGCTCGTGCTGTGCGGTGCTGCGATGGGAGCGATCCTGCCCCGGCTGACCGCGAGTGCCCTCTCCGGCGCCGTGCCGGGTGCGGCCTCGGGCGCCCTCGCCACCGTGCAGCAGTTCGCCGCGGCCGCAGCCGTCACCCTCACCGGCTGGCTCCGCTGACCGGACAGCGGTGACGTCACACCGCCACCCATTTTCAGCATTTCTCATTCCATCATTTTTTCGACGATATGAATCGTCGCATTCAACGTCTGTATATCACTGCAGATGATGCGAGCACGATTGACAACGACACTCCCGTTCTCCGCGGAGCCTGAGATGGTTCCATGTCCGATGGTTTCATGCCGCCCAACGATCTCCCGGCTCGACAGGCGTTGCGGAATGATGCTTGCATCGAGCAGAACCCTTGACTTCTTCGAATTCTTCGACAGATCGAAGTACCTTTCCGGTCCCATATCGGCAAAAGCCCGGTTCGAGGGGACGATAATGGTCGCTTCCTGCATCGAGTCCACTTCGCTCCGGGCGCCTGTCAAACGCAGCACGTCACCCATCATTGAGTAATCAAAGTTTTCCTCGAGGGCAGTGCCGGCTGATTTTTTTGCCATCAGACGCAAATTCGTCAGCGTTGCCGGCGCGAGAGCCTCCGTGTCGCAGACAGATTCCTTCGGGATCACCTCTGCGGGAGGGCTCGCCGTGGAGACTCGGGTGTCAACCCTTTGGGTGACACAACCATAAAGTGCGGTTGATACGACAACCGCCAACCATGCACCTAAGCGCCTGAAACACATGGACCGCGCCCACCATCCTGATATCCCGGCCACCCGATGCCGCAAACGAGCCCGCATACGACAACACCTCAGACACCCTCGGCCAGGGCACCAGATATTGGTCACCCAGGCCCTCACATACCCTCGAATTCGCTAGCCAGATATTACCCCCTTAAGGGCTGAAAATCCCCTTTTCGGACAACTCTCCACCGCCCGCAGCGCTCAGCGGCAGCGGCATTCGGATTGCTACGGTCGGCCAGCAACGTGTAAAGGCGTGCATCCTGGACATCAACGCCTGGCACCGCCGCCGTGGTGACATGCCCGTGGCGGGCTACCGCAGTTGTGCCGGCTGTCGTCCGGCTCGGGGCCAAGGACATCGGTGAACGGGACAGCACTGACGTCCGGTCGGTGCTGCGCGTTCGCCGTCGCCACCCGCATTCCGGGCAGCGCGACCACCACCCCACCACCACAGGGGGGAGCCGCTCGCACACACCCGTGCGCGATGATCCACAACGAGACCGACACCTACCCGGTGAACGTTCGTGGACACCGCATTAGAGTCTCGCCTCACTGTCCTCAATGCACGGTGGGAGTGAGATGCGACGCCCGTCCCCGATCGCGGCCACGGCGCTGTCCGTGGTGCTGGCTCTGTTGACCAACCTGGCCACCGGCACGATCGAGGTGGCCGGACCGTGGGGTGTCACGGGGGTGTGGGTGCTCACCGCGCTGTGTGGTCTCGCCGCGCTGGTCGTCGAGGTGCGGCACCGGCGGCAGTGGGCCGTGCCGCACTGGGGCGACGACCGGGACAGCACCCTGGATCAGCTCGCCCAGGCGGTCGACCTGCAATGGCGTACCGCGGAACGCCAGCGCCGCATCAACGACCCGGTGGCGTTGCCGGTCCGCTGGGTGACCGCGCCCGCCACGGTCATGGATCACTGGGCGAACATCGGGCTGGCACCGGCCGGGCAGGACGCCGGGCCGCTCGACCTGGACGGTGACCTGGACCGGCTCGCCGACGTCTACCAGCGGATCCCGTCCGGCCGGCTGGTGCTGCTCGGCCCGGTCGGCAGCGGCAAGTCGGTCCTCGCCGCCCGTCTCGCGCTGCAGTTGCTGGAACGCCGCGAGCCCGGTGGCGCGGTGCCGGTGGTGTTGAGTGTCGCCTCGTGGACGCCGGTGAACGACGGGCACACCGACGGGCAGTCCCTGCCGGAGTGGATCGCCGGCCGACTGGTCCGCGACCATCCCGGGCTCGCGGGCGCGGCCGGTGACGGGCGCAGCACCGCGCGGATGCTGATCGACGACGGGCACCTGCTGCCGATCCTCGACGGCCTGGACGAGATGCCGGCCGGCCTGCACGCCTGGGCGCTGCGTGGGATCGGCGAGGCGGGACTGCCGGTCGTGCTCACGAGCCGGCCCCACGAGTACGCCGAAGCGGTGTCCGCCACCGCCCCGCTGGCCCGGGCCGCCGTCGTGGAGGTGCAGCCGCTCTCCGGCGACGACCTGCTGGTGTACCTGCCCCGGTCGGCGAGCCCGGCACGCGGCGACGACTGGACGTCGATGCTGCACGGCCTCGACGAGGACGCCCCGGTGCGCCGGGCGCTGGCCAACCCGCTGATGGCACACCTGGCCCGGGTGGTCTACGCGGAGTCGGGCCACCGTCCGCCGGCCGAGTTGCTCGCCTTCTCCCGGGTGGCCGAGGTCGAACGGCACCTGCTGGGGGCGTACCTCCCGGCGGTCTACCCGCACCGGTCACGGCGGGCCGTGCAGGGCTGGCTGTCGACGCTGGCCCGCTACGCCCAGCACCGCCGCTCCCCCGACCTGGAGTGGTGGCGGCTGTCCCAGGCCGTGTCGCTGCCGGTCGCGGTGCTGCTGTACTTCCTGCTCATCGGCGGGCTGACCGGTACCTTCCTGCTGCTGGGTCACGCCGGGCACCTCGATCAGATCCCCGTTCGGGGGTACGCCGTGGACGCCGTCCTCCGGTACGGCCTGGCCGGCATCCTCCCCGTCGGCTACGCGTTGTTCACGGCCCGGTCCGGCGCGGTCGGGCGTACCCGCTTCCTTGTCGTCTGTGTTCTGTGGGCGTTCGCCGGGGCCGTGGCCGGCACGCTGGCCACCCGCCTGCGCTGGTATCTGGAGTACGGTCCCGAGGTGTTCCTGGGGCAGCAGGGCATCCAGACGACCGTGATCGGCGCGGTCGCGTCGGCGGCACTGCTGGGTCCGATCGCCGGTCTCGCCCTCGGTATCGCCGGCCCGCGGCCCCGGCCCAGCGCGACCCGGCTCGGCGTGCACAGCCGGCCCGAGCGGCTGCTGCGGTCGGTGCTGACCGGCGGCGCCCTCGGCTGCGCGGCGACGCTGTTCTACTGGCTGGCCACAGAGGCCGTCTTCCGGGCCGCCGGAACCTCCGGGATCCTGGCGGTCGGCATGGACGCGATGCTGTTCGACCTGGTGGACCGGCCGCTGCTGCTGCTCGGCCTGGGCGCGGCCCTCGGCATGGTGTGCGGCCTGGCCGTCGGCTCGCGGGTGCCGCTGGACGTCTGCGAGGAGGTCGGCCCGCTCCGGTCGCTGTCCCTGGCACGGACCAGCGCGCTGCTGCAGATGCTGCTGATCGGGATGGTCGCCTCGGCCGCCATCGGTATCGCCACGGCGTTCGCCGACCCGTCCGCGTCGCCCTGGCAGGGGCTGACGTCCGGGATGCTGCTGGCGCTGCTGTTCGGCCTCTGCGCCACCGTGTGGGGGCAGTGGCTGATCCTGGTCCGGGTGTGGTTGCCGCTGACCGGCCGGTTGCCGTGGCGGCCGACCCGGTTCCTCGCCGACGCGTACGAGCGCGGCGTGCTGCGCCAGTCCGGCACGGCGTGGCAGTTCCGGCACGCCCGCCTGCAGGAACACCTGGCCGTCACGCCGACCGCCGACGACACCGGGGCCGAGGCGGAACGCCGGAGGGCCGCTTCACGGCGGTGACGGCCCGACTGCGGTACTTCGACCGGGCCGTCGGCCAGCGGGCTTTCGTTCACTCGTACCCGATGAATCAGGAGATCAGGCTGTCGCTCCAGATCCAGAGTCCGATCGCGGCGGCAGCGATGGCCAGGTTGACCCAGTGCACTCCGAGTCGACGGCGGCCGTCGTCCGGCAGCCGTCCCACCTGTTCCAGCGCCCCTGCCAGCCAGCGCAACGCATCCCGGTCGGCGCGACGGTGGAAGAAGGACTGCAGCGCGGCCATGTCCACTGCGGGATGCCCCTGAACGGCGATGAAGCTGTCGTTCGGGCTCTCCGGGTCGGGGAAGGTGGCGATGCTGCGGGCGATCCGCCAGCGATGGAAGGTGTTGTTGACCACCACCTCGGCGGGTGTGACGACAACGCTGACCGCGGGCCCGAACAGGAAGAGGATGAGGCCGACGGGTCCGATGATGGAGATGGCGAGCATCGTCTCGCCGGGCCACTCCAGCCAGAGAACACCTACCATCACGACGGCCCAAAGTCCGAGAAGGATCAGGACCTGGCCGTCGCGTCGCCGATACACCCGCCGCGTGTGAGACACGGCGGGATCGTAGAGGATGAGCGTAGCCACAGCGGCGGCCACATCACCCCGGGCTCCTCGGTCGTCCCTCGCCGGCGCGAGCCTGATCACGACCATTGGAGTGCGCCACCGGCGCCGAGGATGCACGGTTCGCCGCGGCCGCCTGTCGACGAACGCCCAGCGCGGCTTCCGTCCACCCCTACCCGCCAGCCGGAAGGGAACCATTCAGGGTGATCCTCAGTGGAATTGCGGCAACCAATCCGTTCCTTTCTATTTGCGATTCTCATCCCATTTTGATCGGTAAGGCGCGTGTCCACGGCCGGGCGCCAATAGCCTGAATCGCCTATGTCCACCGCCTCACTCATGGGAGTCGAAGTGTCGAAGAGGAAAGTGTTGCTGTCGGGGGCCGCGGCCGTGGCGTTCGGGGCCGGGATCCTGGGTGTGGTGCCCGCCGCTTCCGCCGACGACAGCCCGAACGACAACAACCTGATCGGCCCGGTTCCGAAGAGCTGCCAGGTGGCCGGCAAGAACGTCGACGTCAAGGTCTGGCTGCGCTGGAAGCCGCAGAGCACCGACTACCGCGTTGATCGCCTCTGGTGGGACGCCGACTTCACGGCGGCGAAGCTGACCGTGACGTCGAGGACCACGGACGGCAGCGACATCGACGACATCCGCTCCTGGGGCGGGACGACGGCCACCGAACACGACGTGGCGGCCAAGGGCGACACCGGCCACAACTGGGAGCAGACCTGGCACAAGATCTCACACAACCAGGTACGCGTCCGCTTCTACCTGAACGCGGAGCGGTCATGCTGGGTGAACATCAAGCCCAGCACGTACTGGTGAACCGCCGGCCCGGCCCGGCCGACGAGATCCTCGACACCATCCGGGTGACCGCCGACCGGTAGCCGGGATGTCACGGGATGGATCCGGACCGGCAAGCTGGGCTGACCGGTGTGGCGTCCGCCGTCGCGGACGCCACACCGAGCCGTTCAGGAGAGGGGCGACCGTCCTGCCGGTGGCACCGTCGAGGCGGTCCCGGTACTGACCTCGGAGGAGTTCAGAACGCTACGGCGATGGCGGCTACGCCCGGTGCGACGGCTGCGGGCCGGTCCGTCGCCCGGGCTCAGGCCGACGCCCGCGGCAGGTGCCCGTCCCATGGGCGCACCCGGTTGACCAGCGGCAGCCCGGCGAAGTAGCGCCGTGCCTGCTCGCCCGCGAGCCGATAGACCCGATCGTGCATGCTCTCGGTGAGGGCGGCGACGTGTGGGGTGATGAGTACGTTCGGGATCGCCCACAGCGGGTCGGACGGCGGCAGCGGCTCGGGGTCGGTGACGTCCAGCACGGCTGACAACCGTCCGGATTCGAGTTCGCGGTACAGGGCTGCGGCATCGGCCACCGGCCCGCGGGCAGCGTTGACCAGCAGCGCGCCGTCCGGCATCGCGGCCAGGAAGGCTGGTCCGGCCAGTCCACGTGTCTCGTCGGTCAGAGGTACCAGCAGTACCACCACATCGGCACGGGGCAGAAGGTCCGGCAGATCAGCGACAGCGCGTACCCCGTCCGCCGGGCGCGCCGTACGGGCGACCATCGTCACCTCCACCTCGAAAGGGCCGAGGCGGCGCGCGACCGCTGAGCCGATGTTGCCCGCGCCCACGATCAGTACACGCCTGCCCGCCAGTTCCCCGGTGGGGGCCGGCGCGTCGTGTGCCCACCGGCGTTCCGCCTGCGCCCGCTGGAACTGCGGGAAGGAGCGAAGGCTGGTGAGGATCGCGGTGATCACCCATTCCGCGGTGGCCGAGTCATGGACTCCGCGGGCGTCGCAGAGTGTGATCCGGGAGTCCGGGAGGGGCGTCCAGGCGTCCGATCCTGAACTGGGTAGTTGCAGCACACGCAGGTCGGGCAGCCGCCCCACGAGGGTGTGCATCGGCGCCTGGTTCAAGAAGGTGGGCATCCAGAACTCCACACCGCCGGGTTCCGACGGCAACAGATCCGGATGGTCCGCCACCTCGACGAGCACGTTGTCCGGTAGTCCGTGGAAGTAGGCGAGGCCGGACTTGTGTGGTATCCAAAGTTTGCGGGGTGTCGGCCCGGCAGCGGCGCCGGGCGGCGTTCCTACTATCAGCACGGCATCACCGTCGCCGATCGCATTGATCATGTGACAGGTCAGCGATGCTCGGCTCGTTCAGACGGACGGTCCCAGGCTTGAACGGCCCACGTCCGCCGGCCGGACCGGCCGTGCGGGCCCGACAGCGACGGCAACGACAGTCAGCGCCGCCTGGTGACGATCCAGGCGGCGCTGAGTCAGCACACGGAGTGCTGGTACCTCGCCGGCCGCGAGAACGACATGACCGGTGTGTCCAGCGGAGTCAGCCCGGGGCCCGGGTCAACGGTGCGAGCCCCGCCACCGGTGGCGGCAGGACGCCGGTTCTCACCGCGCCAGGTGCCATTCGCCTTGCCGGACCGTCAGGACGCCCAGTGCCTGCGGCTGCAACCCGGAGTGCTCGGTGGCGCTGAAGCGGACGGGCCCGCTCGCCCCGTCCAGGGCCGCGGTCTCGATGGCGTCGCGGATCCGCTCGCTGTCGGTGTCCCGGCTGGCAGCGTCGGCGATGACCTGGAGTGCGTCGGCGGCGAACGAGGCGAACCCGGAATAGGTGCCGTGGGCCTGTTCATAGGCGGTGACCCACTGCTTCTGCACCGCTCCGGCGGCCGTGCTCGCGTCGATCTCGTCGGTGGCCAGCACTCGGGGGAAGGCCATGTTGGTGCCTTCGGCGGTGTCACCCGCGCCCTTGACGAACAATTCCGCACCCGCGCCGGCGTCGAGGTAGACGGCGCCTTGGAAACCGGCGTCGTGCAGCTCGCGCACGATGGTGCCCGCTGCCGGCATGACGGCCCAGATGACGACGGCGTCCGGCTTCGCGGCGATGACCTTGCCTACTTGGACGGTCATCGTGGTGTCGGTCTGCGCGAACTGCTCGGCGGCGACGACATCGATGCCGAGCTTGGCGCTCTCCTGCCTGATCGACGTCTCGCCGTCCTGACCGTAGACGTTGTTGACGGCGATGAGTCCGATTTTCTTGATCGATGCGGCGGCCACGTGGGTGGCGATCACCGTGGCGTCCTGTGCCGGATTCGGGGCGATCTTGAAGACGTACCGGCGTTCGGTGACGGGTGTGGTGATGGCGCTGGCCGAGGCGAGCGCGATGGTGGGCATGTGATTCTCGGTGATGGCCGGCATCGCCGAGACGACGCAGGCGCTGCACCCACCGGTGATGAGCGCGGCCACCCTCTCGTTCTTGATCAGGTCGTTGACCGCGGCGACCGCGGTGTTGTTGTCGGTCCGGTTGTCCCGGATGACGAGCTTGATCTTTCTGTCGCCGAGCGTGCCGCTGTCGTTGAGCTGCTGGGCCTTGAGTTCCAGCGCCTTCTTGTACGTGCTGCCGATCGATGCTGTCGGGCCGGAGAGTTCGAGACTCGCGCCGATGACGATCTCGGCGCCGGCCTGCGCGCCGGTTGCCTCGTCAGCTGCACAGCCCCCGGCGGAGGCCGCCAGGATCACAGCGCTGACGGTTGATACGAGGGCAAGTGGCCTCACGGTGTCACCTTTCGTGGAGATGGTAGTGGTAGTGGTTCTTGGGACCGGGATGTTTCACCCAGATAGGCCGCCCGGACCTCGGGATCGGTACGGAGATCGGCCACGTCACCGGTGCGCCGGATCAGCCCGCGGTCGAGTACGTAGCCGCGCTGCGCCACCCGGAATGCGGTCTCGGTGTTCTGCTCGACCAGCACGATCGCCGTGTGGCCACCGGTCAGTCCGGTGAGGATGTCGGTCACCTCGGCCACCACGATCGGGGCCAGGCCGAGCGTCGGCTCGTCGAGCAGCAGAACGTCGGGGGCCGCCATCAGAGCACGCCCTATCGCGACCATCTGCTGCTCTCCGCCGGACAGCGAGCCGGCCCTCTGCCGACGGCGCCGCGCCAGCACAGGGAAACGGTCGTAGACATCGACCAGGGCGCGGCGGACTGCCGTACGCCCGCGGCCGTGGCCGCCGATCAGGAGGTTGTCCTGCACGGACAGGCCGCTGAACACGTGGCGCCCTTCCGGTACGAGCGCCAGTCCGGCCCGCGCGCGCTTCTGCACAGGCCACCGGGTGACGTCGTGGCCTCTGAGCCGTATGCTGCCGCGGGTCGCCGCGACCAGACCGACGAGCGTCTTGAGCAGGGTCGTCTTTCCCGCCCCGTTGGCACCCACTAGGGTGACCGCCTCACCCGCACGGACCGTCAGGTCGACTCCGTGCAGGGCTTCGATATGGCCGTAGCCGGCGGCCACGCCACGGGCTTCGAGCACATACTCAGTCATCGTGGCTCCCGTCGCTGCCGAGGTACGCCGCACGCACCGCGGGATCGGTGACGATGTGCTCCGGGGCTCCGTCGGCGAGCACCGTGCCGTGGTGCAGGACGATCACGCGGTCGCTGATCCGTAGCACGCTCGGAACGTCGTGCTCGACGAGCAGCACGGTCACACCACGTCCGGGCAGGCGGGCGAGCAGGTCGAGCAGGTCCGCGCTCTCGCCGAGGGTGAGCCCGGCGAGCGGTTCGTCGAGTAGCAGCAGCCGGGGCGCGGTGGCGAGCGCCCGGCCGATCTCGAGACGGCGCTGCAGGCCGTACGGCAGTTCCGCGGCGTACCGGTGCGACTGCCCGCCCAGCCCGACCTCCGCGAGGATCGCCTCGCCCCGAGCGCGCCTGTCCGCCGACCGGATACCGAACCGGTCGCGCAGCCTGCGGGTGTCGTCCGTACGTCGATACGGCACGAGCACGTTGTCCAGCACACTGAGTGAACCGAAGATCTCCAGGTTCTGGTAGGTCCGCGCGACACCGGCACGGGCGATCCGGTAGGTCGGCAGCCGGCTGATGTCCTGTCCGTCGAGCCGGATGGTTCCGGCGGTGCCGTGCAGCACCCCGGAGAGCACGTTGATCAGGGTGGACTTGCCGGCACCGTTCGCCCCGATGAGGCCGACGACACCACCGGCCGTGTGCCGCAGCGAAACCCCGGCGAGCGCGGTCACCCCACCGAAGCGCACGGTCAGGTCGTCGATCTCCAGCAGCGCGCCGGTCATGACAGCGCTCTCGCGGTGGCGGCGGTCCGGCGGCGCTCCACGGTATGCCGCACCGTGCGGCCGGCCGCGGCGAAGGCGCCCACGAGGCCGTCGGGCAACAGCAGCAGTGTCAGGATCAGAGCAGCGCCGTAGATCGTCAACTCGTAGGTTCCGCCGGTGCCGGGTAGGTACTGTTTGGACAACTGCGACAGGGAGATGACGGTGAACGCGCCGAGCGCCGGTCCCCAGACGGACCGTGTTCCGCCGACGGTGACGATGATGAGCAGTTCGACGGAACTGAGCAGACCCATGATGCCGGGGTCGATGTAGCGGTACCAGTACGCGTATCCGCTGCCGGCTATCGAGGCGAGCACCGCGGCGAGCACGAACGCGGCACGCCGGAGCCGGGCGATGTCCACCCCGCTTCCAGCGGTGGCCAGAGGGCTGTCGCCGGCGGCGGTCAGCGCACGGCCGAACCCCGAACGCAGCAGGCAGTCGACCGCGAGGACGCAGAGCACCAACATGCCGGCGAACGCGTAGAACACCGACAGGTCGCCGTCGAGCCGGATGCCGAACGCCTCCAAGGGCGGGATCCCGGCGACACCGGCGTTGCGCCCGGTCACCGGCAGCTGTCCGGCGAGGGCGCTCAGCGCGATCCCCAGTGCAAGGGTTGCCAGCGTCAGGTAGTGGCCCTGGGCACGGAAGATGGCAAGCCCCAGCAGCCACGCCAGGGCACCGGCGAGTACCGCGCCGCAGGCCATCGCCGTCCACCCGTCGATGCCGTACCGGGTGGAGAGGACCGCCGAGGTGTAGCCGCCGATGCCGTAGAACGCGGCCTGACCGAGCGATACCTGCCGTGCCAGCCCGGTGAGCGGGACCAGCCCGAGGGCGCCGATGGCCAGCATCACCATGAGCACAGCGGTGGAGAGGGTGTAGAACGGCATCCGGGTGAAGAGGGCCGGAGCGGACAGGACGACAGCCGCGAAGACTCCGTGAGCCGCGCAGCGTTTCATACCGGGCGTCATGAGCCGCTCCGCCGCAGCAGGCCGTGCGGCCGCAGCATGAGGGTCAGCAACAGCACCGCGAAGACGATCACGTCGCGGTAACCGCTGCTCAGGTAGCCGGTCACGCCGGCCTCGACGAGACCGACCACGAGCCCGCCGACGACCGCCCCGAACAGTGAGCCGAGGCCGCCGATCACCGCGGCGGTGAATCCCTTGAGCCCGAGAGCGACACCGATCGTGGCGTCCGGGGGCTGCAGCGGAGCCAGGACGATCCCGGCGGCGGCTGCCAGAGCCGCGGCCAGCAGGAAGGCCAGCAGACTCATCGCCTGTGGAGAGACACCCATGAGTCGTGCGGTGTCCCGGTCCATGGCCGTCGCGCGCAGCATCCGGCCCCACGACGTACGGTTCAGCAGAAGCCACAGTCCGGCGACCGCCCCGGCCGTGAGCACCGCGCACCAGACGTACTGGGTGGAGAACGACGTGGTCAGAAACTGGACCCGGCTCTCACCGCTGAACGGTGGCGCGAAGTGCTGATCGGCGCCGAAGGCGGTCAGGCAGAGGCCCTGCACGAGGATCGACGCACCGATGGTGAGCATGATGAGCCGGTCGGGACCCGCCGCACGGGCGGGAGCGATGATCAACACCTGCATGGCCACACCGGCGGCCACCGTCCCGGTCACCGCCAGCGAGATCGCAAGCGAGACCGGCAGGCCGCCCTCGTAGCCCAGGGCGTAGAGCAGCGCGCCCAGCATCACGAACTCCCCCTGCGCGAAGTTGATGATGCCGGTGACCTGATGGACCAGAGCGATGCCGACGCCGACCAGGGCATAGGTGGTGCCGGCCGCCAGGCCGGCGACCGTGAAGTCCACGAGTGGGGACATGAGATGGGTTTTCCTTACGAGATCCGGGCAGGCTGCCGCACGGCACGGTGCGGAGCAGACGGCCGGTGACGCGCCAGGGTCGGCGCAAGGTCATGATTTGTCGCGAAGACGATCAGAAAGAAGGCCACGCATGATCACTGGCTCGGCGAGCGCGAGAACTCCCGCGGCGCTCGTGCTGACGGCTCGTAGGTCCCGCGCGTAGAGCTCATGGGCAGCGCGGTCGCGGCCAGGCCGAGCCAGCCCACCGGTGCCGCCGCGTACGGCTGGAAGTACGGTGCTGCTCTCGCGCACGATCCACGGGGTCGCACAGGCGGCACCCACGAGCAGGCCGGCGGCGGCCGGCAGGATCGCAACGCCATACGCTGGGCGATCATGGTGTGGTCGGCGAAGGGCCCGCCGCGGGGTGAGTGAAGTGACGACGCAGCCGTGGACGGCCGCGTACGACGGCGACAGCCCCTGGTGGGCAGGGGTGGAACGGCACGTGAGCACTCGGAGCTGCCACATTCACAGCCTCATGTCTGTGGAGGTAAGAGATGACATTCGACCCCCGGGGCGGCAGAACCACGGTCGCCGTCGTCTTCGGCGGTTCCGGCACCGGCTACCAGGACTCCTGCGAATCCGCAGCGAACGTGCTGAACAATCTCGACCGGCAACACTTCGCCTGCCTGCCGGTCTGTGTCACCCCGCAGGGCAGGTGGAACGTCGGACGTGAGGTGTCCGACGCGATCCTGCTCGACGGCACGCTGCTGAGCGATCTCACCGACCAGTGGGCCGTCGAGCAGTTCCACTTGCCCGACGACATCGCGAGGACGGCGGCCGCGCTGGCCACCGTGGATGTCGCCCTGTCCTGCGTACGTGAGTGCGACAGCAGGGCGGGCATCCTGCGCGCGATGCTGGAGATCGCCCATGTCGCCCAGGCGGGTTTCAGCGCCACGGCCACGCTGGTCGCCGCGGACCGGGAACGCGTCCGGGAGTACCTGACCGCCGACGGCATCAGCGTGATGCCCGGCACCGTCCTGCACGACGACTGGACGGTGTCTCCCACCGACCGCACCGCCTTGGGCCTGCCCGTCTTCGTCAAACCGTGCCGCGTCCGACGGGGTCCGGGCCTGAGCCTGGTGACCGACTGGGCGGACTTGGCCGACGCGATCGGTCTGGCCCGCACGGTCGACAGCAAAGTACTGGTCGAGGCCGCCACGACCGGGCCGCGGGTCAGCGTGGCGGTGCTTCAGCACGCCGACGGCCGGCTGTCGGCCAGTCCCGCGTTCGAGCCCGGTACCTCCGGTGGCTTCGCGGTCGCTGCTCTGCCGCCCGGCATCCACGAACGGCTGGCGGACCTCGCCTGCGCGGTTTTCCGGTCCCTGGACTGTGCCGGCCTGTTGCACGTCGAGTTCACCCTGCACCACACGCCCGCCGGCATGTTCCCGGCCGTCCTCGAGGTCGACGTGGCCCCCGGCCTGCATCCGACCGCGCCGGTTCCCCGAATGTGGGCCGAGGCCGGTGTCCCGCTCGCCCGCATTCTGGAGACGGTGCTGTCCACTGCTCTGGTCAACCGTTCACGTCAGGACTGGGTGAGCCTCTGAACCGCTGAGCAGATCTTCCAGAACCACCTGGTGTGCCGAGAGGGCCGCGGCAATGCTGCCCACGGGCCGTCCAGGTGGGACTGTGGTCCAGTCGCCGCTGCAGGTCGTTCATGGACGCCGACACGGCGTGCCGGCCGGCCCACGCGGTGGAGTCCGGCCGGCGGGACCGAGATCAGCGGAGAGCCAGGGCGACGAACTGGGTGACCTCCCGCGGATGGAAGCCGTCGTCACTCACCAGAAGCAGAACCCGCTCACCGGTCGGCAGGAGCGGTCCCCAGGCCATCCCTTCGAGGTTGTCGAGCCACGGCAACGGGAGTTCGTCGAAGTCGATCAGCAGCCGCTTGCGCAGTGCCACCCCGGACACACCGGCGAGCGCGTCGACGTGCAGGACGTCCACCGCCCCGTGCAACGTCACCTCGAAGAGCCACACCTTGAATCCGTGGCCGGGCATGAAGGTACGTTCCAGCACGAGCAACCGGTCCACGGAGCCGGGATAGGCGAGAACCGCCGACACACCGTGGGCGGGGCGGCCCTCGGTGGGCGGCTCGGTGAAGAGCGGCTCCTGCCGGTAGGCATACTGGCCGAGTGTCCGGCCCCGGCGGTTCTGCACGGATATCCGGGACAGCGCCCCGACTTCGGTCGTCGACAGCGGACCGTCCTGGAGCAGTGGCCCTTCGAGAGCGCTGATGAACAGCGCACCCCGGGCCGCGAAGGTGATGGACTCCAGCGAGTAATTGCGCCGTGGCCCGATCGATTCCCCATGTTCCAGATAGTTCGCGGGTAGCGGGAAGAATCCGCGGTGGCGCCCGTCGGGTGCGGCGATGTGGACGGAACAGGCGGCGATCTCCTCGCCGTCCTCGGTGGCCTCCCCGCGCGTGCCCTCCTGGGACCACCAGTAGTCTCCGGTCCGCGGATCGACGCGGATGTCCTCCGGGTCGATCGAAGCGGCACCGGCGGCCGAGAACGCCGGGAACGGTTGCCCTTCCGGGTCGAGCAACGTGTGAACGCCGGTGATGCGGACCTCACTGGGCCCATGCTCGTCGACATCGATGACAGCCGTGTAGAACCGCGCCGGATGCAGCTCGGAACGATCGTCGCTGATGATCACCCATCGTCCCGACCGGTGGTCGAAGTCTATTCCCGAGAGGCCCCCCACGGTGGTGCCCTCGAACTGCATACGGTGCGGGAGGATCCGTTCTCCCAGGAAACGGATTCCGGCCACGCCGTCACGTTTCTCCGGATCAATTGTTCGCATGCCGCGAAGCTAGGGACGCGGGGTGTCCGAAGTGGAGTTCGTGACGGCTCACCCCGACGGCTGCGGGGGCGCCCACTCGGCAGTACCGGATTCGCTGGGGTTCGCCGCGATCGAGACGCCGGGCGACATGCGCCGCCGCCACCTGAGCCCGCTCCTCGACGGCCTCGACCCGCCCCGGGCGCAGCCGCTCCCCTGATCCGCTCCGTTTCGGGCGGCTACGCATTCGGTTGCATTCCCGTTACCGGAGGAGATCGACGATCAAAATATCGATCTTCAGGATTGGTACGTCTATAGCGTCGACCCCACTTCAGGCTTCTGACCGATTTGGAGTCTCCGTTGACGCTCTCCTCCCCCGGCAGGTCCGTGCCGGTTCTCCTCGCCGCCGTGACCGCGCTGGCCATGCTCCCACCGGGCCCGGCCGCCGCGACAGAACCGGCGGCCGTCGCCGAAGAACAGGCAGCCGCCGCAAAGGTGCGGGCAGCAGCCGCGACGGGACAGACGGCCGCCGTCAAGGAACAGACGATCACGCTGATCACCGGCGACAAGGTCACCGTCCGGCCCGGCGGCACCACCGTGCAGGGACCGGACGGCGAGCAGATCGGCGCCCGCATCACCACGATCGGCCCGGACACGTACGTCTATCCGGAGAGCGCCCTGCCGTATGTCGGCACCGGGCTGCTCGACAAGCGCCTGTTCAACATCACCCTGTTGACCCGGGACGGGTACACCGACAGGCTGCCGGTCATCCTCGGGTACGAGAACGCCACGCTCGCCAAGCGTTCCGGCGCACTGCCCGACGCCGCCACCGAGGTCCGCGCGCTGCCCAGCATCCACGGCCGGGCGGTGAACACCGACCGTTCCCGGGCCGGGGACTTCTGGACCTCGCTGACCGGGACGGCACCGGCCACCGCCACGGCGAAGGCGAAGGCGACGACGGGCGCCACCTTCACCAACGGCATCACCAAGGTCTGGCTGGACGGCAAGGTCCACACCACTCTCGCCGACAGCGTCGCCCAGATCGGCGCCCCCGAAGTCTGGGCCGGTGGCAACACCGGTGACGGCGTCGACGTCGCCGTCCTGGACACCGGCATCGACCCGGAACACCCCGACTTCGCCGGCCAGATCGAGTCGGCCGTCAGCTTCGTACCCGGGGAGGAGGTCGCCGACGGGAACGGCCACGGCACGCATGTCGCGTCCACCATCGCCGGCACCGGCGCCGCCGCCGGTGGCGTCGAGAAGGGCGTCGCGCCCGGCGCCGACCTGCAGATCGGCAAGGTCCTCGACAACAGCGGCTCCGGCCAGGACTCGTGGATCGTGGCCGGTATGGAGTGGGCCGCCCGCGACCGCAAGGCCAAGGTCGTCAGCATGAGCCTGGGCGGTGACCCGACCGACGGCACCGACCCGATGAGCGTGGCCGTCAACGAGCTCAGCGCCGAGACCGGCGCCCTGTTCGTGATCGCGGCCGGCAACAGCGGACCGTTCGAGCAGACCGTCGGGTCGCCGGGCGCCGCCGACGCCGCCCTGACCGTCGGCGCGGTCGACGGCGACGACGAACTCGCCTCGTTCTCCAGCCGCGGGCCGCGGGTGGCCGACGGCGGGCTCAAGCCGGAGATCACCGCGCCCGGCGTGGACATCGTGGCCGCCGCCTCGCACTACACCGGCATGGGCGACGACAAGTACCGGACGATGAGCGGCACCTCGATGGCCACCCCGCACGTGGCCGGGGCCGCCGCGCTGCTCGCCGCCCAACACCCCGCCTGGACCGGTACGCAACTCAAGGACGCCCTGGTCAGCACGGCCAAGGAAACCCCGGACTACGACGCCTACACCGGTGGCAGTGGACGCCTCGACGTCGCCGCGACCACGAAGGCCACCGTGTTCGCGAGCGCATCGGCATACCTGGGCATCCACCCGCTCGAGGACGAGCCGACCGGCCGCACCGAGAAACCGATCACCTACACGAACCTGGGGGCGGCCGACGTCACCCTGGCGTTGAAGATCGACGCTCCGGGCGTACCCGAAGACCTGGTCTCTCTGTCGTCGCCCAGCGTGACCGTCCCGGCGGGAGGGACCACGACGGTGACCCTCAGTGCCGACCTGGACGGGCTGGCGGCGAAGGGCCGCTGGACCGGAAGTGTCGTCGCCACCAACGCCGCCGGCACCCGGCTGGCCGACACCATCATCGGGATCAGCACCGAGAACTCGCCGAAGCACCTGGTCATCGCGCCGACCGACCGCAGCGGCAAGCCGATGCCCGCCGACATCAACCTGATCCGGGAGGGCGACGAGCCCGGCACCTACTACAACATCGTCACCCTCGACGGCAGCCCGGTCGACCTGCTGCTGCCGGAGGGTAAGTACTCGGTGTGGACGTGGGGTGCGGTCGAGGGCAGCCACGGCCCGAACTCCCGCGGCATGGCCCTGCTGACCGAACCCGACCTGATGGTCGACGGCAACACCACGCTGGAGATGACGGCCAGCACCACCCGGGAGATCCAGGCGATCACGCCGAAGCCGTCCGCGACCGCCGAGCTGCGCCTCGACTACCACCGCGAGCTGGGCGACTCCGCGTCGGCGACCGACTCCTACCTGCTCCCCCGCTACTACGACAGCATCTGGACCACGCCCGGTGTGACGGCCGACGACGGCGACATGTCGATCACCGCCCGCTGGCGCAAGATCCAGCCGACGCTCGCCGTCGACGACTTCGACGACCTGCTCGTGCTGCCCGGCACCACCCTGCCCGCCGAGGGCACGCGGCGCATCGAGGCCGTGTTCGCCGGCACCGGAACAGCAGCCGAGTTGGCGGCCGCCAAGGCCAAGAACAAGATCGCCGTGGTACGCCAGAACGACCTCGACGAGCAGGTGGCGGCAGCCGAGGCGGCCGGTGTGGCACTGCTGCTGGTCGTGACCAGCGAGACCGGTCGCTGGGAGGACGCGACCAGCCGGACCCCGCTCGCCGCGGCCGCGCTCACCAAGGACGGCGGCGAGAAACTGATCACCCGGCTCGGCAAGGGGCGGGTCACGCTGACCGTCACCGCCCACCCGACGACCGACTACCTGTACGACCTGGTCCGCTACTGGCCGTCCGGCGTACCGAAGTCACTCGTCTACCGGCCGGGCGAGCGTGACCTGGCCCGCGTCGACGTCGACTTCCAGAACACCTCGGACCGGGCACTGCAGGAACGCCGCTACGACACCAACCCGGACACGACGTTCAAGGTGGGCACCACGCTGCCGATGCTGGCCGACCGGTTCCGCACCGACTGGCTGACCCCCGGCGACGACATCCGCTGGTCGGCCGAGATGAACGACATGCAGACCTCCCAGCGCAGCGGCAGCACCACCTACCGGGCAGGCAGCCGGACCAGCGAGAAGTGGCTGGCCGCGATCGTCCGCCCGCGGATCACCGACGCCGGCACGCTCCCCCGCCGCGACGGCGACCGGATCGTGGTCGAGGTCCCCGGCTGGGGCGACTCGGGCGCGAACCACGCCGGCGACACCGTCCCGGAGGGCGGCGGCCAGACGGTGACCCTCAGCCAGGGCGACACGGTGATCGAGAACAACGGGTGGGGCTGGATCGACAGCAACCGGAACCTGAACCCGGCCCGGCTGCCCTACCGGCTGACCACCACGACCACCGGAACGCTGCCCACGCGTACCGACTGGGACTTCGTGTCCGGGGAGGGCACTGCCCGGCTGCCGCTGATCCAGCTGGACTACCTGGTCGACACCGACCTGGCCGACAAGGCGTCCCGGACGGCCGGCATCACCGTCGTACCGTCCCACCTGCCCGGCGCCCCGAGCAGTTCCACCATCACCACGGTGACGCTGGACGTGTCCTACGACGACGGCGCCCACTGGACGAAGGTGAAGCTGACCAGGACGAAGGCCGGCTGGACGGGCGGGCTGCGGGCCCCGAGGAGCGCACAGACGGTGACACTGCGGACCGCCGCGAAGGACACCGGCGGCAACCGGGTCGAACAGACCATCACCCGGGCCTTCGGTCTGAAGTGACATCGCGGGGCCGCCCCACCCTCGTCGACCAAGATCGATAGGCTCTGCCGTTGTGAAGATGGCATTCGATCCGAACCGGTCCACGCCCCCGACGGACGGCTACCGCTGGGCCCGGGCAAGCGGCGGTCACATCCCGCCCGGCGCGGTCCCGCACGGTTACGAACAGGACGGAACCCCGCTCTGGGTGTGCCGGGCCCACATGTACGGCGGGCTGCACCCCGG
Organism: Actinoplanes sp. NBRC 101535; assembly: GCF_030269225.1. Taxonomy (NCBI): domain Bacteria; kingdom Bacillati; phylum Actinomycetota; class Actinomycetes; order Micromonosporales; family Micromonosporaceae; genus Actinoplanes; species Actinoplanes sp. NBRC 101535. Next base: position 71,687 of record NZ_BSSY01000025.1, on the reverse strand, counting down.
CAAGGTCCGGCCCGCCCTGGGCATGGCCGGCATCGCCTGGGACGGCGAAGAGCTGGGCGTCCCCGACTACGAGGTGCTGATGGACCGCGGCGTGTGGGGCATCGCCCACGGGGGTGAGGTGCCCGCGGACGCGTACCAGGTGGGCTGGGAGAGCAGCGGCGAACCGCTGTACACGGCCCGCGCGGCGGTCGACGGCAGCAACCTGCAGCTCGGCAAGCTGCGGCGCGAGTTCGGCGCGGCCAACATCGGCTACGGCAACAGCGAGCACAAGATTCACGCGTACGAGGTGCTGCTCCACCCCGCACCCCGGTACTGAAACGGCCGCCCCGGCGATCGAGGTCTCCACGGACCCGGTCGCCGGGGCGCCGCTACGCTGGGGCGGTCCGATGCTGGTCACCTGGTTGTGGGAGCACATGTCCTACCTGCGGATCGACTCCTCCCTCCGGGACGACCCCTCTCTCCGGGACGACTCCCCACTCCGGCCCGGCGGTTCTCTCCGGAACGACTCCTCGCTCCGGGCCGGCGGCTTTCTCCGGATCGGCGGCGTCGATCTCTACTCGGAGATCGCCGGAGACGGTGATCCCGTGCTCCTGCTGCACGGCGGTTTCTGCTCGCTGGAGTCACTGCGTGCCCAGTCCGACGCGCTCGCGACGGACCACCGGGTCCACGCCTTCGAACGGCCCGGTCACGGCCGGTCGGCCGACATCACCGAGGAATACGGGTACGCCCGGATGGTCGCCGACACCCTGACCTACCTCGACGCCGTGGGCCTCGAATCGGCGCACGTCGTAGGCTACAGCGACGGCGCGATCATCGGGCTGCTGCTCGCCCTCGACCACCCGGCCCGGGTCCGCTCCCTGACCATGATCAGCGGCAACCTGGACCCGTCGGCGTTCACCGACGCCGCCGGGGCACTCGGCGAACTCACCACGACGGCGGAGCCCGGCCCGGACATGGAACGCCTGCACTACGAACGCCTGTCGCCGGACGGGCCGGAGCATGCTGACCGCGTACTCGAGAAGCTCTTCCGCCTCTGGAACACCGAACCGCACATCGACCCGCAAGAGCTGGCCCGCATCACCGCGCCGGTGCTGGTGATGTCCGGCGACCGGGACACCATCCGCCCCGGCCACAGCCTGCTGATCGCCAGGTCGATCCCCGGCGCGCAGCTGTGTGTCGTGCCGGGCACCAGCCACAACCTCGTCGCCGAACGTCCCGCCCTGATCAGCATGATCATCCGCGACTTCCTCGCCGCTCACCACAGCGCCCCTGCCGGCGGTTGACAGTCGACCCGTCCCGCCACCACACCTCGTCCCGCCGCCACCACACCTCGTCCCGCGGCGTCCCGCCTCCCGCCGCCGATCGTGGCGCACTGACCCCCGCCGGGGGTGGCTGACGCACCACGATCGTTGCTGGGCCGCCCGCCGGCAGTCCCCCGTCCGGGTGTTTCAGCAGGTCGAGGGACGGGCACCTCACCAGCAGCGAGCTGGGAGGTAAGTTGTGACGACAAATGCGGCGCATGGCGGCGGGCCGGCCGGATCACCCTCGACGGGCGATCTGGTGAACCAGGCAGCAGCGCAGATCTCCACACTGGTACGCGACGAACTCGCCCTGGCCAAGCTGGAACTGGCCGAGAAGGGCAGACGAGCAGGCGTCGGCGGCGGCCTGGTCGGCGGAGCCGCGGTCCTAGGCTGGTTCGGCCTTGGCCTGCTGGTGACCCTGGCCGTGGTATTGCTGGACCTGGCGTGGCCGCTGTGGCTGTCCATCCTGGCCGTCATGGTGGTGGTGTTCGCCGCCGCAGCGGTCGCCGCGTTCCTCGGCCGGCAGAAGCTGACCGCCGCCGTCCCGCCGACCCCGACCGACGCCGTCGCCGGCGTGCAGGCCGACGTGCGCACCGTCCGGGACGCGGCGAAGCAGGGACGGCACGCATGAGCAAGGCTGCCAAACTCGCGTACAAGCCGGTCGGTCTGCTCCTCGGCGCGGGCGCCGGCCTGGCCGCAGGCCTGATCTTCAAACAGATCTGGAAAGTCGCCGGCCACGACGACGACGCGCCGCACGCGACCGACCCCGACCGCGGCTGGGGCGAGATCCTGCTCGCCGCCGGCATGCAGGGTGCCATCTTCGCCATCGTCAAGGCCGCCGTCGACCGGGCCGGCGCGGTGGGCGTCCACCGAGCCACCGGCGAGTGGCCCGACTGACCAGTTCCCGCCGCGTACCCCCACGATCAACACCAAGTGGGGGTACGCCCGGAGCACCGTCCCCTCCCCACGGCTGAACCGGTCGCCGGCGGACCTGGCCGAAGGCTGACGCATCGCCGGGCTGATCGATACCCTCCGGCGGTGACCATCGAGGATGCCGAGGAGCTGCTGTCGCGGCCCTTTCCCCGCGAGCTGCCGGACGTCGGCGACTGGCTGGAGGGCGCAGCGCAGAGCGGGGCCAACGCACACTTCGTTCCCCTCGCGGTGTTCGCGAGCCTGCACGACACGCCCGCCGACTACGACGACACCGCATGGCCGCAGCACGTGGAGGCCTTCCGCCGGTTCGAGCAGCAGCGGCAGGAGATCGTGGTGGCGCTGACCGCCCGGTGGGGACCGCCCCGGCAATACTCGTTCCGCACGGCATTCGAACGGGTCGTGGCCGGCGACGACAGCGTCTCGAGCCTGGAATTCGACCTCGCCATGTTCGCCGGCGACCAACCGGTACCGGCCTGGCCGCACGGCGATCGCGTTGTCGCGCTGCTCCTCGGCCAGATGGACAAGGAATTCCCGATCGTCCTGACCGTCGCCGCCATCAGCGCGGATGTCAGCGGGCTTGCTGCCGTGTGAGGCACGAACGACGAAGCCATCTGGCTTTTTGCGACAGTTCGTCGCAATGTTTACGACAGGTTGTCGCATAGAGAAGGGTGGCGTAGTGGCAAAGCAGGCAATGAGCGCGGGTGCGGGCAAGCTGGTCGTCGTGACCGGGGCCTCCACGGGCATGGGGGCGGCGGCCGCCCGCGAACTGGCCCGCCGGGGATTCCACGTCCTGGCCGGCGTGCGACGGGACAGCGACGGTGACGCCATCCGGGCGGCCGGCGTCGAACCCGTCATCCTCGACATCACCGAGCCGGAGCACGTGGCCGCGCTCGCCGCCCGGATCGCCGCCGACACCCGTGCGGTGCACGCGCTTGTCAACAACGCCGGCATCCAGGTGAACGGGCCGGTCGAAGCGCTGCCGATGGAGCAGTGGCGATGGGTGTTCGAGGTCAACCTGTTCGGCCACATCGCCGTCACCCAGGCGCTCCTGCCGGCACTGTTGCGCAGCAGGGGCCGCGTGATCAACATCAGCTCGATCGGTGGCCGGGCCGCCATGGCGACCTACGGTGCGTACGCCGGCGCGAAGTTCGCCCTGGAGGCGGTCAGCGACTCGTTGCGCCGGGAGGTCGCGCCGCTGGGCGTCGACGTCATCGTGGTCGAGCCCGGCGGCGTCCGCACCGAGATGGCCGCCCGCGGGGTCGCCACGGCGAACGACCTGGCCGCGCGGATGACACCGGAGCAGGCCGAACGCTACGACGGTTTGGTCCGGGCGAACAACGCCCTGATGTCCTCGGGCACCGCATCGGGCCTGACCGCCGAGGCCGCCGCCCGCGTCGTCGTGAAGGCCGTGACGACCCGCAGGCCACGGTCCCGCTACACCGCCGGACGGGACGCTGCCATGATCATCCCGCTGACCCGGATACTGTCCGACCGCACGCTCGACCGTATTCTCGCCGCCAACCTGCGCCGCCACTACCCGAAGCAAGCCGCCGCGTAGCGAAGAAAGGGAGTGAGAATGCCGCGTATCCGGGGAGTCAACCTCGAGGAGCACCACGAGCTGGTGTGGGCCGACCTCGCCGAGGCGATACGGCAGCTGCTGCTCGAACGCGACTACGAGTCGATCAACATGGGCCACATCGCCGCCCGGGCCGGGCTCGCGCGCAACACCCTGTACAACTACGCGACCGACAAGAGCGCCCTGATCCTTGCGCTGACCGAGCGGCGGGGCCGGCCCACGGTCGAGCGCGTGACCGGCATCGCCGCGCGGGACGCGGAACCGGCGGCACAGCGCATGCTGAAGATCATCCAGGTGGTCCTGGAGGCGTTCCGGGACCCCGCCATGCAGTTGATGTTCCGCCCGGGCTCCCACATGCCCACCGCCGGGGCGCCGAAAGGACCGGGCAATCCGTTCCACGCCGTCGTGGTCGAGGTGGAGCATGTTGTACGCGACGGAGTGGCCCGCGGCGAATTCCGCGACGTCGGCGACCCGCACCTCACCGTGGAGCTGCTGTCCGGTGTCATGCGCGCCGGCGCGGAGCGCATCGGCCGTGACCCGGCCGCCTTCGACGCGACGGTCCGGGCAGTCCAAGAGATGATCTTCGCTGCCCTGACCACTCAAGCCTAGACACGTTCCGTGGTCAGGGTGCGAAGCCCGTCCGCGTGGTGACTTCGGGCGCGCTGGACGCCCGAAGTCACCACACCGGTGGGGGTGTGGTGAATACGGGCGCGCTGGACGCCCCAACTCACCACACCCGCGGCGGTGTGGTGAATACGGGCGCGCTCCACGCCACAAATCACCACACCCGCGGCGGTGTGGTGAATACGGGCGCGCTGGACGCCCCAACTCACCACGCGGACCCCGATGACGAAACGTGGTTAGAACGAGGTGATGCGGGCGTCCCGGAAGGTCACCGTGGGGGTGCCGTCGGGGTCGAAGCCCATCGCGCCGAACGTGACCCGTCCGGCGTCCGGGGCGTCCAGGCCCTCCTTCTCGAGGTCGACGTTCAGGGCGTTCTTGTCGTCGAGGGAGATGGTGGCTCCGGCACCGATCATGATGATCTGGAGGCGGTGTTCGCCAGGGGTTCCGAACTGTATCTGGGACGCTCCCACGGTGCCGGTGTCGACCCAGGAGTCCTGGATGTATTCGCCGTCGATCTGCCGGCCCAGGTGGATGATCTCGGGGCAGACGTAGAGGGCGTAGCCGTCGCCGGCGGCGTCACGGCGGAAGTAGGCCGTGGCGCACACGTTGTCGCCGATGTCGACCGTCACCTCGATCATCACGTCGGTGAAGGACCTGGCCGGTCCGGTGCAGGCCACCTCGTTGCGGGCCCGCACGAGCAGGCCGTCGTCGAAGCGGCAGCCCGCGGTGCCGGTGCCGGATTCCTTCCAGGACTTGCGGGCGGTCAGCGGGTCGACGATGTCGGCTATCTCGTCGGCGGTCACGGGCCGGCCTTCGCCGCTGTCGTCGCCCGCGTCGCCGACCACCGCCGGCGACGCCACGGGCGACGACACGGGCGACGCCACGGGCGACGACGCAGCGGACGAGGACTGCTGGGCGAGGGTCGTCCCGGCCCAGGCGCCGGCCAGCCCGAGCACCAGAACCACCGCGACGGACCCCGCCACCAGACCCCGCCGACGGCCTTTTCGCAAGGCGGACGTCGGCAGCACCGTGGTCCGCTGGGCCGCCTCGGAGGCGAGACGCACGTCCACGGGCAACGGCGCCTCGGTGTCCGTGCCCGTGGTCAGCAACAGGTTGAGCAGTTCCGGCGCGGTCGGGCGGCGGCCCGGGTCCTTGTCCAGCGCGCGCTCGACGATGCCGGCCAGCCGGGGCGGCAGGCCCTCCAGCGACGGCGGCTGGGTGAGGATCCGGCCGGCGATGGCGACCGGGGTGTCGGCGTCGAACGGGCTGCGGCCGGTTGCCGCGTACGCGATCAGCGCCCCCCAGGCGAAGATGTCCGCCGCCGGTGTGGGCCGCTGGCCGGTGTCCGGGTCGAAACGCTCCGGTGACATGTACGCCAGGGTGCCCACGACCTCCTGCGTGCCGGTGAGGTCGGTGGCGGCGTCGACGCCCTTCGCGATCCCGAAGTCGATCACTTTCGGCGAGCCGTACGCGAACATCACGTTGGCCGGTTTCAGGTCACGGTGGACGATGCCGGTGCGGTGGATGGCGACCAGTGCGGACGCCACTCCGACGGCGACGCTGTGCAGGCTGCCGCCCCGCAGTGGGCCGTTGCCGCGGACCACGTCGGCGAGGCTGGGCCCGTCGACGTATTCGACCACCAGGTACGGGGTGTCGTGTTCCGGGTCGGCGTCGAGGACTTCCGCGGTGCAGAACGACGGGACTTCGCGGGCTTTCGCCACCTCGCTGCGGAACCGGGCCCGGAACTGTTCCTGCCGCGCGTACTCCGCCTTGATGACTTTGATCGCGGCCTGTCGCCCGTCGCCGTCGCGGCCGAGGAAGACCGCGCCCATGCCGCCTTCGCCGAGGCGGGCGACGAGCTGGTAGCGGCCCAGGAACCGCGGGTCGTCCGGGCGCAGGGGTGTGGGCACGCGGACACTCTAGGCGGTGATCCGGACGTCCCGGAAGGTCACCTCCCCGGACCATGCGACGTCCTGAACCTCCGATGTACGCACCGCGCCGAAGGTGACCCGGCCCCCGCCGCTCGCCGGCAGGGTGCCGCGTACCGCCTCCGTGCCGTCCACGGACACGACGGCCACGTCGCCGGTCACGTGGATGTCGATGAGGTTGTCGCCGGTGGCCGGGCGCAGCGGCTGCTCGGCGACATCGTCCTCCCCGGACGTCAGGGCGACCGTGGTGGGACACACGCGGACACCGTCGGCGGCCCGGAACCGCACGATCGCGCAGACGTCCGCGCTCAGCAGCGCCTGCACCTGGATGTGCTGGTCGCCGGCGAGCACCGGGCCGGTGCCGGGCTTGCAGATCACGGTCGCCGCGTCGACGGTCCGGACCAGCAGCCCGTTGTGGAACCGGCAGCCCTTCTCACTGTCTCCGGAGGCGACCCAGGTCCCCTGTTCCTGCAGCGAGTCCTCGACGACCAACGAGGCGCTGGGCCGCGGTGGGGTTGGCGACGCGGCGTCGGACGCACCGAGCCGCAGGCCCACGCCGGCACCGACCGCGGCGAGGACCGTGAGGGTCGCGAGCACCGCCACCAGCCGGCCGGGACGCCGCCGTGGCCTGCGCGACGCCGCCTTCGCCGCCCGGGTCACCGCGATCGGCATGGTCGCCTCCGCACCGGGATCGGCGCCGAGCAGCATGTCGAGCAGTTCCGGAGCGCTCGGGCGCTGCCGCGGATCCTTCGCGAGGGTCCGTTCGACGATCTCTTTCAGCGGGTACGCGAGACCGTCCAACCGTGGCTGCTGGGTGAGGATGCGGGCCAGTGTGACGGCCGGGGTGTCGCCCGCGAACGGGGTGGTGCCGGTCGCCGCGTACGCGATCAGGGTCCCCCACGCGAAGATGTCGACGGCTTCGGTCAGTTCCCGGCCGTATTCGGGGGAGAGGCGTTCCGGGGCCATGTAGGCGAGGGTGCCGACCACCGTGGACGTGCGGGTGTGGTGGCTCGTCGGGTCGACGGCCTTGGCGATGCCGAAGTCGATCACCTTCGGGGAGCCGAACGCGAACAGCACGTTCGCCGGTTTCAGGTCGCGGTGCATGATGCCGGCGCTGTGGATGGCGACGAGCGCGGACGCCACGCCCACCGCGGCGCTGTGCAGGTTGCCGCCGGTCAGCGGCCCCTGCCGGCGGACGAGGTCGGCGAGGCTGGGCCCGTCCACGTATTCGACCACCATGTACGGCGGGTCGTGGTCGGGGTCGGCGTGGAGGACCTCGGCGGTGCAGAACGCGGGGACCTCGCGGGCCCGGCTCACCTCGCTGCGGAACCGTCCCCGGAACTCCCGGTCGCCGGCGTGCTCCGGCTTGATGATTTTGACGGCGACGAGGCGGCCGCCCGGGTCGCGGGCGAGGAGGACGGCACCCATGCCGCCCTCGCCGAGACGTCCCACCATCTCGTACTTGCCGAGCGACCGCGGATCCCCGGGGTGCAGCGGTGAACTCACGCCGCGCACCCTACCGGTCAGGCCGGGCGCGCGGTCGGGGCCCGGTCAGCAGCCGGGCCGCCATGACCGCCACGGCCGCCGGCAGCTGCCACGGCGAGAACGGCAGGGCCAGCTGGATCAGGGCCGCCGCCAGCAGCAGGTCCAGGGCGGTGCCGAGCGCCGCCCGCACCCGGCGGGTGATCAGCAGGGTCACCGTGCCGGACACCAGACCGGCCAGGACACAGACCATTGCGGCGTACGCCAGGACGGTGGTCACCGCCGTGCCCGTTCGTCGTCGTGATCCAGTTCGGCCCGCTCCTGCTTGATCTCGCGGTCGAGGAAGAAGTTGAGCGCGGTCCGGATCGCCGCGACCGCCGCCAGTTCGGCGATCTCCCGCAGCGTCGGTGCGATCGCGGTCCGCAGGATGTCCGAGGCCAGCTGGAACTCCAGGCCCAGCGCGAGGAACCGGCCCAGGCCCAGGCGCACCGGCACGAAGCTCGCGGCCCGGCGGTCGCGCAGCCCGACGACGACGAACCGTCCGAAGGCGATCATCGCCCCGACGAAGATGATCAGCGCACCGGCGACCTCGACCACCCGGACCAGCATGTCCACGGCCTGCGACAGCCACGGCTCCCCGAAGATCTCATCCATGTCGCGGGGACTGCCCGTTCGCGGCGGTGGTCAAGCCTGCCCGCGCGGGTTCAGCCGGTGGACGCCGGGAACGTGTCGGAGCCCAGCACGGTGAGCAGGGCGAGTTTGTCGTAGCTGTCGGTGCCGGGGGTGGCGGTGAAGATCAGCAGCGATTGGCCCTGGTCCGGGTCGAGCAGCGTCTGGCAGAACAGGTCGAGGCGCCCGACCTCGGGGTGGACGAACCGTTTGGCGTTGCTCCAGCGCAGGCCCACCTCCTGGCGGTCCCACAGCGCGGCGAACTCGGGGCTGAGCCGCCGCAGGTCGGTCACGAGCGCCGCGGCGGGCGAGCCGGCGCCCTGCGCGGCGCTGATCGCCCGGGCGATCGACACGTACACCCGGCTGTTCTCCGGGTGGTCGTCGGCCAGGTACCGGGACCGGGAGGCCGGGTCGGTGAACCAGCGGTAGAGGGCGCTGCGGTCCCGGCCGGCGTACCGGGTCTCGTCGCCGAGCAGCGCCACCGCCGGGGGTGTCTGCCGCAGCGTCTCGCCGAGCGGGCCGATGACCTGCGCCGGGGTGTCCTGCAGCCGATCCAGGACGCGCAGCAGACCCGGGCTGATGTGCGCGTCGCCGAGGGTCCGCGACGGCAACCGGTGCCCGCACAGCAGGAACAGATGGTCCCGTTCGTCCGGGGTCAGCCGCAGCCCCCGGGCGATGGCCGCGGCCATCTGCGGCGACGGCTGGGATCCGCTGCCGCGTTCCAGCCGGGCCAGGTAGTCGGCCGACATGTCGCACAGCTCGGCGACCTCCTCCCGGCGCAGACCGGTCGTGCGCCGGCGCGGGCCGCGGCGCAACCCGACGTCCTCGGGTTGCAGGGCCTCACGGCGGCCACGCAGGAACGCGGCCAGGGCGGTGTTCGTCATCGGCTTCCCCTCTCCCACCCCATCGTCCGGCAGGCGTACGCCGTTATCCACGCCCTGTCGTTCAGTGGCTGAGCTGGTCCTTCATCCGCCCGCCCACCGGAGCGTCCACTGGTGGGCACCCCGACCGAAGGAACCCGCCGTGAAGAACTGGACCGCCGACCGCCTGCCCACCCTGACCGGTACCACCGTGGTGATCACCGGTGCGACCGGGGGCATCGGCCTGATCACCGCCCGCGAACTGGCCCGCGCCGGCGCCACCGTCGTGCTGGCCGCCCGTGACGTCGACAAGGCGCACCGGGCGATCGCGAGCCTGCCGGGTGACGTCACCGTCCGCCGGCTCGACGTCGCCGATCTGGATTCGGTGCGCGCGTTCGCGGACGCGTACCCCGGAAGGATCGATGTTCTGATCAACAACGCCGGGGTGATGGACATCCCGGCGGCGCGCACCCCGCAGGGCCTCGACGTGCAGACCGCGACGAACTACTTCGGGCCGTTCCTGCTGACCACCCTGCTGCTGCCGCGGATCACCGGCCGGGTGGTGACCGTCGGCAGCCAGCTGCACCGCTTCGGCAGGCTCGACCTCGACGACCTGGACTGGCGCACCCGTAGGTACAACGGGCTGGCCGTCTACGAGGCGTCGAAACTCGCCGTCGTCCTGTTCTCCCTGGAGTTGCAGCGCCGCCTCGACGAGGCCGGCAGCACCGTCCGCTCGATCGTCGCGCACCCCGGCATCGCCCGGACCGGCCTGGTCGCCCACTCCCCCCTCGGGTTCATCAACCGGGTGCCGTTCCTGGTCCAGGACGCCGAGCACGGCGCGCTTCCGCTGTTGTACGCGGCCACCCAGGACGTGCCCGGAAACGCCTACGTCGGGCCGGACGGGCTGTTCGGCTTCACCGGGTACCCGCTGGTCCGCAAGCCCAGCCGGGCCGGACAGGACCCGGCCGTCGCCCGCCGGCTGTGGCAGGCGACCGCCGCGCTCACCGGAGCCTGACCCGGTTCACCGCACGGCGTTGAGCCGCTCGTCCTTCTCGCGCCGCAGCACCTCGTCCGCGTCCACGTCGACCCGGGCCATCGCGGCACGCAGGATGGGCGGCCCCATCAGCGACGTCACGATCGCGATGAGCACGATCACGGTGTACATCGCGGTGCTCAGGATGCCGAGGCGGACCCCGACCATCGCCACCACGACCTCGACCACGCCGCGCGCGTTCATGCCAGCGCCCAGAGCCAGGGACTCCCAGCGGTTGAGCCGGCTGAACCGGGCACCGACGAACGCCCCGGCGAACTTGCCGACGATCGCGATCGCCAGCAGGATCACCCCGGCCAGCAGCACCTGCGGATCGGCGAGGGCGGCGAGGTTCATCCGCAGGCCGGCGACCGCGAAGAAGATCGGCGCCAGCACGGCGGTGACGACCGCCCGCAGCGAGGCCATCCGGGTGAGCACCTCGGTGCCCGCCGACGCCACCAGCATGCCGGCGACGAGAGCACCGAAGATCGCCTCCAGGCCGAGCAGGTTGGTGACCGCGCTGAACAGCAGGATGATCACGACGGCGGCGCTGACGGTCACCCCCGCCGACTCGGACCGCAGGGTGCGGCGCAGCAGGAACCGGACGGCGAGCCGGCCGGGCAGCGCGGCGAAGGTGATGAACAGCAGCAGGGACAGCACCGCCCGGGTCACGCCCGCCCCGGTCAGGCCGACCGTCGCCATCGCCGTCACCAGGGACAGCCCCAGCCAGCCAAGGACGTCGTCGATGGTGCCGCTCATCAGGATCAGCTGACCGATGTTGCGGTGCAGCAGGTTCATGTCCATCAGCGTCTTCGCGATGACGGGGATCGCGCTGACACACATCGCGACGCCGAGGAACAGGGCGAAGATCGTCCGGTCGGTGCCCTCGGTGATCAGCGCGGCGGGCAGCAGCAGGCCCGCGCCGATGCCCAGGCCCAGCGGGATCAGCAGGCCGGGCAGGCTCACCCCGGCCGCGGTCGCCGCCCGCCGCCGGACCAGGGCCATGTCCAGCTGCATGCCGGTGATGCCGACGAACAGCACCACACCGAACTGGCCGACGGCGTCCAGCAGGTGCGCCTGCCCGGGCTGCTGCGGGAAGAGCCAGCCGGCGGCGCCCGGGGCGAGCCAGAAGAACAGCGACGGTCCCGCGATCACCCCCGCGGTCAGCTCACCGACGATGGCGGGCAGTCCCAGCCGGGTCGCGAGCCGCCCGAGCAGCAGCGCCAGGCCGAGCAGGACGGCGATCTGGAGGAGCAGCAGGGTCAGGGCGGTGCCGCCCAGCGGCGGCAACGGAGTCTCGGCGTGCACGGGCACCTGCCTGTCCGGGTCGTGGTGGCGAACAGATCCGCGGGCCGGCCACGGTTCCATTCATGACTACCATTCCCCGGATGGCCGTTTCGGCCGTCCAACCAGGCAGAACCACATCGACGGAATGCGATATATAAATGGCCACCGCACGGGGCGGCAGGCACTGGTTCGTATCGCATTTCCGTCGATGCAGTTGGACGCGGCGGTCACGCCTGACGGGAGGCAAGCTCCACGACGGTGATGTCGGACGGGGCGCCGACACGGACCGGCGGGCCCCAGGCGCCCGCGCCGCGGCTGACATACAACTGCGTGTCGCCGTACGCCTCGAGCCCCGCGTTGGTGGGATTGGCCGCCGCGGCGATGTAGTTGCCCGGCCACAGCTGACCGCCGTGGGTGTGCCCGGACAGTTGCAGGTCGACGCCGTGCGTGACCGCGTCGTGAATGACCACCGGCTGGTGGGCCAGCAGCACCAGCGCGCGCGACGGATCCCGGTCGTCGAGGGCCGCCGCGAAGTCCGGGCCACCGCCGTCGGACTCGCCGGCCACGTCGTCGACCCCGGCCAGGTCCAGGTACGGCAGCTCGGCCCGGGTGTTCCGCAGCGGCTGCATGCCCAGTTCACGGACCTTGGCCACCCACGGCTCGACGCCGGAGTGGTACTCGTGGTTGCCGGTGACGAAGAACGTCCCCAGCCGGGACTGCAGTCCGCGCAGCGGCTCGACGGAACCGGCCAGCGTCTCGACGTCACCGTCGATCAGGTCGCCGACCACGGCGATCAGGTCCGGTTGGGTGCCGTTGATCGTGTCGACGACCCGCCGGCAGAACCCGGCGCCGAGCACCGGGCCGAGGTGGACGTCGCTGACGACGGCGATCCGCAGGCCGTGGGCGGCTCGGGGCAGGCGGGCGAGCGGGACGGTCAGGCGTTTGACGGACGGGCCGTTCAGTACTCCGTAGGCGCCTGCTCCGACGGTACCGACGGCGACGGCCGCTGCCGCTCCCCCGACGACGCGCGACACGAACACCCGCCGCGACAACACCGGCGGCGCAGGCGGGGTTGCAGGCACGGTCGCAGACGGGATCCCAAGCGGGGTCTCGGGCGGAGTCGCAGACGGGATCGCGGACGGGGTCTCGGGCAGGGTCGCAAGCGGGGTCTCGGGCGGAGTCGTGGGCTGCGCCCCGGCCGGCGGCGTGGCCTCCGCCTCCGCGTGCGGCCCGGTCGAAGCCAGGGCCGCCGATGCCGGCGCCACGGCCGCCGGTGTCGGTGACGACGCGGGCCGGGTCGTCGCGCGGCGTTCCAGCCACCAGGTCAGCAGGGGACGGATCACCTCGCCGGCCAGCACCGCGAGGAACAGGTAGAGGAACAGTGCCAGCCACAGGTAGCCGGGCCAGGCGAGCACTCGCTTGACCAGCAGCGGAACGGCGAGCTGCTCACCCATCAGGGCACCGACGGCGAGAAGCGGCCCGGCGGCGAACAGTGCCGTGCCGGCCCGGCGCAGCCCCGATCCGGCGGGGGTCGTGTCGCGGATGAGGCGGCGCCACAGATACCAGTGGCCCGACCCGAGCACAGCCAGCGCCACGAGGGCCAGCAGAAGAACGATGATCACCGGTACGAGGGTAGGCGCGCCGTCGTTCCGGAACCTCCCCCGGCCCTCCCCGGTCCGCCCCCGGGAAGTGACACCGTCCGTTCTTCACCTGAGGGCCGTCAGTCGCCGGCGCCGCAGGCTTCCGTCTCGGCGACCTTGTGCAGCAACTGCGCGAGCTGATCGCGCTCGGTGGCGGAGAGCGCGGCGAACAGGTCGTCGTCGGCGCCGGTCAGCGCGGTGCCGACCGCGTCGAGAGCCTCGGTGCCTTTGCCGGTGATGGTGACGATGTGCCGGCGGCGGTCGGCCGGATCGCGGTCTCGCGACGCCAGGCCCAGGCTCTCCAGCTCGTTGAGGACGGCGACCAGGGCGCTCGGGTCGACGCCGAGCAGCTCGATCAGCGCCTGCTGGCCGACCGGGCCGCCGGCGAGGTGCGTGAGCGTGAAGTGTGACCGCTGGGTCAGCCCGTGGCCGGCGAGGGCGTTGCGGACCCGGCCGCCGGCGACCGCACCGCGGCCGGCGAGGAGCACGCCCAACTCGGTCGTTGTCATGGGACTCATGATACCAACGGCCGGATTGTTGGCCGCGAGCAATCGTTGTAAGCTTCCAACGATTCGAGCGAACAGATCATTGGAGTAGTCATGTCCATCGCTTACACCGTCGTCGCCGTCGTCTACGGACTGGCCAACGTCGCCTCGGCCACCGCGAAGATCCGCGGCGTGGAGCGGGTCGCCGGGATTCTCAGCGCGGTCGGCGTGCCCACCTCGTGGTTCCTGCCCCTGGGGTTGCTGCAGGTCGCGGGTGCACTCGGACTGTGGGGCGGGATCGCGTGGCGCCCGCTGGGGATAGCCGCGGCGACCGGCCTGGTGCTGTACTTCGGCGGCGCGGTCGTCGCCCACCTGCGGGTCCGCGACTACCAGGGCATGCCGATGGCGGCCGTGCTCGGTGCCCTCGCCGCGCTCACCCTCGGGCTGGCCGTCGCCTCAGCATGACGCGCCCGTGCCCTTCTCATACCGGCGTGCACCAGGAAACCCGCATCCTCCGCCGGGGCGGGCCGGGTCGGGGAGCCAGCCGGGCCGGGGAGCCGGCGGTGCGATCGATCAACCGCAACGTGATCGAGCATGCACCGGCGGCGCCCCTTCGACGGCTTACCCTCCGACGGCTTTACTCCGCCGACGCCGACGCCGACGCGGACACGGACGGCGAACTGCTCGGCGGCGGGCCGCCCGGAGCGCCGCCGCCGGTCTCCTCCTCGTTCTCCGGGTCGACGGTGATCGTCAGCGTGGCGACGTAACCGCTGGTCACATCGCCGGTGACGGTCGCCATCTGGTGCTCGGCGGAATCCTCCCCGAAGACGTTGTCCGTCTCCAGGGTGATCTGCTCCATGTTCGACACGCTCAGCTCGTAGCCGTCGGCCTCCGCGTACACCGTGTCGGAGACGTCCTCGGGCAGCGCGATCTGCGACGTCTTGCGGATCGGGCCGGCACCGCTGGTGGCGTCGTCGAGGCTGGCGTACACCTCGAAGTGGATGTGCGGCCAGCGCCCCAGATAGCAGGCGGGGAAGATGCTGGTGAAGGTCACCGTGCCGGTGTCGTCGGTGACCTGGATGCCGCGCAGGTAGTTCTCGTCGGTCACCCCGTCCGAATACAGCGAGTACAGGCCCTCCCGGTCGCAGTGCCAGGCGTAGACAGCCGCCCCGACCAGGGGATTGCACTCCAGGTCCTGCACGACCAGGGAGAATTCCAGGGGTACGCCTTCGGCCACCGTCGACGAGTCGCCGTAGGACGACCGGATGTCCCGCCGCACGATCCCGTCCTCGATCCGCACGTCCGGCCCGTTCGACCCGTCACCCGGGTAGGGCCCGGCCGTCTCGGACGCCACCTCTTCGAGACAGGTCGCGTCCTCGGTGGCGGCCGACGCGTCGCCGCCGACGACAGCCCGGCCGATGAATGCCAGCGCGCCGGCCCCGCCGACCGCCGCCAGTAGGCCCCGCCGGGTCAGTGCCTTCCGGTCGAACCGCAACCCCTTGTCGTGGACTTCCCGGACGTACTCCGCATTGCTCTGTTCTTCGCGCATTGTTACCTCCAGTTCCGGATCGTTCTCCGATTCCGGAACATGAAAGCCAATCGATCTATGAATGCGGTAGGAACGCCCTGTGGGCACCTGTGGCTATCGGCGGCCGCCGAATCGCCAGCGGTGCGCCTCGACGGTGGTGTAGCGGCTTCGGGTCAGGACGGCGGCGGCCTCTTCCGGGCTGGGGGCGGCCAGCAGCACCGCCGTCCCCAGCCAGGTCGCGCCGTCGTCGGAGAGCAGCGGCCCGTACGCGATGAGATCCTTCGGATCCGACGGCACGGCGAGGTCGGCGGGCTCACCGGAACCGAGGCCCAGGACCAGGTAGCGGTCGCCGCCGTCGGCCTCGCCGGGGAAGTCCCACATGGTCCGGCCGAGCGTGTTGCGCCACCGCCGCAGCAGCACGTCCCGGTAGACCCCGGCCTGGTAGTTGGGCTCGTCGAAGGCGAACGCGCGGGCCGCCGCGGCGTCCGGGAGGTCGACGATGTGGACGCTGCCGGTGGGGGTGTCGTCCGACGCCAGGGTGGGCCCGCGGGCGATCAGCGCATCGGTGAAGCCGTCCATGTAGGCCCAGTGCGCCTCCCCCAGTTCGTAACGCAACGCCAGGGAGCCGGGCCGGTCGCGGTGGTAGCACAGGAACTCCATGCCCGTCAGCTTTCCATCCGACCGCGATCGCGTTCGGACTCCAGGCCGGCCAGCAGGACACGCAGGCCGGTTTCGAAGGTCTGCGCGGGTGCGGCGTCGTAGGCGGTGGCCGCGGTGTCGAGGCGTGCCCGCAGACGGGGGTAGCGCTGGGCGATCGCGGTCGCCGCGGCGACGGCACCGGCGATCTCCTCCTCGGCGTCGCGGCCGCTGCGGGTCAGCCGGCGGGTCAGGGTGGTGGTTGCGGCGGCGCCGAGGACGTTGCCGAGGACGAAGGTGAACATCATGCCGGCGGCCTGGTCGGCGGCGGCGCCGGTGAATCCGCCCGCCTCGAACACGGCGAGGCTGTTGTCGTCGTACCGCGCCTTGCCCTCGCCGTAGAACAGGTGGGTACCGAACGCCTGGACCAGCCACGGGTGCCTGCTGAACATGGCGTGCAGGTCGGTGGCCATCGCGGTGGCGGCGGCCCGCCAGCCGGTCCGCTCCGGGTCGGGTGGCGCGATCTCGGTCCAGACCCGGTCGCCGGCGAGGGTCACCAGGTCGTCCTTGTTCTTGACGTGCCAGTAGACGGCGGTGGGTGCCACGCCGAGCCGCTGGCCCAGGGCCCGCATGTTCAGGCCGTCCAGGCCTTCGGCGTCGAGCAGGTCGACGGCGCTCTGGATGATCTGGTCCCGGCTGAGGGCGTCACGTGCCATGCCAGCGATTGTACTAAGTTCAGGAAATCCCTTGAACTAAGTACAGGAGCGTCCTACGGTCGTCCTGTACTTAGTTCAAGACGAACCGTTGAGGAGCCCCGTGCCGACACTCGCCGCCATCCTGCAACTGCTCATCGCCGTCGCCTTCGTCAGCATCCCCGTGGTACGCCACCGCTACGGCACCACCGCCGCGGCCGCCGCCGAGGCCGAACTCGCCCGTCAGAGGGTGCCCGGCACGGTCCTGGCCGACAACGGCATCAGCTTCGACGCCTCCGGCCACGAGACGGCGGCCCCCGCCGGCGTCGCCGCGGTCATGGTCACCCTGGCCGCGCTCAACCTGGCCGGCAACCCCTGGGGCGAGACACTCGGCTGGATCGTCATGCCGCTCGTCCTGCTCGGCAACGGGCTGATCGTGTGGAGCAACCTGACCGCCGCCGACTCGGTGCGGGCCGCCTTCCGGCGCAAGGGCGACCCGGTGCTGCTGCGCGTCGACGTGCCCGCGCTGCTCAAGGCCGCCGAGAGCGGCTTCCCCGCCTGGGTGCGGATCCAGCAGTACGTCCGCAACACCGTCGTCTTCGCCGGGGCCGCCCTCGTCCTGGCCGTCACCGCCCTCGCCTGAGCCCGGCGTCAGCCCAGACGGACCGCGCCCCGGTGGCCGCCCTCGTCGATCGCGGCCATCGCGTCCAGGTCGGCGGCGGCGATCGGCAGCAGGTGCCCGTCGACCCAGCTCTCGCCGATCCCCGGAGTGACGAACGGGTCCTCGGTGACCACCGTGTCGCCGGCCGTGCCGTGGCAGAGCAGCCAGTGCGGCACCGCCACCCCGTGCAGGGCGTCGGCGGTGATCAGCAGCAGCACGTCCGTTCCGGCCCGGGTCAGGCGGGTGACCTCGTCGATCGGCAGCCGCCGGGACTCGACCGGCACACCGGCCTCCGCCGCCTCGTCGCGAGAGCGCCTCTGCAGCCGGGCCCGCCACTGCTGATCCCGTTCGGTCAGATGGCCGAGCATCACCGGCTGGTCGGTGTCCAGGTCGATGTGCACCGGGACGTGCGGGCGGGCCCGCCGGACCGCGACGCCCAGGCCGACCGGCTCGCAGGCCATGAAGTTGGTGGCGGCACGCCAGAAGTCGACCTCGGCGTCCGGGCCGAACGCGGCGGCGTCGAGGTCACCGGCCCGCATCGCCGCGGTCAGCGCGGTCACCGCCCCGCAGCTGAAGTCGAGCGTCTGCCGGTAGTAGCGGGACTCCCGGACCGACGGTTCGGCGAGCCAGCGTACATAGGAGACGCCCGGTTCGGCGCTGCCCGGCCCGGACGGCAGCGGCGGCAACATCGCGGTGAACCCGGTGGCCGGACCGGCCGTCGCGGTGGAACCGGTGGCCGGACCGGCCGTCGCGGTGGAACCGGTGGCCGGACCGGCCGTCGCGGTGGAACCGGTGGCCGGACCGGCCGTCCAGCCCTCCCACTTGATCTGCACCATTCCGGACCGGCGGGCATACGCCACGACCTCGTCACACACCGGCGGCACCACACCCACGACATCCACGATCTTGAGGTACGCCGTGCGTGGGCGTGCCGTGACCAGCGCCGCACCGGTCCACGTGCCGTCGGCGTCGACGGTCACCACCAGGCGCGGATCGTGGTAGCCACGGTCCGGTCCGGTCCACCGCCGGAGCACGTCCGGTGGCGCCAGCCGGACGAGGTCCGCCGGGACTGCTGAACGGTCGAAGGGCGTGATCATTCGAGCATTGTCGCCGAGCGGTCACAGCCGTGACCTTCGGCCCGTGTCCGGCCGGGACGGTCCGGCGAGAATGGGGCCTCGTCCCCTACCGACCCCGGGAGAACCCATGCAGTCGACAGCGCTCACCGACCTGGCCACCCGGCTCCTCGACGAGGCCCGCACCGCGCACAGCGGGCGCAGCGCGCACACCCTGCACGGCAGCCACGAGCACCACCTGCGGCAGACCGTGATCGCCCTCGCCGCCGGCCGGCACCTCGCCGAGCACAACAGCCCCGGCGAGTCGACGCTGCAGGTGCTCACCGGCCGGGTCACCGTCAAGAGTGCGACGCAGTCCTGGACCGGCGGCACCGGCGACCACGTCATCGTCACCCGGGAACGACACGAGCTCCTCGCCGACGAGGACTCCGCCGTGCTGCTGACCGTCGTCGTGCCCCGCGGCTGAGACAGCCGCCCTACTGAGACAGACGCCCCACGGAGACCGGCTCGCGACTGGGGCGGCTGCGCGACTGCGGCAGCCGCCCGTCCGGGCCGCCGTCACCTGTCGGTGACGGCGGCGGCTTCGGTGGTGGTGTTGCGCAACCGCAGACCGGCGAGGCTGCCGCCGAGCAGGGTGACACCCGCGACGAGCATCACGCCGCTGGTGCCGAGCGCGCCACCGGTGACGTCGTACAGGAACTCCGGCACCACGAGGGTGGCGCCGACGACCCCGCCGACCAGCACGACCCATTCGCGGAGCCGCGCGTAAGCCGCGAAACAGGCGCCGGTGACGAGCGCCGTCAGCGCGTACCCCAGATGGTTCTGAGCCCCGGTGTCACCGCCGACGATCAGCTGCGCGCCGAGCAGGCCGAACGTCACCGCGATCGCCAGCGCGAACCGGTGCTCGACGGCGAGCCGCTGCCAGGCGAGACCCGCCCAGGCGAGGCCCAGCAGCAGGGATCCGGCACCGTACGCCGCCATGTCGTCGAGGTTCAGCACGTCGAGCAGGTTCCCCATGGTCCAGAACGCCCCGACGGCCGCGGCGAGCTGACCGAGCGCGCTGCGGGCCAGCAGGTATCCCAGGATCACCATGGCGAGCCCCACCGCCGACGCCAGCAGAGGCGCATAGGCGGGCGGCGAGAAGCTGACCGGGTCGGCGTCGAAGCCGGCGTACACGGCGACGCCGGCCGCGAGTGCCGCGCCGGTCACCAGCGTGCTCGCCAGCCGCCGCCGCACGCTGTCGCCGGGCCAGGGCCGCCACCACCGGGCACCGGGTGCCGCCGCCCGCCACCGCACGGCCACACCGGCGGCGAACAGCACCGCCGTCATGGCGCCCAGGATCGCGACGCGGCCCAGCCGCCCCAGCACCTCCCACTCCTCGCCGAGGAACAGCGCTACCGCCCCGACGACGAACGAGGCCCCCAGATACCCGGCGATCTCCCCCAGCTGCCGCCGCAGTCCCGGGCCCCGCAGCGCGTCGCCGGGGCCGCGGTACTCCCTCAGCACCGCCCCGGCCTGCGCGGACGTGATCTCGCCGCGCCCCACGAGCCGGTCGAGAGCGGCACTCAGCCGCCCGCTGTCCACCGGCTCGGACACCGGCTCGAACGCAGGCGTGGACGTGGGCGCGGACATGGGCGCGGACGTGGGCGCGGACATGGGCGCGGACATGGGCGCGGGCTCGCCGGCGCGCTCGTCCGGCGGCGCCGGTTGATCCTCGGGCTGGTCCACTTCGTCTCCTCCACCCACTGGTTCGACGCGCATGATCATGCCAAGGCCACGCCACCCCTCGCGGAGGATCTTCCGAAAAGAATGACGTCAATGTCGGTGGAATTGTTGACCAGATCATTACCGGACAGAGCGGTACGCCCTTTCGAGGTAACGACATTGTGGTGCGGTCAATCGCCGTGATGGGGTCATGGGGAACCGATGAGCCGGTCCCAGGAAAGGACGTCACATGACCATGTCCCCATTCCGCAGCAGACTGATCCGAGGTGCCGGAGCCGCGGCATTCGTGGCCGTCGGGACGATCGGCGCACTGCCCGGGATCGCACACGCCGACCAGGGCGGCCGGAAGGTCCTGGCGTACGTGACGAACGAAAGTCCCGTACAGCTCAAGCTGGTCGGTTCACAGCTCGAACTCGACGAGGGCGAGTGGACCAAGCGGCCGCCCGCCAAAATCAAGAAGAACGGCAAGGCGTCGTTCGGCTCCCGGTCGGACGGGCACCAGGGCGGCACCGAGGCGACCGTCGTCTACCGGACCAAGTACGGCGACGTCGAGATCTACTGGAATCACCCGTGGGACACCGACGACGACGAAATCACGTGCGAGGCCCCGGACGAACTGACGTGCGACGTCCATTATTCGGGAACCGCGACGGTGAAGGCCTATTTCACCGTCGCCAAGGAATGACAAAATATTCTCCGTGGCGGACCGGGGCATCGGAGATCTCCCTCCGATGCCCCGGCGGCATTCGTCACATCATTGTCGCCCGGCGGGTCACATCCGGTTGGCGGCGACCTTCGCCTGGTACGCCGCGGGCGCCAGCGGCCCGAGCGGCGTGACGCTCAGGGCCGAGCGGATGTAGTCGGCCGGCTCGTCGAAGTACGACTCGAAGGCCAGGTCCCCGGCGTGGGCCGCGAACCAGTTCATGTAGTCCTCGATGTACTGCGGGTTGTCACCGCCGGAGTTGCCCAGCCACTGGCAGTCCAGCTGCGGATCCGGGTTGGTGTGCTCGGTACAGGCGACACCCCACTCGGCGACCGCGAACTTCTTGCCGTATTTGACAGCAATGGCAAGCGACTCGTTGAGACGCCGGTAGCCGTCGTAATGCTCGGTGCGGCCGGCATCGCCGAGGTCGGGGTTCCACGAGTCGTACGAGTCGATGGCGTACACGTCGATGTACTCGTGCACCTCGTCCAGTACCTGCAGGCTGCACTCGTTGCTGCAGGTCTGGTCGTGGCCCTTGTTGGGGTTCCAGACGAACTGCAGGCCGGGTGCGGCCGCCTTCATCCACTGGACGGCCTGGATGAACGAGGCCTGCCAGTCCGCCTGGTTGTCCTCGGTGAGCGCCCAGTACCCGCCCAGGTTCATCTCCCAGCCGAGACGTACGTACGCGTTGGGGTCCCCGCTCGCGATCGTCGTGGCCATCTTCTGCCACTGGGCCTGGGTGCCGGTGAAGCCGACGTGGTTGACGCCGCCGCCGGGCCACAGCGGGAGCGTCATGATCAGGTCGTCACGGGTGGGGTTGAAGCCGTCCGGCAGACCGTTCACGACGAGCTGGGCCGCGTCCTCGAGTGCTACGTCCCAGTTGTCGCGCTTCGGAAACAGAGTGACGTTGTCGACGGCGGCGCCACGGAATTCCGCGAACTGGTTGGCCCGCGCGGTGTTCTGGCCCTGCGGGTTGACACCGGAGTTCCACGGGAGCCGGCTGGCGCGTACCCCGGTGGGGGTGAAATAGCCGTGGACGTCGAACAGCATGACGACCGCGCCCGCACCGACGTTGCGGACCGCGAACGTGCCGTCCTGGCCCAGGTGGGTGGTCTGCTGGGTGGGCCAGCGGCGGGTGTTCGCCTGGTAGGACAGCTGACGCGCGACCGGGGTGCTCTCGTCGGAGGCGTAGACGCTGAGGCCTCCCGCCGCGGCGCCGGTCTCCGAGTACGCGGTCACGTTGAACGCGACGGCGGACACGCCGGTCGCGGGCACCCCGCCGACGCCGGCGAGCGAGAAGGTGCCGGTGGAGTCGGCCGCGACGGTCGGCCGCGTGCCCGGGAGCCGGGCCGGGGTGACCGGGGTGAACAGCGAGCCGGTCGCCGAGCCGGTGGCGTCCTGGTAGTAGCCGACGATCTCCACCCACAGCGACGCCGCCGTGGTGGTGTAGATCCGGAACGTGCCGTCGGCGCCGAGCTTCACCGTGGTCTGCGCGGTGTACCGGCCGCCGGTGCCGTAGTGCAGGTCGGAGGCGCCCGGGCGGGTGATCCCGTTCGGGTACGCGAGGAACGCGCCCGCCGTGCCGGACTGCGCGGTGACGTGGGCGACCACGGCGGTGACGCCGCTGTGCGGAACGCCACCGGTGCCGAGCGGCGCCACGTCGAGGGTGCCACCGGTCGTGGTGGTGCCGCCGTTGACGATCCGGACCGGCTTCAGAGGCACGAACGTGGAACCGGTCACCGTGGAGCCGGCGGCCGTGTAATAGCCGACCACGTCGATGTACACGGTGGCGGACGCGCCGTTGGTGGCGCCGTTGGTGATCGAGACCTGGCCGCCGGTGCCGAGTTTGGTGATGACGGCGTTGTCGACCGTCTCCCCCGCGACGAAGTTCACATCGGACGTGCCAGGGGTGTTGTTGCCGGCCGGGAACGCGGTCAGTGTGCCGTTGCCGGTGCCCGCCGCGTGCAACTGGTACGCGATCGCGGCGACACCACTGGCCGGAACGCCGCCCTTACCGAGCGGGTTGAACGTCAGCATCCTGCCGGCGGTCACCAGCGTGCTGGTCACGATGCGGGCCGGGGTGAGCGGCACGTACTGCCCGGCGGCGGGCGTCACGACGGCCGCCGCGGCCGGGGTCACCGGCGTCACGGCGAACGACAGGATCAGTGCGAGGATGGCGATGAGGGGTACGGGATAACGCTTAAGCACAAGACTCCCCGATAGGTCTGACTTATCGCGATCACTGTATGACCTTCGGTGAGCCTGGTCCGTCCCCCGCCGTTGAGGGCAGTATCACCCCGCCAGAGCATCGAGATCGGACACTCCCCATGCGACCCTGCGGGCGTCCGGGCCGAAGGTGTCGGGGGGCGCTGTTATCGTGCCCGGCCATGGACAACGACGACCATCTGCGGTCCTTCGCCGGCCTGCCCGCCCTGGAGTACTTCCCCGGTCTGGCGGACACCCCCGACCCCGCCGCCGTCGCCTGGCGCCTCAGCTACGGCGGCCTGTGGAGCGGCGGCTGCCCCTGCTCCACCTGCGCGGACGACCGCCGGCAGCGGCCCGAGATCGCCGACCTGAGCGGCGGCATGGACCTGGACGAGTTCGTCGCGCAGTACGGCGACGTCGCCACCGCCCTGATCATCGCGGACGGCGACGAGGACGCCCCGGACATCGAGCGGATCGCCGCGGCGGTTGCGAAGATGCCACGGCTGCGGGCCCTGTTCGTCGGTGACGTCATCGACCGGGCCGCCCAGATCTCCTGGGTGCACCAGGCCGACGTGACGCCGCTGCCGGCCGCCGCACCCCGGTTGGAGCATCTGCAGGTCCGCGGCTCCGACGGCCTGGAGTTCCCCGCGGTCCGCCACGAGCACCTGCGCCGTCTGGTGTTCGAGGGCGGCGGCCTGCCCGGCCCGGTGGCGCGGGGTGTCGGCGCCAGCGATCTGCCCGCCCTCGAGCACCTGGAGTTGTACCTGGGCACCGAGTGGTACGGCGGCAGCGCCACCATCGTCGACGACCTGGCCGGGGTGCTGGCCGGGGACCGGCTGCCCAAGCTGCGCTACCTCGGCCTGCGCAACGCCGAGCTGGCCGACGAGGTCGCCGCCGCGGTGTCGCACGCCCCGGTCGTGGCCCGCCTCGAGGAGCTCGACCTGTCCCTCGGCGCGCTCTCCGACGCGGGCGCGGAGGCACTGCTCGCCGGGCAGCCGCTGACCCACCTGCGGCGGCTGTCCGTGGAGCACCACTTCCTGACCGACGACATGGCCGCGCAGCTCGACGAGCAGCTGGCCGGCGTGGACGTGGACACCTCCGACCCGCAGCTCGGGGTCGACGGCGACTCCGACGAGCGTTACATCAGCATCAGCGAGTGAGCCGGCCGGCCGCCCCGAGCACGCTCAGGGCGGCCGCGGGTGCGTCGTCCGGGCCGGGCCGCCACTGACTGATCGGGACCAGGCCGGACGGCAGCAGGTCCCAGCCGTCGAGGAGTGCGGCGATCTCGTCGCGGGTACGGACGGCGGGCGGCGTCACCGTTCAGGCCGGTCCATGTGACGACGCTACCGGCAACCAGGCGGACAGTGCGGCGGCGGGCATCGGCCGGGCGAACAGGTAGCCCTGGGCCAGCTCGTAGCCGAGGCGGGCGAGCCGGTCCGCCTGCTCCGGGGTCTCGATGCCCTCGGCGACGGCCTCGATGCCGAGGGCGTGCGCCAGCTGGATCACCGCCTCCGGGATCGCGTCCGGGCCGTCGACGAACGAGCGGTCCAGTTTGATCTGGTCGACCGGGCAGGCGGCGAGCGTGCTGAGGGTGGCCGCGCCGGTGCCGAAGTCGTCCAGCGACAGCCGCACGCCGAGTTCCCGTAACGCGGTCAGGTTCTGCGCGGTGGCGCCGCCGCCGATCGCCGTGCTCTCGGTGATCTCGGCGCAGAGCCGGGCGGCCGGCAGGCCCGCGTCCCGCAGCACCGCCGCCACCTCCGCGGCGAAGCCGTCCTCGCGCAGCTGGGCCGCGGAGACGTTGACCGCCACCGTGCCGGGCGCCGCGTCCCCGTGGTCGAGGCTCCAGGCGGCGGTCTGGCGTACCGCCTCGCGCAGCACCCATGCGCCGAGCGCGACGATCAGGCCGGTCTCCTCGGCGAGCGGGACGAACTCGCCGGGACCGAGCAGCCCCCGCTCCGGGTGCTGCCAGCGGACCAGGGCCTCGACGCCGGCCGGGCGCCCGTCCGGCAGCGTGACGACCGGCTGGTAGTGCAGCACCAGCTGACCGTCGTCGATCGCCGTCCGCAGCGGTCCGGCCGTGTCGTGGCGGGCCTGGATGCTCATGCCCGCGCGGTGCCGGACGTGGCCGCCCTCGCCGCGGACCTTCGCCGCGTACATCGCGATGTCCGCGTTGTGCAGCAGTTCGTCGACGTCACCGCCGTCGGCGTCGGCCACGCCGAAACTCGCCCGCACCGAGATCAGCTTCTCCTGGACGGCGACCGGGATCAGCAGCGCCTCGGCGATCCGGTTCAGCACCCGGTCCACGGGAGCGCCGGTGAGCCCGTCGAACAGGATGGCGAACTCGTCGCCGCCGAGCCGGGCCACCGTGTCGCTGGCCCGGACGTTCGCGGTCATCCGTTCGGCCACCGCGATGAGCAGGGCGTCCCCGGCGGCGTGGCCGAGGGTGTCGTTGACGTTCTTGAAGCCGTCCAGGTCGACCAGCGCGATGCTGAACGGCGCGCCGGCGACGACGGCCGCCTCCACCCGCCGGGTGTAGAGCGCCCGGTTGGCCAGCCCGGTCAGCGCGTCGTGGGTCGCCTCGTGGCTCAGCTTCGCCTGGACCAGGGTCGTCTCGGTGACGTCGCGGCTGTTGGTAAGGATGCCGCCGACGCTCGGTTCGTGCAGCAGGTTCGAGGTGACGATCTCGATCCAGCGCCATTCACCGGCACTGTTGCGGACCTGGATCCGGCAGGTAGCCGAGGCTCCCGGGCCACTCAGCGTCTTCGTCCAGCAGTCCCGCAGGTCATCGGCCTGGTCGGGGTGGGACCAGTCGGCGACCCGGGTGCCGACGGCGACGGACGCCGCCAGGCCGAGGACCCGGTGGATCGCCGGGCTGCAGTAGGTCACCCGGCCCTCGGGGTCGGAGATCGAGATGATGTCGGACGAGTTCTGCACCAGCAGCCGGAAGCGCTTGTCCAGCACCTCGCTCTCCCGGGCGGCGACGATCTGGCGGGCCACCACCAACCCGGTCAGGAACACCGCCCCCACCGTCACCAGCGTCAGCCTGTCGTCGTCGTGGTGCAGGCGGGCGAGCAGCAGCACGTCGACGGCGACGACCGACGCGTACGGCAGCATCCTGCGCCAGGTCCCCGGGATGCCGGCGGCAGCGGCGGTCCCCGCGTCGGCGAGCTGGAAGCGACCGGTCAGCCCCACGCCCAGGTTGGCGAGCAGCGGACCGATCAGCAGCGCCTCGCTGCCGGGAGTGCCGGGGGCCCAGCCCAGCAGCAGCATGCCCACCGGCGGCACCATCCCACCCGCGCACGCGCCCGCCCCGATCGCGATCAGGGACCGTGGTGGCAGCAGCCCGCCGCCGCCGAGAGCGAGCCGGGTCACCAGGAAGATCCCGACGGTGCTGGTGATGAGCAGCCCCATCGTCTGCGGCGGGATGCCCGCGCCGGCCCGCATGACGTCGGCGAGGACCACATGCCCCAGAATGATCATCGTGCCGGCGGTGACCGTGGTGATGTCCAGCCCGAGCGCGACCTTCTGCGCCCCGCTGTCCACGTGGGCCGACAGCCGCAGCAGCGACCAGGCGAAACAGGTCGCGGCGAGAAACCGCAGGAGGGTGCCGGGACCGGTCGCCGCGGGCTCCCGCACCGCGATCAGGCCGCAGATCTCGGCGACGGTCATGGTGCTGATGGCGATCAGGTTGCGTCGCCAGAAGGCCCGCGACGGCGGGCCGAGCCCCGGGTACCGCATCATCCGGAAACAGACATGGGCGGTCAGAGCGGTGGAGAGCACGGCCACGGCGTGGATGATCGCGGCGGTTCCGGGCGGCCGGAGCAGCACGAGTGCGACAGCCACACCCGTCAACAGCCCCAGCACGCCCAGCACGCGGATTCTCCGCGGCGCCTCGCTCACACCCTGACGATCGTCAGTTGCGGCCCGTTGTTGACCCCTTGCCCGACACCAGCCGGGCGTTTCTCCGGCGGCTCTTTCGCGGGTACGCCTGCGTGAGGCCCCGCCGAGCGGCGTCGCCCGCGGCCGGCCCGCTCCGGCCGGGATCAGCCGACGGCGGTGACGGTCCAGAGCTGCCCGGTGCCGCCGTTCGCGCAACCATCGACGCCGACGGTGGACGCGCCCGCCACGAGACAGTCGCCGTCCGGATCCGGGGTGTGCCGGATCCGCCCCGCGTCCTCGGCCCAGCGCTGGGAGGCGACACCGGTGCAGGTGGCCGCCTCGACCGTGGCCCCGTCGGACTGCAGGCACCGCCCGTACATCCGGCTGCGGATCAGCAGCCCGTTCACGGTCCACTGCTGGAACGGCGACGACGCCCGGCAGTCCGCCAGGCCCACCGGCAGTGGCGTGGCCACGACCGAGCTGTCCACCGCCCAGCCGACGGTGAGGCACTGGCCGGTCGTGCCGCTCCGGATCCAGGAGAGCGCCGGCCCGTCGGAGGCACCCGCGGCCGGCACCGACGGCAGCGCCAGGAGCACGGCGGCGACCCCGGCCACCCGGCTGAAGTCCGTCACGGCGCCCACCTCCCGATCCCGCCACCGTCAACGGTAGGCCTCTCCGGGGAGCCGGAAGCGATTTGCCCCGGATCAGGGAACCCCGGTCCCGCTCCGGCCCGGCCCGGCCCTTCGGCGACCGTCACCCGGCGCTGGCCGGGAAGCCTGCGCGGTCGAGGCGGCCGAGGTGGCCGGCGTCGAGTTCGAGGTCCAGGGCGGGCAGCAGGTCGGTGAACTGCTCGTACGTGCGCGGCCCGATCAGCGGCAGCACCGGCGGCTCGGTCTGGTGGAACAGCCAGGCCAGGACCAGCTGGTTGGGGGTGACACCGAGCTCGGCGGCGAGGGTGGTGACCGCGTCGAGGCGGGCGTCGCTGTCCGGGCCGGCGTAGGCCTCCATCATCCAGTGTTCGGCACGGCGGGCCGGGTCGTCGTAGATGCCCTTGACGATCGGCGAGTAGGCGACCAGGGTCTGGTCGCGGTGCCGGTTCAGGTAGTCGAGCTGCTCGCCGCCGACGATCGAGGCGGTGTCGTGGCCGCCGCGGGTCCGCAGGTAGGAGTGCTGCTGCTGGACGGCGACCGGCAGGGTCCAGCCGTGCCGCGAGCACAGCTGGCGGATGCTCTCCAGCCGCCAGGTCCGCACGTTGGACCAGCCGATGTGGCGGATCTTGCCGGCGACCACCAGGCCGTGCAGGGCCTCGAGGCTCTCCTCGAGCGGGGTGAACAGGTCGTCGACGTGCACGTAGTAGAGGTCGATGCGGTCGGTGCCGAGGCGGCGCAGGCTGCCGTCGACGGCGGCGCGCAGGGTGTCCGCGCCGGCGCCGGCGAAGGTGCGGCGGGCGAGTTCCCAGTTCGGGGTGCCGTCGGCGGCCCACAGGTCGGGTGAGTGGGCCGGCAGCGCGCTGCCCTTGGTGGCGATGAACATCTCGTCGCGGTGGCCGCCCTTGCGCAGCCAGCGGCCGAGCAGTTCCTCGCTCTCGCCGCCGCGGCTGCCGGGGGTGGACCACCATTCGTAGCAGTCGGCGGTGTCCACGAAGGATCCGCCGAGGTCGCGGTAGTGGTCGAGGATCCGCACCGAGGTGTCCTCGTCGGTGGCGCTGCCCATCTGCATCGCGCCGAGGGCGAGACGGCTGACGTGTTCTCCGGTACGGCCGAGTTCGATCGTTTCCATGGGTTCGACGCTATGACCTGGAGCGCGCTCCAGATCAACCCTCATATCTTGCGGACCGCCAGGATCATCGCGATGACGAAGAGGGTGAACAGCACGACGCCGCCGATGCAGAGACCCATGAGCCATGGTTTGAGGGCTTCCATGGCGGCCACTGTAGACGATCATGTGACTGGCGTCACTCCTCCGGGCGATGCAATACGAGACGGTTCCGTTTTATATTTCCTCCGCAGATACGGAACGGTTCCGTATCTGAATTGATCTCCGGGGGACCCATGACTGACCAACCGACGCCGGCGGGCCATCCGCGGCGCTGGGCGATCCTGGCCGTGCTGGTCATCAGCCTGCTGGTGGTCGTGCTCGACAACACCGTGCTCAACGTCGCCATGAAGACGATCGCCGACCCGGAGCACGGGCTCGGCGCCACCCAGAGCGAGCTGGAGTGGTCGATCAACTCGTACACGCTGGTCTTCGCGGGCCTGCTCTTCACCGCCGGCATCCTCGCCGACCGCCTCGGACGGCGACTCTCGCTCACCGTCGGCCTCGTCGTCTTCGGCATCGCGTCGCTGATCTCGGCGTACGCCTCCTCCCCCGACCAGCTGATCGCCGCCCGCGCGGTGATGGGCCTCGGCGCGGCCGCGGTCATGCCCGCCACCCTGTCGATCATCGCGAACGTCTTCGACCCGACCGAGCGCCCGCGCGCCATCGGCGTCTGGGCCGGCTCGGTCGGCCTGGCCGTGGCGATCGGCCCGGTCGTCGGCGGCATCCTGCTCGAGAACTTCTGGTGGGGCTCGGTCTTCCTGATCAACGTGCCGATCGTGATCATCGGGGTGGCGCTGGTCGCCCTGCTGGTCCCGGAGTCCAAGGACCCCAAGCCGGGACGCATCGACTGGCTCGGCGTCGTCATGTCGATCATCGGGCTGACCCTGCTCACCTACGGCGTGATCAAGGGCGGCGAGGACGGCTTCGGCGCACTCGCCGCGTGGGGCACCATCACCGCCGGCCTGCTGGTCATCGTCGGATTCATCCTGTACGAGCGCAGCATCGAGTTCCCGAGCCTGGACGTGCGGCTGTTCACCAACCGGCAGTTCTCCGCCTCGGTCGGCATCGTCGGCCTGATCTTCTTCGCCTCGATGGGCTCCCTGTTCTTCAGCGCCTTCTACCTGCAGCTGGTCCGCGGATACGGCCCCCTCGCCTCCGGCGCGCTGTTCGTCCCGTTCGCCGTCGGTCAGATGATCTTCGCGCCGCTCAGCGCCACCATGGTCAAGCGGTACGGCCCCAAGGCCGTCAGCACCGTCGGCCTGCTGCTCGTCGCGGCCAGCCTGTCGATCTGGCTGCTGATCGGCGCGGACACCCCGATCGCCGTGGTCGGCGTCTCGTTCTTCGTGATGGGCGTCGGCATGGCCAACGTGATGCCGCCCGCCACCGAGGCGATCATGTCGGCACTCCCCCGCGAGAAGGCCGGCGTCGGCTCGGCGGTCAGCAACACGATCCGCCAGCTCGGCGGCGCCCTGGGCGTCGCGGTGCTCGGCGCGGTCGTCTCCTCGGTCTACCGCGGCGAACTGGGTTCGGCCACCGACGGCCTGCCCGCGGCCGCCGCCGAGATCGCCGGCGACTCGGTGTCCGGCGCGTACGCGGTCGCCGCCCAGACCGGGCCGGCCGCCGCCCCGCTGCTCGACGCGGCGAACGAGGCCTTCATCACGGCCATGCACTCCGCAGCCGTCGGCACCATGGTGTTCGCCCTGCTCGGCACGCTGGTCGCGGTGATCTGGCTGCCCGGAAAGCGCCCGGCGAACGCCCCGGAACCGACCGCCGAGACCGCCCTCGCCGAAGAACAGGGCATCGTCCTGGCCGGCCGGGAAACCGGCAGTTAACAATAGTTGCCATGACCACGGCGAGCGCACCATCCGGAACCGGCCAGGAGCGTAAGGCTCCTGGCCGGCCCCGCAATGCCCAGACGGACGAGACGATCCTGGAGGCCGTACTCACGATGCTCTCCGAGGGGCAGAGCTTCGCCGCGATCTCGGTGGAGGCGGTGGCCGCCCGCGCCGGGGTCGGCAAGGCGACGATCTACCGCCGGTGGCCCAACAAGGAGGCGCTGCTGATCGACGCGGTCGGCAGCATGAAGGGCCCGGTCCCGGTGCTGGAGGAGCATTCCGTCCGGGACGACCTGCTCGCCCTGATGGTCGCGAACCGCAACACCCGGGCCCGCCACTACGGCCGGATCACCGCCTGCCTGATTCCGGAGCTGATGAAGGACGAGCAGCTGGGCCGGATGTACCGGGCGGTGATCGAGCCCCGCCGTGAGGTGATGCGCTCGGTGCTGCGGCGTGGCGTGGCGAGCGGCGAGTTGCGCGAGGACCTGGACGTCGAGATGACGGTGCTGCTGCTCACCGCACCGTCGATGGCGCGGTCCCTGCCGACCTGGGATCCGGAGATGCCCAAGGAGGGTTTCGCGGAGCGGCTGCTGGACTCGGTGCTGCGCGGCGCACTTCGGTAAACACCTGCGAGAAAAGTTAACTTTTGGTGCAATCGGTGCATGAGCGACCGCCCTTCCACCGATGTCCGGGCCGCCCTGCACGCCTGGCGGGACAGCCTGGTCGACCTCGGGGACACCAACCGGCTGATCAACTTCCCGATCGACCAGCCCGATCTGGTGGAGATCGTCGGTCCCGAACCGGAGGCCGTGGTCGAGGCGCTGCGCCAGGGCGGGGAACACGGGCTGGTCGGCACCGGCGCCGACCCGCAGCGGCACACCGGGCCCGAGCGGTTCCGCACCGAACTGCCCGACCAGTCCCTGGACCTGGTGCTGCGCCGGATGATGAAACGCGGCCGCCAGGAATATCTGGACCGGGGCGTCTCCGTGCTGCACCTGGTCCTCGGCCTGCTGCGCTGGCGTGACGAGGAGGAGACCCCGCTGGCCAGCCCGGTCCTGCTGCTGCCGGTGGACCTGGTCGCCGACGGCCCCGGCGACCCGCCCCGCCTGCGGATCCGCGACGACGAGGCGGTGTTCAACCCGGCCCTCGCGATCCGGCTGCGCCGCCTCGGCCTGGAACCCCCGGCCACCGGCGGCCACGACGACGTGCAGGCGCTGTGGACCGCCCTGCAGACCGTGGTCGCCCGCCGCAAGGGCTGGCACGTCGAACGCGGCATCCTGCTGTCCTGCCTGACCTTCCACAAGGAGGCGATCTACCGGGACCTGCTGGTCAACGAGGACCGCATCGTCGCCCACCCGCTGGTGCAGGCGCTCGCCACCACCGACGGCCGGCAGACCGGCGCGTTCCGGTTCACCCCCATCCCGGCCGGCGACGTCGACCGGGTCGCCGCACCCGAACACATCCCGCTGGTGCTGGACGCCGACGCGTCCCAGCGGGCCTGCGTCGCCGCCGCGGTCGCCGGGCAGAGCTTCGTGATGGACGGGCCGCCCGGCACCGGCAAGTCGCAGACCATCGCCAACATGATCGGCGGGCTGCTGCACGCCGGGAAACGGGTCCTGTTCGTCTCGGAGAAGGCCGCCGCGCTCGACGTCGTGCACCACCGGCTCGCCGAGGCCGGGCTCGACCGGCACGTCCTGGAGCTGCACGGCAGCAAGGCCGGCCGCAAGGAGGTGGCGACCGCCCTCGCCGCCGCGCTGGACGCCGCACCGGTCAGCGGTGAGACCGACACCGACCGGCGCGGCACCCGGGAACGGCGCGAGCAGCTGACCGCGTACGCGTACGCGATGAACGAGGTCCGCCGCCCGCTCGGGCGCACCCTGCACGACGTGCTGGGTCTCTGCGCCCGCCTGCAGGACGCGCCGGCCGCCCCGGTGCCGGTGATCGCTCCCACCGCGGTCACCCCGGAGGCGGTCCGCCGGATCCTGCAGGCCACCGACCGGCTCGCCGCCTCCTGGCGCACCCTGGACCGCGACGACCTGCCCTGGCTCGACGTGACCCGGCGCGAACCGCTGGACGCGGTGCTGTCGCGCGCCGAACGGGCCCTGACCGGGCTGGCCCGTACCGCTGCGGCGGAGAAGACCGCCGTGGCGGCGTTCGGGCTGGCCGGCCCGGACGACGCCGCCGTGCTCGCCGCCCTCGCCGTGCACGCCGGCCGCCGCCCGGCCCGGGTCCCGGACGCCTGGCTCACCGACACCACGCTCGATCCGGTCCGCGCCGCGGCCGACAGCCTGTCCCGCGACCTCACCGCCGTCCGCGCCGCCCGCGACGACGCCGCCCGCCGCGCCGGGGTGCCGTGGGCGGCTCTCCCCGCCCCGGCCGGGCTGCCCGAACCTCCCGACCTGAGCGCCCTCACCCCACCGGCCGCCGACCTCACCACACTCACCGCCGCCGACGCCGACCGGCAGGCCCGCGCCTGCACCGAGGCCGCCGACGAACTCGACCGGCACCGGGCGGCACTGGACCGGGTCACCGGCAAGCTCGGGCTGCCGCCGGCGGTCACCGTCGCCGACATCGGCCGGGTCGCCGCGCTCG
The DNA here is from genome assembly GCF_030269225.1 of Actinoplanes sp. NBRC 101535. Lineage (NCBI taxonomy): Bacteria > Bacillati > Actinomycetota > Actinomycetes > Micromonosporales > Micromonosporaceae > Actinoplanes > Actinoplanes sp. NBRC 101535. Next base: position 38,525 of record NZ_BSSY01000025.1, on the reverse strand, counting down.
TCGAACTCGGCGCGCGCCCGCACAAGCCGGAGCCGTTCTGGTTCTCGCCCGGCGTCGCGGCGACCGTGGCGACCGGCGCGCAGGCGCTGCGCCGATCGCTGGAGAACCTGCTCTCCGCCGAGGTCCGGGCCCGGCCGTTCTTCGCCGAGGCGATCCTCACCCAGCCGGTCGAGGAACTGGCCGACCGGTTCGCCCGGGTACACCGGGGCTGGCGGCGGATGCTCGGGGCGTACCGGCGGGACCGTCGGGTGGTGGCGGCATTCGTGCTGCCCACGGCGGCGGTGCGGGACGCGCTGCCGCGATTGGAGACGGCGGTCGCCTGGCAGCGGGCGCGGCAGGACCTGGCAGCGGCGGAACAGGCGTACGGGCCGGCCCTCGGACGGTACTGGCAGGGAGCGGCGACGGACTTCGCCGCCCTGGAGGAGGCGCTCAACGTCGCCGAGACGGCACTGCGGCTGGCGCCCGCGGCGGCGATGGGGGCGGTCGCGGCGTACGCCTGCGGGCCGAGCCCGGACCCGGAGGTGATCCGCACCGCGACGGTCGCCCGCGACACCGTGCTCGGACGGCACTCCGGGCCGTACGCGGCGGACCGTCCCGACCTGCTCACCGGCCCGGTCGACGCGGCTGCCGGGTGGCTGCGGGCGCACGCCGACGCGCTGGCCGCGGTGGCCGCCGTCGTGCACGCGTACGACGTGGCGACCGGACGGCACCTGGACTATGCGGAGGTGCTCCGGCTCGGGCGGCTGCGCCAGGAGGTGACCGCGGCGGAGGCGGCGCTGGCCGGGCATGCCGCGGGATACGGGGACGTGTTCGGTGACGCGTACCGTGACAGTGAGAGTGACGAGATCGCCCTGGCCGAGGCCATCGAGTGGGCGGCGACGGCCCGGCGGTTGCTGACCGGCGCCGACGCCCCGCTGAGCCCGGCACAGGGCGACGCGCTGCGCAACCTGCGCCCGGTGGCCGGGCTGGCGAAGCTGTCCGAGCAGTGGAGTTCCGCGCGGGCCGAACTGCTGGAGGCGTTCGCGGCGGAGCGGCGCGACGGTCTCGCCGGTGAGCTCGGCGACTACCAGCGGGCGGCGGCGTTCCTGCAGCGGATCCGCGACGACGCGGGCGGGCAGGAGGAATGGTTCGCGGCGCAGGACGCCCGGGCGGTGCTCAGCGGGTACGGCCTGGACGGCGTGGTCGAGTTCTGCGCGGACCGGCGGCTGGCCGCGGCCGACGTGCGCCCGGCGGTCGAGCGGGCGATGTACCGGGCCTGGGCCGACGCGATCATCCAGTCCGATCACCGGCTGCGGCCGTGGCGCTCGGCGGACCGGGACCGGCTGGTCGCCGAGTTCCGGACCCTGGACGCGCGGTTGGCGGCGACCGCGGTGACGGACATCGCGGCGGCGGTCACCGGGCGCCGGCCGGCCACCGACGGCCCCGACGCGGATCTGTTGCGCCGGGAGGCGATGAAGGCGAGCCGGCACCTGCCGGTGCGCGAGGTGATGGCGCAGGCCCGGGACCTGGTGCTCGGGCTACGGCCGTGCCTGTTGATGTCGCCGTTGACGGTGAGTCAGTCGCTGCCGGCCGACATCCGTTTCGACGTGGTCATCTTCGACGAGGCGTCGCAGGTCACGCCGGCCGATGCGATCAACTGCATCTACCGGGCGGACGCACTGATCGCCGCCGGGGACGACCGCCAGCTTCCGCCCACGTCGTTCTTCGACCGGGGGTACTCCGACAGCTCCGGTGACCTGGCGGTCCTCGACTTCGAATCGGTGCTGGAACTGGCGAAGGGGTGCGGCGCGTTCGGCAGTCTCGGGCTGGGCTGGCATTACCGGAGTCGTCACGAGTCCCTGATCGCGTTCTCCAACCACGCGTTCTACCAGGGGCGTCTCAGCGTGTTCCCCAGCGCCACCGCCGGCGGCCCGGACACCGGGGTCGCCCTGATCCCGGCCGGGGGTGTCTACCGGCGGAGCACGTCGCGGGACAACGTGGTCGAGGCGGACCGGGTGGCCGAGCGGATCGTGCACCATTTCACGACGCGTCCCGGCTTGTCACTGGGGGTGGTCACGTTCTCGGTGACGCAGGCGGAGGCGATCGAGCGGGCCGTCGAGCGGGTGGCGGCAGGCCGTCCCGAACTGGAGCGCATCCTCGACGACGACCGTCTGCACGGATTCTTCGTGAAGTCCCTGGAGAGCGTCCAGGGTGACGAGCGCGACGTGATGATCTTCTCGATCGGCTACGGCTTCGACGAGTCCGGGAAGATCAGCAGCAACTTCGGCGCGCTGAACCGTCCCAACGGCTGGCGGCGCCTCAACGTGGCGATCACCAGGGCCCGCTACCGCGTGGAGATCGTCACCTCGATCACCGCCCGCGACATCCCCGCCTCCGACAACGAGGGTGTCCGGCTGCTGGCCTCCTACCTGGACTACGCCGAACACGGTCCCACGGTCCTGGAGGTGGTGCCCGCCCCCGACCAGGCCGCCGACGGCCCGCTGCCGGCCTCGGTCCTGGAGACGGTCCGGTCCTGGGGTTACCCCGCCTATCCGGGTCTGGGCTGGGCCGGCGGTCGTGTCGACATCGGCGTCCGGCTGCCGGACCAACCCCATGCCGGGTACGCCCTGGGCATCCGTTGCGACGGCGCGGCCTATGCGGGCTCCCCCGCCGCCCGCGACCGGGACCGGATCAGCGAGCAGGTGCTGCTCGGCCTGGGCTGGAACCTGCACCGCGTCTGGTCGGTCGCCTGGTACCGCGACCGGGCCGGCGAGGAGGCACGACTGCGGTCCGCGCTGGAACGGGCCGCCGGTCCGCGCCGCGTCACGCTGACCGACTATCCGCCACTGCGGGACCTGAGCCCGCATCCGTGACGACGCCCGGCCCGGCACCGCGCGTGGTGCCGGGCCGGTACTGCATGGCGCCGGGCCGGCGCTCGTCAGCTGACGGTGAGCGCCGTGTCGTCGATGACGAACGACGTCTTCAGCGAGGAGTCCTCCACCCCGGTGAAGCCGACCGTCACGGTCTGCCCGGCGAAGGCCGCCACATCGTACGAACGCAGGGTGTAGGCGCTCGCGTTCAGGTTGGAGAAGACCTGCAGCGCGGTGCTGCCGATCCGCACGGTCAGCTTGTCGTACTGGGTGCTGGTGGTCGTCTCCGACGTGATGATCTTCAGGTGGAACGACAGCGTGTACGCGCTGCACCCGGCCGGGATCGTCACCGACTGCGACAGGGTGTCGGTGTGGGTCGAGCCGTACCCGTTGAGCAACGCGTCCCGGGTGCCGGTCCGCGGCGCGCCGTCACCGGTGTTCGCGCCGATGATCCCGGTCGCGGCGGTCCACGGTGTCGTCCCGCTCTCGAAGCCCTCGTTGCCGAGTTTCTGGCCGGCGCCGGTGCACGCGCCGGTCCCGTTCACCGTCAGCGTGTAGGTGGCGCTGTGGGCCGCCGCGCCGGTTCCGGTCACCGTGATGGTGTACGCCCCGGCCGCCGCGGCCGTGGTGGCCGCGATGGTCATGGTCGACGATCCGCCGGAGGTGACCGACGCCGGGCTGAAGCTCACCGAGACGCCGGTGGGTGCGCCGGAACTCGTCAACGCGACGGTCTGCGCGCTGCCGGAGGTGGTGGCCGTGCTCACGGTGACGGTGGCCGACGAGCCGGGGGTCACCGCGCCGGTGCCGGGGCTGAGCGCGACCGAGAAGTCGTCGGCGGGAGCGCTGCCGGTGGTGAGGTTCCAGAGCGCGTACAACTCGGCGTTGGCCCACCGGCCCAGCGAGGTGACATTGACGTTCGACGGGTACGAGTCGCAGGCCTTGTGGTAGCACGGGTCGTACGCCTGCCCGGCGGTGCCGCCCCACTTGGTCACCTGGGCGCTGGTCTTGGTGTAGCTCGCCCCGGTCGAGTTGATCGACGACGGGATGCCGGCGTTGCGGAACGAGCCGTCGTCGCTGCAGCACTCGGTCGACGTCTCGGTGGGCACGCCGATCGAGGTGAAGTACTCCCGCAGCTTCACGGCGACGGCGTCGGTGCCGGTCACGAAGTAGCCGCCGTTGGTAGAGGCGATCATGTCGAAGGTGCCGTACGCCTTGATCGCGGTCTTCTGCGCCGTGGTCAGCGAGTTGACGTAGAACTTGGACCCGATCAGCCCCTGCTCCTCCCCGGCCCACCAGCCGAACCGCAGGTGGTTGGTCATGGTCGGGTTGTTCGCGGCCAGCTGGAGTGCGGCTTCCAGGAGCGTGGCCGTCCCGGAGCCGTCGTCGTTGATGCCCGGACCGGCCGACACGCTGTCGGAGTGGGCGCCGAACATGTAGGTGTTGGCGGTGTCGCCGCCCGGCCAGTCGGCGATGATGTTCTTCGCGGAACCGCTGCACGTGGTGCAGGTCTGCACGGTGACGGTGTACCCCGCCGCCTGCAGTTTCTGCTGCAGGTACGTCGTCGTCGCGGTGTGCCCCGCCGTGCCGGTGGCCCGGTTGCCGCCGTTGCCGGTGGCGAAGGTCTGCAGTTGCTGCAGGTGGGCGTTGACGTTGGCGACGTCGACGACGGGTGCGGCCGCCAGCAGGGGTGTGGTGCTCGCCGGCGGGGTGGCGGCGGCCGCCGCGGGCAGGGCGCTGAGGACCAGCGCCGCCGCGGCGAGAACAGCTACGGCAGGTCGTGCCGTCACCGTCTTGAGTCTCATGAGGGTTCCTAGGGTCGAGCCGAATCATGGCTGGCCGTAGGAGAACAGGAATTCACCACCACGCACAAGATATCGAAACATCTATATCCCTGTACGGTGTCAGGCGGTCAGGATGGCCCCGGTGACGACGCCGACGAGCCGGTCCACACGGGAGGCGAAGCCCGGCTGGTCGGCGATCCACGCGAGGGAGCCCGCCAGGGCGTACACATCGGTGCCGTCGATGTCGGCGCGCGCCGCACCGTCGGCCTGCGCCCGGGCCAGCAGGCGCGCCCCGGCGGCCCGCATCGCGACACACGAGGCATGCAGGGCCGAGTCCGGGTCCTCGATGGCGGCCATCATCACCGTGGTGACGCCGCGATAGGTGGTCGCGTTCGCGATGAAGTCGCGCAGCCACACCCGCAGCGCCTCCCCCGGCGCACTCGCCGCCTCCAGGTCGGCGGCCTTGGCGGTGAGCGCGTCGAACCCGGTCCGGAGCAGGGCTTCGAGCAGCGCCTCCCGGGTCGGGAAGTGCCGGTAGAGCGTGCCCAGCCCGACCCCGGCGCGCCGGGCGATGTCGCGCAGGGACGCGTCGGCGCCGCCCTCCGCCACGACGGTGCTAGCGATGGCGAGCAGCTGGTCGTAGTTCTTCCTGGCATCGGCGCGCATGCACCCCTCCTTGACAATCGGAGCACTGCTCCATATATTCGGAGCACCGCTCCACTTGGAGCATTCTAGACACGTTACGCGCTCAGCACCCACGTGGTGACTCGAGGCACGCAGCACGCCCGCAATCACCACACCACCACGGGCGTGGTGATTTGGGGCGCCCAGCACGCCCGTAATCAACACACCACCACGGGTGTGATGACTTCGGGCGCCCAGCACGCCCGCAATCAACACAGCACCACGGGTGTGGTGATTTGGGGCGCCCAGCGCGCCTGAAGTCACCACGCGGACGGGCTTCGCGCCCTGACCACGAGACGTGTCTAGCCGCCTACGGAAACGAGGAACCATGAAGGCGATCCGACTGCACGAGTTCGGCGGCCCCGAGGTACTGCGCCACGAGGAGATCCCGGCCCCGGTCGCCGGGCCCGGCGAGGTGCTGATCCGGGTGCACGCCGCCGGCATCAACCCCCCGGACTGGTACGTGCGCGACGGCATGACCGTGATGCCCGAGGCGATGCGACCGCCGATCCCCCTGCCGCTGATCCCGGGCACCGACGTGTCCGGTGTCGTCGAGGCGGCCGGCCCGGACGCCGGCGACCTCGCGGTCGGCGACGAGGTGTTCGGCATGCTCCGCTTCCCCGGCTTCGGCGGCAGCACCTACGCCGAGTACGTCACCGCCCCCGCCACCGACCTGGCCCGCAAGCCGTCCGGCGTCGACCATGTGCAGGCCGCCGGCGCCCCGATGGCCGCCCTCACCGCCTGGCAGTTCCTGATCGACCTCGGCCACGACGACCCGTCTCCGTTCCAGCCGTTCACGCACCGCCCGGCTCCTCTCGGCCCCGGAACGACCGTGCTGGTCAACGGCGCGGCCGGCGGCGTCGGCCACTTCGCGGTCCAACTCGCGAAGTGGCGCGGCGCCCGGGTGATCGCGGTCGCGTCCGGCCGCCACCGGCGGTTCCTGCGCGATCTGGGCGCCGACGAGGTCATCGACTACACCACCACCGACCCGGCCACGACCGTCCGCGACGTGGACCTGGTCCTGGACACCGTCGGCGGCCCGCACACCGGCCGTTTCCTGCAGACCATCCGGGACGGCGGCGCACTGTTCCCGGTGTTCTTCGGCGCCGTCGACCCGGACGAGGCAGCCACCCGCAAGATCACCGTCTCCAGCGCCCAGGTCCGCTCGAACGGCCGCCAGCTGACCGAGCTCGCCCACCTGCTCGCCGCCGGCACGGTCCGCACCGCCGTCGACAGCACGTTCCCCCTCGCCGACGCCGCCGCGGCCCACACCCGGGCCGCCCAGGGTCACCTCCGCGGCAAGATCGTCCTCACCGTCGCCTGAGAACCGATGACGGCCGGGCCCTTTCGGGTGCCCGGCCGCCATGTCACACAGATCGACTGCAGGTCGCTCCGTTCTCGCAGATCGACTGCAGGTCGCTCCGCGCTCGCAGATCGACTGCAGGTCGCACCGCGCTCGCAGATCAGCTGCAGGTGGCTCCGTTGAGCTTGAAGCCGGTGGGAGCGGCGGAGTTGCCGGTGTGGGTGGCCTGGTAGCCGATGGTGGTCGAGCCGCCCGCCGCCAGCGCGCCGTTGTAGCTCACGTTGGTCGCGGTCACCGCGCCGCTGGCCGGGGCGTACGTGGCGCTCCAGCCGGAGGTGATGGTCTGCCCGGAGGCCAGGGTGAACGCCAGCGTCCAGCCGTTGATCGCGGCGGTGCCGGTGTTCGTGATGGTGACGTTGTTGGTCAGGCCGGTGTTCCAGGCGCTGACCGAGCTGGTGACGCGGCAGGCCCCGGTGCCGCCCGGGGTGGACGGGGACGTCGACGGTGAGGCGGACGCCGACGGTGAGGCCGACGTGGACGCGGACGGTGACGTACTGGGCTGGGTGCTGCCGGCGCCGGCCAGGATGGCGGTGATGATGCCCTGCTGGGTGACCGCGGTGGTGCTGCGGTCGAACAGGCCGAAGCCGTGCTGGCCGTTCCAGCCGTTGTCCCAGTATGCGGTGGCCGCCCCGTACTTCTTGGCGGTGGCCGTCACGGCTCGCGCGTACGCCGCCCGGTACGTGTTGCTCGCCGCGTCGTACGTGGTCTTGTCGATCGAACCGTATTCACCGACGAATACCGGGTAGCCCTGGGTGACGAACCGGTCGTAGGTCTTCTTCAGCTGGCCGTCGAGGTAGTCCTCCTGGCCCCAGGTCGACTTCTTCGCCGGGTTCGTCGCGGACGCGCCCCACTGGGTGATGACGCCGTCCTCCTGGCCGGTGAAGTCCCACGGGTCGTAGTAGTGCACCGAGATCATGATGCGTTTCTCGGCCGCCGGGACGGTCGGCGAGCGGTACTGGTCGGTGGGGATGACGAAGCCACTGCCCACGGTGTGGTCGATGTTCGTGTTCCAGCCGGGCACCAGCAGCCAGCGGGCGGCATTGTTGCCGCCGGTCTGGCGTACGGTGTCCACGAAGATCTGGTTGTAGGCGTTGATGTTGGTGTAGCACGGCTCGGTGGGGTTGCCGTACTGCCCGTCGAACTCCTCGTTCATCGACTCGAGGATCAGGTGGTCGTCGTAGCTCGCGAACGTGGTCGCGACCTGCTGCCAGACCTTCTGGTACTTGGCCTTGACCGTGGCCTGGTCGGCCGCGTCGCAGATCAGCCAGGAGCCGGTGACCGTCTTGTACCCGTCGCCGTGCATGTTGATCAGCACGTAGAGGCCGCGGCTGTAGGCGTAGTCGACGACCTCCTTGATCCGGGTCAGCCAGGCGGCGTCGACCGTGTAGTTCGGGGCGGCGCCGATCTTGCTCAGGTAGGACACCGGGATCCGGATCGTCTTGAACCCGGCGGCTTTCACCCGGTCGATGAGGGCCGGCGTGATGACCGGGTTGCCCCAGGCCGTCTCGCTGGGGACGCCGTTGTTGCTGGCTTCGAGGGCGTTGCCCAGGTTCCAGCCGGCACCCATGTCGGCGACCAGCTGCGCGGCGGTCAGGGGGGCAGCCGCTTCGGCCGGGGCGGACCGGGTCACGCCGTACACGGATCCAGTGAGGGCCAGGGCCGCGGCGACGATGGCGAGCCCGGCCCTTCTTGCTCGCGTACTCATAGATCATTCCTCTCGGGAGCGCTCCCAGCATCGTAAATCATCGATCCCTTGTAACGCCCCGGAAATCATCGACCGAAAATGACGGACGCCGATGTTACGATCCGCGCGCCCCCACGGACATCGATGTTGGGGAGCAACGGGGAGAACGACATGCTGCGCAGCCTTCGGGCGCTGTCGGCCGCCGTCGCGGCCGCACTCTGCGCCACCACCGTCCTGATCGGCGTCACCGCCGGCCCGGCCCAGGCCGAGACCTACGGCAACCTGCCGCGGACCTGGACCTTCACCGACAGGGCCACACCGTCCACACCCAATCCGGACCCGGCCGGCAACTATCTGATCGGCAGCCGGGGCGACTCGACCGGGCGCGCCTACTTCACCTTCGACCTCACCCCGCTGAAGGGCCGGGTCCTGCACCGGGTCACCTTCTACACCACGGAGAAGACGGTCGACGACTGCGGCTGGGTCGCGCCGATCGAGGTCTGGCGGACCACACCCGTCACCGCCGGCACCACCTGGGACGACGCGCCCGACGAGCTGGAGCTGCTCACCGAGCGGACCTGGGGCAAAGGCACCATCTGCCCCGGCGCCTACCTCGGCATCGACATGATCCCGACGGTCCAGGCGGCTCTGGACCGGGGCGAGGACACCGTCACCCTCGAGGTCCGGGTCAAGCCCGGCAGCGAGGAGGGCCTCGGTCGCAGCATGGTCCCGGCGCAGATGAGCTACGCCGTCAACCACGCCCCGATCGTCTCCGGGCTGAAACTGCGCACTCCGGACGCGGGCTGCGGCACCCTGGACGATCCGACGCCGGCCCTCGAGGCGCTGCAGTTCCAGGCGACGGTCACCGACGCGGACCCGAACGACTACGCCCGCATCTGGTTCGCGTATTGGCCGGCGGACCGCCCGGACCTGCGCAAGGAGACCAACAGCCTGTCACCGGACCTGACCGGGATCGCCGACGGCACCGTGATGGCCTGGACCGCCCAGGGGCGTGACTACGACGACGCCGGGCCGTGGGGCGACACCTGCTACTTCGTGCTCGACTCGGTCGCGCCGGCCACCCGGCCGGTCGTCTCCTCGGAGAAGTACCCGACCAGCACCTACCCGGGGACCGGCGGGCCGGGCGTGCCCGGTGTCTTCGTCCTGGACGCCGTCGGGGACGTCGACACGGTCGCCTTCGACTGGTACACCGAGTCGGCGATCACCCGGACCCGTCCCGAGCACCCCGGTGGCCGGGCCGAGATCACCGTGACCCCGCGGCTCTGGGGCACGAACCGGGTCCGGGTCGCCGCGGTGGACACCGCCGGCAACCGCGGCCCCTGGGTCGAGTACCGCTACGAGGTCCGCAACACCGCCCCGTCGTCCACCTTCGAGCTCAACGGTGTCGGCCTGACCAGCCACATCACGCTCTACTCGCAGGCCGCCGAGGTCACCGGATTCGGGTACGCCGTCGACGGCGGCCCGGAGACCCGGGTACCCGCGGTCGACAAGCAGGGCCGGGGCGACCTGGTGTTCACCAGCGTCGGCACCAAGAACGTGCTGGAGCGCGCCTTCGCCGGCGACGAGGTCATCGGCACGCACACCTCCCAGGTGTCGGTCACCGACGCCCCGGTCGTCACCTCCGCCGAGTTCACCTGGTCCGGGACCCCGATCGCCGGGCAGCCGGGCTCGTTCACGTTCGCGCCGCGGACCACCGGCGTCGCGTCGTACCGCTACGACCTCGGCGAGGGCGGCAGCGGGACGGTCGACGCCGGACCGGACGGCGCCGCGACGGTGTCGTGGACGCCGCAGGCCGGCGGCTACTTCACCATCACGGTCACCTCAGTCGACGCGGACGGCAACCGGTCCCAGCCGGCCCAGTCCTCGTTCCGGGTGATCGACCCGCACCCGACCGTCTCCGCGTACGACCACGACAGCCAGGTCGGCAGGCCGATCACCGTCAACGCCTGGTCCGACCTGCCGAACGCCACCGGGATCGTCTACCGCTTCGACGACGGGCCGACGCAGACGTACGACAGCAGCCACGCCGACTTCGAGGTGGTGCCCACCCGCCCCGGCGACCTCACCCTGGTCGTGTGGGCCCGGCTGTCCGACGGTTCGCTGTCGCCGTCGACCACGATCGTCCTGCACGTCGACTCGGCGCCGACGGTGACGGCGAAGGGCCCGTTCACCGAGGACGCGGTCGCGCTGCGGCCGGTGACGTTCACCGTCACCGCGGTGCAGCCCGGCGCGGCCACCTTCCGCTACACGGTCGGCAGCCGTTACGACGGCGAGGAGCATCCGGAGCAGACCGTCCCGGTCGGGGCGGACGGCACCGCCACCATCACCTACGACGTGCCCGCCGGCTGGGGCGACGTCACCCTGACGGTCGCCAGCCTGACCGCCGGCGGTGAGGTCTCCGACACCGACGAGTTCTCCGTCGTCGTCCGCAACGCCGACGCAGTGCTCAGCACCAACCCGTGGCCGGACGCCGGTGGTGTCGGGGTCACCGGACAGTTCGGGTTCTCCGTCTACGACCTCGGCGAGTACACCACGTCGTTCGTCTGGCACGTCAACGACGGCCCGGTCCAGGAGACCGCTTTCGATCCGTGGGCCTGGGAGACGCTCGCCTCCTACACCCCGGACCACGCCGGCGCGAACACCCTGTACCTGCAGCGCCGGTTCACCGACGGTTCACTCTCCCCGGTCACCGAGGTCCCGTTCGAGGTCGGCACGGAGGTCGCGGCCGTTTAGGCGTACCCCCCGAGAAAGGGTGACCGGCGCAGTGAGCCGGTCACCCTTTCGCATCCGCGGGTGCGCTGTGACGGTCGCGGACTGTGCCGGCGACATCACGAGCGCGATCAGTCCAGGCAGAACTCGTTGCCCTCGACGTCCTGCATGTTCTGGCAGGACTCGTTCTCCTCGTCGGCCAGCAGCAGCTGTCCGCGGGTGGCGCCGAGGGCGACCAGCCGTGCGCTCTCGGCTTCGAGGGCGGCGAGGCGTTCGGCGCCGACCAGGCCGGTGCCGACCCGCACGTCCAGGTGCACCCGGTTCTTGACGATCTTGCCTTCGGGTACGCGCTGGAAGTAGAGCCGCGGCCCCACACCGGCCGGGTCCTGCGCCACGAAACCGGCACCCTGGCGTTCGGCCGGCAGCGTGCTCTCGTAGGCCGCCCAGTCGGCGAAGCCCTCCGGGGGCGGCGGCACCACGTAGCCCAGCACCTCGCACCAGAACCGGGCGACCCGTTCCGGCTCCTTGCAGTCGAACGTGATCTGCACCTTCTTGATCGTCCCCATCGGTCCACCTTAGACGGGGTCGGTGAGGTAGCGCTGGACGGTCGGGCCGAGCCACCGGACGGCCTCGTCACGGGTCAGCTCGGCCACCGGCGGCAGTTTCAGCACGTAGCGGCAGAGCGCGAACCCGAGCATCTGCGTCGCCACCAGTCCGGCGCGGGTGGCCGCCGAGTCCGGGTCCGGGGCGGCCCGGGCCACGACCGGGCCCAGCTGGGTGGCGAAGATGGTGCGCATCCGTTCGGCGGCGACCTCCTTGGTGACGGCCGCGCGCATCAGGGCCAGCAGGGTCTCGTCGCCTTCCCAGCGTTGCAGGAAGTGCGCGACCAGTTCGGCGCCGAGTGTCTCGACGGGCACGCCGGTCATCGACGGGATCCGCAGCTCGAACTCGGCGGCCGCCGCGAACAGCCTCTCCTTGCTGCCGTAGTAGCGCATCACCATCGACGGGTCGATTCTCGCCTCGGCGGCGATGGCGCGGATGGTGGCGCGCTCGAACCCGTCGGCGGCGAATCGTTCGCGGGCGGCGACCAGGATCGCGGCCCGGGTGGCGTCGGAACGGCGTGGCGGCATGATCGGCAGCGTAATGCCAACAAGCGTTTGCCAACAAGCGTTGACACCTCGTAGGGCGGCGCCTAGCGTTGCCAACAAGCGTTGGCACAAGGCACCACTGAAGGGAGCGCACCATGCACAGCACTGTCGCGATCGTCGGCGCCGGACCCACCGGACTCCTGCTCGCCGGCGACCTGGCCCACGCCGGCATCCCGGTCACCGTCTACGAACGGCGGACCACCACCTCCAACCTGACCAGGGCATTCGGCGTGCACGCCCGCACCCTCGAGATGCTCGACGCCCGCGGCCTGGCCGACGACCTCGCCGCCGGCGGCAAACCTGTCGACCGGCTGCGCCTGTTCGACCACATCGAGATCGACCTGTCCACGCTGCCGTCCCGCTTCCCCTACCTGCTGATCACCCCGCAGTACCGGGTGGAGCAGGCCCTCGAGGACCGCGCCGTCACGGCCGGCGCGCAGATCGTGCGCGGCGCCGCCCTGACCGGGATCGATCAGGAGACGCTGCGCTTCGAGGACGGCACGACCGCCACCGCCGACTACATCGTGGGCACCGACGGCGCGCACAGCACCGTGCGGACGAGCCTCGGCCTGCCCTTCCCCGGCGAGACCGTGCTCAGCTCGATCATGCTGGCCGACGTGCGCCTGACCAGCCCGCCGCGGGACACCGTCGCCGTCGACAGCACCGGCGGCGCCTTCGCGATGATCGCCCCGTTCGGCGACGGCTGGCACCGGATCTTCGCCTGGAACCGGGACAACAACGTCGACGACAGCGCCCCGGTGACCCTCGACGAGGTCCGCGACGTCACCCGCCGCGTCCACGGGACCGATTTCGGTCTCACCGAGGCGCGCTGGCTCTCCCGGTTCCGCAGCGACGAACGGCAGGTCCCGCAGTACCGCGCCGGACGGGTCTTCCTGGCCGGCGACGCCGCCCACGTGCACTCACCGGCCGGCGGGCAGGGCATGAACACCGGACTCCAGGACGCGGCGAACCTCTCCTGGAAACTCGCGGCCGCGATCCGGGGGTGGGCCCCGGGCGGCCTGCTCGACTCGTACCAGAATGAGCGTTCTCCGGTGGGAAAGATGGTGCTGCGCAGCAGCGGCCTGCTCGTCAGGATGGCCATGCTCCGCGGCGCACCCACCCGCTGGGCGCGCAACACGGCCGGATCCGCCCTGCTCACGCTGCCGGCGGTGGCCCGTCGCGCCGCCGGGACGATCTCCGGGATCGGCATCGGTTATCCCGGGGCCCCGCGCGCCGAGGACCGTCCCCTGCAGCGGGACGGACGCCTCTACGAGGCACTTCGCGACGGCCGGCACGTGCTTGTCACGGCCACACCCATGAGGGGGTACGCCGACCGCCTGCATGTGGTCGCGCCGGAGGAGGTCACCGGCGAAGCAACCCTGGTACGGCCGGACGGCTACGTGGCCTGGCGCGGCCCGGCCGGCGACGCGGGAGCCGCCCTGCCCACCTTCCTCGGCGCCGATGAGGCGCGTCACAGCTGAGCGCGCGGCGCTGATCAGGACGACCCCGGCTCATCCGGTCGGAGGACGTGCGACACGGGCCGGTGATCTTACGGTTGCATCCCCCACCAAATCGGGTGCTATCCGCCCGTAACCGACCGGAGCGTTGATGCGTTTTCCCCTCCCCGCCCGCGCCCGCAGCACCGCGGCCGCGCTCGCCGTAGGGCTCCCCGCCACCCTGGTGGCGTTCGCTTCACCGGCGCAGGCCGCCACGGCCGCCGACGTCCCGGCCTACACGCTGAGCTCGACGATCAGCCCCGCGCCGCTGACCGCCGCGGACTGCGGGCCGGACTGCGTGGTCGCCCCGGCGCCCCGCGGTGGAACGCTCGACGACTACGCCGCGCTCAACCAGGTCGTCGCCGCCGCGGCCGCGAAGACCGTCCCGGCGGTAGTGGCCGCGGACGGCACCGTGACCACGCCCGCGAAGACCGCGACGATCCTGCTGCAGGCCGGCACGTACCGTCTCACCAAGGGGCTGCGCCTGCCCCCGAACGTGAACCTGCGCGGCGCCGGGATCGCGGCCACCGTCCTGCTCGCCGACCCCACGGTGAACTGGAAGAACTTCTCCTACAGCTTCCTGGTACGCCCGACCGACGACAAGTCGGCCGGCAGCAGCAACCTGGTGTCCGACCTGACCGTCAACGGCAACTGCCGCACCGGCGCGGGCGCCTTCGACGACGCCACCCTGCCCGGCAGCCCCGGCGAGTTGTGCGACTTCCGCACCACCGTCGGCGCCAGCACCAACACCGCCGGTGGCATCTCGGTCGGTGACCGCTGGACCGTCCGGCAGGTCCGCTTCACCAACCTCGAGTACTTCAAGCTGTGGATCAACTACGCGAGCGGGGCGCGGATCGTCGACAACCGGTTCGACAACCGGGGCGGCGGCGAATCCGGCGACGAGGACAACATCGGTGGCGGCGGCCGCAACGACGGCACGATCATCGAGAACAACCAGTTCGACGCGACGATCAACGGCAACAGCTTCGACTTCACCAACGCCATCCGTACGGTCGTGCGCAACAACATCGTGCACACCACCCCGGAGGTCGCGGCGGCCCGCGGCCACAAGGAGTACGGCAACATGTACTTCGAGGGGGTCGTCGGGGCGACCGTCACCGGCAACACCCTCGAGGGCGCGCACATCGTCCTGAAGTCGAACTCCGGCTACGCCCACACCGGCAACAACAAGGACGTCACCAACCCGCGGGACATCCTGGTGGCGAACAACGTCATCCGCGACTCGGCGACCGTCGGCGTGGCCGTGGCGTACGACGACTACACCGACGCCGACGGCACCACCGGCACCCTCGGTGGCTGGAACGACTTCAGCACCGCCGACGACGACCATGTGGTACGCGCCGGCGGCAACAACACCGTCCGCGACAACGTGATCGAACGGTCCCGTGAGACCGGCGTGATCGTCTACGGCCAGAACGCGGCCAAGAACGCCGCCGACACGATCACCGGGAACCGGATCGTGAACGCCGGATTCGGCGGGTCGACGTCCTACAGCACCGGCGCCGGATACTTCGACACCGCCGGCGTCGGCGTCTCGGTCGGCAGCAAGGACGTCGTCACCGGCAACACGATCGTCGACGACCAGGCCAACCCGACCACCTGGTACGGCGTGCAGATCGGCGCCCGCAAGGGATCGTCGAAGGCCACGTACACCTCGGTCGGCAACAACACGACGAGCGGCCTGATCGGCTCGGCGCTGCGGACCGCCGCCAACGCCCCCGAGGCGCCCGGCAACCTGACCGCCACTGCGGACAGCGTCTCCTGGGACGAGTCGTACGCCACCGGCAACCCGATCGCCGGCTACAAGGTGTACCGGGACGGCCTGCCGGTCGCGACCCTGCCGACCGGCACCGCCACCATCCCCGGCAACCTGCTCGACACCGACGCCGCCGGCCTGGAGAACGCGAGCGCGGGCACGGCCGGCTGGACCGCCGGCGGCTCCGGCACCCGGGTCGCGCGCAGCACCGCCGCGGGCGCCGTGGGCTCCTCGTCCCTGCAGCTGACGTCGGCCACCGCCGGTCAGATCAGCACCTACAGCAAGAAGGTGACGCCGACCGTGGGCGCCACGTACACCTCGGTCGCCAGTTTCCAGGCGACCGGCACCGCCCGCCGGGTCCGCGCCGGCATCGCCTTCACCGACGCGAACGGCAAGGTCACCCGCCTGGCCAGCTCCAACGCGTCCACGGTGGACGCCACCACGGGCTGGATGACCAGTGCGTACACGGCGGTCGCGCCGGCCGGTGCGGTCTCCGCGCAGGCGTTCCTCATGGTCGAGAACACCGTCGTCGGCGAGTCGCACCTGCTGGACCGTCTCGGCCTGGTCGAGGGCACCGCGACCGAGGGCCTGACCGGCCTGTCGTCCGGCACGTACCAGGTGGTCGCCTACCGCACCGACTCGTCGGAGAACTCCGGCGCCACCACCGTCACCATCCCCTGACCCGGTTCCGATGCGCCCGTTCGCCCGGCGGTCTCCTCCGCCGGGCGTTCGGCACACAGCGTCACGTTCACCGATGCCCGACGTCACCGTTCCTTTCGAGGATCTTTGCTGTTCGGGCGCGTGGTGCGGCATCTGCCACGAGTCCGTTCCGGGATTGATGGGACGGGTGACGGTCCGTCATCGTTTCCCGCATGGCGTGCCCGTTCCTCTTCGACCTCGCGGTCACCGCTGAGAACTACGGCCAGATGACCGGCGTGCTGGCGGGTTTCGCGTTCACGGCCCTCGTCCTGCTGCTGGCACCGACGAAGACCGTCGAGCGGGCCCCGCTGGCACTGATCGGCTCGTTCATCGCGCTGGTCCTGGCCACCCTCACCTACTCACTGATCGCCGGCGACACGGCGGAGCTCGCCCGCCCGCGCGCCGCGACCCTCGAACTGGTCGGTGGGCTGATCTTCGGCCTGGCCGTGATCTCGCTGCTGCAGGGGTTGCACCTGGTCATGCGCGGCTCCGGCGTCGATGCCTCCACCGTCCGCGTCACCCGGTTCAACGCGGTGGTCGTCTTCCCCGGCCTCGTGGTGTTCTTCATCGTCCAGGCCGGCGCCGACACCGTCGCGTTGCGCGCCGCCGCGGCGGGACGGCCCTGCATCCCGGAGGTGCCGGGGATCGGCGTGGGCCTGACCGTGCTCTCCGTGGCGATCCTGTCCCTGTCCCTCCTCCGCCCCGCCCAGCGGATGTTGGCACGGCATGCCTCGCCGGCCGCCTCGGCCGCCCCGATCCTGGTGATCGTGGCGTCGGTGGCCGGCGCGGCGGCGGCCGGCGAGTTCTGCACCCACGCGCCGGACTTCCTGATGTCCCCGCGCGCCCTCGACCTGTATCTCGTCGGCGTGACCGTGCTGGTCACCACCGTGGGCCTGATGTTCTCGGCGGCCGGGACGACGAGCCCGAAGCCCCCGCCCCCGCAGCCGGCCGGCCCACGCCGGATCGTGCCCTACACCTTCGCCCACGAGGTCACCCAGGAATTCCCGCTGAACACCGTCCCGCGCCAGGACTGGGGCGTCCGGTTCCGCAGGGTCTGATCCTCAGAACGGGAGGGGGACGGTGCCGGTGGCGCGCCAGACGGTGCCGCGGCGCTCGTGGGCGAAGAGCTGCTCGACGGCGTGCGCCACCCGCGGCCCGAGGAAACGGTCCACCAGGTGCAGGCCGACATCCAGGCCCGACGTGACCGCACCCCCGGAGATCAGGTCACCGTCGTCGACGACCCGGGCGTTGATCGGGTACGCCCCGGAGGCCCCCAACCCGTCGAGCCCGAGGTGGTGCGTGGTCACGTGGCGGCCCGCCAGCAGTCCGCCCATGGCGAGGATCATCGAGCCGCCGCAGACCGTCGCCACCGTCGTCTCCGGGCGATCCATCGCAGCCTTGAGCAGCGGCGTCAGTCCCCCGGCTGCGGCCTGGGCCAGGAGCGGCGGGATCGCGTCCAGCGGTCCGGACGCGCCGGGCACCACGATCAGGTCGGCCACCGCCGGGTCGAGGGCGGCCGTGGCGCGCAGTGTCAGTCCCCCGGTTCCGCTGGTCACGTCGCGGGGGCCTTCGGCGGAGACGAGTTCCACGGTCAGCTGTCCGCCGCCGGCGGCGCCTCCGCTGTGCAGCACTTCGAAGGGTGCGACGACGTCGAGCGGGTCGAAGCCGTCGAAAAGTACGATCTGAGCAAGCATGCCGATCACGCTAGGTGCGGTGCCCGTTCGCCCACAGTGGCAGGAATGCCGCCTTCCGACGGAATCCGGCCAGCGGTCAACCCGCGTACATCACCGGAACGCCCGCACGCTCGAAGATCGCGGCCTTCGTGGCCGCGTTGTGCTCACGGACCGCGCTGCCGATGAAGAAGAGGTCGACCACCCAGATGACCCCGGCGCCACCGACCGTGACGAGCAGGGCCGCGCCGAAGCCGTTGTGGTGCAGGTAGAACCGGTGGCCGCCGAGGAATCCGCAGGTCGCCCAGAGCACGTAGGCGAAGATGACCGACTTCTTGACGTCGTCGTAGGCGGACTGCGCCTGCATCTGCAACAGGATGTGATCGGTGAGGTCGGCGAGATCAGCGAGGCTGGTGGTGCCGTGGCTGTGGCTGTGGCTGTCACGGGTGTCGGTGATGGTGTCGGTCATCGTTGCGGAGCCCCCTTCAACTTCGGTGTGACCTACGCCTCATCGGGTCCCCGCCTGACCGGTTGAGGGGTTGCCTCCGATCAGCGCGGTGCCGAGCCGCTCCAGCGCGGCCCGGAAGTCGTCGGCCGGCAGATGACCGAAACCGACCCGGAAAACGCGGTCCGACTCGCCGAACCATGACCCGCGGCCCACCCGGACCTCAAGGTCGGCGAGCCGCGCGTAGAAGCCGTCGACGTCGACGCCGGCCGGCACCCGCAGGCAACACAGCGCGCCGGCGTCCGGGACGACCATCTCCACGCCGTGGTCCGCGGACCACTTCCGCAGCGTCGCCAACTGCTCGGCGAGGAACGCGCCACGGGACGCCAGGATCGCGGACTGGCGCGCGAGTACCCGGGCCGCCAGGAACTCGTCGACGTTCGCACCCGCGATCGCGGACTGGAACTTCGCCTCACGCAGCCGCTCGTACAGATCAGGATCGGTCACGGTCAGCCAGCCGATCCGCAGGCCGGGCGCGCCGTGCGCCTTCGAGACGGAACCGCACGTCACCACGTGCGGTGACAGCGCGGCCGCGGAGGGCGGGACGGGGCTTTCCGCGTACCCCGAGAATCTGTATGTCTCATCGACCAGGACCACCGCCTGGGGTGAACGTTCCCGCACCGCGGAAAGCATGTCCCGCAGTTCCGCCTCCCGCAGCAGCACCCCGGAGGGATTCTGCGGAGAAGCCAGGGACACCAATTTTGTACGCGCTGAGAGCAGTCCCGCAATCGCCGCGACGGGCAGCCGGTAGCCGTCGTCGAACGAGGCGCGCGCCACGTCGACGGTGGCGCCCAGCGCTTCCGGAACAGTCCGCGCCGGTGGAAAACAGGGGCTGACCAGAACGGCCTGCTCCCCCGGTTCGACCGTTGCCTGGGCGACCAGGAACATCGCGTCGATGGCGCCCGCCGTGACCAGAACCTGATCGGCACGAACACCGGTCGCCGCGGCGATGAGCTCCCGCAGTTCCGGATCGCCGCGACTGGTCCCGTAACCGAGCGTCAGCCCGGCAAGCTCCTCCCCGGAGGCGAGGTCACCGACGGTGAGTGGTGGGCTGGTGCTCTCCGCCAGGTCGTAGCGGACATGCGCGTCGATCAGCGCGGTCATCGGGCTGGCCGGAAATGTGGTCATGCCTCATCGTGACGGCCACCTGCCCCGTCGAACACGGCCAATTCCGAGGCTGCGGCAGGTCTGACAATCCGGCGCTCTGCCTCGTGAGACCGTCCCGCTGATCGGGCCTGCGTATCGACCGGGCGGTCGGGGGACGGCTCGTGCCTGATATCGCGTACGCACGGACGTGCTGACGGCAACCGGGTCGCAACTGAACATGGCTACCGTTGCCGGATGTTCGTGTTCGGGGATCAGTACCGGTCGGCCGGGGCTCTGGTGGTGACGGCCGTGGTGTTCGCCGTGGTCGCGGCCGCAGCCGGCTTCCGGTGGCAGCACCGTCCTGTGCCGGAGGTGGTGTGGGCCGACGACCGGGCGCCCGCGGTGGCGATGCCGCAGTTCCGGGACGACTGCACCGGCCCGACGGCCGGCATCTTCTTGACCGCGGAGAGGCCGAAGGCGTGCCGGCAGGCGATCGCCCGGGACCCGTATCGCGGCAGGCTCACCACGAGCCACGCGGTCTGAACGGCTCGGCCGTCACCAGTTCATCCAGCCGTCCAGGCTCGGCTTGCGCAGGTGGGGCGGCTCGTCGTAATCGATCGCGGTCAGCCACTGCGCGCCCGGCATCACCCGGTGACCGAGACGGATCAGGTCGCGGACGACCGTCGGCATGTGCAGTGCGCCGAAGACGACCGCCACCTCCATGTCCTCGGCGGCGAACTCGCCGTCGATCTCGTGCAGCACGCCGAGCAGCAGTTCCTCGCGTTCGATGTCGGTCGCGTCGCGTTCCACCTCGGTGCTGTCGTAGAGGTCGAGGTTCTGCCGGTTGCCGAACCAGTCGCCGTCGCCGGTGAGCGCCATCTCCAGCGCGAGAAACGGCTTGCGGATCCGCACGAGCAGCCGCTCCTCGCGGGAGATCCGGCGTTCCGGATCGGGCGGCGGGGCGAGGTACTCGTCGGGAAAGATGATCGGCACCCCGAGCGCCCCGTAGTCGATGTCCTGCGGCACCAGGTCCCGGCTGGCCCGCTGCCGGGCCAGCCGCATCGCGTCGGCGTACAGCATCCCGGTGGAACTGGGGCCGTCCGCGATCTCCGCGATGACCGCCTGGCAGGAGCGCAGCCGCTGCCAGATCGCCCAGAAGTAGTCGGCGTGCCCCATGTGGATGGTCGGAATGATCACCCACCGCAGTCCCCCGCCGGGCCGCTGGAACACGGTGACCGACGTCCGGAACCCGACGACGCTCATCTCGGTCAGCTGCATGCCGCCAGCGTAGAAACCCGCTCCCAGGCCCGCGTCCGGGCGTCACTACTGTGGCCGGATGTTCGTGTTCGGGGATCAGCCCCGGTCCGCCGGGTTCGTCACGGTGGCCGCGGTGGTGCTGGCGGTCGGTGCGGCCGCGGCCGGCTTCTGGTGGCAGCACCGGCCCGCGCCGGCGACGACCGCCACCGGCGACCGGGCGGCGCCGGTGGAGATGCCGCAGCTCAGAGCCGGGTGTGATCCGAGCAGCAACGGCATGTACGCCTTCGTCGGCGACGCCGGCCCGGACGCGGTCAACGTGCGGATCCTGATGGCGAAGGCGCAGCACTGCCAACCACTGCTGGAACAGGACCCGCACCGCAGCAGGCCTGCCGTCACGCCGGAGGCCACCCGCGAGGCCGATGACATCGTCGCCGGCGTACACCTGGCAATGTGCCCTGACCCGGCGTCCTGCGCCGCGGCGCGTCCGCAGTCCCCCGGCGGCACCACCTTCGGCATCGTCCGGGCAGCGCTGATCGAGGCCGGCTATCCGGAGGCCGAGGTGCGGGAGGCCAGGTATCCGGGCGAGTCCGAGGGCAGCGGCATCGTCTACGGCGTCCACCTGCGCGCCCAGGCGGCCTGTCTGGTGTCGTTCGCCGTGCCGGGCCAGGGCGCCGCCCCGATGCAACCGGTCGGTGTGCTCGACGACGGCCGCTGCCTGCAGAGCGGCTGATCTCTCCACCACCTGTCGGCGTCATGTTGGGAGACCGTGTGAACATGTCGTACTGGAACACCGTCGGCGCGGCGAAGACCTTCACCCATCCCCTGCACCGGGAGTGGCTGGCGGACGTCGACCGGTCGGCGCGGGTGCTCGACTACGGGTGCGGGTACGGCCGGACCATGGCGGAGCTGAGCGATCTCGGCTTCAGCCGGGTCGCCGGTGCGGACATCTCCGCGGCGCTGATCGACCGGGGCCGCCACGACCGGCCGGACCTGCGTTTCGACCTGATCGCGTCGCCGCCGGCCGTGGACCGTCCGGCGGCGAGCTTCGACATGATTCTGCTGTTCGCCGTGCTCACCTGCGTCCCCGGCGACGAGGACCAGCGCGCGCTGGTCGCCGAGGTGCGGCGGCTCCTGGCGCCCGGCGGCCTGCTCTACGTCAGTGATCTCACGCTGCAGACGGACGAGCGGAGCCTTCTGCGGTACGCGCGTTCACCCGGCCCGCACGGGGTGTTCACCACCGGTGACGGCGCGGTCTGCCGTCATCACGAGGCCGGGCATCTGCGGCAGCTTCTCGCCGATTTTCACCTGATCGACCAGCGCCGGATCAGGGTGCCGACGATGAACGGTCACCAGGCCGAGGGGATCCAGGTGCTGGCGCGGGCGTAGCACCCTGTTCGGCGAGTTCGGCCAGCAGCGCGTGTACCCGATCGGGAGTCAGGTCTTCGCCCTGTTCCTCCCGTACCGCACTCAGGAACGCGAACTGTTCCGGGCTGAGGAGCATCATGCGGTCGACGTCCTCCGGTTCGTCCTCCAGGTCGGCCTCGATCTGGACGATCGCCGACCAGGACTGGGCCTCGCCGAACTGGAAGGCCGCGATCACCTCGGCCTCGCGCAGCAGCCCCGGGTCCTCGGTGCCGAGGTAGAAGGCACCGTCGGAGCGGGCGGTGTTCTCGTCGCGGCAGAAGACGCTCAGGTGGTCGCGGAGTTCGGCGGGCAGCACCGCGAGTTTCCGCTGCCACTGCGGCTCGACGCCGCGGACCGGCCCGGGTTCGAAGATCTCGCCGTGGGCGAGCATGGTGCCGGTGGCGGCGCGCATCGCGTCGAGCAGGGTGCCGTCGGTGTGCACCCGAAAATCGATCTCCGGGTACGCGCGGCGCAGCTTCCGCGGTTTCCAGTCACGGTCCACCAGGAGGCGGCCGAGTTCGACGCCGGACAGTCCGACGGCGAGTTCCGGCAGGTCGAGGGCGAGGGCCTCCTCGGGATCGCCGCTGCGGAACCACGACAGGCCGAGGTCGAGGCTCCAGTGCGGCGCGATCGGATCCCAGCTCCGGAACAGTTCGCCCAGGACCGAGATGCTCGGGTACGGCGGATGCACGATCTCGCCCCGGGTAAGTACCCCGGCGTCGAACGACCGCGCGAACAGTTCGCCGGACAGGTCGGAACACGAGTAGTACAACGCGTACGTCGCATCCCGGTCGAAATCGCCAAGCGGGCGTCCCAGGAGAATCGCGAACCCGGCTTCGTCGTTCATCACGCCGACAGACGATAGACAGCGTCGAGGCCCGGAAGAGACCGATTGGCGACGACTTCTGTCCTGACCCGGACGACCTATAGCGCTCACAGCCGGGGATGCGGGAGCATCGCCGCGTGCTTGCGACGATTGCGCTCATCGATGGCATGGCCGGGGAACTGACGTCGCTCTACTCCTGGCTTCAGCGTGACGACGACCTGCGTGGCCGGGTCCGGACGGTCCCTACCGCGGCACAGCCGGGTGAGATGGGTGGTGTCACCGAGATGGTGTCCGTGGCGCTCGGCAGCGGTGGCGCGGTCGCCGCGTTCGGCGGCGCTCTCACCTCCTGGTTGTCCGCACGCCGCACCACCGTGATCGTGGAGATCGCCGACGGCGAGCGGACCCGGCGTGTCGAGATCGACGCGACGAACGCCAGTGCGGCCGAGCGGCTGTTGTCACGAGCGGTCGAGTCGATGGGCGAACAGCGGTGACCGCCCGGCTGCCGGAACCGGGCCGGTCCCGGGCGCTGGTGATCGGGACGTCGCAGTTCATCAGCGACGCGATCAGTGACCTGCCGTCGGTGGGTGAAAACGTCGCCGCGGTGGCGCAGGCCCTGGCCGGGGTGATCGGTCCCGGACGGTGTCGGCAACTCGTTGATCCGCGTACTCCGGGCGAGGTCGGCCAGGCCCTCGACGAGGCCGTCGAGGGTGCCGAGGACACGGTGATCGTCTACTACGCCGGGCACGGATTCCTGACTCCCCGCGGGGTCCTCCATCTCGCCGTCGCCACCACCGATCCGGCTCGGGTCGCGTACACCGCGGTACCCGTCGACTGGCTGCGGCAGGCACTGGCCGAGGCTCCGGCGAAGAACCGGATCCTGATTCTCGACTGCTGCTTCTCCGGGCATGCCACGGCGGCCATGTCCGTCGCCCAGTCCGCAGTCACCGCCGCCCTCGACATCAGTGGCACCTACACCCTCGCCTCGGCGCCCGCGTACTCGACCGCCGTCGCACCGCCCGGTGAGCGCTTCACCGCCTTCACCGGGGAGCTGCTGAGGATCCTCCGGGAGGGCATTCCCGGCGCAGGTGGCCTGCTCTCACTCCATGACATCTACACCGCGCTCGTCCGCGGGCTGCACGCCCGCGGCATGCCCCGGCCGCAACAGAAGGGCACCGGCCTCGCCGATCTCCTGGCGCTTGGGCGCAACAACGTCGGCCGCAGCGACTCGGCTCCGACACTCGTCGAAGCTGTCGCGCCGAGCGAGGCGGAACCGGTGGACCGCGCCGCCCTGGAGAGGAATTTCCACCGGGCTCTGGTGCAGGGATATCAGGACATGAAACGCCAGATCAACTACAACGCCACCATCTATATCCAGATGATTTCCCGGCTCGGCGGACTCGGTGCGGCACGGCAGCTTCTGCACACGTCGTCGGTCTCCAGCGGCTTCACCACTCTCTGGGAGAAGAAACGCCTCGACCTCGCCGTCGAGGCGTTCGTCCTCCGTGAGCCGTGGAACACTTTGTTCACCGACGATGAGGTGCGCATCGCTCGCGAGCGGCTCGCCGAATACGGCTACCACCCCGACTGAGCTGTGCTCACGCCCGTAGACAGTAGAGGGCGTCGGGGGTCTTGGAAGAGAAGATCCTTCCGGTGTACGCGACGCCGGCCACGAATTCGTCAGCGGCGCATTGGCCTTTGTAATTGCCGGACGCGAAGTCGCCGCCCGGGTTGCCGGACGGACGGTTGTCGCCGCGGTCGAACCACACGGTGCGGCCGCTGCTGTTCGGGAGTCCGAGGGCGCCGCAGATCACGCTGGACATCGCCGCGCCGCGGACCGCGTATCCGATGACCGCCGATCCGGCGGGGCACTGCAGTTTCGTGTAGCCGGACGCCCAGTCGGTGGTGACGTTCTGCTCGCCGGTGACCACCTGTGTTCCGGTGAAGGCTCCGGCCGGGCCGTAACAGAGTCCACGGTTGCCGGTGTGGCCCATTCCGGCGAGGCGCTGGCCGTCCGGGCAGGCGGCCTTGCGCGCCCCGGAATCCCAGTCGCCTTGATTCCGCAGACGGGACGACGCCACGAAGTCGCCGTTGTCGGGGCTCAGCATCGACCAGGTCGGGGTGCTTTGCACGTGCCCCGTGAAGCCTGTGGCCGTGAGCAGGCGCGACCAGATCTCGGACCGCCAGTCCTGGGCGATCGTCCGTGTTCCGGCACGGTCCCAGAACAGCAGCGCCCAGCCGTTGGCGGCGCGTTGTTCCGACCAGCCGACCACCGGCCAGTAGGCGAAGTCCGCGTCGTGGCGGATCAGTTCGGCGACGAAGTTCGCGAACCAGGTCCGCTGCAGCGATCCGGCTGCCGCGTTGCCGTCCACGCCGAATTCGCTGATCCACACCGGGGCGGTGAAATGCTGGCCGGTTTCGGCGGAGACGAAGAACGCGTCGCGGTAGAGCACCTCCGTCAGTTCCGCCGGGCTCAGGTCCCGGTAGCGCGGGTCGGTGGTCTCGCCCACGCCGGAGGCGCCGCTGTGGTTCGGTCCGGTGTAGTCGTAGAAGTGCGCCGAGTACACCAGCTTTCCTGAGGTCACGAGCGTGTGGGACAGGGTGCGGACCGGTTTCAGGGTGGGGCGTTCGTGGGCGAATCCGTCGACCGGGATGCCGGTCCAGTTGATGCCCTCGACGATGATGAGCAGGTTCGGGTTGGCTTCGCGCAGAATGCGGTCGGCGGCGCGCTGGGACGCGGTGAACCAGTCGTGGTCGTTTCCCCAGCCCCAGTTCGGGTCGTCGAGGACAGTGCGGCGTACCTCGTTGTAGAGGTCGGCGCCGACGACCCGGGAATCGCCGGCGTAGCGGCGGGCCATCGTCACCCAGGTGTCCTCCCAGACCTGCGCGGTCTGCGAGGTGTTCCACCGTTCGTTGCCGTCGACGCCGCAGCACCAGCGGGTCGTGGTGGTGTGGTTGTTGAGGATGACGGCGAGTCCGCCGTCGGTGAGTGCGGCGACCACCCGGTCGTACACCTGCAGTGGCGTCATTCCGCGAAGCTGTGGATTGGCGGCGTCGGCGGCGTCGGTGACCGGCACGGTGTCGCGCACCATCTCGCTGGAGAACGGCAGCCGGACGCTGTTCAGCCCGATCTCGCGGAAACTGTCGACGATCGTGGTGAGCGGTGCGCGGTCGAGTCCGAGCGGAATGCGGTTGGCGTTCTCCCCGGCGTGGTGATTGGCATCGACGGCGGTGTCGCCGGAACCGTTCCAGGTGCCGCTGGCGCCGTGCCAGTTTCCGGAGCGCAGTTTGAACCGTTCGCCGTTGGCGTCGACGATGTAACGCCCGCGGGTGCTGAGCGGACCGGTCCAGGTCTCCGCGGCCTCGGCCCGCACCGGTGGTCCGCCGACGCCGAGAATCACGGCGATCATTGCCGCCAGAACCGTTCGCGCCATCCCCACCCCTTTCAAAGGTTTCTTGACAGTATGCGGTGATGGCTTCCGTGGGAGCGCTCCCGTAACATGCATGACATTGAAAAATGTCAATCAGGAGAGGTGTTTCCCGATGCGAAGAGCCCTGCTGGCCGCGCTCGTCACGCTCGCCGCCGTCGTTCTCCTGCCGACCCGCCCAGCCGCCGCGGCCGCATTGACCGAGGTCACCGGCTTCGGCACCAACCCGACCGGCCTGCGCATGCACCTCTACGTGCCGGACAACCGGCCCGCCGACCCGGCACTGCTGGTCGCCGTGCACTACTGCACCGGCTCCGGCCCGGCGTTCTTCTCCGGCACCGAGTTCCGGTCGCTCGCCGACCAGTACGGCTTCATCGTGATCTACCCGTCCACCGTCCGGAACGGCAACTGCTACGACGTCTCCAGCCCCGGCGCGCTGACCCACGACAGCACCAGCGACCCGGCCGGCATCGTGTCGATGGTCCGCTGGGTCCAGCAGAACTACGGCACCGACGCCGGCCGCACCTTCGTCACCGGCGCCTCGTCCGGCGCCATGATGACCAACGTGCTGCTCGGTGACTATCCCGACGTGTTCGCCGCCGGGTCCGCGTTCATGGGCGTGCCGTTCGGCTGTTTCGCCGCCACCGCCGGCGACCCCACCGACCCGGCCAACCAGGCCGGTTGGAACAGCACCTGCTCGTCCGGCCAGCTGATCAAGACGCCGGCCGCGTGGGGCGACCTGGTCCGCGCCGCCTACCCCGGGTACACCGGCAAACGGCCGCGGATGCAGGTCTTCCACGGCGCGACGGACACCGTTCTGGCGTACCCCAACCTCGGTGAAGAGATCAAACAGTGGACCGACGTGCTCGGCGTCAGCCAGACACCGGTCGCCACCGACACGCCGCAGGCCGGATGGACCCGCACCCGGTACGGCACGAACACCGTGCAGGCCCCGGTCGAGGCGATCAGCGTCGCCGGGGTCGGGCACTCACTGCCCCTGACCGGCATGGCGAAGATGGCGATCTCCTTCTTCGGCCTGGACAGCGGCGGCACGACCACGCCGCCCCCGACCGGTGCCTGCACCGCGACGATCTCGCTCAATTCGTGGACCGGTGGATTCGTCGCGACGGTGAAGGTGACCGCCGGATCGTCCGCCCTCACCGGCTGGACAGTCGGCCTGACCCTGCCGTCCGGCAGCGCCGTGACCAGCACCTGGAACGCCGTCGCCACCGGCAGCACGTTCCGCAACGCCACCTACAACGGACAGGTCCCGGCCGGCGGCAGCACCGAGTTCGGCTTCCAGGGCACCGGCACCGGCCCGACGGCGACACCCACCTGCCAGGCCTCCTGACGACTGTCACGTTTCCCGGTGGCACGCCGTCCCTGTCCCGTGCACACCGCCTACTTGATCACCACCGTCATCGCCGCGGTCTTCACCGCCACCGCGGCAGTCTTCTACCTGATCGGACACGAGTACCCGAAAGCCCAGGCCGACATGAAGCGGATCCCGCGCCGCTTCGTGCCGGTCCTCGGCCTGCTGCTGGCCGCCGGCTCGCTGGGGCTGGTGGCCGGCCTCGCCGTCCCGTGGCTGGGCACCCTGGCCGCGGCCGGGCTGGTGCTGTACTTCACCGGTGCGCTGATCGCGCATCTGCGGGTCGGTTCGCGCAATCTTCTCGGCTGGTTCATCTTCTTCGTGACGGTGACCACGACGCTGGTGCTCACCGTGGCCTACCACTACGGATCGTGACGCAGATCGCGGGTGGGTGCCCTCTCAGGGCACCCCTGTCCGGCCCTTCTCCGGCCTACCGTGGTACGCGACACCTCTCGACAAGGAGACTCCATGTTCCGCAGGCTCGCCGCCCGCATCGCTTTCCGGCTGCAGGCCACCGCCGAGATCAACGAGCTGACCCGCGACCACCGGCGCGAGGCCCTCGTCGCCGCGTCGATGGTGCCCGGCCCGTCGGCCCTGCCGCTGCTGTTCCGCCGCGCCCCGCAGGTCCCGGTTCCCACCCGCGACCCACGCTTCTAGGAGCCCGCTAGACTCGGCGACTCTGTCCGGTTTCACGTTCATCGAAGTGGCTAGGTATGTCCCTCTACAGCACCCAGCGTCTGACCACACTCCGCATGATCGTGACCGGTGGCGGCACCGGTGGGCACACGTATCCCGCGCTGACCACGATCCACGAGCTGCAGGCCCGGCTCGCCGAGGTCGGCACCACCCCGCAGCTGCTGTGGGTCGGTGTCGCGACCGGGCTCGAAGCGAAGATCGCCGAACGCAACGGCATCCCGTTCAAGGCGGTCGTCACCGGCAAGCTGCGGCGCTCCGTCTCGCCCCGTGACCTGTGGCGCAACTTCGTCGACGCGTTCCGGATCCCGATCGGCATCGCCCAGGCCGCGTTCACCGTCGCCCGGACCCGTCCCGCCGTCGTGCTCAGCACCGGCGGTTTCGTCTCGGTGCCGATCGGCCTGGCCGCCGCCGCGTTCCGGGTGCCGTACCTTCTGCACGAACAGACCCTCGGCCTCGGCCTGGCGAACCGGATCCTCGCCCAGGTCGCCACCCGGGTCCTGCTCAGCCACGAGGCCTCGCTCGCCCACCTCTCCGAGCGGGTCCGCCGCCGGGCCGTCGTCACCGGCAACCCGATCCGGCCCGCGGTGCTGCAGGGTGACCCGGGCAAGGGGCTGGCCGCCTACGGCCTCGACCCGTCGGTCCCGCTGGTGCTGGTCACCGGTGGCGCGCTCGGCGCCCAGCAGATCAACCGGATGGTCTCCGAGGCGCTGCCCGGCCTGCTCCCCCACTGCCAGATCGTCCACCAGTGCGGCAGCCTCAACTACGCGGACATGCAGCAGGCCGCCGCCCAGTTGCCGCCGCACCTGGCGGCTCGTTACCGGGTCGTCGAGTTCATCCACGACGAGCTGCCCGACCTGCTGGCCGCGGCCGCCATCGTCATCGCGCGCAGCGGCGCCGGCACGGTCGCCGAGCTCACCGCCCTCGGCAAGGCGTGCATCCTGGTGCCGTACCCGCATGCGGCCGGTGACGAGCAGCGCATCACCGCCCGTCACCTCGCCGAGCAGGGCGCGGCCCGCATGCTCGACGGCGACCAGGTCAGCGCGCAGCACCTGTTCACCGAGGTCACCAGCCTGCTCGCCGACCCCCGGCAGCGCGACGCGCTGGCGCAGGCCGCCCGCAAGCACGGCCGCCCCGACGCCGCCCACCAGGTCGTCACCGAGATCCTGGCCGCCACCGCGCAGCCGAAAGGATAGGGCTCAGACCACACCGGTACGGACGGCGAAGTCCCGCAGCCCGGACATACCCCGAGCCGCTGGGGACGACAGCAGGTCGCGAGTGAGCTGCTGAGCCCACGGCCGGCAGCGGACCTCCTCCGGAGCATCCTGCTCGGCGGAACGTAAGGCCGTGAACGCCTCGTACGGACGGCCCCGGCCGTGCAACGCCAGCGCGGTGTCCTCCCAGTAGCGGGCCTGCCGCTCGGCGTCGGCGATCGATCGCGGGTCGACCCGCCGGGCGAAGTCGACCGCGGCTCCGTAATCGCCGAGCTTGCGGGCGACGCTGATCCGGTAGACGGCGACCTCAGTGCCGTTGAACGCGGCCGCCCCGCCGGCCACCGCGGCCGCCTGTCCGGCCTCGGCGAGCAGCTCCCAGGCCGCGTCCCGGTCGTCACGGACCGCTGCGGTGTAGGCGGCGACGGCGAGCATCCGGCCGTAGGCGGCCCGGGTCGCGGCGTCCCGGCGCGGAACGTCGTCCCGAAGCCGGGCCGCGGCGGCGAGCACCAGTTGCTGGGCGCTGTCACCGTGACCGGCACGCCGGAGGACCGTGGCGGCCAGCCGCCGGCTCTCCGCCATCATCAGTGGGTCGGTTCCGGTGCCGGCGGCTCGCTGTGCACGGTCCGCGGCGACGCAGGCCAGGCTGTCGTCATGCAGTTTGAGAAGCAGCTGAGCGGCGACGACATACGCCTCGGAGAGCTGGTCGGACGCTGCGGCGATCTCGCTGAGACCGGCGGCGTCCCGGCCCGCATGGGCCTGAGCAAGCAACCTCGGCAGCCGCCGGGCGAGCCGACTGTAGCGTGCGGCCCGGTAGTCACCCCGGGCGGCTGCGAGTTGCGCCGCGAGTTGGCGGCCCGGCAGCGGTTCCGCGACGACACGGCCGAAGAGCACATCCGGGATCGAGTGCCCTGCCGGAGTCGCGTCGGCAGGGGACGATCCCGGAAGGACTGCCGACACCCCGGCCACCGCAGCCCCGGCAAGGAAGTTGCGTCGTTGCACGTCGTCGCCCCCTCTGTCCACTGTCTTCGCCAGGTTAGACCTCGGGGACATCGCAGACGGGGCAGGCAGGCCGAACAATCGCAGAGGTACCCCGTAGAGGTCAGCGATGTTGCGCAACTCGGCTTCATCACGAATGGGCCGACGCCGGTTCTCCAGCCGCGACAGCGTCG
This sequence comes from Actinoplanes sp. NBRC 101535, assembly GCF_030269225.1. Classification (NCBI taxonomy): domain Bacteria; kingdom Bacillati; phylum Actinomycetota; class Actinomycetes; order Micromonosporales; family Micromonosporaceae; genus Actinoplanes; species Actinoplanes sp. NBRC 101535. Next base: position 7,693 of record NZ_BSSY01000025.1, on the reverse strand, counting down.
ACGCCGAATAGCCGCTGGCTGCGCTGAGCTGCTCGAGCGTCAACCCGGCGGCGGCCCGGGCACTGCGCAGGATGGTGGCGTATTCGCCGGCGCGAGAAGCCTGCAGAATTGCCGGGTTCGTCGTCCAGGAGAGTGCGGTCACGGCCCGCTCCGTTCGACGCCCGGGACTCTCACCGTCGCGCGCCTCATGCGAATCACGCAAGAGACTTGCACAGAAGTCGGCATGCCTGGTTTCCCGCACCGGTCGGCTGGTCTTCTCACGTCAAGGCTCGCGACGGCGTACCCCGGCGAAGGGAATCGTGATGACCGACTTGACGACATCCAGCAGGCCAGAGGGCGGTCCTTCGGTCGCCCGCGCCGTGCTGCTGGCCGGAGGCAGTTTCGCAACCGCGATCGGCAGCATCCTCGGCGCCGCCGGAGTGTGGGGGCTGGGAGAACGCGTCGTCCTTCAGTCTCTGGTCGCGCTGTGCGTGATCACGGCGGTGACCATGACGGCCGCAGCGCGGGTTGCCGACCGGCGATCCGGCTGTGGGAGATGACAGACGGGCGGCGGGCGCCATTGCCCGCCGCCCGTGGCCCGTACCCGGCGATCTGCTTGAATGTCCGGACCATGAGAGGCCGTTACGCCAATCTCCGGCGCATCCAAGATCTTGACCCGGACGTCGACTTCGCGGACATCTATCGGCAGATGGTGCTGGTGGAGTTCCCCTTCGACATGAAGCTGGGCCTCAACCAGGGCTTCAACCGGTCGTTCTCCACCCCGTCCATCGCCCGCATCCTGGCCGGGACCGGTGAGCTCACCGAACGGACCCGCAAGAGGCGTGACGACACCGGCCTGCTGATGTACGAGATGGTCATCCACGGCCTGGACCATCCGCGCAGCCGCGAGGCGATCCGCCGGATCAACCGGATCCACCGTCCGTACCGCGACCAGCCCGCCGACGAGTACCTCTATGTGCTCGCCTGCTGCGTGGTGATCCCGCTGCGCTGGCTGGACAGGTACGCGTGGCGAGAACCGTGCTGTCACGAACGGCAGGCCACGTTCCGCTTCTACGCGGAACTCGGCCGCCTGATGCACGTGCCGGTCCCGGACACCCTGGACGAGCTGACCGGCTGGTTCGACGCCTACGACGCCGAGCACCTGGTCCCGAACCCGGAGGCCGCCGCGATCGAGCGGGCCAACGCGGGCATGCTCGGCGGGTTCGCCCGGCTGATCGTCGGCGCCACGTACGACGACCGGCTGCGGGCCGCGACCAGTGCCGCCACCCCACCGCGGCTGGTCAGGGTGGCGGTCGATCGCGGGTTGCGGGCCCGGTCCCTGCTGATCCGCCACCTCGGCACCCCGCGCACGGCCGGCCGTTTCGAGGGCGGATTGACCGCACCGAGCTACCCGGACGGTTACGAGATCAGCGACCTGGGGCCGGCCGGCTCAGGTGAAGGACGGCACGACATGCTCGACGAACCGGACCGGTGACGCCTCGTCTCATCGCGGGGCGAGCACCGGGATGCCCCGGTAGCCGCGGGCGTCGTGGGCGGGCACGATCTGGTAGCGGTCGGCGATCGCGATGATCCGGGCAAGGTCGGCGCGGACCTGCCGGGCGTCGCTGTCGGCGAGGTAGCGCATCAGCAGGGGTCGTTCGGCGTGCTCGGTGATGCCGTCGAGTTGCCAGGTGAGGTCGCCGATGAAGGCGTACCGGCGATCGCCGGGCGCGGTGACGAAGACGATGATCGACCCGGTGGTGTGCCCGGCGGCGGGGACGATCACGACGGAGCCGTCGCCGTAGACGTCGTGGCTGGCCGGGAACCCGAGATGGGCGGGGCCGTCGAACCGGTACGTCCGCAGCTCGTGCCCCGCGGCGACGGTTGCGAAGACCCGGTCGGAGGTCGCCTTGCGGGCGTAGGCGAGTTCGTCGTCGTTGATCCACACCGGTACGTCGAGCGAGTCGAGTCCGCTGACGTGGTCCCAGTGGGTGTGGGTGACCAGGACGCCGAGGAGCCGGGACCGGTCGTAGCCGTGGGCGTCGAGCTGCGCGGCCGCGGTGGGGCCGAGGGTGTGCGCGGACCGGCGGTAGAAGGGCAGTGAGGCGATGTGGGCGCCGGCGTCCCGGCCGAATCCGGCGTCGATCAGCAGGTCTCCGTCCGGGTGCTCGATCAGCACGGCGGTGGCGGTGAAGTCGCGCCGGTCCCGGAAGGAGCCGCCGCGGACCGCGAGCGCGGCGGGTGTGGCGTACGTCCCGGTGGGGAGTTGCGTGATCGTCATCCCGACTTTGTTGGTCATGCCGTTCACTATTGCACAACCTGTTCAGTAGTTACCATGGCGGTTGTGAACGATCAGGCAGTGGCCGAAGACCCGAGAATCGTGCGGACCAAACGCGACGTGATCGAAGCGGTGACCGCCCTGCTGCTGGACGAGGGCTGGGACGCCGTCACGCACGCCGCGGTCGCCGCCCGGTCCGGATATGCGAAGGGCACCGTCTACGCCCACTGGCCCAGCCGGCTCGACCTGGTACGCGCGGCGATCGAACACATCTGCGACGCCGCCGACCACCCGGCGCCGACCGGGGACCTGCGCGCCGACCTGCGGACCGCACTCCTCGACTTCGCCACCGACCTCACCGAACGGCGCCTCGACCGCCTCCTCGCCGGCGTCGTCGAACGTTCCGGGCACGGCGAGGTCATGCGGTCCCTGCGGCGCCGGCTCTACGAGACCGGGACGAGCGGCCTGCGCGCGATCCTCGCCGAGCACCTGGATCCGGACGACATCGCCCCGGCCCTCGCCCAGCTCACCGGGGCGGTCCTGGTCCGCGTCACGTACGAGGGCGAACCCGCCACCGAGGACTTCGTCGACGACCTCATCCGGCGGGTCCTGCAGTCCTCGGAGTGACCGGCGACGCTCCGGATCACCACACGCGACGCGGCCTTCCGCCCCATCGAGGCCGGAGGAGAACTCTCACCGTGGGCCGCCTGTCGGCAATCCGATTCGCCGGGCGCCGTGCGCGGGCGGTGGCGCGGCGAGGACCAGGCGATTCTCTCGATCCCTTTCCGGGGTACGCGTAAAGCGACGTCCCCGCCCTTGCCCGCCCCTGGTACCTCTTCATTTTTCCGGATCGGCTCACGGGGGTGGCCGATCGGCGTGTCGTCCATGCCGGCCTGGTCCTCCGCGTCTGCCGACGACGCGCCAGGGGGATTGATGAGAACCGTCGCACGGATCACTCTCGCCGCCACCGCCGCGGCTTGCACCACCGCTGTACTCACCGGGCCCGCACTCGCGGCGTCCACCGTCACCACCCTTCCGTTCACCGCACCGGCCGATGTGGTCGCCACCGCCGGCCGGGTGTTCGTCAGTGGTGGCCGCACCGCCACCCAGATCGCCGTGACCGACGCCGCCGGGGTGGTGACCGGCAGCCTCGACAACCTGCCCGGACCGACCGACCTGCAGCTGAGCCTGGACCGCCGGACCCTGTTCGCCGCGCTGCCGTCCGCGAACGCGATCGTCGCGTTCGACACCGGAACGTTGCGGGAGACGGCCCGCTACACCACCGGCCCCTGCCCGGAGACCCTCGCCGTCACCGGCCGGCATCTGTGGTTCGGGTACGGCTGCGGCCAGTGGGACAGTGACCTCGGCCGGGTCGACCTGCGCGGCAGTGCGGGCACGGTGACCCTCGAGCTGGCGGGACAGAAGTTCTTCACCCCGCCGCTGCTGGCCACCGCCCGAGCGAACCCCGGCATCCTGCTCGTCAGCGACTACGGCCTCAGCCCGGCCCGGCTGTGGGCCTACACCGTCAGCACGGGCGGCGTGCTCGGCCCTGCCGGGCCCGGCTCCTACGACCCGGCCCGCGGTGACGTGTTCGACCTGGCGCTCGCGCCGGGCGGCCGGACCGCATACGCGGCCGGGGCCTACCGGGTGCAGCGGTACGCCGTCACGGACCTCACCCAGCAGACCGGCGCGTACGAGACCGGCCCGTTCCTGCAGGCGATGGAACTCACCGACAGCGGCACCCTGCTGGCCACCGCCGTCGAGGGCGCCGAGGTGGGCCGGCATCTGCTCGTCTACCGAGCCGGCGGCACGCTGCTCTCCGACACCACCCTGGCCGGCTCGACCGGTGCGATCGTTGCCGGCGCTCTGACCTGGTCACCGGATACCCGGCGGCTCTACACCGTCACCTACGACGCCACCGAGCCCGCCGACCGGGCCGAACTGCACGTCGTCACCCGCTGACCGCCCCGGGCCGATGGGGGCCTCCCCCGATCCGGTGGTTACCGGATCGGGGGACAGCGAGCACAATCGATGGTCCGGCCAGGGTGCGAGGTGGTGACGACGATGCTCCGGATCACGACCCGGAACGCCGCCTTCCAACAGTGGCTCGCGCTGACAACCAACCGCACCAAGCGCCACCGGTCCGGCGAATTCCTGGTCCAGGGGGTACGCCCGATCAGCCTCGCAGTCCGGCACGGCTGGCACGTTCGTACCCTCATCCAGGGTGAAGGAGATCTCTCACCGTGGGCGAACGACGTCCTGGACCAGGCCGGTGACGCCACCCGGGTGCGCCTGTCCCCGGAGCTGATCCGGGAGCTCGGCGGCAAGGATCAGGAGGTCCCGGAGCTGCTCGCCGTCGTCGGGCAGCCCGCCGACGACCTCGACCGGATCCCGGTCCGCCCCGGCCTGCCGCTCGTGGTCTTCGACCGGCCGACCAGCCCCGGCAACATCGGCACGCTGATCCGCTCCGCCGACGCCCTCGGCGCGTCCGGCGTGATCACCACCGGGCATGCGGCCGACCCCTACGACCCCAAGGCCGTACGCGCCAGCACCGGCTCCCTCTTCGCCGTGCCGGTCGTACGCGCGCCCGGTCACCGCGAGGTGCTCGCCTGGGCTTCATCGCTACACGCCGTGAACCCCGTCATCGTCGGCACCGACGAGCACGGCAGCCACGACATCACCGCGCACGACTTCACCGGCCCCACCATCGTCGTGATCGGCAACGAGACACACGGCCTGAGCGCGGCCTGGCGGGAGTCCTGCGACCGCATGCTGCGCATCCCGATCGGAGGCTCCGCCAGCTCCCTCAACGCGGCGGCCGCCGGCACGATCGTCCTGTACGAGGCGGCCCGGCAGCGGGCGCTCACCGGGTGACGGCCCCTCCCAGGACCCGGCCCCGCAGACGAGCCAGCCCCCACAACGTCCACAACAGCACCGGAACCGTCACCAGCAGGACAAGCCCGGCGTACACCGCCCACACCCCGGCGAGTGTCGGGCCGCCCCAGGCAGTGCGGTAGCCCTCGAAACCGTGCCACCCGCATCGGGCCACCGATCGATACCGAACCGGCAGCCGCCGGCAATGCGATCACCGCGTGCCCCATCCGCCGCCAGGTCCCGGCACCATAGGCCCCGGTCCGGCAAGAAGGGGAAAGACACCCATCTTCACCCGGGGCTCTCCCCCAGCCCCAGCACCAGCGGGTGCGGCAGCCAGGACCGGTGTTCCGCACCGGCGACAATTCATAGCCACGTCTACCAGTTCTTTTGCCTGCCGTCCCAGTTCGTCGCACGCAACCAGTCGCCCAAGGTCATCAGGTTCGGGTGCAGCTTTCGCAGAGCGTCGATGTCACGGTCACCGGCGGCGATGTTCCGACTCTGGAAGAACTGGAACATGGCCGCGAAGTCATGGCCGGTCCCGGGGATGGCGTCGCGCAGGGTAGTGAGCGGCAACGGCTGGTAGGCCGATGGGACTCCGGTGACGCGTTCGAAGACGGACGCTATCTGCTGCCCGGTGAGGCTGTCGCCCACCACGGCCAGGTCCCGTTCGCCCCAGCTCTGCCAGGAGTCGAACATGTGGCTGACGAACCACGCGATGTCGTCCAGTGCGATCAAGGGCCATGTGCCGTCGCCGAGGGCGAGCGTGAACAGCATGCCGTGCCGGCCGTCGGGCAGTGGGCCCTCCTGTGGCGCGAGAAGATACAGGTTCTCGAAGTACGGTGCCGTCACGAGCACCGACACGTGCTCGGTGTACCAGCCGTCCTCTTCTTGACGCATCATCTCGTGCGCACGCATGAGATTGATGTGCGCAGCGACAGCCGCCTTCGTGTCGTAATGGGGGACCGGATTGGTTCCCCCGGTCAGCGTGGCGGCCGCGTCGAGCGACGACCAGATGAAGCGATCCACGCCGGCCGCACGGGCCGCCTCGAGCAGGTCGATGCCCTGCCGGTACTCGGTGAGCACGTCGGCCGCGGCGAAGAAGTTGGTGTTGGCGAAGACACGGTCGACGCGGCGCATGACGGCCGCGTCCAGGGCGTCGGAAATCAGGGTGACCCGGCCGGCACCGAGTTCGGCCAACCGTACCGCCCTGGGCGAGGCTGGATCGCGGGTCGGAACGACGAGCAGATCGTCGGAGGTCGCCAGGAGGCGGCGTACCACGCTGCTGCCCATCGCACCGGTGCCGCCGACCACCAGGACAGTTCGTGCGGAGTTCGAAGATCGCATGACGACCAAGCTAGAAGGGCGCTCGGAACCGATTGGTAACGTCGAGCGATGTATGGATGCGCACCCAGCGGCTTCGTGTCGGACTGCCCGGCCCGGCTCGCCATCGAGATTCTCAGCGACAAGTGGGCGGTACCGGTCGTCTGGTCGCTCAGCCGGGGTCCGCTGCGTCACGGTGAGATCGCCGACGTGATCCATGGCGTCTCCCGCAAAGTACTCACCCAGACCCTGCGCCGCTTGCAAGGCCATGGTCTCGTCGCGAGCGAGGCCGGGCCGCAGGCCGGATATCGCCTGACAGAGCTGGGAGCAACCCTGATCGAGCCGATCCGGGTCCTGACCGACTGGTCAGCGCAGCACGGCGGGGCCGTGGTCGACTTTCATGAGGCGGCCGCGGCCCTTTAGAAAAGCTGTACAGGATCACGAGAAGCAACCCGGCCGATCACAGCGCGCCCGGTCACCGCACGGGCTGGACGATTTCCGTCTCCCACGTCGCCGGGTCCGGGCGTTCCCCCGGATCGGTCAGGTACGTCTCCCAAGGCGCTCCTGCCGCGGACAGCCCCTGGTCACGAATCCACCTCTCGATTCGCTGGTAGGACTCGGGCAGGCTGTCGTAGGGTCCGCGATGGATGGTCACCACTGCTCGACCCGGTGGAATGACGAGCGCCTCGATCCCGTCAGCGAGTGCCGTTGACGGAGGCTCGACGACGGTGATGCCGCTCTCGATGGTCAGCGACCCCATCCCTACTTCCGGATAGCGGGCGAACGGCGGCCCGGCGATAGCCAGCCCATGCTGCTGGGCGTAGTCGAACACCACCGGCAGACACTCGGCGAGCGCAGTCGCGATCTCGTCGCGCGTGACCCGGCGGCGAATCACGAGGGCGTGGACGGTGGGCAGGTCACGAACCGAGATGTCGAGGGGCACAGCGGGTTTCCTCTCGATGATGCTGATGCGGTAGAGGCTGATGCAGGGCGCCGTCGAACTCACGGTCGAGGCGTGCACGGCGGCGATGTGCTGGCCGGCCACGTTCAGCCCGCGGGCACGGTAGCGCTGCGGACTACGACCGAGGTGGCGGGTGAAGGCCCGGGTGAAGACCTCTTGACTTCTCCCCGCCCTAAAGGACGGGGATTCCGGCGGTCGCCCGCCGGGTTTCCTGCTTCACAGCCGACCGCCCCGAACGGAGATTCCCCCGTTGAGGTCTTACACCAGCTCCACAGGCAGAC
>NZ_BSSY01000024.1:0-125770 GCF_030269225.1 Actinoplanes sp. NBRC 101535 | reverse complement strand
GTCGTGAAGCAGTACACCGAGCAGCAGAACCGTCCCGGTTAAGGCACTGCTCGGGCCTGGCGGCCCTCCCAGCGCGGGCCTTCACCCCCGGCCTGAAGGCCGGAGCACTGGCCCGCATCCCGGTAGCGGAACCCCGTTGACCGGGTGCCTCACCGTCAGTCGCCGATCTGCCCGCGGTAGTACGCCGTGTACTCGTCCAGCAACGCGTCCACGTCACCCGTGGCAGCCGTGTGCAAGCGCTCGAACAGATCCCGGTAGAGCCGGATGTCGGCCCGCCCCTGCGTGGTCATCGACGTGTTGAAGAGGTCGATGATGACAACCTGGTCGTCCACCATTTCGAACGAGTGCAGGGCGAAGTCCTTGACGAAGGCCCGAGCCGGCAGGATCCGGAGGCTGACATGGGGCAGGGCGTGCATCCGCCGCAGGTGCCGAATCTGGACGATCATGTCTTCCGGCGTGCCCACCCCGGCACCCAGCACCGATTCGGTGATGACGAAGAAGAACTTCTTGCCGGCGTCACCGAGCACCTCCTGCCGCGCCATCCGCCGGGACACCGCGGACAGCAGGTTGCCGTGGGTCTCCGGCGATGTGGGGTCAGCGGCGGTCAGTGAGCCCAGATTCGTGATCACCACTTGGGCGTAGCTGCTGGTCTGCAGAAGTCCCGGCACGAGGGACGGGTTGAAAACCCTGACCACGGCACTGTTCTGTTCGATCCGGTGGATCGACTCCTGAAGTTGCGGCAGGCCGCGCGGCTCGGTGCGGACATCGTTCATCCGCTGCTGGGCACGCCGCGCCAGAGCGACCAGGGCCTCGGTCTCGGCATCCGAGAGCTCCATGGCCCCGGCAAGCCGGTGAACCTCGGCCGGATCCGCGAGCGAGACACCTGTCTCCAGCCGGGAAACGGTCGGCTGGCTGATCCCCGCTCGCCGGGCGAGCTCGGCACCGGTCAGCCCGGCACGCCGCCGAGCCGCCCGCAGCGCGGACCCGACCGCTCGCGGGTCGTCCTCAGCGGACGGGCTGACCGGCTCAGCCATCGCCCGGCCACCGATCACGACATCCGATGGGCCGCGTCCAGCAACAACTCCAGCGGAATCTCAACGAACGTCTCCCCTTCCGGCAGTTCCACCCCGGCAACGCCACCCGGAACCACACCCCCCTGCACCACCAACGATCCATGTGCGGTCCGATAGACCGTGGGGCAGCTGCCTGTCGAGCACGCGCCGGAGATCATCTCTGCCTGGACGGGCCGCGGAACGGAAGAGTCAGTCATTTCGCCAAAATCCCTATTCATCAGCATGGCCAAAACCTAGTCAGTATTCCCAGCCGCCAGCCTGTATTCAAGGAAATTCAGCCCCCAGGGCGCCTCCCCGTACCCTACTGGCCAGCTATCTAGTTGCACTACGCCGGATTGCCACCTAGCAGATCGAATTCATATCGGTATTTCAAAAGACGAATATTCATTGATATTCAGCACATCCGTGCGCACATTCTTAGAGAAAGCGCAACGCGCCTCACCAGGAGTGGACATGAACGCATCCGGGCTGTACCTCGTCGTCGCGGGCCTCTGCATGGCGCTCGCCCTGGTCTCGCTCAAGAACGCCCTCGCCCCGATCGGCGAGATCGTCCGCGCAGCAGCGGCGCTCGCGCTCGTCGGCCTGGCGATCGGGGCCTCGCTGGTCTTCCTCATCGCCGCCGCCCTCGCCGGCTGATGCGGCCATCGCCGGAAGCAGATCACCCACCGCCCGTCCCGCTGGAAACGGGACGGGCGAGATCGATGTCAGGCCGGGATCTCGGCGGTGACGACGATGGTGGCGCGGCCGATGACGTGCGGGAACATCGTGAAGCCCAGCACCGCCGGCGTCGCCTCCGCCGCCACCTCGACGCTGTCGACGTCGAGGGCGTGCACCGTGATGAAGTAGCGGTGCGCGCCGTGGCCGGCCGGCGGGGCCGCGCCCAGGAAGCGGGCCGAGCGGGCGTCGTTGGGCAGCTGGAACGCGCTGGCGGGCAGGCCGGTGCCGGTGTCGTCGCCGGCGCCCTCGGGCAGGGTGGTCACGGTGGCGGGGATGTTCGCCACGGCCCAGTGCCAGAAGCCGGAGCCGGTCGGGGCGTCCGGGTCGTAGACGGTGACGGCGTAGCTCTTGGTGCCCTCGGGGGCGCCGCTCCACGTCAGCTGCGGGGAGATGTCCTGGCCGCCGGGGACGCCGAACAGGCCGGACATCTGTGCGGCCGGCCAGGCTTCGCCGTCGGCGACGGTGGTGCTGGTGACGGTGAAGTCCGCTGCCTCGGGGAGGCGGGCGAACGGGTTGTTGCCGGTCATGGGTTTCCTTCCGGAAGGGGTTCGACGGGATCGACCGTAGCACGGAAAATATATTTTCCTCGTGATGGTCTATGATCGCTGTATGAGTCAGTCGCCACAGCCCGACGGCAAGCAGATGCTCTCCGGGCGGATGTACACCGCGCTGCGCGAGGCGATCCTGCGGGGCGAGTTCGCGCCGGGTGCGGCCCTCAAACCGCAGGAACTGGCCACCCGGCACGGCGTCAGCCTGCCGATCGCCCGCGAGGCGCTCGTCCGCCTGGTCGGTGACGGCCTGGCCGACCGGCTGACCAACCGCGGTTTCGCCGTGCCCCGCCAGTCCGACGAGCGCTGGCAGCAGATCGGTGAGACCCGTCGCATCGTCGAGCCGGCGACGCTACGCCTGGCGATCGCCCGCGGTGACCTGGAGTGGGAGGGCCGGGTCCGTGCCGCGCACCACCGGCTGGCGCGGACGTCGTTCGACGACCCGGAGGCCTGGTCGGAGGTGCACCGGCTGTTCCACCGCACGCTGCTCGAGGGCAGCGGCAACGCCGTCCTGCTGGACACCTTCGACCGGTTGTGGCTGGCCAGCGAGCTGGCCCGGCGCTGGTCCGGCCGGCGCAACCCGGACCGGGACGCGGCCGGGGAGCACCGCCGCATCGAGGAGGCCACGCTGGCCCACGACGCCGATCTGGCGGCCCGCCTGCTGACCGAGCACCTGACTCTGACCACCGCGGGACTGGCCGGGAGCTGATCCTCAGGCCGGGGCGAACGCCGCCCGGTTGCGGCCCTCGTCCTTCGCCACGTACAGAGCGGCGTCCGCGCGCCCGAACAGGTCGGTCGCCGTTTCCTCACCGTCCCAGACCGCGATGCCCGCGGAGAAGGTCTGACCGAACGGTGTCAGCGGGCGCAACCGGTCCAGGAGCGCCGCCATCTGCGGGCCGCTGCTGTCCGGGACCAGCAGGGCGAATTCCTCCCCGCCGTAGCGGGCGAGCAGGTCGTCGCCGCGGATCCCGCTCGTCCACGCCGCGGAGGCCTCCTTCAGCAGGCGGTCACCGGCCTGATGGCCGAACCGGTCGTTGTACCGCTTGAAATGGTCGAGGTCCATGACCGCCAGGACCAGGGGTCTCCCGTCGCGGCGGGCCCGTTCCAGGGCTTTCGGCAGCGCCTGTTCCCAGGCCCGCCGGTTCGCCAGGCCGGTCAGCGCGTCCCGCTGCGCGAGTTCGGTGAGTTCCTCGGTCTGGCGTTCCAGGACGTCCGCCTGCCGTTCCACCTGCCGGACCAGCACCGCCATCCGCGCCACCACCAGCAGGAACATCACGATGCAGCCGAACGCGATGGCCCCCGCGTCGGTGACCCGGTGGTGGCCCTGCCACGCCTGCCAGGCGAGCAGCAGCGGCGCGATCAGGGTGGCCCCGGCCAGCAGCGCCAGCCGCCAGCGGGAGAAGTGCCGGTCGCTGATCAGGATCGGCTTGGCCAGGTCGGCGATGCCGGGGTGCAGTCCGGCCACCCCGTACAGGCCGAAGGCGAGTAGGTAGCCCGCGTCCATCAGGTGGCTGGTGAAAGTGCCCGCGTCGAACTGGAAATGGTCGGTGAACGCCCAGGCGTAGTCGGCCGCGAGATAGCTGACCATCCCGGCGGCGAGCAGACGGAACGCGCCGTTGCGGGCGCCGCCGCCGACCAGCATCCGGGCCACGAGCGCCAACAGCAGCAGATCGATGACCGGGTACGAGATGGCGACCAGTCTCCCCACCGCGGTCAGGTCCGCGGCCTCGGTGACCGGTTTCATCAGGTACACCCAGGCGACCAGGGCGAACGCCCCGGCGAGGATCACCGCCTCGATGACCCCGGCCGGGTCGCGGGTCGGCAGACGGCGCAGCAGCACCAGGGTCAGGACGACCGCTTCGAGCAGCCCGGCCACCAGGTAGAAGGCGTCGGCGGGCGCGGGATAGGAGAAGTCGTGCAGGTGGCGTGCGTACCAGGCATAGGCGACGTCACCGCAGACCGCGAGCATCTGGCAGCCGGCGAAGGCCCGCCACAGCCCGGCGGCCGTCACGCCGTCGCGGCGTAGCCCGATCAGCATGGCGATGATGCCGGACAGCGCGATCGCGTTGTAGGAGATGGTCTGCACCCACGAGTCGGGGGTGGCGAAGTAGGCCATCACTGCGACCGCCATCACGACCAGGTACCACTTCCAGAGCGGCCGCTCCTGTCGGCCCATACATGCTCCTCGCCGGTGTCACCGTCGGTGTTCTTGCCGTCCCATTCCACCAGGTGTGGCCCCCGGGTGCAGGTCGATCGGCGCGGGCAGGCGCAGGGTCCGGCCGGCGAGGGCGGCCTCCTCGTCGTCGTGGGTGGCGACGATCACGGCGGCGCCGTCGCGGACCCGTGTGGTGAGCAGGTCCTGGACGCGACGGCGGCTGCCGGTGTCGAGGGCGGCGGTCGGTTCGTCCAGGACGAGGACGTCGGCGTCCTGGGCGAAGGCCTGGGCGATCAGGGTGCGCTGGCGCTGGCCGCCGGAGAGTTCGCGCAGGCGGCGCCGGGCCAGGTGGGCGATCCCGAGGTCCTCCATCAGGCCGGTGACCGTGGCACGGTCGTGGCGGGTGAGGCGGCGCAGCAGCCCGGACGGGGTGAAGCGGCCGATGCGGACGCATTCGGCGACGGTCAGCGGGAGGGCGTCGATGTCGCCGGTGCGCTGCGGGAGCAGGGCGACGCGGATGCCGGGGTCGCGGTGGACCGTGCCGGCGGCGGGTTTCTCGATGCCGGCGAGCAGGTGCAGCAGGGTGCTCTTGCCGCAGCCGTTGGGGCCGGTGACGGCGAGCATGGTCGCGCGTTCGGCGCGCAGGGTGACGTCGCGCAGGACGGGGACGCCGGCGTACCGGAAGTCCAGGTGTGTGGCGGTCAGCACCACTTCCCCCTTAATGACAACGATTTTCATTGCAGTATATTCGCCCGGTGATGTCGACCCTGACCGAGCCCTTCACCGTCTCCTTCGTCCTGCGCGCCCTGCTCGGCGGCGTGCTGCTGGCCGCCGTCTGCGCACTCACCGGGGTGTGGGTGATCGCCCGCGGCATGACCTTCCTCGGTGAGGCGATGAGCCACGGCATGCTGCCGGGCGTCGCGGTCGCGTCGCTGCTCGGCGGCAACCTCGCCCTCGGCGCCGGGCTCAGCGCGTTCGCGATGGCGGCCGGGGTCAACGCGCTGCGGCACAGCCGCGAGTTCGGCCGCGACACCAGCATCGGCCTGCTGTTCGTCGGCATGCTCTCGATCGGCGTGATCGTGGTGTCGCACTCCCGGTCGTTCGCCACCGACCTGACCGCGTTCCTCTTCGGCGACGTCCTCGCGATCCGCACCCCCGACCTGCTGCTGCTCGCCGGGGCCGGCACGGTGGTGGCGGTCGTCTCGGCGGTCTTCCACCGGCCGTTCCTGGCGCTGACGTTCGACCCGCGCAAGGCCCGCACACTGGGGCTGCGCCCGGGACTGGCGAACGTCGTGATGATGATCCTGCTCACCGTCACGATGGCCGTCGCGTTCAGCGTCGTCGGCACCCTGCTGGCCTTCGGCATGCTGATCGCCCCCTCGGCGGCGGCGATGCTGGTCGCGCGGCGACTGCCCGCGGTGATGGCCACCAGCTTCCTGATCGGGTCCGCCGCCACCGTGCTCGGCCTCTGGATCTCCTGGTTCGCCGCGACGGCCGCGAGCGCCACCATCGCCGCCGTCGCCGTCCTGATCTTCTTCGCGATCCTCGGCGTCCGCGCCGCCCTCGCGGCCGCACGCCGGGCCCCGCGAAGCGTCCCCCCACTGGAAGGTTCTCTGTGATCAGAAGAAGTGTCGCCGCCCTCGGAGCGGCCATCGGCACGGCGCTCGTCCTGTCCGCCTGCGGCCCCCCGCAGGATCAGACCGAGGAGCAACCGCACGGGTACGTCGCCGGCGCCGAAGAGCTGGCCGAGGCGCAGACCGCCCTGGCGTACGCCACCCGCGACTCCCGTGAGCTGCACCTGCTCGACCTGGCGAGCGAGCAGGAGAACCAGGTCCCGCTGACCGTCACCGCCCGGGAGTTGTCCGAGGACGGCCGGTTCGTCTACGTCGGTGACGGCGACCGGACCCTGGAGATCGTCGACGCCGGGGTGTGGACGGTCGACCACACCGACCACGTCCACTACTACCGGTCGCAGGCCCGCACGCTGGGCACGGTCACCTTCGAGACCACCGTCCGGACGGTCGCCGGCTCCGGCCCGCACACCACGGTCGGCACCGCCGACGGCCGGATCCGGGTCTACGACCGGCGGCAGCTGGAGGAGGGCACCGTCGGCGAACCGGTGACGATCGACTCGCGGGGCAGTACGGCGCTTGCCGTCCCGTACGCCGAAGGACTCCTGGTCGCCGTGGGTGACGACCCGGCGAAGCCCGCGAACCGGATCGTGGCGATGGACGCCGGCGGGAAGCCGACCGGCGCGCTGGAGACACCGTGCGCGGCGCCGTCCGGGTGGGCGGTGCTGCGCGGCGGCGTGGTGATCGCCTGCGAGGACTCCCTGCTGCGGATCAAGCACACCGGCACGGCGCTGACCGCCGAACGGCTGGACTCCCCCGGCGGCCCGGTCCCGCCGGCCGATTTCGGTCACCGGCCGCGCAGCAACGAGGCCGCGCTGGCCGGAGCCGGCGGCATCTGGTCGGTCAACGCCTCCAAGGTCACCCTGAAACACCTGCCCGCGGACGGCCGCGAGCTGGTCGCGGCGGCCTCCCCCGCCGACGACCGCACGGTGCTGGCGCTCGACAACGACGGCACGCTGATCAGCTACGAGCTGGACACCGGGACGGTGATCGCGCAGGCGCCACTGGCGGCGTCGACGCTGACCCTGGACGTCAGCCGCGCCTACCTGGCGGTGCCGGCCGACCGGGTGATCCTCGAGATCGACTACGCCGACGAGCTGCGGACCGCGCGGACCCTGCGCACCGCTCAGCAGCCGGACCTGGCCGTGGAGGTGGGCCGGTGAGGCGGCTGGCGGCGATCGTCGCGGCAACGGCGGCCCTGCTCGGCGGCGCGACGGCCTGTACCACGGACGACGGTCCGCACATCGTGGTGACGACGAACATCCTCGGCGACGTGGTCCGCGAGATCACCGGCGACGCGGCGTCGGTGACCGTGCTGATGAAACCGAACGCCGACCCGCACTCGTTCGCGATCTCGGCCCGCGAGGCGCACACCCTGCAGACCGCCGACCTGGTCGTCTACAACGGGCTGGGCCTCGAGGAGGGTGTGCTGCGGCACGTCGAGTCCGCGGCCGCGGAGGGGGTGCCGGTCGTCGAGGTCGGCGCGCAGGTCGCGCCGCTGGAGTACCGCGACGGCGACGCGGCGGGACTGCCGGACCCGCACTTCTGGACCGATCCGTCCCGGATGGCCACCGCCGCCGGGCTGCTCGCCGAGCAGATCACCACCCACGTGACCGGGGTCGACGCCGCCGTGATCCGGGCGCGCGCGGCCGCGTACACCAGGAAATTGACCAACCTGGACACCGAGCTGGCGGCGCGGTTCGCGGGCCTGGCGGCAGAACGCCGCGTGCTCGTCACGAACCACCACGTCTTCGGTTATCTCGCCGACCGCTACCACCTCGAGGTGGTCGGCACGATCCTGCCCAGCGGGACGACGCTGGCGTCGCCGAGCGCCTCGGACCTGGCGTCGCTGGTCGGGGCGATCGAGAAGTACCGGGTTCCGGCGATCTTCGCGGACACCGCACAGCCGGACCGGCTGGCCGAGGTTCTGGCCGCGGAGGCGGGCCTGACGGTCCGGGTCGTCGGCCTGTACTCCGAATCGCTGAGCGATGTGGACGGTGAAGCGGCGAACTACCTGGCCATGATGCGGTTCAACGCCGACGCGATCATCGGCGGCCTGTCCGCCTGACCCCCGGGTCCGGCCTCGCAACGGCCTCTGCTTAAGCTGTAGTTGAAAATGATTTTCGTTTTGAATTGGGAGAAGACACTGTGAACCGACGTGGCATCGCCGTCATCGCGGCCGCCTCGCTGGCCCTGGCCGCCTGTGGAAACGAGACGAGCGCCGCGCCGACACCGGCCTCGGCCGTGGTCAACGAACCGCTCACCGTCACCTACGACGGCGGCATCCAGATCCTCGACGGGGACACCCTGAAGGTCGCGCACACCGTCCCGCTCGCCGGCTTCAACCGGGTCAACCCGGCCGGCGACGACCGCAACGTCGTTGTCTCCACCGAGGCCGGCTTCCAGCTCCTCGACGCCGGCGCCGGCAAGCTCACCGACGTGACCTGGCCCGGCGCCAAACCCGGCCACGTGGTCCGGCACGCCGGCAAGACCATCCTGTTCACCGACGGCACCGGCGAGGTGAACAGCTTCGACCCGAAGGAGCTGGCCACCGGCAAGCCGCAGGCCCGCCAGTACAAGACCGCGCAGGCACACCACGGCGTCGCCGTCGAACTCGCCGACGGCACGATGATCGTCACCGTCGGCACCGAGGAGAGCCGCACCGGCGCGCTCGCACTGGACAAGAACGGCACCGAGATCGCCCGCAACGAACAGTGCCCCGGCGTCCACGGCGAGGCCGTCGCCCAGGGAGACGTCGTCGCGCTCGGCTGCGAGGACGGCGTACTGCTGTTCAAGAACGGCGCATTCACCAAGGTCGACAGCGGACGCGCGTACAGCCGGATCGGCAACCAGGCCGGCAGCGACGCCTCGCCGGTCCTGCTCGGCGACTTCAAGATCGAACCGGACGCGGAACTGGAGCGCCCGACCAACTTCTCCCTGATCGACACCGTCACCGACAAGATCACTGTGGTGCCGATGCCCCAGGGCGTCAGCTACACGTTCCGCTCCCTCAACCGCGGACCGCAGGGCGAGGCGCTGATCCTCGGCACCGACGGCAACCTGCACGTCGCCGACCCGGCCACCGCGAAGATCACCCACTCGTGGCCGGTCGTCGCCGCCTGGACCGAGCCCCTCGACTGGCAGCAGCCGCGCCCGGCGCTGTTCGTCCGCGGCAACGACGCCTACATCACCGAGCCCGCCACCAAGAAGGTGCACCAGCTCGACCTGACCAGCGGCAAGATCGTCAACTCGGCCACCCTGGACTCCGTGCCCAACGAGATCAGCGGCGCCGTCGCCGGCCACTGACCGTCACTTTGGCTCGGCCTCCGTCTCGATCATGGGACGGAGGCCGAGCGTTCTGCTTTCCTCTCTCAGATCAAAATCGGAAGATCGATGTCGTAGCGGGGTGGTGGGTACAGACCGTCGCTCCCGCCGAGGGCCCGGCGGTCTTCGCCGGCCGCTACGCGTCCGGAACGCTCAGGCCACCGGGCGACCTGCGTAAGCGGTTGCGCCCATCACTCCCGTGGTCTGGCGCTGTCGGCTGGTTTGATGTTGCCTCCAGGACGGGACCTTTGTTCTCTGAGCTTGAGTTTTGACCGGTGCGGCGTGGCCTGGGACTGCTTGAGATCCTCGCCGACAGCGGAGCGTCGGCGCTGGGGCGGTTCGTCACCGGAACCTCGAGGAGGGTCGTGTTGAGATCCTCGCCGACGGCTGAGCACCAGCGCTGGGCTTCGTGAGCAGCACGAATCAATGGCTGGCGCGCGCAGTGTCAGCAGTAGATCCGCCGAATGCCGATTTTGTCAACTTTTTCGTTCTTGAGGTTTCTCAGTCGAGAAGTAACTCATTCCCAGGTACTGCACAGCAAATAGCGTGATTGCCGCGTCCTGGGATGCCGATGTGACCTCTCTGCTCGCCGGTTCGCGCGCGGGCTGACCGTTCGGCCGATCCGGGTCTGCCGTGTCAACCGGCTCACCCTCGACGGCAACCAGCAGGCCACCGTCTTCACCTACGACACCGACGGGCGCGTGGAGACCAGCAAGGACCCCAACGAACGGATCACCCGCACCACCTACACCGCCGACGGGCAGATCGACACGATCGTCAACCCCGACCTGAGCACCACCAAGTACACGTACGACGACGACGGCCTCGTCACCGCCGTGGAAAACCCGGACAAGGGCGTCACCCGCTACACCTACAACAAAGCGGGCCAGCCCCTGACCCGAATCCTGCCCGGCGGCAACACCACCACCTACGACTACGACACGCTCGGCCGGCTCTACTCCACCAAACAGAACGACGGCTCGACCGTCACCCGCACCTACGACGACGCCGGACGCGTCACCGACCTCACCTACAACGACACCGACACCCCCGCCGTCCACTACAACTACGACGCCGCCGGCCGCCGCACCGCCATGACCGACGGCACCGGCACCACCGACTACACCTACGACCAGACCGGCCAGCTCACCACCACCCGCGACAGCGCGGGCAACACCGTCGGCTACACCTACGACGACGGCGGCCGGCTCACCGCACTCACCTACCCCAACGGCAAAACCGTCACCTACCAGTACGACACCGCCAGCCGAATGGCCTCGGCCACCGACTGGACCGGCAAGAAGACCACCTTCTCCTGGACCGCCGACGGCCAGCGCAAACAGCTGACCAACCCCAACGGCGTCACCAGCATCAACACCTACGACAACAACGGCCAGATCTCCGCCATCGCCCTCGCCCGCGGAACCACGGCCATCGACAACTACACGTACGGCTACGACAAGGCCGGCCAGCTGACCACCGCCACCACCCCGGCGGGCAGCCAGAACTTCACCTTCGACCAGGTCGGCCAGATCGACTCGGTCACCACCACGGGCGACGGCGCCACCGGCGACTACGCCATCACCCCCAACGGACTCCTCAAAACCCTGCCCAACGGCACCACCAACGACTACAACGCCAGCCAGCAGGTCACCCGGACCACCACCGCCGGCGGCACCGCGGTCGCCCACACCTACGACCAGCGTGGCAACCGCATCCTCACCGACACCACCGCCACCAGCAGCAGCTACAACCTCGAGCTGCCCACCGCCGCCTACCACTACGACCAGGCCAACAACCTCACCGCAGTCGCCACCGCCGGCATCACCGTCACCTACGGCTACGACGGCGACGGCCTGCGTACCCGCCGCACCACCGGTAGCACCACCACCAACATGGTCTGGACCGCCAACAGCAGCATGCCGTTGCTGCTCGACGATGGCACCCACTCGTACCTCTATGGCCCTACCCTCACCCCCTACGCCCAGGTCGACCGCACCGGCGCCATCGAATACCTGCACACCGATGCCCTCGGCTCGGTACGCACCATCACCAACGCCGCCGGCGCCACCATCGCCACCAACACCTACGACGTCTACGGCACCCGCACCCACCACGCCGGCAGCACCGACAGCGCCATCGGCTACACCGGCGCCTGGACCGACCCCGACACCAACCTCGTCTACCTGCGCGCCCGCGACTACGACCCGGTCACCGGCCAGTTCCTCACCATCGACCCCAAGGTCGACGACACACTGCAGCCCTACGCGTACGCCGAGAACAACCCGCTGCAGAACACCGACCCTGCTGGCCTCTGCGCCGACTGCAACTGGATCGAGAACCTCGTCCTCAAAGGCCCGTCTCAGGAAACCCTCACCACGGGCTTTACCGGCGGCGTCATCGACTTCCTCACCGGCGTCGGCGACGCGGCAAGCTTCGGCCTGACCGGCCTCGCCCGCGAAGCCATCAGCCCCGGCGCTGACTGCTTCGTCAACACCAATAGCTGGGCCTACAAAGCCGGCGAATGGTCCACCTACCTCGTTCCCGGCGGCGGTGCCGTCAGGGGTGCCGCGAAGCTGGCGGTCACCGCGCTTAAGAGCGGCGCTGCCAAAGTCGGCTACAAAGCCGTCAAGAACGTTGTTAAGAAGGCTTTTAAGAGAGGTTGCCCGAGACACAGTTTCGCGCCGAACACCCGTGTCCTCATGGGTGACGGGAGCACTAAACTTATCCGGGACGTAAAGCCGGGCGACAAGGTTCTGGCAACCGATCCGATCACCGGCCGAAGCGCCATTAAATCGGTCACCGTCACGCACTCTAACCAGGACACGTACCTTACCGACGTCACGGTCAAGGCCATCCGATCGGAAGCCGATCAAGAATTCCGGCCTGGGTCAACTCAACCAGTTATCTTCACCACCGCCAATCACCCGTTCTGGGATCAGAGGAGCGATAGCTGGGTTGCGGCTAGCGAACTGGTCCCTGGCGAATCTATCCTGCTGGCCGCCGACGGGAGTCACCAGCTCGTCACCGCGGTCCGGAACCGCATTTCCAGTCAAAACATGCGCGACCTAACTGTCGCCGACATTCACACCTATTATGTCCTCGCAGGTAGCACCCCTCTACTCGTTCACAACTGCGACGGGGTACAGCTCGAAGTCACCTACAAGCCTGAATGGACGCCCGCCCAGAGAGTCGCGGCTGATGCCAAGGTTGCAGCATTGAACAGCGATGGAAACCTTGTGGTCACCGCGGTCAAGCGCTCCAAGTCGGCAAGCAGCTCTTGGAAAAGGGCCGGCAACACCAAGCCTGCTGGATCCGACATCGACCACACCAAGGACCTCCAGCTTGGAGGCGTCGACGACATCACGAACATGAACCCTCTCGACCTTTCCGTGAATCGCAGTTTGGGATCCCAGATCGCCAAACGCATCAAACAACAAGGCCTGCAACCAGGAGACCGGGTATGCTCGATTGTCATCCAAGAAAGATGCTAAGGAGCCACATTGAGTTCCCCTCCGCTGAACACCTACCACGTCATTCGGACAGACGCAGGACTCGGCGCCCTGTGGCAGCCGGAAGGCTTCTCCGATATCTCAAGTCTTGAAGAATGGGAAGATAAGGTCTCCAGAAATGAGTCCATTGAGCAGAATATCAGAAATGGAATATTTGTACCCTTAAATGTAGGGGGAGACGGTTCGTGGCAGGTGGCGATTCGCAATGGAGGCCTCTCGGGAAGGGAGAATAAGTTCCTGCTTGTCGCCTCGGAAGCATACCTGCTGAAATCTCGTGGAACCGTCGAGCTCGGCGGCCTAGAAAACGTCGGTGGGTATGTGGGTGGGGGCATCAAAATTCCGCTCTCCCCAGGCGCCTACACCGTACAGGTGAATTTGATCGAGTGGGACGCAGAGCCAGGAAGTTCTGACGCGGATGGAATGCCCACCGAATCAGCCCTTCCCGACTTCGTTATCTTAATATCGCATGCGCCGAAAGAGGCCGTCCGATATCGGACCAGCGTGGAAACTTTTGAGCGTCCCGCGGACGGTTAATCACTGAGCCTTTTCATCCTGAATAGGGCGGGTTCTCGACATGGCGCCGGCACTGGCGGCACGCCGCTGTTACGGCAGGCCCCGATCAGCGGCGTTGAGATCCTCTTCTTCTTGTTGCTTGGGCTGTTGTTCGGGCTGGTGACGATGTGGACGTCGTGGCGGGTGGCTGGCCGGTTGTTGCGGTGTCCGGCGGGTCGTCCAGGTCCTGGCCGGGAGGGTTTCGGTGCGGCGGCGGGACTGCCGGTCTTGCCGCGTAGGTGCCGAAACCCTCGCCGGACGCGGGCGGGCGTGAGTCGCTCGGCTGATGCGGGGCGTTCCCAAGGTCGGCGTAGATCAGCGACCGCGCCGCGAGCCAGCCGCAGCTGGGTGTAGGCGGCCAGGACGAGCCGGGTCCAGCGGTCGGCGGCGGCCGGGTCTCGTAGTTTCGGGCGGGTCCAGCCGAGGGTCTGTTTGAGCATGCGGAAGGTGTGCTCGATGTCGACACGGCGCAGGAACGCCTGCCGGGCCAGGTCGACCTCACGGTCGTCGGCGGCGGGGTGCGACCACCAGAGCCAGACCGGTTTCGCAGTGGCGCCGGACGGCAGCCGCTCGACGGTCAGCCGGATCACGGTGCCTTCGACGATCGGTAGCGGGCCGTTCTCGCTGATCCAGGCGGTTCGGTGGGTCAGGCGTGGATGCAGCCGGTGCCAGGCTCGGGCGGTGGCGGTGCCGTAGAGACGGGTGTCGGTCTCGGTGGCCGCGTCCGGGTCACCCCAGCTGGCGGGATCACTGAAGAGGAACTCGCCGCCGTGCCGGGGCGGCCGGCCGGCCGTGCCGGGGGTCCGGGGTGGTGCGGGCGGCGCAGAACCCGATCGGAACGCATTCTGACCAGGACTTTCACGGGTAGATCCGTGAGCAGGAACGCCAGCCGGGGGCCGTCGTAGCCGGCGTCCGCGACGATCCACATGTCGGGGTCGCCGGCTGCCATTGTCGGGCGGTGATCAGCCGTTCGACCACCTCACGGAGCTGGGCCGCGGTAACCGTGGCCGTGTCGTCGCCGGGTGCCAGCCGGCGAGCGTCCAGCGGCGCCGTCCACGAGCTTCGTCCCGTTTCCAAGGCCGTGACCAGCGAATACGGCCATCCCGGAACCATGATGTGAGTGTCCTTGCCGCGGCCGTAGGTGTGGCAGAGCACCCGCTGCGGGCAGGTATGAGCTTCCGGCCGCAGCCAGCAGGTCACGTCGCGTAGCCCGGCTTCGCGCATCAGCCGCTCGACGGTGCAGCGGGCCACCCGTACCCCGCGGCGCAGTATTTCGTGCCAGATCTTGCGGGCGCCGTAGACGCCGTAGTTCTCCGCGTGGATCTGCTTGATCAACGCGGTCAGTTCGGCGTCACGCCGCGAGCGTCGCGAGGCGGGGCGGGTCTTGGCGGCGTAGTACGTCGACGGTGCGATCGCTGCGGGCGTGCCTTCCAAGGCCAGCAAGATCGGCTGGACACCGTGTTCTTCCTGGTGGGAGTCGACGAAGTCGACCTTCATCGCGACGGACGGTCCAACTCCGCCGCGAAGAAACTCGCCGCGGACTTCAAAATCTGGTTCGCCCGCCGCAGCTCACGATTCTCCCGTTCCAGAGCGGCGAGGCGTTCAGCGTCGCTGCTGGTAGTGCCCGGCCGGTCGCCGGCATCGGTCTAGGCCTTCTTCACCCAGCCGCGCAACGCCTCCGGATGAACCCCGCACTGATCGGCGATCCGCCGAATCGCGCCGACCGCGGACGCCGGGTCCCGGCGGGCCTCGATCGCCAACCGGGTCGCACGCTCACGCAGATCATCGGGATACTTCTTCGGGGCCGGCATCGTTGAATCATCTCCCAGGTTTCGATGCCTCCATCAAACCCGGGGCGGGACACTTGCCACTGGAACCGGACGCGAGCGTGTAGACGCCGCCGCCGACCGGGACGGCGGCCGCTGCGGACTGCGGGACGGGAACGGCGATAACCAGCGTCAGCACCCCGGTCAGCCACAGGGCGCGGTGGAACGCCCGTGCGGCGAGGGTCTTACCCATGGATTCTCCCCTGCAGTTGATTGAACTAGGTCGATAGTTAGACCCACGGGGAGCGGCGCGATAACACGAAACGATGGAAAAGATTCGGCGCGTGCTGCGTGTGTGTCGGGAAGCGGCGGCCCGCTTGGCGGGGTCCCCGGCCTTTGTCACCCTACGGACAGGGAACCGACGAAGGTGGCGACGATGCGCGTGGTCTTCAGCAGCGACGACCTGCCGGAGGCGGACCGGCTCGCCGGATACCGCGAGGTGCTGTCCCGGGCCGACGTGCCCGTCGACGTCCACGCCGAACCGGAGGAGCCGATCCGGGTACGGATGAGCACCATGGACCTGGGCGCCATCGAAGTCGCCGCGATCGCCGCCACCGACAACGCCCGCGTCCGGATCGACCGGCCGCAGCGGCTCGTCCGGCGCAGCGACCCGGACGCCTTCCGCCTCATGGTGGCGCAGCACGGAAGCATCGCGATGACCCAGGGCGACCGGACACCCCGGCTGACCGCGGCACACATGTCGTTCTACGACACGTCCCGCCCGTTCCGCGGCTGGCGGCAGGCGGACGACGGCCGCTTCCACGTGACCATGATGACGGTACCCCGCGCCCTGCTGCCGATGCCGGCGAACCTCGTCAAAGCCATGATCGGTGTTCCCATCGACGGCCGGCGCGGCGTCGGGGCGCTGATGGTCGACGTCGTCAACCGGCTGCTCACCGACTCGGCACACTGGGCGCAGGTGGACGCCGGACGGCTCGCCACCGTGGTCGTCGACCTGATGGCCGCCCTGCTCGGCCACGAACTGGGCGCCGAACCGACCCGGACGGCGTCACCGGAGTTCCGGCACCGGATGCTGCGAACCAGGATCCACTCCTTCATCCACGACCACCTCCACGACCCGGACCTGACCCCGCGGACGATCGCCGCCGCCCACCACATCTCAGTCCGCCTGCTGCACCAACTGTTCCGCGACGAGGGCGGCACCGTCGCCGCAACGATCCGCGGCGCCCGGCTGGAACGCTGCCGCGCCGACCTGGCCGAACCACTGTGCTCGCCGTGGACGATCCGGCAGATCGCCGCCCGGCGGGGCTTCCCCAACTACAGCCACTTCAGCAGCCTGTTCCAGGCCACCTACGGCATCTCCCCCCGCGCATGGCGCGCCCGGCCGCGGCCCTGACCGGCCGGGTGCACGGGATCGGAACGCCCGTGCGCGCATCGGCAACGACAGCGGCCGCCCCGCGGCGGCACCATCGAGGCAGCACGCATCCGACGATGGAGGAGCGCATGTACACGGGGAGAATCGTCACCGGCGCCATGGCCGCGGCCGCGATGTCCGCCGCCCTGCTGACCGGGCAGCCGGCCGCCGCCGCACCACCCGGATCCGCGACCGCGCTGGCCGACCGGTCCTGCACGGTGACCACCACCTGGACC
Organism: Actinoplanes sp. NBRC 101535; assembly: GCF_030269225.1. Lineage (NCBI taxonomy): Bacteria > Bacillati > Actinomycetota > Actinomycetes > Micromonosporales > Micromonosporaceae > Actinoplanes > Actinoplanes sp. NBRC 101535. The sequence continues at coordinate 108,821 of NZ_BSSY01000024.1, read as the reverse complement.
TGCTTCACCACGGCACTCTGGGTTCCGGCCGGGGCGAACCCGCACGCCGCGACGCTGAACATTCCGTGGACGGCGCCGAGAGAGCCGTACCCCGGCGACGAGACACCGGTCAACTCGTTCGTCATCCTCCGTAACACGAGCACCGGCGCCGAAGTACGGCCGCCTGACAACAGGTACTACGGGAACGAGCACGACATCTGGGGTTCGGACTGGCCGGCCGCGTACTACCGGGCTGAGCTGCACTGCCCGTACGGGTGCCAGGGCGCCCAGCTCTACTTCGACAACTGACGGGCGCAGCCAACGGGGGCACGCCGTCCGGGATGTCGCATCCCGGACGGCGGCGCGCGTCTGCCTACCGTGAGCCGGTCAGAGTGTGGACGTCGGCGGGGCGGCCGAACGCCCGCGACCAGCGGACGGCGTCGGTCACGCCCGCGGTGCCGCCCAGCCCGGCGCCGGCCAGCCGGTCCGGGTGCCAGCCGGCTGCCAGCAACTCCGTCCACTGACGGCCGTCGAGGGTCAGCACGCGCAACGCCGGGAACGTGGCGAGCACCGGAATGTCGGACACCTTCGCCCCGGACAGGTCCAGGCGGACCAGGTTCGGCAGGGCGGCCAGTGCGGCCACCGGCACCGGCTCGTCGTTGCCGGCCAGGAGCAGATCGAAAACGGTCGGCGGCAGTCCGGTGAGGTCCCACCGGGCGGCCTCCACGTGCAGGTGCTCGAGCGGGAGGGCGGTCGGGGACGCCATGGTGAAGGAGGGGACTTTTTCGCGTACCCCCAAAGATCGAAGGTTGGTGAAAGGTTCCAGATCGGCGACGTCGACCGGGGCGTCCGTGCGCAGCTTCGCCCCCTGCACCGACGGCGGCAGGTCCGCGATGCTGTCCGCCCGCACCTGGGGGTCCGGCGGTGACGCGCGTTCCTTGTCACCACCGGTGAGTGCCCGGCGCAGCAGGTCGGTGACCGAACCGATGACGTATTCGACGGGCGCCCACACGTCCCGCCCGTGCATGACGATCTGACCGGAACGGCCCAGCGGCCCCGGGTCCAGGTCGACGGCCGCGAAGTTCATCCCGTAGTCCCGGGCGAACGTCACCCAGCCGCTGCTCGCCGACGTCCGGCGCACATGCCCGGCCGGCACACAGTCGAAGATCACGGCGTCGTCGAACAGCTCGTCCTGATAACCGGGCAGGTCCTGCCGGCTCCAGGTGACAAGCTGGTCGAGGGGTACGAGCACAAACGGGTCCAGCAGCCCCGACTCGTCGTAGTCGTCGTGGATCAGCCGGTACAGGGCACGCAGATCCTCCGGCAGGCGCAGCCCGAGGACCCGCTCGGCGGCGAGGATCGCCTCCTCGGTGTGGCCCGGGGCGTACCCCTGCGGGTGATGTCCGGAAATGAACGCGCCGACCAGGCGCTCGACCTCGGCCAGCACCGCCGGGTCGGTGACCCTCGTGTCGGGGACGCCGGGTTCCCGGGCGGGCGGCGTCTCGTGGCCGGGAAGGCGGAAGTCCTCATCGAGGACGATCCGCGCGGGCAGCGACGGAACGTCCCGCGACCAGTGGATCGTGTACGTCCCGTCCGGATCGCCGATCATCTCGAACACCAGGCCGCGGCCGGCGACCTCGGTGAGCCCCCACGTGGCGTCGTCCAGATCCTTGTTGAGCCAGCGGCCCAGCAGGGACGGCTCGCCCGCCGTCGTGAAGGTCTGGCTCTGGACGCCGTGCCGGTGCACGGTGGACAGCTGGTAGCCGGGCTCCCGCAGGCCCGCGGTGAAGGCCCTGCCCAGCCGGTGCAACGCCTCATCGATCTCGGTCACGCCGGAATTGTGCCAGCGTAGGGTCGAGCGATGACCACACGCGTGACCTGGTGGCTCGGCCGGGGGCCCAGCCCACGAGAGTTCCAGGACCTGTTCGTCGCGCCGTTCAACGCCGGCCAGAACCGGATCCGGATCGACCTGCGCGTGCTCACGGCCAACGCCCGCGAGCAGACCGTCGCGGCGCTGCGGGACGGCACCGGGCCCGACATCGTGATGGTGCCGCGCGCCGGGGACTTCCTGTCGGTGGCCCGGCAGGGACATTTGCTCGACCTCACCCCGCATTCCCGTTTGTACGGGTGGAACAGGCGCCTGCTCACCCCGGCCCTGCGGATGGCGGCCGTGGACGGCGGCCTCTACGGGGTGCCGCGCAGCACCGAGACGATGGCCCTGCTGTTCGACCCGGCCACCCTCGACGGCCTCAGCTGCCGGCCGCCGGTCACCGCCGCCGGCCTGGAGACGGCCGCCGCGCGGGCGCTCGCCGCGGGACTGCTCCCCTTCGGGGGTGGCTGCGGCGACTTCCCCGCATCGTGCGAACTGCTGTGGACCCTGGCGGTCAACCACCACGCCGGGCCGGATGCCGTCCGGGCCGCCCTGCGCGGGGAGCTGCCGTGGACGTCGGCGGTCTTCGCGGACGCCGTCGCCGCGCTGTGCGGATGGTTCGAGCGGGGCTGGTTCGGCGACCACTACTTCACCGACACCATCGAGCGGGGCGTCGGCCGGGTGCTGGACGGCACGGCCGCGATGGCGCCCGCGATGACGGGCATGCTGCCGGAGAACCCGGCTGGGCTCGACGTGGTGCCTTTTCCCGCCCTGCGCCCCGGGATCACCTCGCCGGTGTACGTGTTCGGCACCGCCAGCCTGCTCGGGATCAACGCCGCCTCGCGGGTGCCGCAGGAGGCCGCCGCGGTGCTCGACGCGCTGTTCACGCCGGCCGTCCGCAGCCGGTTCAGCGCGGCGATCCCCGGCGACTGGAACATTCCGCTCGCCGCCCCCGGCAGCCTGACCGGGATCGCGCCACGAATCTTCGCCCAGCCCGCGGACGGTGTCACCGAGGCCGTCGTGTCGGGGCGTCACGGGTACGCCACCTGGTCCTTCTTCCCGCCGAAGACCGAGGCGCTGATCGTGGACCAGGTCCGCCCGCTGGTCGAGGGCCGCCTGACGGTCGCCGAGCATCTGCGCGCGCTGCAGGACGTCTTCGCCGGGGAGTTGGCGGCCGGCGCCCGGCCCGGCCTTTGATGATCCGTGTGTGGATTCATATCGGGCGGTTCTGGAGCAACGGTGAACAGTTCCTCGCCGTCGACAGCGCCGGGCGCGCCGACTGGCGCGGGGACAGCGACGACGAGTTCGACCGGACCCTGGACCTGACACCGTCGGAGGTCGGCCTCACCGTCGGTCCGCGCACCGCGGCTCTCGTCGGCGGGGACGGCGTGGTCCGGGACGACAGCTGGGTCGAGATCTTCCGGGACGGTTCCGGTGTGCTGGCGTTCGTGCAGGCCGCGGGTCCGGACTACCGGAAGGTGCTGGCCGCGGCGCTGGCCCATCCCGACGATGCGGACCTCGACGGCCCGGTGGTCGGAGCCGACAGCGGCGAACTGGCCGTGTTCACCGCGGCCGTCGACGGCAACGGTATGTTCGAGCCGGCCAGCCCCGGCCCGGTGCCCGCCGAACACAGCCCGCCGTCACGAGGCGTCGACCCGGGACTGCTGATCAGCACCGACGGTGTGACTGCCTACCGCCTGAAGGTCCGCTGGTTCACACAACTCGACGAGTCGAACTGCTTCGCGCGCTGGCTGCTCATCCCGGCCGCAGCAGCCTAGGGCTTGTCCTGCCCCCGGCGCTCCCGCCACCCGGCGACCTCCGCGTCGACGTCCCGCGGCGGCAGCACCGTGGGCGGACCGTCCATCATGCCGAGCCGGGCCTTGCGCAGCCGCTCGTTCATCTCGGCGACGTAGCCCCGTACCTCGGACTCGGTCCGCAACCGGTCGACCCGCTCCGCCAGGTCCTCCACCTCACGCCGCAGCGCCAGGGTCGGCGGGATCACCCCGGCGGTGGCGCCCTCCCGCTCCAGCCACTCCTTCACCCACCAGTCGTCGTCGTACTCCCGGCCGTGGTCCGACAGGGGCTTCCCCAGCCCCGGCAGGTTATCGAACTCGCCGCGCTCGGTGGCCTCCCGCAGTTGCCGGTCGATCGACGATTCGTACCAGTACGCCATACCCCAACCCTAGCCACCCCGCGCCCGCATACTCCTGCATAGCTCGGCCAAGTGGTTTGGGATAGTGCGGACATGGCGGTCTTCACGGAGGAAGAAGAGGAACAAGGGCGCATCGATTGGGAGGTGCTCCACGACGGCGGTGTCGGTGCGTTCCAGGCGGCGAAGACACTCGACGGTGCAATCCGTGACCTGCGCGAACGGGGTTACGGTGTCGCAGAGGTGTCGAGCCTGGCCTCATCAGCCACGCCGGTCAGCGCCGAATCACACCCGGCCCTGGCCGGGGCTGACTATCAGTGGTCCACGGTCTTGACGAACCTGATCAGCCAGGTCTCGATGCGCTACTGCGGATGGTCGGCCAAGAACCTCGATGCATTCTGTGACACGCTCCGCTGTATCGACTTCTCCGGGGTCGCTGGGTGGGTCCTTGTCCTCCGGGACTTTGACCGTTTCTTTGAAGCCGACGCTCAGCGGGCGGTCGGTGCGATCGACGTGATCGCACAGGTTTCCCGTGAGCACCTGATGCGCGGCAATCGACTCTTCACGCTTTTGCACGCCGAGGGCCAGGTTGTGGACCTCGGGAAAATCGGCGGTTTCAAGGTGTGGTGGCAGTAGCCGGAGGTCGTGTGATCCACGCAGGTGGCGCCGAACCTCGGCGACACGGACCCAGCCCCGAAACCGGTGCACTGAAAGCGGCTGACACCCGGTCCCCGCATTCGGTTCAGCCCGACAACCCCCAAGATCATCAATTCGCGAGGATCCCCAGTCTTCTCCGGCAGGTTCAAGGGCGAACACGCACGTAGGCGCGATCGTCGAAACTTACCTGACCGGGCAGCACTGCTTTGGTGCCGGCGAGCTCAGCCACACACCAGGGATCCTTGTCGAGCAGCCGGGCAAGCTCAGACTCGGACGCGGCCAGCGTTTCACCGATGAACGGATAGCCGTCGCTGGCGATCACCAGCTCGTCGATGTCATCAGGCAGCTGATGCACGACCACCAACGACGGCGGAACCGGTCGTCCATCGATAGCGGCGTACCCATACGGCCCGACCCTGTTACGCAGGGCGCCTTGCCGCCCGGTGAGAGAGCGCGCCGCGAGTCGTCCGGGATCAGCCTCCACCACCCGTTCCATGGTGACTCCTCCGGCTGCAAACTCCGCAGCTAGAACGGCAGACCGGAAGGCTGCCGCTACGCGGTCGACGAGTTTGCGTGGCTGCCCGACCGAGGCGGGCAGCCCTCGATAGGCAAACCCGACGTCGCCGACCTGCCAAACCTCCCGCCGCGCTCGCGAGTAGACGGTAACCGCCGCGCTCGGCCGCTCGGCCGCGGCCAGTTCGGGATCGATACGGGCGCCAAGCTCCGCTGTCATGACCGCTACTGCCACATCCGGTGCAGCGTATTCCGGCAGGTCCTGGATTGCGTCACGGCATGCTGCCATGGCCCACCACCCGCCCGTCGCGCCCTCATAGGTCCGGCCGCTCACATCCGTAGCTCCGTCGATCACTGCCAGATGGCCGGCGGTCACAACGATCGCGTCCTCGCACCTCTGCGGATCCCCGAACTTACCCAGCACGAACTGCTCCACGATCTCCACGGAGCCAATACTGACCCAAGCGCCCCGGATCACGGAGATTGCGAACTGGTGCGACTCAACCAAGGCGCACCGACCCAAATCCATGCTTGTAGGGACAGAACCCCGCGTTAGCGCACGAAATCACTGCGGTCACGTCGGAGGGCCGCATCGTCGGCCTGTCATTCGCTGGAACTAGGCTGACGAGTCGTGGCAGGAGAGCAAGCACACCACCACACCTGGGATGAGATGTGACCCCGAGCAGACGACTACTGGCAGAATCGGACGCCCTCTACGAAAACCTCCTTCTCATGAGGGCAGCTCAGGCCGAGACGACAGAGGCGATAGCGCTCGTCCAAGGCCGGCTTGAGGTTCTCCTCGCTCAGAACAACGAGATGCTTCGGCAGGCCGACCGACTCACGGCCCGGTGCCGCCACCTGCCTCCGCGGGCATCTGCCGCCGGTTGACCGCGAGGGCGGCGAGCAGCAGCAGGCCGGGCGTGACCAGGGCCAGCGGCGGCAGCATCCACCCGACCGCGACCGCGCCGAGCAGAGCGCCGGCGATCAGCGCGCTGCCGACCGGATCGGAAACGGTCTGGCGCAGGGACGACCGGAATGCGAAAACTGAGCCGGGCCGCCACGAACCGGCCAACCGGACAACGGTGATCGCGCCGAGGGCGGCGACGAGCAGGCTTGCCGTGAACGCGACGGGCCCCGCCTGCCGGCCGGCCGTCAGGTTCCAGGTGAGCACCGCGGCCAGGAGCGGCAGCCCGGCGCTCAGCCCGGGCAGTCCGGCGAGGGCGGCGCGGAAGTCGGCGTACACCGTGGATCCGCCTTCGCCGTTGATGTGGCGGCGCAGGTGGCCGGCGCCGGCGATCGCCGCGGGCAGGGCCGTGATCAGGCCCAGCGACGCCAGCGTGACCAGCACGCCGGTGAGCAGCACCTCGCCGAACAGCGCGAATCTCGGGTTCATCCTTTCAGCCCCTGGGTGGAGACGCCCTCGATCAGGTAGCGCTGGAAGACGAAGAACATCAGCATGACGGGTACGAGTGCGAGCACGGCCATCGCGATCTGCGCCCCGTAATCCGAGGTGCTGGTCTGGTCGATGTACAGGCGCAGTGCCAGCGGCAGCGTGTACATGTCCGGTTTCTTCAGGTAGAGGAGTGGGCCGAGGAAGTCGTTCCAGCTCCAGATGAAGGCGAAGATCGAGGAGGTGACGATCGCGGGGCGCAGCAGCGGCAGGATGATCGACCAGAAGACGCGGCCGTGGCCGGCGCCGTCGACCTGGGCGGCCTCGTCGAGTTCGCGGGGCATGCCGCGAATGAACTGGACCATCAGGAAGACGAAGAACGCGTCGGTCGCGAGGACCTTGCCGATCAGCAGGGGGACGAACGTGTTCACCAGTTCGGCTTTCTGGAACACGATGTACTGCGGGATCAGCATCACGTGGGCGGGGACGAGCATCGTGCCGATCATCAGGGCGAACCACAGGTCGCGGCCGGGGAAGCGGATCCTTGCCAGCGCGTACGCGCTGACGGCGCTGGACACGACGACGGCGATCACCGACAGGACGGCCAGCAGCAGCGAGTTGCCGAAGAACTCCCAGAAGCTTATCCCGGCGATCCCGGACAGCGCGGTGCGGAAGTTGTCCAGGGTCGGCGTGGCGGTGAACGGGTTGGCGCTGCCGACGATCTGGCTGCGGTCCTTGAACGAGGAGGCGACGGTCCAGACGCCGGGATACAGCACGACCACGAGGACGGCCAGCGAGCCGAGGTGGAACCCGATGCTGCCGGCCCGGCCGCGTACGGTGCTCATGACGGGTCACCTCCGTAGTGGACCCACGACCGCGACGTGCGAAACATGATCAGTGTCAGGGCCGCCACGGCGAGGGCGAGCACCCAGGCCATCGCCGACGCGTACCCCATCCGCAGGTCGGCGAAGCCGCGCATGTAGAGGTAGAGCGTGTAGAACAGGGTCGAACCGGCCGGGGAGCCGTTGCCGCCGGAGATGACGTACGCCGAGTTGAAGATCTGGAACGCGTGGATCGTCTCCAGGATCAGGTTGAAGAAGACCACCGGGGAGATCATCGGCAGGGTGATACTCAGGAACCGGCGGATCCGGCCGGCGCCGTCGACCAGGGCCGCTTCGTACAGTTCGGCGGGGACCTGTTTCAGACCGGCCAGGAAGATGACCATCGGGGCGCCGAACTGCCAGACCGACAGCAGCACGAGCATCGGCATCGACAGGGACGGGTTGCCGACCCAGCCGCCGGAGTTCCAGCCGAAGAACCGGCCGATCTCGTCGACCGCGCCCTCCGCGCCGAACAGGGCTTTCCAGACGATGGCGATGGAGACGCTGGCGCCGATCAGCGACGGGGCGTAGAAAGCCGACCGGTAGAAGCCCTGGCCCCGGCGCCGGCCGTTGAGCAGCAGGGCGACCGCGAGGGCGGCGGCCAGTTTCAGCGGGGTGGCCAGGACGACGTACCCGAGGGTCACGGTGACCGAGTGCCGGAACCGTTCGTCGGCGAACAGTCTGGTGTAGTTCTGCGTGCCGATCCAGGACGGGCTGCTGAACAGGTCGTAGCTGGTGAACGACAGGTACAGCGAGGCGATCATCGGACCGGCGGTGAGCAGGACGAAACCCAGCAGCCACGGGGACAGGAAGAGGTAGCCGGCGGCGATGTCGCGCCGCCGGCGCACGTCGACGGTCGCGGTCACTGGGTCAGGGCGTCGGTGGCGTCGGCGAACCAGCGTTTGGCGGCGTCCGCCGGGGTCGTCTTGCCGTAGGCGATCTCTTCGGCGATGGTGAGGAAGTCGGTCTCGATGGTGCCGAAGCCTTCCGGCAGGGCGCCCTGGGAGGCGCCGACCGAGGATTTCACGCTCTCCTCGTACGCCAGCACCTGCGCGTCGACGCCACTGGCCTGCACCGCGTCGCGTTGCGCCTGTGTGACCGGGACGCCTTTGGACGTACCGAAGATCTTGCCGACCTCGGGGTTGTTGATCAGGAAGTCGACCAGCTTGATCGACTGCTGGGGGTGTTCGGAGTTCTGCGCGACGGCGAGCAGCATCGACGCCTTGTAGAACAGGCCGCTGGTGCCGCTGTCGGTCGGCAGGGTGAGCTGCTTGAACTCGCCCTTGCCGCCGGAGTCGCCGAGGTATCCGGCGAGCTGGTTGTCCCAGGCGAATTCGCTGGCGGTGCGGCTCTTGGCGAACGGCGAGACCGGTTTGAGCGCGGTGACGTCCTTGGCCGGGAGCAGGGCGGTGGGACGCAGCGCGGCGGTCGACTCCCACCACGCGGTCAGGTCGGCCTCGGTGAAGTTGAGCTTGTTGCCGGTGAACGGGTCCTTGCCGGACTGGCGGATGTGGTGCAGGAAGATCCAGAAGACGCCGGTGTAGTCGACCGACCCGTAGACCCTCTCCGGGCGTCCGGCGCCCTTGGCCGAGACGTCGGTGATGAACTGCTGGTACTGCGCCCAGGTCAGCGGGGTGGTCGGCGCCGGGATGCCGAGGTCCGCGAGCAGGGTGGCGTTGTAGAACATCGCGAACGCGTTGGTGCCGGTGGGAACGGCGTACGTGCCGTCGTCGTACCTACCGGACGGCAGGATGTTCGGGTCGATGCCGTTGACGGTCAGGCCGTCGCCGAGGTCGTCGTCGAGCCGGCGCAGCTGCCGGGTCCGGGCGTATTTGGCGAGATAGGCGAGATCCATCTGGAGTACGTCGGGGAGGCTGGAACTGGCGGCCTCGGTGGACCGCTGCTGCCAGTAGACGTCCCACGCGGCGAACGAGGTCTGCACCTTGATCGCCGGGTTCTGCTGCTGGAACAGGTCGATGGCCTGCTGGTATTTGGTGGCGCGGTCGTCGTTGCCCCAGAAGGCGAAGTTCAGCGTCGCCGCGCCGGAGCCGTCGTCCGCGTCCCCTCCCCCGCAGGCGGCCAGGGTGGTGGAGGCGGCACTCAGCGCACCGAGCACGAGTAGCTGACGTCGATCGACCATCATGGTTTTGTATCGTTACATGAGAGTGGCGTGGGACACAATACGCGCTCGGCAACGCCGCGGAAACGGTGCCGTCATCAGTCCCCGGTGGACTCGCGCGCCACCAGGGAGAAGCCGCTGACGAACTCCTCGTGGCCACGATCGCCCTCGATCCGGCGGACCAGCAGGTCGACGGCCCGGTCGGCCATCGCGGTGTGATCCGGGTCGATGGTGGACAGCGACGGGACGGTGAACCGGCCCTCCTCGATGCTGTCGAACCCGATCACCTTCACCTGCGCCGGGACGCGTACCCCCAGGTCGGCGAAGGCCCGCAGCGCGCCGATCGCGGCCGTGTCGGTCAGGCAGAACAGGCCGTCGAAGTCCAGGCCGGCGGCGACCATCGTGTGCACCCGCTCGGCGGCGGCGGCCATCGACATGGCGTCCATCCGCTGCACCAGGGCCGGGTCGTACGCCAGGCCGGCACTCTCCAGCGCCAGCCGGTAGCCGGTCAGGCGCAGCCGGGACACGTTGACGTCGCGGGTCTCGGCGCCGGTCAGCATCGCGATCCGCCGGCACCCCCGGTCGACCAGATGCCGCACCGCCGCCCGGGCGCCGTCGACGTTGGGCATCGCCACATGGTCCACCGGCGCCTGGAAGATCCGCTCGCCGAGGATGACCACCGGGTACGGCACCCTGAGATGCTCGACGTCGGCGGCACCCATGCCGACCGTGCTCAGGATCAGCCCGTCGTAGAGGCGGTTGCGCGACACCGCCAGCACCGCCAGCTCGTTCTCCCGCGACGCGCCGGTCTGCTCGATACTCACCCGCAGGTCACGGCGCTGCGCGGCGGCGATGATCGCGGCCGCGAACTGTCCGTAGTAGGGCCGGTGGATCTCCGGCACGGCCAGGCCGATCACCCCCGTGCGGCCGCGGCGCAGGTTGCGGGCGGCGACGTTGACCCGGTAATCCAGCGCGGTCATCGCGCTGAGAACCTTGACCCGGGTCGACTCGCGCACGTGCGGATGGCCGTTGATCACATTCGACACCGTCATCGGCGACACCCCGGCCGCCCGGGCCACGTCCGCAATCGTCGCCATGACGGTCACGCGCCGACCACGGGAGGCAGGAGCGGACCGTACAACACCTCGTCGCGGTCACAGACCAGCGTCCCGCCGGCCACGGTCAGCCGGGCCACCTGGATCGACGAGCGCCGCGATTCGTGGGTGTCCTGCGGCCCGCCCGGCCGATGACCCGGGTGCGTGAAGTAGAAGACGAGCGCGTCCTCCCCGCGGACGACCACGTCGGCGTGCAGTCCGGCCGTACCGTCATCCTCTGCACTTCCGGGTTCGCCGAGAAGGAGACCCTGCGGCTGCCAGTGCTCGTGATCGTCGGAGCGCAGCACCCGCTGACCCCGCCACTCGTCGACCAGCATCCAATGGCATCCGCCGAGACTGAACACATTCGGACCCTCGTGCGGGCGGCCGGCCACCGCCATCCCCCGCACCCGCCAGTCGTGCAGGTCGTCGCTGTCCGCGGCCCAGGTGTGGCAGTCGTCGGCCTCGTCCTTGTACCACATCCGGTAGCCGCCGCCCGGCAGCGCGACCACACACGCGTCGATGACGTAGCGTGAGGACAGATCGAGGGTGGACCGGTATGTCCAGTGCAGCAGATCCGGGCTGGTGTAGTGCCGGATGGTCCGCTCGTGACCGGGCCACCGGTCGGGCACGCCGCGGACCACCGACAGGTACATGTGATAGGTCCCGCCGTCGTCGACGATCTCCGGCGCCCAGTACGTGTGCCGCCCCCACTCGACGTCCAACCCCTGCAGGACACCCCGGTAGAGCCAGGTCACGCCTCCGTCGACGGACGACGCCACCCCGAGGTCGGTGCCGTGCACCCAGCTGAAGCGGGGCAGGCCCGGCACGTTCGCCCGCCGGTTCGTGTAGATCATCCACCAGGCGCCCTCACCCCGGTGCCACACCAGCACCGGGTCGGCGGCGCCGTCGAGGATCGGGTCACGGTAGAGCGGTCGCGGCACCACGATCGTCACCGGCTGTCGTCCTCCTCAGCAGTCGTCGCCGTTCACCGGCGATCAACGGAACCGGCTTTTCGCGTACGCGAGAAAGGTCATGTCAATGGTGTCCGGCCATCGCAGCGCCGTCATCCGGCACCCCGATATTGTATCGATACAAGCGCTGCTGGCAATCGCCCTCCGAGCAGGCGCTACACACGTTCCACGGTCAGCATGCGAAGCCCGTCCGCATGGCGATTTCGAAACGTGTCTAGCATCGTGGTGTGGAGGCGACGGCAGCAGGAGCATTTCGTCGGACACCGCTCGAACGCGCCGATCAGAGAGTGGCCTGGGAGCGATCTGACCAGGCGTTCTTCGCGGCTGGAGCCTGCCACATCCTGGCCTGGGTCTGCCGCGCAGCATACCCGGAGAGATCGATCGGCATCACAGGCATTCGCGCGGTCGGCGAGCACCACGTCGGCCATGTCTACGCGACGTGGGACGACTGGGCGTTCGACCACTCCGGATGGCACCGCGAGTCGCAGCTGTTCACGGCCAATCAGGACTTCGAGGGCCGCCCGCTCGAGCGGATCACGATCACCTCCGATCTCCCCACCTTCTGCGCCGACCACGTCCATCGCATGCCGCATCAGTACTGGCGTGATCCGCTCCCCCGCGCTCACGAGTACCTCGCCCGCCATTCACCGCCCTGGGAGCCCCGCCCCCGGCAGAGTTGATCGCCTCACCTCGCCTCGCCTCCGCCTCGCCGAAGGCGGAGACGCGAACGGAACCTGGTCGCCTGTTGTGCGACGCTGCACTGTGCTCAAGATCAGTCGCCGGCCGGGAACGCCGAACCGTTGGGGCGGTCTTCTCCGCAATGTCCTGCTGGCGGTCGTTCTCGGTGCCGCGTGCGGTTCGACGGCGGCCGCCGTCTCCTGGCAGGCGACCGCGGCGGAGATCCCCGGCGAGGCGTGGGGCCGGCAACTCGCCGCGGATCTCTTCCCGGAGGCCCGCACGGTGCGGATCGACCTGATTCCGGGGATCGCCGGATACGAGGACGCCGAGGTGCAGAGCCGACGGTTCGGATTCCTGCTCTTCGGCGGCGACGACTACTTCCCCGGCCAGCTGATCGTCACGGCCCAGGTGGCGTCGCCGCGCGACGTCATCGCGCATGTCGGCCCGGGCCTGCGGGCGGCGGGGTGGACGGTCGACAGGCACGATCCCGGCGAGGACGTGACGGCGACCATGCCGGGCCGGACCCTGTGGGTGACGCAGCCGTATCCGGACGAGGTCGAGGTGTCGGTCTACCGGCAGACTCCCCGGGCCGTCCTCCGGGCGACCGGGACGGCGTGGCTGCTCGGGGCGCTCGCCGGTTTCCTGCTGGGCTCCCGCATCCGCGGGGCCGAGCCGCTCTTCCTCCTCGGGCTGGCCCTGTCGGCGCCCGCGGCGTTCGTCGCCTCCGCCGGTATCGGGGCGCAGGTTTTCACGGTCGGCGACCGGTACCCGTTCATCCCCTGGGACATCTACATGTACGCGCTGTTCCGTCCCGCGGCGATCCTCGGCTGCTGCGCCCTCGGCATCTCGGCCCTGGTAAGCGGCTTCAGCACGGCGGTGGGGTGCCGCCCGCGGCGATGACGTCCAGCGCGTCCAGCGCGTCGTCGACGGTGGCGACCCGGACCGTCGTCAGGCCGGGCACCGTGATGCCCGCGGCCTCGTCGCAGTTGCCGGCCGGGACCAGGAACCAGCGAGCACCGGCCCGCCCGGCGCCGTGCAGTTTCTGGGCTATGCCGCCGATCGGGCCGACCGCGCCGCCCGGGTCGAGTTCGCCGGTGCCCGCGATCGTCGTGCCGCCGGTCAGGTCGGCGGGGGTGAGGGTGTCGACGATGCCGAGCAGGATCATCAGGCCGGCGCTGGAGCCGCCGATACCGTCCAGGTTGATCCGCACCTGCGCCCCGCCGGACTTGCCGAGCCGGGTGAGGGCACCGGCGACCGCCGCCGCCGAGGACTGCTGGAACAGCGCCTGGTTGGCCCGCCGTGCCTGGTCGCCGGGGTAGGAGGCGGCCCGGGGAACCAGGGCCTCGTCCTCGTCGAACCAGGCTCGCAGCGCCCCGGCCAGGTCGGTGTCGCCGTCCACCGCGACGGTGGTGAGCAGCAGCCTGCCGGTGGACGGGTAGGTCGCCGCCCCGGTCACCGTGATGACGTCGTCGCCGAGCACGTCGATGGCCGGTCCGGGCTGCCACACGACGTACGGCAGGGGCGTGAACCAGGCACCGGCGGCGAGGAGAGCCGTCACCAGGACGCCGGCGGCGACCAGGCTCCCGCGTTTCGTCATCAGCGCACCCTAATGCCGGCACCTGTGCGACCGGCGGGCGCGGGATGCGCCGTCGTCGCCGCCGGGCCACCGCGGTGCTCGGCGTGCTTCTGGCGGTCACGGCCGTCGGTTCCTCGGTGGTACGCCCGGACGACGCGACGAGCATCTACCGCAGGCCCTGAGGGTCGGATCTCGGACACGGTCTGGCGCCGGGGACTCGCGGGCTGTCCCATCGGAGCGTGCCGGACTACGACTGCTTCCTCTCCTACAGCCACGCGGCGGACAGCAGGCTGGCCACCGCCCTGCGCGGCGGCCTGCACGGCTTCGCCAAACCGTGGTACCGGCTGCGGGCGCTGCGCGTGTTCCGCGACGACTCCAGCCTGTCCGCGAGCCCACACCTGTGGGCCGGGATCGAGCAGGCGCTGCAGTCGTCGCGCTGGCTGGTCCTGCTGGCCTCTCCCCGGGCGGCGGCATCCGCGTGGGTGGGCCGCGAACTGGACACCTGGTGCGCGGCCGGGCGGTCCGACCGGCTGCTGATCGTGCTCACCGACGGCGACCTGGTGTGGGACCACGCCGCGAACGACGTCGACTGGGGACGGACGACCGCCCTGCCGCCGGTGCTGCGCGGCCGGCTCACCGACGAACCCCGGCACGTCGACGCCCGCTGGGTGGCGACGGAGACCGACATCTCGCTGCGCAACCCGCGGTTCCGGGACCTCGTTGCCGAACTCTCCGCGAGCGTCCACCAACGCCCCAAGGACGAGTTGATCGGCGAGGACGTCCGGCAGTTCCGGCGTACCCGGCGATGGTTCGGCTCGCTCGTCGCCGGTCTCGCCGTGTTCGCCGTGGCGGTGTCGCTGACCGCCTGGGCCGCCGTCGACCAGCGCGACCGGGCCCGGACGGAACGCGACACCGCCACCTCCCGCATGCTCGCCGCCCAGGCGGTGACCGGCCGGCCCACCCGGCTGGACCGGTCGCTGCTGCTCAGCCTGGCCGCGCTGGACGTCCGCGACACCGCCGAGGCCCGCAGTGCCCTACTCGGCAGCGTCGAGTACCTGCCGCAGCTGACCCGGTTCCTCGACGGCAGCGGCGGCCCGGCCGGCGCCGTCGCGGTGTCGGCGCGCGCGAACCTGGTCGCGACCGCGCGCAACCGGGACGTGGTGCTGTCGGACGCGACGACCCTGCAACCCACGGCCACCCTGACCGGGACCGGCGCCACCGTGATCGGTATCGGACTGAACGCGGACGCCACCGTCGTCACCACGGTCGACGCGCAGGGGGCGGTCACCCGGTGGCGGACCCGGGACCGGACGGTCCTCGGGAAACCCGCCACCGCCGGGAAACCGGTAGAGGCCGCCGCATTCAGCCGCGACGGCAACCGGATGGCCCTGCTCGGCGACGGTGCCGTGACGGTCTGGGACGGCACGGCGTTCACCCCCGTCGCCGCACCCGAACCGGTGGCCTCGATCGCGGTCAGCCCCGACGGGCGCACCCTCGCCTACGGGCTGGAGTTCGGTATTCGCTTCGTCGACCTGCGCACCCACCGTCCTCGAGGGCCGGACATCACCATCGCCGTCGGTGACTACAGCCAGCGGGTGAGCGCGCTGGCGTACAGCCCGGACGGCACGCTGCTCGCCTCCGGTGGCGGAGGAGGAGGCGTCATCACCCTGTGGCGGACGGGCGACCACCAGCGAGACGGGGAGTTCGGCTACATCGCCGGGGAGCGGGCGCCGATGACCGCGATGGCCTTCGACACCGCCGGCACCGAGCTGCTCGCCGCCGACCGCGAGGGCCTGCTGACCCGGTGGGACGTCGCCGAGCAGCAGCAGATCGGCGAACCGCTGCCGAGCCAGGGCGTGGTCGCCGGACTGGCGGCCGGGCCGGTGGACGCCGCGTTCATCGCCACCACCACCGAAGGCGCCGCGATCCGCTGGGACCTGAACCGGACCATGCGCCTCGGCCAGGGCCTGCTCGGCGGGGCGAGCGACATGGTGTCGACGGTCGTTTTCACCCCGGATGGACGGCACCTGGCGGTGGTCACCCTCGACCAGATCACGGTGTTCGACGCGGCCACCCGCAAGGCCGTCACCGAGCCGCTCGACGGGACCTACACCAGCGTGGCTTTCAACCCGGCCGCAACGGTGCTCGCGGCGGGGACCACCGACGGCCAGGTCCGGCTCTGGGACACCCGGACCTGGCGTCGGCTGCCGGCCGACCCGGCCGGGCACGACGGCGACGTCACCGGGGTGGCCTTCACTCCCGACGGGAAGCTGCTCGTCGCGGTGGGCGCCGACGGCACGATCCTGAGCTGGGACGCCCGGACGTGGCAGCGGACCGGGGCGCCGTCGGACACCGGGGCCGGCGAGACACGCACGGTGGCGTTCCAGCCGGGCGGACGACTGATCGCCGCCGCTGGGGCGGACGGACGGATCGTCCTGCACGACGCCGACGGCGGTGTCGTGACGGGGGCGGGGCATCACGGAGGCGTACACGGCATGGGTTTCAGCCCGGACGCAGAAACGCTGGTCTCCACCGGCGGGGACGGCCGCCTGATGCTGTGGGACGCCGGCACCGGCCTGCCACGGGGCGAACCGCTGGTCCAGGAGGAGACCGACCTGGGCGCGGTGGCGTTCTCCCCGGACGGCACGATGCTGGCGGTGGCCGTGGGCCGGCGGATCGTCCTGTGGGACGTGCCGGGCCGGCAGCGCCTCGGCGACGTGCTGACCGGGACGCTCGACGCGGTGCAGAGCCTCACGTTCAGCCGGGACGGCCTGCTCGCCTGGGGAAGCTACGCGATCGCGCCGACGGAGGAACTCGCCGCGATCGCCGACGCCCGCCCGTCGTCGTGGCGGGCGGTGGCCTGCACGATGGCCCACCGTGAGCTCACCGGCCAGGAACGTTCCCGCTTCACCGGGCCGAGCAGGCCGCTGTGCGGTCCGAAGTGACCGCGTCAGAAAGCACGGGCGGCAGAGCGGAGTAGACGCCGATCGGGATGCTGAGCAGGGTGGCCGCACCGGCCGTCGCGGCCTGCTCGACGGTTCCGGCGGCGGCGCGGGGGCCGAGTTCGGCGACGAGGCCGGTAAGGCTCTGCGGGCCGCGGGAGTTGGCGACGACCACGGTGACGCCGGCGGCCACGGCCGGCCGGGCGACCGCGGTGCCGATGTTTCCCGTTCCGATGATGCCGAGAGTCGACAACGTGTTTCTCCTTGTGAGCGTGGTTGCCACCACGAAGTGGCGGGGCCTGCCACTTGGGCTCCTGGCGGTGGTCATGCCCACACAGCGCTCCGACGCCCAGCGCAACTACACGCGGATCCTCGCCGTTGCCGCGCAGGAGATCGCCACGCACGGCGCGGACGCGTCGATGGAACAGATCGCCCGCGGCGACGGCGTCGGATCGGCCACCGTCCGCCGGCACTTCCCGATCAAGCGGGACCTGCTCGACGCCGCCTTCCGCAAGCGCGTCGACGCCCTCGAAGCCCGGGCCCGCGACCTCGCCGACACCCGGGACGCGCGGGCCGCCCTGCTCGGCCGGCTCGCGGCCCTCGTGGAGTACGCCACCTCCCACCCAGGGGCTGGCGGCGGCGTGGATGCGCGAAGAGGGCGAGACGGCCGCCCAGGGATACACCTGCGTGCACGTCACCGACGCCGGTGAGCCGCTGGTGCAACGGGCGATCGCCGCCGGTGCCGTAGCCGTGGAGGTGACGTCAGCGGACCTGCTGGCCCCGGTCACCGGCATCGTCCTTGCCACCGAGCAGCACCGCGACCCTGCCGGGGAGGCGGACCGTCTGGTGGCTCTGGCCTTCCACGGCATCAGCCCTCACGGATCACTCGAGGCGTAGACCCCAACGGTCGGCGGCCCATTCGCGCCAGCCCGGCCATCCCGGTGGCGGGCCGGGAATGTCGGCGCCACCGAGTTCGGCGAGGTCGGGGGCCTGGAACAAGCGACGCCACGTTTCCAGGTCCGCCTCGCTCATCGGGACGGTCGTGTGCGGCGCGGTCGCCTGACGGTGGGCGATGCGGGCGCGTTGCACACCGGGATCGACGGGGAGGTAGACCACCTGGCAGGTGGCCCCGGCGGCGGCTGCCAACCAGCGCAGGGCCGACCGTTCGTCGCGGCTCCAGAGTCCGAAGTCGAGAACGACGGGGGTTCCCAGGCGCAGCGCTCGTAATGCCAGCGCGATGAGCCGCCCTTCGAGAAGGTCGCGTTTGCGGTCGACCTCCAACTCACCGAACAGGGTGAGCATCCACTCGTCGGGGGTCAGCCGCAACGCGCGGTGTGCCGCGGCGAGCTCCTCGGCGCGGGTGGACTTCCCGGCGCCGGGAAGCCCGACCATGAGTAAGAGCAGGGACATGGGTCTGCTTTCCGGATCACCAGACGATCGGGGACGCTGATCCGGCGGTGCGCCAAAGGCGCGCGGTGAGGCCGCGGGACCGCCGTCAAGCGGCGGCGCGGATGTGCATGGCGGCGAAGCAACCCATGCCGTCACCCTATCCGGCGTGGTTCAGAAGTCCAGGTGTTCGTAGTCGACGCCGTCCAGCCAGCCGGTCAGTTCCGCCAGATCGTCGGAGGTGAAGCCGTAGGAGGCGCGCCACTCGTCCTGCCGGTCGAGCCGCAGGAAACCCTTTCCGGCGAAGGCGTGCCGCAGGTAGTCGGTGAAGGCCAGGCCGTGTTCCTCGTCGCGTACCAGAGGATCGGCGCCGGTGTCGGGCAGCCGGACCGAGTACGGCGCGCCGCCACTGATGTTGGCCTTGTGCAGGTGGTCGGCGGCGATGGCGATCTCCATCGGCCCGGTGAGTTCGGGGTGCAGGTTCTTCGTCTTGTCCTGCCACCTCTCGACCGCGAAAGCCAAACCGCGGTCGACGATCTCCAGCGGGTCGGCGATCGTCAGCTCTTCGGGGACACCGGCCGGGAACGGGCCGTCCCACGTGTCGCGCGGGACGAGGTCGATCGTTCCGACGATGCGCCAGTAGGCGGCCAGCGCCGGCGGCACCGCCGACCCGGTGATCTGTTCCAGCTCGAGCAGCCGGTCCTCGACATCCGCGGCAGGGCCGGGCAGCGCCTTCGCGACGGTGACCGGCCAGCCGCGGGCCTGGAGAGCGGCGGTCAGGTTGACCGCGTTCTGCCGGACCCGTTCCATGGTCAGCGCGGCCACCTGTTCGGCCTCCGCACGCCACCGGTCGTCGAGGTGGGCGACGGCCCCGAGGTCGCGCCACACCCCGCGATGGTCCCCGTCCCGGTAGCGGGTGACGAGGTCCCCCGGCCGCAGGTGCGGGGGTCGCGCCGGTGCCGGCCGGGCGGCCCGGGCGGCGTCCAGCGCCGGAGCGATGACGGCAGGATCGGCCTGCTGGAGCACCTCGCGGGCCGGGCCGCCCAGGATTTCGTGGTCGCGCAGCCCCACACACAGGTCGAGCCAGCGGCGGTCCTGCGATACCGGCGGCAGGTGGCCGAGAGCATCGTAAGCGGCCGCCACCCCCGCCGCGGTCGCCAGGGACGCGTCGGAGAACAGGTGCCCGACGTTGTCCCAGGGCGTGCCGTCGTCGGTGAACATGACCTTCAGGGCCAGGAAACGGCCGAGGTGGTCGTGGTCATGGATCCCGCTCCGCAGGGCATCACGGGCCTCGGCACTCCCGATCGCGAACAGCGCATGACCGGCGGCCACCATGACCGGATTGACGGGACACTCCTGCCACAGCCGGATCAAGGTCGGCACGGCCGGCTCGTGCCGCAACCGGCCGACCTCGCGGATCTGGTCGGTCAGCGGCCACAGGTCGTCGACAGCACGGACGGCGGCGATGCTTTTGTCCTGGTAGGCCTTCACCTCACTCACGGTGAGAGCGTTCCACTGCTCGAGGTTCATGCGGGGCTGGCTCCCGACGTCCGGCCACCGGCCCAGAGCCGCGAGCAGAGCCTCCAGGACACGCGCACCATCACTGCCACCCGTCACGCGCAACAGCATAGGGTCAAGATTAAAGACACATCTCAGGTGTACGCGGAAGCCGCAGTCTCCCGGTCCCACAGCCAAGCGGCCATCCTCGTGACCGCCTTGTCCCGGTGCCGCCGATACGTGTTGAACGACAGGTGCAACTCCACGGCGACCCGCTCCTGGGTGGACACCGGCTGCAGGAACGTCCGCTCGACCAGCCGGTGCAGGTCCGGTGTCAGCGACGACGCGGCCTCGCCCAGCAGCTCGCGCAAGGCCTCCGTGGGCGGACGACCGTTCGTCGACTGCCGACGGACCAGGCGGGTGCCCGTCAGCGGGCTGGACCGCAGCAGCTCCGGCGCGTGCAGGTCACGCAGCGCGGACCGGACCGCCTCGGTGTAGTCGTTCTCGGACAGCACCGGGTCGTGGTCATCCGCGTCGGCGAGCCGGGCCGGTGCGCCGAACTGCTGGGCGTGCAACCTGTCCACCCACGCGGTGAAGCCGGCGCGGCGCCAATCGTGGGCGTACACCGGATAGGTCGTGTCGCCGATCGTGTACGCCCCGGCCTCCCGGAAGTCGAGCAGCGTCATCACCGGCGTCCATCGTTGCGCGTCCTCGAACGCGCCGACCAGCGTCCACGCCGTGTCGTCGTCGAGCAGCATGATGTCGAGCATCTGGCAGGCGACGAACAGGGTCAGCGACGGCGACGGTCCCTGCCCGTGCTCGGCGTCGAGGAAGAACCGCCACGCGCGCACCCGTTCGCCGGGGCGGGCGGGACTGTGCTGTGACGCGTACCCCCAAAGGGTGTCGGCGCCGGGATCCGCACCTAGATCTCTTTCGGTCAGATCCAGACGTGCGGCGAAGCCGCGGACGTCGCCGCGCCGGTCGCGGAAGACCCGGAAGGCCGTCGGGCATTTTCTCATCCAGTACGCGCAGAGCCCGGCCTGCTGCTCGCCCTGCCATCGGCGGGTCATCGCGACGATCGGATCCTGGTCGCCGTCGCGGAGCCCGTCCGGGTATGCGCCCATCGCCGGCGGCAGCGACCGCAGCGCGTCGTGCGGGGAGCGCCGGCCGTTGAGGACGACCGCCAGCACGACCAGCTGCACCCGCTCGCGCTCGTCGGCGGTGGCCAGGATCCGGTCCCGGACCGCGACGAGTTTCCGGCGGTAGAGCTCGGCGAACCGGTCCGGATCGCGCCAGCGCAGGTCGGCGTTGAGCGCGTCCCGGACCACGTCGTGCGGGTGCAGGCCGTAGGGGCTCTCGTCGACGAACGGCCGGGCCCGCAACCAGGCGAACACCGCGGCGGTGTCGTCGCCGATCACCGGCCGCAGCACGTCCTCGGTGGTGACCGGCATCTGCGCGCACAGCTCCAGGGCGGTCCGGTGCCGGGGCGTCGGCGCCTCGTCGATCACCTGACCGAGCAGCGCGCCCACCACGTCGGGCAGGTCGTCGAGCGTGTCCGGGACGGTGCCACGGCGGACCGCGTCGACGATCATCGACAGGGTGAGCGGATGACCGCGACTGATCGTCAGCAGCCGCTCGTGCAGCGCCTCCGGCACGTCCTGCGTGTCCAGGTAGGCGCGGCCGTCCGCATCCGGCAGGTTGCCGAGCGCCACCACCCGGGTCAGCACCCGCCAGGCCGGATCCGCCCGCCATCGCGGTCCCGGCGGCTGCCGTCCGGCGATCACCACCAGGCAGTGGTCCGGCATGGACGGCAGATAGTGGTCCCGGATCCAGTCGTCGACCGGTTCCAGCAGCTCGTACGTGTCGAGGAGCAGCACCGGGCACGGACCGGCGGACGGCACCGGCAGCGTCTCCGGAACGTGGGCGAAATGCCGGGCGTCGACGCGTACGGCATCCGGGGCGACCTGCGCGAACGCGTCCAGCAGGGTGCTCTTGCCGACGCCGCCGGGACCGTGCACGAACAGCACCCCGGTGGTGCCGAGCGCCGCCCGGAACACCGCGACCTCGTCGCCGCGCCCGGTGAAGGACCGCCGTCGCAGCTCACGCAGAGAATCCCGGAGCGATGTCACGCCCGCACTGTATCGGGCACCGGATGGGCACCGGGTGGGCTGTCGGGCCGGGCCCGCAGCGGCCACGATTCTCGGCATGACAGATTTTCCCGACAACTGGGGCCGGTGGGGTGACACCGACCAGCTCGGCGCGGTCAACCTCATCACCGACGAGGCACGGGCACGAGGGGCGGCCGAGGCACGCACCGGACGGACCGTGTCCCTGGCCCGGGTCACGACGCCGTTCCCGCTGACCGGCGGACCGACGGCACCGGCCACCGCACCGACCACCGCCGTGCAGACGATGATGCTGTTCACCGGATTCGGCGCGCCCGCGATGGCCGAGGTCATGACGGTGACCACCCATCACCCCGAGGTGACCCATCTGGACGGTCTGGGGCACTGGGCCGAGAACGGCCGAGTCTATCCCGGCGTCGACGTCGCCGACAGCTCAGGTCCCACCGGGGTACGCCACGGCGCCGCCGACGTCTACGGCGGCGGGATCCTCACCCGTGGCGTGCTGCTCGACCTGGCCCCCGGTGGACGCCTCGCCCCGGCGCACCCGGTGACCGCCAACGATCTGGACGAGGCGGCGGCCCGCGCGGGCGTCGACGTGCTGCCGGGTGACGCCCTGACGGTGCGGGGCGGCTGGGACCGGGCGACCGACGCACCGCCCTATCCCGGGATGACGGCCGGCGCGGTCCGCTGGCTGCACGAGAAGGGCGTGGCGGTGTTCGCCGGCGACGTCGGCGACGCGATGCCGCCGCTGCCCGGGGAGGTGCCGGGGGCGCTGCACCGGCTCGGCCTGGGCAGACTGGCGATCCCGCTGATCGACGGCCCGGACCTGTCGGAGCTGGCGGTGACGTGCGCGGAGCTGGGACGCTGGACGTTCCAGTTCGTGGTGGCGGCGCCCCGGATCGCCGGCACCACCGGCCTGCCGGTCAACCCCCTCGCCGTCTTCTGACCTTCGTCACCCCGCGCCGGGATCGTGATCAATCGCCGACCGGCAGCGCGGCCGCTGCCTACTCCTCGAAGTTGCCGCCCCTCTGTCCAGCTGTCGGCACCGAATCCGGCCCCCGGCCGTGCCATGATCACCGGATGGAGGAGTCGTACCGCCCTCACGCTCTCCGTGTGATGGCCGAGTACATGACCGACGACCCGGTCTGGGACTCAGATCCTGCCCATGCGGGTCCCGTCGTTCTTCAGGATCTCGGCGTCAGCACGCAGCTCATCCAGCGGTTGCAGGCATGGAACGAGCGCTTCGACAGCATCGCGCTGACAGACTTCGAGTTCACCAGCGCGCATGAGGAGCAGACCTGGCGGCGGGAAGGTCTGATCCTCACCTTCGCCTTGCAGAACGAGCTGCCGGACATCGAGATCAGCTACGCCGAGGACACCGACCCGAGGCCCGTACGTGATCGTCGCCGACCTTGATCAGGTCCACTGGTTTGCCGATCCGCGTCGACCTCGACTTCGGCGAGGCCACGATCAACCCGTGCCGCCCACGGCAACCTGTTCGAGCCTCTCGAGGAGTTGTTGCGCCCCGGCTGCCGCCTGAAAGACCACAAGATGCTTCTTCCGGTCCGATTCCGAAGCGTAGAACGACCGTAGAGTCACAGAGGTCCGTTTTCCAGCATCCACCTCCTCGATCGTTACCACCGAACGGGAAGGAGCCAAGCCATGCTCTGGCGCGCCTTGATGGACATACGTGACCCGCATACCCGCTTCGACGGTGTCGAACAGGTACAGGTTTTCGAATGTGGAACCATCCGGGCCCTGCATCACCACGTCGAATCGTCCACCTTCGCGGACATCAAGCTCACGGACCGTGCTGGTGAACCCGTCAGGTCCCCACCAGCGGGCGATCGCCGTCGGGTCGATCCAAGCCGACCAGATCTGGTCAGGTGACGCGGGCATCACTCTGGTGACGTCCAGGTCGGGCGTAATCGAGTCGTTGGGCACCCGGGAATCGTACGGTGCCGCCGCGTCACCAAGCAGGGGACCAACCGCGCAGGTCCGCGCCTTCAGAACGTTCGGATCAGTGAGCCATTCCGCGCAACGTTGCGGTTGCTGTCCGTAGCTGGCAAGACGCTAAGTCCGAGACGCGCCAGATGATCACGGCTACGTAGAAACGGCGCAGAACCTCGATAAGAAGGTGGCCTCCTACAGCTCAACTTCATAATAGAGGTCCTGCGCGACGATGAGTGTCACATACACCGCTGTCCTGCCGGTACGCGAACACACCGTGGACGTACTCGCCGGACTGCTCACCACCGAACGCGCTCGCCGCGGCACCCGTGCCGGAACCCGTTCTCTGCCCTGCCGTGACCAGGCGATCCTGGTGCGGCGCTGGTTTCTCGACAGCACACCTATGCGCCAGCTCGCCCGCGACAATCAGATCAGCCTCTCCACCGTAGTAGCCGTTGACGACGCAGCGGGCTGCTCCGCCGTAGCACCGGTGAGGGGTCCGAGGGTGAACAGCAAGCTGATCTACTGGGACAGGGCGGCGCACAGGTCCTTGGCGATGCGGTAGTCACCGGAGACGGTGCGGTAGTTGGTGGCGGAGATGTCGAGGCGCCAGTTCGGGCCGTCGAGCTGGTAGTAGCCGGGCGGCAGGTTGCCCTGGCCGGCCCGGAAGGCGACCAGCAGCGGACCGTGGTTGCGCAT
This sequence comes from Actinoplanes sp. NBRC 101535, assembly GCF_030269225.1. NCBI lineage: Bacteria > Bacillati > Actinomycetota > Actinomycetes > Micromonosporales > Micromonosporaceae > Actinoplanes > Actinoplanes sp. NBRC 101535. The sequence goes on along the minus strand of NZ_BSSY01000024.1, from coordinate 84,341 downwards.
CGTCACCGCGCCGTCCTCGTGGTGGGTCGCCGTGCCGCTCGCGCTCGCGTTGCCGCGGACGGTGGCGCCGGTGCTGACGTTGGTCAGGCGGTAGACGAGGGGGCCGGTGGCGGCCTCGGTGTGCACCGAACCGTCCGGGTACGTGGTCAGCGTCTTGTAGTAGACCGCGTCCACGACCGGGTCGGCGTGGATGGCGAAGGCACAGGGCACTCCGGCCGGATAGTCGAAGGGTGGGCTGGGGATGCGCTCCCAGCCCTCGCCCTGCGCGTCGGCCCGGGCGGGCGTCGTGAACGAGAGTGCCAGCAGGGTTCCCGCAACGATGGCGGTCGATGGTCCGCGCATGCCCGGAATCTAGCAGGCCCCGGGTGGGGACGACACGACCGACGTGTGCCACCGGCCGCGGCGGCCGGGGTCGCTATGCGAGGGGCGGGAGGGGCCCGGTGTTGCGGCTGCTGAGGCCGTCGAGGGAGATGCGCAGCAGACGGCGCCACTGGCCCGGGTGACTCTCGGCGGTGGTCAGCACGGCCTGGCTCAGGGAGCCGCTGAGCTGGAACAGGTCGTCGGTGGTGACGCCGGGACGCAGAACGCCGGCGTCCGCGCAGCGGGCGCGCAGCTGGTCGATGCAGGAGTAGCAGCGCTGGATGCAGGCGGCGCTCGGACCGCCGGTGGCGGCGAAGCTCTCGACGGCGGCACGGTTGCCGGCCTGGTTGGTGAGCAGCCGGTCGAAGAAGCCGTCGAGCGCCTGCCACGGATCCTCGGTGGCCATGGCCTGCTCGTGGGCGTCGGTGAGCCACCCGTCGAACTGCCGCTCGAGGACGGTGGCGAGCAGCTCGTCCTTGGTCGGGAAGTGCCGGTAGAGCGTGCCCATGCCGACACCGCTGCGCCGGGCGATCTCCCGGACGTCGACGCCGCCGCCGTGTTCGGCGAAGACCTTGCCGGCCGCCTCGATGATGGCGGCCCGGTTGCGCTCGGCGTCGGCGCGGCGGCCGGGCCGGGGTGCGGGAGTGGCGTGGTCGGCGAGCGTCACGGGTTCAGCCTACGACACGGCGCCCGTTTCGGAACGCTCGCTCCGTTTGTGACCCGAACAACAGGAGCAGGCGCTCCGCTTGGTGCTAGCTTGAAGCGGAGCAGCCGCTCCGATTAGTCGGCGGCACCACCCGGCGGACGCGATCCGTCCGCGAACTGAGGAGACTCCCCATGGCAACACTCGGCTTCATCGGCGCCGGCGCCATCGGCACCACACTCGCCCGGCTGGCGATCGCGGCGGACTTCGACGTCGTCCTGGCGAACTCCCGCGGCCCGCAGACCCTCGCCGCGACAGTGGAGCGGCTCGGCGCGCGGGCCCGGGCCGCGACCCCCGAGGAAGCCGCCCTCGCCGACGATCAGGTGGTGGTGAGTATCCCGCTCGCCGCGTACCGGCAACTCCCCGCCGCCGCACTGGAGGGAAAGGTCGTGCTCGACGCGAGCAACTACTACGCGTCGCGGGACGGCCACCTCCCCGCCCTCGACGCGGGGGAACTCACCACCAGCGAACTCGTCCAACAGCATCTGGGCGGCGCCACACTCGTCAAGGCGTTCAACAACCTCAGCGCGCACCACATCACGGCACTGGCCCGCCCGGCCGGCGCGGCCGACCGCACCGCGCTGCCCATCGCCGGCGACGACCCGCAGGCCAAGGCCGCCGCCGATGAGCTGATCAGCCGGCTCGGTTTCGACACCGTCGATGCCGGCCCCCTTGCCGAGAGCTGGCGCTTCGAACCCGAGACCGACGCCTACACCGCGCCGTACTGCGCCGACCCCGACGCCCTCTGGGCCGCGTGGACGCAGCTCGCGGAAGCCCTGCGCACCGGCACTCCCCCGCAGGCGTACGCGCCCGACCCGGGTGCCCCGCTCCCCGCGGACCGACTGCGCACGCTGCTCGCCGGCGCGTCCCGCAAGCTCACCGCCGACCGCGTGATCGCCTGACGAACGACGCCGGCCACTCACGCGGCCCGCCACGACAACAGCCCGCTGCGAAAACGGCCGCTGCGAAAACGCCAGCAGAACACCGCGAGAGCAGGCCGTCGTGAGAGGGCAGATCGCTCCGGAAACTCCGGCCCGGCCACCGCGGAGGACTCACGCAGGCCGCCTCGGAGGGCTTCGCGTTCCGGACGCGTAGCGGCCGGCGAAGCTCTCCGAGGCCCTCGGCGGGAGCAGCGGTCTGTACCCACCACCCAGCTACGACATCGGTTTCATGGGTGTCAGGCCGTGTACGCCCATGCGTCGATCTCCACGACGAGCGCTGGATCGGCGAGCGCCGATACATGGAGGAGCGTGGTGCACGGCTCGTGACCGCCGAGCCATGTGGTGACAGCGGCCCGGCGACCTGCCGCATCAACCGCCCCCACCAGGTAGAACGTGAGCTTGACCAGGTCGCGGACGGTCATCCCGGCGGCCTCGAGGTTGCGGCTGATGTTGGCCAGCGCCTCGGTGATCTGCTCGACCGGGTCGCCGGGAACGGTGCCGTCGGGCGTCATGCCGATCTGCCCGGACAGGACCAGCCAGCGACCGCCGGCGGGCACCTCGATCTGGTGGCTGTAGTCGGCGACCGGGGCATGCACGCCGGTCGGATTGCGCAGAATCACCGGATCTATCCCCCGTTCGAGCGAGAAGCCGGGTGGATGGCCGCATGGACGGCGGGGAAATCGGCCTTGCGCTCCTCGAGCCCCCAGATCCGGACCATGCCGACGGTGTCCGGTCCGGCCCAGTGGCAGACCGTGTCCACCGACGGGTCGTTCGCGTGGGAGATGCCGCAGGTCGCGACGGCCCCCTCGACGCCCAGGTCGACCGGTGCGACGTCGTCCAGGTCGGCGGCGTTCTGCGTCATCAGCCGCAGGGTGACCTGCGGGGCGGCGACCCGGCCGGCGGCGGCGCTGACCTCGATGCCGTCGAGCGGCTTCTTCGTGTCGAGGTACGCCGCGGCGACCGTGTCCGTCGGGTTGAGGACCTTGCCCTTCAGGAACGCCGCCGAGCTCTCCGCCTCTTTGAGCCACTTCGGGCTCGCCGTCCGCGGCAGGCCCTCGATCTTCTCGGGGACCTCGAACCGGAACGGGGCCGCGGCGGCGCTCGACGGCGCGGCTTCCGGCGAGGGCGCATCCGGGGCGGACGAACAACCGGCCAGCAACAGGACGGCGGTCACGATGACGGGTGGGCGCATGTGTCTCTTTCGATAGTCTTCGATTGACGACGCCCACCGTACAGCGGCGAATTCGCAGGGTCTGAGGCCGGGCTGACGGGCGGGGCGCGCGGCGTTACGTTCCGGGGCATGACGGTGAGTCCTTACGAGACGGTCATGGGTTTCCTCGTCGGCCCGTGGCTGGCGCAGACCGTGCGCGCGGCTGTCGACCTGTCGCTCGCCGAGCATCTGGCCGACGGGCCACGGACCGCCGCGGAGATCGCCGAGGCGGAGAATTCCGACCCGGACGCCACGGCACGCCTGCTGCGTGCTTGCGCTGCGATCGGGCTTGTCGCGTACGCGGAGAAAGGCTTCGCCATCACCCCGGTCCTGGCCGTGCTGCACCGGGACGCGCCGATGTCGCTGCGGGACATGGCGGCCGCGCAGTCCAGCCCGTGCATGTGGCTGAGCTGGGCGCGGATCCCGGAGGCGATCCGCAGTGGCGAGGAGCAGACCCGGCAGGCCCTGGGCATGCCGTTCTTCGACTATCTGGCCGCGCACCCGGACGAGGGGGCGCTGTTCGGCGCCGCGATGACGAGCATGTCCGCGCCGGTGATCAGCGAGGCGGTGGCGGCGCTCGACGTGACCGGCGCGCGCACGGTGGTCGACGTCGGCGGGGCGCACGGGTCGTTCGCGCTGGCCCTGCTGGCCCGGCACCCCGATCTACGCGCGACCGTGTTGGATCTGCCGCACGCGATGGCGGGCGCCCGGGCGGCCGCCGACGAGGCGGGCCTGAGCAGCCGGTTCACCGCGGTGGCCGGCGACTTCTTCACCGCGGTCCCGGACGGCGACATCCTGCTGCTGAAGACCGTCCTGCACGACTGGTCCGACGACGACTGTGTCCGCATCCTGACGACGTGCCGGGACGCCCTGCGCCCGGGCGGCCGCATCGTCATCACCGAGATCGTGATCGCCGACCGGCCGTCCGGGATCGCGCCGCTGATGGACATCGCCATGCTCGCCATGACCGGCAGCCGGGAGCGCACCCTGGCCGAGTTCGACGACCTGCTCTCCCGGGCCGGCCTGCGCCGGTCCGCGGTCGTCGACCTGCAGCCGCCGTACGCGGTGATCGTGGCGTCCTGACCGTCAGCGGCTGAGGAAGTCGCGGACCGTGGCCGGCTCACCGTCGAGGAGTGTGCCGAGCAGCGGGTCCACGCCGGCGAAGTCGCCACGCCGGGCCGCCTGGTAGAAGCCGAGGACGAAGCGCGCCATGAACTCCTGGGTGCCGCCGGCGATCTGGGCGGCGAGCCAGTCCTGGTCGTCCAGGATGTCCAGGGTGATGGTGCGGCCGGTGACCTCGGACGCGATCCCGGCGATCTCCGCGAACGTCGGGGCGCTGGTCGCGGTGATCGTGGTGGGGCCGTCGTACTTGCCGTTCGAGGCCAGAATCTGGGCGGCGGCCGCGGCGGCGTCGTCGCGGGAGGTCCACGACACCGGGCCGTCGCCGGGCACGCTGATCACGCCGGTCTCCCGCCACGGTCCGGCCAGCCAGGCGAGGCTGTGCAGGTAGAACCCGTTGCGCAGGGACGTCCAGGGCAGGCCGGACTCGGCGAGCAGCCGTTCGGTGGCGGCGTGGTCGCGCCCGGGCTTGAAGGGTGTTTCGAGGACCGCGTTCTGGTGGCTGGTGTAGAGGATCCGGCCGGCCCCGGCGGCGACGGCCGCGTCGATCGCGGTGCGGTGCAGGGCCACGGCGTCGGCGCCCGGGTCGCTCGACGACACGAGCAGCAGTTGGTCGGCGCCGTCGAACGCGCCGGGGAGCGAGGCCGGGTCGGCGTAGTCGCCGTGGCGCACGGTCACGCCCAGGTCGGCGAACCGCCGGGCCTTCGTCACGTCGCGGGCGACGACGGCGACGTCCGTGGCGGGGACGAGGTCGAGGAGGCGGTCGACGGTGGCGCCGTTCAGGGCGCCGGTGGCTCCGGTGATGACGATCATGCGGCACTCCCTGGTTGTTATCGCTGATATCAGCAAAACGCTAACACTGGAAACTCAGCGATAGCAAGGAGCCGCTAACGTTGGAAACGTGAAGGAGCCCACCGCACCGCCGGCCCGTGATCTCGTACGCTCCCGGCTGGTCGACGTCGCCGCGCATCTGCTCGCCACCGAAGGCCCCGAGGCGGTGACCACCCGCTCGGTCGCGCTCGCGGCCGGCGTCCAGGCGCCGTCGATCTACCGTCTCTTCGGGGACAAGAACGGGCTGCTCGAGGCGGTCGCCGAGCACGGCTTCGCGAGCTACGTCGCGCAGAAGCCCGTCGTCGACGCCGGCGGTGAACCGGTCACGGACCTGCGCGCCGGCTGGGATCTGCACGTCGGGTTCGGCCTGGCCAACCCGGCCCTGTTCCGGCTCATGCACACGACCCGGCGCACCCCGGCCGGGCAGGCCACCGTGGACGCCGGCACGTCCGTGCTGCGGCAGCGGGTGCGGCGCGTCGCCCGGGCCGGCCGCCTACGGGTGCCCGAGCAGCGCGCCGTCGACCTGATCCACGCGGCCGGCACCGGAGTCGTGTTCGCCCTCATCGACCAGCCCGAGGACCAGCGCGACGAAACCCTCGCCGAGCTTGCCTGGGAGGCGGTCTGCGGCACGATCCTGCTGGACGCACAGCCGGCCGGACCGTCCGGTCCGGCCACCGCGGCCGTCACGATGCGGGCCGCGCTCCCCGACGTCACGGTCCTCAGCCCGGCGGAGATCGCCCTGCTCGCCGACTGGCTGGACCGGATCACGGACTCCGCCGCCGGGTGACACTATTGTCAGCTCTCGAACAGATGTTCAGAGTTGAAGACCGTGAGGTTGTGGTCCCCCGATGATCGTCACTACTGATCCCGTCGCCGGCGGCACCGTCCGGATACGCGTGTCGGGCGAGATCGACATGGCGACCGCGGACGACGTGCAGCGGGCCGTCCGGCAAGCCCTCGACACCCCCGGGGTCACCGAGATCGCCGTGGACCTCGCGGGCGTGACGTTCTGCGACTCGTCGGGCATCGCCGTCCTCGACGAGGGATTCGGCGTGGCCGCCCAGCACGGGATCCGGTTCCGCGCCGTCGACCCGCAACCGGTCGTCCGGCGGGTCCTCGAGATCGTGGGCATGCTGGACATCCTGGCGCAGCCCTGAGCCGGCGGAGCCCCCCGCCCGGGATGGCACCATGATCAGCATGACTCCCGAGGAGCACGCCGCCCGTGCCGCCGAACTCACCGCCGAAGCCGAACGTCTCTACCAGATCTGCCTCGTCGACTACCACACCAACATCAACGAGGACGATCACTCCGAGGAGCCGTACGTTCCCGGCGCCGACCTGGCGATGCTCACCGCCACCACCCAGCTCGCCCAGGTGCACGCCACCCTCGCCCTGCGGGCCGAACCCTGAACCGCGTCAGGCCGGCTGCTTGCGGGGCGCCGGCACCAGAGCGGGCACCCGGATCCGGCCGGTCAGCGCCCCGGCGGCGGGCTGATTGCGGACCACGGCGGGCCGCCCGGCCAGCAGCAGCGGGCGCAGATCGGCGGCGACCAGGTGGGCGAACGCCGCCGGGCTGATCACCGGAAGCGCCGCGTTCAGGTGTTCCAGCACCACGCGGGCCAGGAACGCGTTGTCCGGCTGCTCCACGTACAGGATCGCGGTGACCCGGTCGAGAAAAGCGCGGCAGGACGCCGGGGTCTCGACCCGGGCCCGCCCGGACAGCCCGGCACGGAGCTCGGCGGGCAGGTGCGGGCTGAGCAGCTCCGACGCCCGCTCCGGAAGGACGTCGGCGAGTGCACCCAGCACCCCGGTGACCATCCGCAGGCTGTGGCGGCGTCCGTGGAGCCGGGCCCGGCCCTCAACACCGACAAGAAGGGCATCAATATCCACCGGGGATCCTTCCCAAACCTGACAAGGACCCGGCAGTTCCCCGGCATTAAGGGCCCAAACCGCAATGAGGCGGACGTCACCAGCGCGCGCTGATCCCGGATCCCGGTCGGCGGGGCCTGCCTGCTGGTGCTGCTCGCCGCGTCCCGGCCGGGACGCGGACGCTGACCGGCGGTGTTCTACTTGTCGCCGCGGCTCCAGGACGCCTTCACCGACATCATCCGGGCGGTCTTGGCCGGATCGCGGTCCACCAGGTCACCGAGCACCTCGTCGATCGCGGCGAGCGCGTCGTCGGTGAGGCGGACACCGGACGCGGCGGCGTTCTCGGTGACCTGCTCCGGGCGGGTCGCCCCGATGATCGCCGAGGTGACGCCGTCCTGCCGCAGCGTCCAGGCGATCGCGAGCTGGGCCATGGACAGCCCGGCGTCGTCGGCGATCGGCCGGAGCAGCCGCACCCGGTCGAGGAGTTCGTCGCCGAGCACCCGGCCGATGAACCGCGGCGCCCGGCCGGCGCCGGCGGCCCGCGACCCCTGCGGCGGCGGCCGGCCGGGCAGGTACTTACCGGTCAGCACCCCCTGGGCGAGCGGCTGGAACACCACCTGGCCGATGCCCGCCTCCCGGCACAGCGGCAGCACCTCCGGTTCGATGACCCGCCACAGCATGTTGTACTGCGGCTGGTTCGCGACGATCCGGCTGCGCAACCCCATCCCCTCGGCGAGGTCGAGCGCCTCCCGGATCTGCGGGGCGGTCCACTCGGAGACGCCGAGATAGAGGACCTTGCCCTGGCGTACGAGATCGTCGAAGGCGATCAGTGTCTCGTCCAGCGGGGTCCGGTCGTCGAAGCGGTGCGCCTGGTACACGTCGACGTAGTCGGTGCCGAGCCGCCGCAGCGAGGCGTGACACGACTCCATGACATGTTTGCGGGACAGTCCCCGGTCGTTCGGCCCGTCGCCGGTCGGCAGGCACACCTTCGTCGCGATCTCCACCGAGGACCGGCGCACCGGGCGCAGCGCCTCGCCGAGCACCTCCTCGGCGGCGCCCTGCGCGTAGACGTCGGCGGTGTCGAACGTCGAGATCCCGGCGTCCAGTGCGGCCCGGATGCAGGCCAGCGCCGCCTCCCTGCCGACGAGTTCGCCGTGGGTCAGCCAGTTGCCGTAGGTGATCTCACTGACGTACAGGCCGCTGCGTCCCAGGCGCCGATGATCCATGGACGACGATCCTAGATGATCGAGTCCTGAATCGTTGCCGGTCAATGGTCGTGGGCGATGAGTGATCGTGGGTGGGGTGCGCCGATGTCGGTGTCGTGCCGGATCACGGCGGCGAGGGCGAGGAGGCGCTGACCGATGCGGGCGAACGGGGCGTGCATCGGACCGGGGGAAGCTCCGTTCCTTCAGGACGGAGAGGACGTCACTGCTGATAACCGGCGAGGAACACGCCGAGACGGCTGATGGCCTCGCTGAGCACCTCGGGGTCCGCCAGGAACACCAGGCGCAGGTGGTGCGGCTTGTCGATGTTGAAGCCGGTGCCGTGCGAGAGCAGCACATGTTGCTGTTCCAGCAGGTCGAAGACCAGCTGCTCGTCGTCGTGGATCTTGTAGATCGCCGGGTCGAGGCGGGGGAACAGGTAGAGCGCGCCGTCGGGCCGGACGCAGTCGACACCCGGGATCGCCGTCAGCTCCCGCCAGGCCAGGTCGCGCTGCTCGTGGAGGCGGCCGCCGGGCTTGATCAGCGCCTCGATGCTCTGGTAGCCGCCGAGGGCCGTCTGGATCGCGTGCTGCGCCGGGACGTTCGGGCACAGTCGCATGTTGGCCAGCAGCTGCAGCCCGTCGAAGTAGTCGTTGTCACCGGCGGCGAACCCGCTCAGCGCCAGCCAGCCGGAGCGGAATCCGGCGGCGCGGTAGGTCTTGGACAGTCCGCCGAGGCTGACGATCGGGACGTCGTCGGCGAGGGCGGCGAGGGTGTGGTGGCGGGCACCGTCGTACACGATCTTGTCGTAGATCTCGTCGACGAAGATCAGCAGACCGTGCCGGCGGGCGATCTCGATCATGCCGAGCAGCGTCTCCCGGTCGTACACCGCACCGGTCGGGTTGTTCGGGTTGATGATGACCATGGCCCGGGTGTGCTCGGTGACCTGCGCCGCGAGGTGTTCCAGGTCGGGCATCCACCCGGCGCTCTCGTCGCAGCGGTAGTGAACGGCCCGGCCACCGGAGAGCGTCACCGCGGCACTCCAGAGCGGGTAGTCCGGACTCGGCACCAGGACCTCGTCACCGTTGTCGAGCAGCGCCTGCAGACCCATCGTGATCAGCTCGGAGACCCCGTTGCCGAGCATCACGTCATCCGGCTGGATGTCGGTCGCGCCCTGACTCTGGTAGTACTGCGCCACCGCGACCCGGGCCGAGTAGATGCCCCGCGCGTCGCTGTAACCCTGCGCGGCGCCGAGGTTGTGCACCACGTGCGCCACGATCGGTTCCGGAGTGCTCAGCCCCCAGGGCGCCGGGTTGCCCAGGTTCAGCTTGATGATCCGGTTCCCGACGGCTTCGAGTTCCTGCGCCCGCCGCAGGACGGGACCGCGAAGGTCGTACCGGATGCTCTTCAGACGTCGCGCCTGCCTCATGGTGATGCTCCCTCTCGCCGACTCTCGTCATGATGATCAACCGTCGGGCGACCCCGGCCAACGACTTTCCCAAAGCCCGCCGACCGGCTCAGCGGAACCGGCGCCATAGCAGCCAGCCGCCGAGTAGTCCGAGAACGATCACGCCGCCGGCGATCGGGACGGCCGGGAGCGAGGAGCCCACCGGGAGCGAGGAGCCGGCCGCCGGGGTCGGGGCGAGCTTCGACGCGTACCGCAGGATCTCGGGATCCTCGTTGTCGTCGCTCCACTCCGAGACCGTGAGCAGGTACGTCCCGTCCCGCGAGTAGGCGATCGACTCGCCCTGCGGCTCGTCCGGCAGCGCGGTGACCTGCGGCGTGCCGGTGGTCAGCGCCGCCAGCACGTCGCCGTTGGCCACCGGGTACTCGAAGGCGTCGGCGTAGGTCCGGATCGCCACCTTGGCGCCGTCCGGCGAGTTCGTGCCGCCGGTCAGCACGAGCCGGCCGTCGGCGCCGCGCGGGTTGCTCGTCGTCGTGACCGGAATCGACAACTCCCCCGCCGCGCGCAGGCGACCGTCGGCGAGCGCGCCGTCCACCGTGTAGACCCGCGCCCCGGCCTTGTCCTTGGTGACGATGATCGGTGTCCCGTCGCCGTTCAGCACCAGCGTCTCCGCATCGTGCGCCCCGTCCGGGTACCGCATCGCGAACAGCTCCGGCTCCTCGGCGCCCGGTGCCAGCCGCCACAGCCCGACGGTCGCGCGGGCCGCGTCGTTGTCGCCGATGTCAGCCACCCACAGGGTGCCGTCCGGCGCCACCGCCAGGTCCTCGGTGTCGACCGGCTTCGACGGGTACGCCACCGTCCGCTCCACCTCGCAGTCGGCGTCCAGGAAGAAGATGTCCCGGCGCTTGTTCTTGGTCGTGCTGTCGTTGACCGTCACATAGCCGTCGGCGATCGTGACCAGCCCGGACATCTCCCGCAACCGGTCGTCGCCGACCCCGCAGACGGAGTCCGGCGACGCCAGTGCCGACAACAGGAGACCCGCCGCTATCGTCGTGATCATCGCGCAAGTGTTCCAGCCGTACACCGCGACATGCACGCCGGTCAGAACGGTCGTCGCGAACGCGTACCCGTGGAGGCCCGATGTCCTATCGCCTGAATGCGGCAGTAGGCCCGTTCGACCTGCTCCGGAGCGTCGTCCCGGAGGAGGTCCGGCCGTCGGTCGTCCCGCTCCGGCAGCGGATGGGCTTCGTCCCGTTCCCCTCCTGGCTGGTGTCGCAGAGCCGCGGGGCGTACCCGGAAGAGGCGATGGCCGAGTGGTCGCACGCCGCGCTGATCGGTCAGGTCGAGGTGGACTTCTCCGGGGGCGACGGGGACCAGACCGCGTCGCTGTGGCGCGACGGACGGCGGATCTGGGGTCCGTCGTACACCCGGGACTTCACCGGTCCCCGGCACGAGTGGCCGGTCAACGCCGTGCTGGCCCGGCTCGGTGTCGTCGTGGAATCCGGCCATCTCGACCTGTTCGACGAGGTGGGGTTCGGCGACGAACGCGAGCACGAGGACTGGCGGCCGTACTCTCTGGAGGCCCGGCAGTACGCGACGTGGGACGACTGGAACACGGCGCGGGAGGCCGAACGGGCGGCCGAGCGGGCTGCTGCCGAACGCGTGGCAGCCGAACGCGCCGTGTACAGCCGGCTGCCCGGCGTTCCGGTGCCCCTCACCGGGGCGGACGTCATGCGGATCCTCGGCATCCCGCCCGGGCGTGAGGTCGGCGCCGCGATCCGGTTCCTGCAGAACCTCCACGTCGAACGGGGTGGCCTCTCCCCCGAGGACGCGGCCACCGCTCTGCGCTCCTGGCACCGCCGATAACGGCGTGCGGCCGGCGGACGGCCCGGCCATCATGGCGGTATGGACGAGGTGGAGGTCGTCGTCGCCCACCGGCAGCGGGCCACGCTGCGCGTCGGCGACGTGTTCCTGAAGGTCGACGGCGATCCGGCGCACGCCGCCGTCGAGGTCCGCGCGATGGCCATGGCGCCGATCCCGACCCCGCCGGTCCTCTGGCACCAGCCACCCGTGCTCGCCGTCGCCGCCGTCCCCGGCACCGCGCTCGGCGTCCTCGGCGAACCGTCCCCCGCGTCACCGGCGGCGTGGGCCGCCACGGGCGCCGCCGTCCGCACGCTGCACGACGCGCCCCTGCCGCCCTGGCCGGGCACCCGGCTCGACGACGTGGCGGCGGAACTCGACACCGAATGCGCGTGGCTGCTCGCCAACGCCGTGCTGCCCACCGAGGTGATCCGGCACAACCGGGCGATCGCCGAGGCCGCACTCCGGCCGTGGCAGCCGGTGTTCGTCCACGGCGACCTGCAGATCACCCACGTGTTCGTCGACGGCGACCAGGTCACCGGGGTCATCGACTGGTCCGAGGCGGCCCCCGGCGACGCCATGTTCGACCTCGCCATCCTCACCCTCGGCCACGAGGAACGCCTGGACGACCTACTCACCGGGTACGGCCCCGGCGCCGACCGGGAGGTGATCCGCGCCTGGTGGGCCCTGCGCAGCCTGACCGCGTCGCGCTGGCTGATCGAACACGGCTTCGACCCGGACGCGCCCGGCTGCGAATTCGACGTGCTCCGTCACAATATGTCACTCACATGACGTTTCCGCTGCTCCCGATGGCGATGGCCGCGAATCCGGGTACGAATGGACACTCAGGCAGCCGGAAGGAGTGCTCATGAACCACGACACCGACGGCCCGCGCCGCGTCGTCGCCACCGCGGCCGACTTCTCCACCGCCGCGCGGGCGTCCGCCCGGCTCACCGAGGGCGGCATCCCGCAGGACAGCGCCACCATCGTCGCCTGCGGCAGCCACGAGGCGCCCGCCGTCACCGCCCGCCGGCCGGCCGTGCGGGGCGGACTGCTCGGGCTGCTCGTCGGCATCCTGGTCGGGCACCTGCTGACCTCCTTCGAGCTGGTGGTGCCGAACCACGACGACGACACCCGGATCGCCCTGGCCGCCGCCGCCACCGGCACCGCCTCGGGTGCTGCGATCGGCCTGATCGGGTACGGCATGGCGCTGGGCCGCCGCCCCGCCGGTGTGCCGGGCCGGCTCCGCCCGGACCACTACGACCTGGTCGTCGACGCGACCGTGGCCGACCGCGCCACGCAGGTTTTGGCGGCCTCGTCCCGCTGACGTTTCGGGACCGTGCCATTTGTAGCTGGCCGTTCCCGAACTACCCGAAAGGGACGATGCCATCCTCGGGGACCGGACGACACCCGTCACGAGGTGACGCGTTGAGGATGGCATGCAACGTCGTGTCACGACCACCGTGGCGGGAGCCGTGCTCGTGCTCTGCGCGGTACCAGCCGCCGCCGTCCTGTTCCTGGCCCCCGAGCCGTACTGGTCGTCCGTACTCTGGCTCGGTGTTCTGGGCCTGATCGGCGGCGGCCTGACGGTGGCGCTGTTCCCCGGCTTGCGACGGCCCACGGCGGCGGCGGTCACGGTGTGCGCCGCTCACCTGGCCGGACACGGCACGGTGGGCATCCGCGACGTGTTCAACGCCGCCGGCGCGGACGCCATCACCCCGACCCAGACCGAGATGGCGGACTGGGTGGCGCAGTCGGCCATCCTCGCTCTGGTCGGCACCGTCGCCACGTGTGTGGCCCTCGCCCTGCTCTGGCGGGAACCGCGGCGGGGGTGGCAAGCCTGGCGCCCTCTCCGCGCCCGGTTGCTGGTCGGCGGCCTGGCCGTCATGGCAGTGTCGATCGGCCTCGGCGCTCTGGAGGCGCTCACCATGGCGGGCGAGCTTCTCCTGAAGTTCGGGCTGCCGTTCGGCGGTGGGCTGGTCATGGCCGCCTGGCTCGGCAAACGGGCCCGGCGCGCGGCCACCACCGCGGTGGGCGTGTCGTTCCTGGTAGCCGCGGCCTCCGTCGGCGGCTACATCGTCCGGCAGTTGCTCGAGACGTGACCCCTCATGCGGCGCAGCCAGTCGGCGATCAGGGCCGAGCACAGGCCGCCCTGTTCGGAGACGAGGTTGTGACCGGCGGCGTCCAGGGTCGCGAACGACGCCCGCGGATAGTGCTCGACGCGGCGCCACGCGTCGGCGTAACCGACCACGTCGTCCTGCCGGCCGGTGACGTGCAGGGCCGGCTGCGTGAAAGGCTCGGGGTGGGCGTCCTCGGGTTCCCGGTCCAGGGTGTAGTCGTGCGCGATCCGTGCCAGCGCCTCCTGGTCGGCGCCGTCGATGCCCGGCAGCAGGTATTTCAGGAACGTCTCCGCGTCGTCCGTGGACTCCACCACGGCGTCCTCCCGGTAGTGGCCGATGGACGCACCGAGCAGCGGTTCGATCTCCGGATCGGTTCGCAGCACCGTCCGGGGTGGCAGGGTCCGTTCGCTGCGCCGGGCGACGAAGACGCCGACCAGGGTGGCGAGCCCGAGGACCTGCGGGCGGAGCTCGTGCGCGACGTGGCGGGCGATCATCGCGCCGAACGAGCAGCCCAGCACGGCGAACGGCGTGTCGCCGAGACGCGCGCGGATCTCGTCCACGACCGCGTCGGCGACCTGCTGCGAGCTGGTCACATCCCCTGCCGGGGTTCCGGTCGCGCCGGGCAGGTCGAGGTAGACACGCCGCCACCCCGAACCCGTGAACGTCGGCTCCAGCGGCAGCAGGCTGCGATGGTCCAGGCCGAATCCGTGCAGCAGCACCAGCGGCGTACCCGAACCTGTTTCATAAGCGAACACGGTGCCAGCGTAGGCGTACTCGATGCCGACCCTATTTCCGGCCATTGCCCGAAATATCAGACCGAATCATTAAAATCTCGTTCGGGTGTACGCGCTGAACACGCCCCATCCCCGTCCGGTAGGGTCTGGCGGGTCACGAGTGCCAGCGTCAAGCCCCGGCTTGCTGGCCGGCAACCCCTGTCGTGGGTGGGTGCTCCGGGTGATGACCAGGTCCGGCAGCCCCGCCGGACAAGCGACGACCCTGGAGTTCGCGTGATCCTGCCCGGCCCTGCCCTCGACGGCGCCCTCGTCCGCCTCGAACCGCTCGCCCACCGGCACGCCCCCGACCTGCGGGCCGCCGTCGCCGAGAACCGCGACTCCTACGGGTGGACCTGGGTGCCCACCCCCGCCCAGGTGTACGCCTACATCGACGAACAACTCGGGCGCGCCGCGACCGGGCGGCTCGCCCCGTACGCACAGATCTCCGCGGCGACCGGCCGGGCCGTCGGTGCCACCGCCTACTGGGATCCGCGCTACCAGCCGGACACCGGCGACCTGGTCGCCGTCGAGGTCGGCTTCACCTGGCTGTCCGCCTCCGCGCAGGGCACCGGCATCAACGCCGAGGCCAAACTGCTGCTGTTCACGAACGCCTTCGAACAGTGGAACGTGCAACGCGTCGACCTGAAGACGGACGCCCGTAACGCCCGGGCCCGGGCCGCCCTGGCCGCGACCGGCGCCACCTTCGAGGGCGTCCTGCGGCGCTGGTCCCGGTCGTGGGCGCCGGGCGAGGAGGGCCTGCTCCGCGACTCCGCGATGTTCTCGATCATCGCGGCGGAGTGGCCGACCTGCCGCGCCCATCTGCGTCACCGTCTGGCAGCCCACCTCGTGTCGTGTTGACCCGGCAGGTGGGCGGCCGGAGGACACACCCGGTGCTGGTGCCCGCACGCCCGGCGGTGCTGCCCGCACACCCGGCCGAGCCACTCTCCCTCGGTGGCGCCACGATCGGTGTCGACCGGCCCGGCGACGGCCCGCCACCGCATCCGGCGGCCATCCTGGAAGCTGTGGAACCCGACCGGCAACTCCCGCACCCGCGCCGCAGCCACGGTACGCGTCGGCGTCTCGTACCATCATGGACTGCTCTTGATCTGCCTCGGGATCTTCGGTGAACCGCTACCGGCATGCGACCGCCGACGACCTCCCGGCCGTGGCCGCACTGCTGGCCGAGGTGGAACGCTTCTACGGCGCCGACGAACTCCCACCCCGCGACGAGTGGGAACGCCAGATCGCCTCCCTGCTGTTCAGCGACGGACCCGCCGCCCGGGTGCTGCTGGCCGCCGACGGTGACGGCGTGGTCCGCGGCTTCGCCAGCTACAGCTTCCTGTGGCCGGCCGCCGGGATCACCAAGTCGCTGTTCCTGAAGGAGTTGTACGTCCGCGAGCCGTTCCGCAGACACGGCGTCGGCACCGCCCTGATGGCCCGGCTCGGCGCCATAGCGGTCGGCACCGGCTGCAGCCGCATGGAATGGTCGACCGACGCCGACAACGTCGAGGCGCGCCGCTTCTATCGCCGCCTGGGCGACCTGCACATGCCGTCGAAGCTGATGTACCGCGCCGAGGGCGACGACCTGCTGCGCCTGGCCCAACCGCCTCAGGCAAGGCCGGCCGGGTAGGGCGGTCGGGTAGGGGCTGCCGGTCACGAAACCGTTCATCACCAGGGTCCCCGGTCAGCGGTAATGCACGCGATACCGCAGGTGTGTGACGCCGTCACCTTCGACGACCTCGACGCGTTCGAGTTCGGCGCCGTCGTTGTCGATGTTCGCGAAGTAAGGGATCCCCTCGCCGAGGAACACCGGCACCAGGTCGATGCGGATCTCGTCCAACAGCCCGGCGTTGAGGCACTGCTGGGCGACCGCGGGGCCGGACACGCTGACGTTGCCGTCTCCGGCAGCCTTGGCCTGGTTGATCGCGCTCTCGACACCGTCGGGGACGAAAGTGAACGGTGCGAGCCGCTCAGCCGGCCAGTCCGCGGGAGGTTCGCGGTGGGTCATCACGAACGCGCGGCCGTTGCCGGGCGGGTTGCCACCCCACCCGCCCGTGTGGTCGAAGACCCGGCGGCCGCACACGAAGGCACTGCTCCGGGCCAGGTCGGTCTGGGCGCGCAGGTAGTCCGCGCTGGCCGCGGAGACCCGGAAGGTGATCGGGTAGCCGGCCATCGGCACCTCGACATCACCACGGGAATACCAGTCGAACAGGGGGCCCACACTGTTGTCCGGACGAGCCACAAAGCCGTCCAGCGACATACAGAAGCTGGCGATAACCGTCATTCCGCAACCTTTCGTCACGAGTTCGAAAAGCCGGACACCGAACCGCGACTTCACGTCGTGCCGCCATCGGCCTCCGGATTTCAGACCCCCGACGGCGTCAGAACTCATCGCTCGGCGGCGAACCGATCCGGGTCTCCTCCACCCTGGCACACTCCGCACGTCGGCCAAGACCGCGGTAGCGCGGAGGCCGTCATCGGCGGCGGACCGGACGGCCCGAACGTGAACAGCGCCAGGTCGAAGACGCCCGGAATGCCCGGCCGTCGGCCACGGTCCGTCGATGAGCCGAAGACGACCATGACCGACGGCCGGCAACCCCCGGGCCGTCGCCGGCGGCTGCGTTTCGCCCTGCGGGCAGCCGTGGTCGACGGCTCGCCCGACTCAGCCGTCAGCCGTGGTCCATCCGTGAGCCGAAAACGACCGCAAACGACGGCTGGCGATTCCGAGCCGTCATCGGTGGTCGGCCGAGCGTGGCGGGCAGTGCCATGGGCGACGGCCCGCCACGCTCAACTCCGCCCGGCAGCCATAAGGCGACGACTGACCGCCTTGCGGGGTAGCTCGCAGGCCGGCTCGTCACCCACGACACGGTGTTGATCAATCGCGACTCACCTACCCGCCGGCGAGCAGCCGGCGTCGGCCCGCCAGCGGGACGGGACGGCGCCGGGACGGAGCGACGCCGGGACGGGACGGCGCCGCGAAAACCGGGTGCGGTCAGCCCCTCGCCGGAGCCATGACGCTGTCCTCGACGCCGTTGCGGACGATCAACCACGATGCCATCAGCGCCGCTCCGGCAACCATCGGCAGGTACGGGACCACTGTCGTATTGATCAGGCTGTACGGCACCACCGCGATGAACTCCCACACGCTGGCCAGCAGCACCACGATGCCGGCCGGCCAATGCCAGCCACGCCGCGCCACCAGCAGCGGCATCGCGACCACGGCCGCCATGTGAAGCAGATATCCCGCCTGGTAGTAGCCGTAGGGAACCACGTCCCACCAGTCGTCGCCGTACTCCCGGTAGCGTTCGATCGCATCGAGGCGATACTGCATGAAGTACGGGTCGCCGAAGTCCATCGGCCACCACGGCAGCAGCAACAGGCCGGCCCAGACCACGGCGGCCGCGAGCCAGGCCACTCGGCGCGCACGTCGCGCCCCGTCCGACAGATACATTCCGCCCCTTCCGCTCGTTGACCCTTCAAGTTCTACCGGGGCGAACCGACGGGAAGGTGTCCGCCAGACGTGAGGAAGTCGATCAGATGCCGAGAGGCGCGCTGATCTGCAGGCGCCGGTCCACGGCCGCCACCAGCGGATCCGCCAGATCGGCGCGGATGCCCTGCACCCAGGGACGCAGGGCGGTCAGGAAACCGGCGAGATCCTGCTGAACCGCGCCCAGCAAGTTCGGCAGAACGTGGCGCGGGACGTCCACATGTGGTTCGTCCGGGCCGGGAACCTGCCCGAAGGACCGTTGGCCGCAGTCCTTCCACACTCGGATCACCGGCCCTCGGTGCTCGATCAGCGGATCCGGGTCATGGCCGAGGTCGATCACCGCGCCGTCGATCACGCGCAGCCAGTCGCGCCATTCGTCGAGGCCGACGCAGCAGCCGGGGTCGATGACGACGTCACCGTCGCGCACCCGCAACCCACCCGGCGCGTAATCCTCGTCGGCACAGGCCAGATACCCGTCGATCGCCTCGGCGGCGTTCGCCGCGGTGATCGAGACATCATCGGCGGTCACAGCGCGGCCGATCAACGCCCAGACCACCGCCCCCACCTGCTGCGACGTCGGCGTGCGCGGAACCGCGACGGTGAAGCCGGTCTGCTCGGCCGGCCAGAACGGGCAGTCGGCGAACCATCGCTCCACCACCGGCGTCAGGGTGATCACCGCATGAGGTTAGCGGGCCACGGGCAACACCTGCGACCGCATTGACCGCCCACTCGGGCACCGTCCACGCAAGTTGCTGGGGCGCAGCACCCTGCCCGGACCCGCGATCACGGCAGGTCGGCGACCTCGGCGACGACATGCGGGGAACCCTCGTCTCCGGGGCTGGTGGCGGCCGACCTGAACCCCATCGACCAACCGGCGACGAATGCACCGGGCTCAGTGCACGGCCCACTCGTAGTGGGTGGACGTGGTGATCTCGTGGAAGCCGCACCGCCGCAGGATCGGCGCGCTGTCCGACGACGCGTCCACGTGCAGCAGCGGGAATCCGCGGTCGGCGGCCTCGCGGGCCCGGGCCGCGAGCAGCGCGCGATAGAGGCCACGCCCCCGCCACCGCGGCACGGTCGTGCCGCCGAGCAGGGCGACGAACTCGGTGCCCGGCTCGTACACCGACCAGGCCGTACAGACCAGGTGACCGTCGACCTCCGCGACCAGGACGGTCACCTCGCCGGGCGCCGACGCGATCCGGGCGCTCAGATCCGCCGCGACCCACGAGCAGTCGAACCCCCACACCCGGGTCTGGTGGTCGGCGACGCGGCGCAGGTCGTCGTCGCCGGTCACGCGCCGCAGCGTCACCCCGTCGGGCAGCACCGGCACGGTGGCCACCTCGTCGGCGTACCCGAGGAGCACAGCCGACGGCCCGGCCGCGACGGCACCGGCCGCGGTCAGCCGTCCGGGCAGGTCGGCGGGCAGGTCATGGGAGCGCAGTTTCCACTCGACGCCTTCGCCGCGGTCCCGGAAGTAGTCGCGTTGGCGGATGATGAGGCGGTCGAGGGCGGCGCCGGTGACGCCGACGTCGCGTGGCGCCCGGATCCGCCCCACCGGCCCGCCGACGATGCGCAGCAGCGGACCGTCCCGCTCGTAGACCAGCCCCGGCGGTGCCGCGCCCGACGGCATCCGCATCCGCGCGTCGTAGGCGGCCAGCAGGCCGGCGGTGTCGACCGTGGACATCCGGGTCACCGGTGCCAGAAGGCGGCCGGCAGGGCTTCCAGGTCGGCGGCGGAGCGTTCCAGGTTGTCGGCGACCGGCAGCAGCGCGATGGCGGCCGGATCACCCGCGTCGGCCATGCTGCGCATCACCGCGGCCTGCCGCCGGGCCCGCCGGATCAGCACGGCGCTGAGGGCCGGCCGGTCACCGGAGTATCCGTACGCGTCGAGCAGCAGGTGCAGCCGCCGGGACCGGTCGCCGGGCTCGTGGAAGCCGAGGACCGCGGCCGCCGGCGGGGTGTAGAGCGGCACCCACGACAGGGCGGTGAACGCCAGGTCGAACTCACGGGTGGACGGGCCCGCCGTGTCCCAGTCGAAGAAGCCGACCAGCCGGCCGTCGTCCACCACCGCGTTGTAGGGCGCCGCGTCCTGGTGGCCGACGATCATGCCGGGTTTCCACGCCGCCCCGGCGAACCATTGTTCCCGCGCCGGTGGCCGGAACTGCGCGGTCACGTCGTGCAGCCGGCGCAGCCACTGCCCGACCTGCACCAGCATGTCGTCGGTGAAGGCCCAGCCGGGCCACGGCAGCCGGTCGCCGATCACCTCGCCGGGCAGGTAGCTCAGCATCTCCCGGCCCTGCCGGTCGAACCCGAGTGGTCGTGGCGCACCCTCGAAACCGGCGTCCTCCAGGTGCCGCAGCAGCGCGTGCACGGTGGGCGTCCACGGTGAGGCCTCCTTGTGGACGACGTCCCCGATCCGCACAGCTCCGACAGTGTTGCCGCCCGGTAGCGTCTCTTCGCTCACCCCGCCTTCATACCGCCGTCGGGGCGGCGGACACACCTCATTCGAGAGTCCGCATGACGACACCGTGCCGGGGTGCGAACAGGTACGCCGTCAGGAACACCGCGGTCAGGACCAGCACGATCGTGCCGCCGACCGGCAGGTCCCAGGACCACGAGAGATAGAGCCCGACCAGGGCGGATCCGGCGCCGATCGCCGGGGCGAGCAGCATCATGGCCGGTAGCCGGTCGGTGAGCAGCCGGGCCGTGGAGGCCGGTGTCACCAGCAGCGCGAGCACCAGGATGTTGCCGATCGTCTGCACCGCCATCACCACCGCAAGGGTGACCAGCACGTACAGCACCAGGTCGAGCTGGAACACCCGCAGCCCGAGCGCGCGGGCCGTCTCCCGGTCCAGGCTGACGGCGACGAACTCCTTGTGCAGGAGCACGATCACGAGCAGCAGCGCGAGTCCGGTGCCTCCGACCACGTACAGGTCCCGGTCCGGGATGCCGGTGATCGAGCCGAACAGGAACTGTTGCAGGGATCCGGCGTACCCCGGCGCCCGGGAGATCACCACGATGCCCAGCGCGAACGCCGCCACGAAGAACACCCCGATGACGGAGTCCTCCTTGAGCCGCCGGTTCTGCGAGAAGACCGCCACCAGCAGCGCCGTGACGACGCCGGCGATCGTGCCGCCGACCACCAGGCTGCCGGAGAGCAGGAACGCGACGGCCAGGCCGGGGAAGACCGCGTGGGCGACCGCGTCGCCGATGAACGCCATGCCGCGCAGCACCACGTAGCAGCCCACCGCCCCGCACATGATCGCTGCCATGACCGCGACGGCCAGGGCTTTGGGCAGGAACGCCAGGTCCGGGTTGACCAGGTCGGCGAGGAAGTCGACGGGTGTCATGTCAGGCCTCCACGGCGACGAGGCCGAGCGTCTTGAGCAGGTGGCTGTCCGCGCCGACCTGGAACGTCCGCATCCAGATGCCGGGGTCTTTCAGGTCCGCGAACGGCCCTTCTCCCACGACGGTGCGATTCATCAGGATCAAACGATCGCAGGTGTACGCCGCGGCGCTCAGATCGTGGGTGGCCATGAGGACCGATCGTTCCCGGGCCAGGGCGGTGAACAGTCCGGTGAGCAGGTCCTGGGACGGCATGTCGAGTCCGGTGAACGGCTCGTCGAGGAGCAGCACCGCGGGGTCCACCACCAGGGCCCGCGCGACCAGGACCCGTTGACGCTGTCCGCCGGACAGTTCACCGACCGGACGTTTCCGCAGTTCACCGAGGCGCACCCGGTCCAGCGCGTCCCACACGGCCGTCCAGTGCCGCACGCCGGGGCGCCGGAACAGGCCGATCCGGCGGACCAGTCCACTCATCACGGCGTCCTGCACCGACGCCGGGAAGTCCCAGGCGAACTCGTGCCGTTGCGGGACGTATCCCGCGCCGCCGCCGGACAGCGTCACCGATCCGGCGGTCAGCGGGACGAGGCCGAGCGCGGCCCGCAGCAGGGTGGTCTTGCCTGCGCCGTTCGGCCCGACGAGCCCGGTGAACGCGCCGCGCCGTACCGACACGGTGGCGTCCTCGAGGGCGGTCCGGCCGCCGAGCCGCACGGTCACCCCGGTCAGGGTCAGCACGTCCGGGTTCATGACCGGTCCCGTTCGGCACGCCGCCGGGCGGCCGCGCCGCGGGCGACGAGCAGGACGACGAGGGCGAGCACCGCGACGGCCGCGCCACCGGCGACGACGAGAGAACCGGTGGTCGCTTCCGTGGTGGCCGGAGCCGCCGCCGGTGTCGTGCCCGGCAGGAGATCGCCGGCATAGGTCGCGGCGCGCGCTGCGGCCGGATCGGTGGTGTCGCCGATCGCGAACCGCAGGATCGTGCTCGCCGCGATGGTGCCGCCGTCCGCCAGGTCCGCGGTGACGTCCACGGCGACCAGGTAGGCGCCGGGCTTGCTGAACACCCAGTTGGCGTGGGTGTGCGTGTTCGTCTCGGCCCAGATGCTCTGTGCCTGCGGCTTGGCCGAGGCCCACAGGACCTGCGGCGCGCCGAGGTTGCCCGACTGCAGGTAGACGGTGAGGCTGCCCGGTCCCTGGACACCTCGCAGGGTCATCGTCACGCCCCGGTCGATCGCGGACATCACCCCGGGGTCCTGGGTGTTCCAGCCGATCCACACGACGTCGTCCTGCTGGGTCTGCGGGACCACGTAGACCTCGCTGCCCGGTGCCTCGCCCAGAAACGCGTACGCGTCGTCGGCCGGGATCTGCTGGCGTGCGGTGTCGCGTACCCGGAAGATCGCCTCCTCGGGATGGCGCCAGACCGCCGGGGATGTCGCATCGTCGTGGATCTGCACCGACCATGCGCCGTCGCGATAGCGTGGCCCGATGTCGGCATGCCCGGCTTCCAGGACCGCCGGGCCGGTCGCCACGGACTGGCTCGGGTCGAGACTCTGGGACAGCCCGTCGCCCGGGTCGGCCGAGGCCGGCGAGCCGATGAGCAGGACGGCCGCGAGGACGGCGAGGATTCGTGTCATGAGAGGCATGTCCTGAGGGAGTCGGCGTTGAAGCGCATCATCGCGACGTAGGTGTGGACGGTGGCGTCGAAGGCGTCGCCGTAGATGTCGCAGACCGCGACGCCCTGCTCCGCCGCGACCTCGACGAGCGTCGACGAGCGGGCGCGCAGGTTGGGTTCCAGGAAGACCGCTTTGATCTTCAGGTTCCGCAGCGTTCCGGTGAGTTTGCGGCGGTCGGCGAGGCTGGGTTCGACCGCCGGGTTCGGGGTGACGAAACCGGCGACCGGAATGCCGTAGGCGTGTGCCAGATAGCCGAAGGCGTCGTGGGTGGTCACCAGGTGGCGGTTCGCGACCGGAATGGCGGCGATGCTGTCGGTGAGATAGGTGTCGAGCGCGCTGAGTTCCCGCAGATAGCGGTCGGCGTTGGCGCGGTAGTCGGCGGCGCCGGCCGGGTCCACGCCGATCAGCGTGTCGCGGATCAGTTCGGTGTAGGCCTGGGCGTTGCCGACGTCCTGCCACAGATGCGGGTCGATCTCACCGTGCACGTGCCGGCCGAGAACGGCCTGCGGCAATTGGTGGATCTGCTGGCCGGGACGGCCGAGGAACCGGAATCCGGGACCGGCGGGAATCTCCTGCAATGCTTTGGCCGGGACCTCGATGACGGTGCGACCGGCGTCGTACCGTTGTTGCGTGTGGTCCCCGCCGCCTTCCGGATCGGCGTAGAGGTAGAGCTCCCCGGAGTCGATGTCGACGGTCAGGTCGGCGTGTCCCTGGCCGAGCACGGTCGCACCGGGCACCGAATGCGGATCCACCCCGACGGCGAAGGTGAACGTCTGTTCGCCGAGCGGGACGGGGGCGGTGTCGTCGGTGACGGCCAGTTCCGCGCGCAGCGTCAGCCGGTAGACGCCGGGCTCGGAGAACGCCCAGCTCATGTGGGTGTGCGCGTCGGGCGGCAGGATCGCGGTGCCGCCGTTCGCGTCGAAGGTGACGTCGGGCTGCCCGAACGACTGGGTCAGGTAGGCGGTGAGCGTGCCCGGCCCGTCGACGGCGGTGGCCGTCAGCCGCACTTCGGACAGCCGGGTCACGCCGCGGGCGGCGCCGGTGCCGCGGGCGCGCAGGCCGAGCCAGATGGTGTCGAGGGAGGTGTCCTCGACCAGCGGGATGATCTCGGCGGCGTACTTGGTGGCGCCCTCGGCGAGGGAGATGTTCGGGACGCCGTCGCGCAGGTTCGCGTCCAGCGCCTTGATCACGGCTTGCGGTTCGAGCAGCAGGTAGTTGCTGAACGCCAGGTCGGCGTAGACGGTGTTGCGCACGTCGCGCAACGACGGCTCGTAGGCGTGCGGGTCGGCGTTGTCCGGGATCAGCGCGTCGGCCAGGACCCGGTCGCCGCCGACGTTGCGAACCAGGTCGGCGAGGATGCCGGTCGTCGTGATCACCTGGATCCGGTCGTCGGCGCCGGTGAAGGCGGGCGGGGCGGCGCAGGCGCTGAGCAGGACCGCCAGGACGGCCGCCGCACAGACCCGGGCCGGGCGGTGCCACATGGGAGTTCCGTTCTCTACGCTGGGGTGGTGGGTCCGCCTCAATTAGGGTGAGGCGGACCCACGCTTCGTCAGTTCAGGACGGTGAAGGTGTACGCGGTGGGGCCGCTCGTGACGGTGGCCCCGGTCGTCGCCAGCTGGGCGGTGACCTCGAACGTGACGATGTAGGTGCCCGCCGCGCTGAAGGCCCAGTTGGCGTGGGCGTGACTGTTGCGGGCCACGGTGAGCGTGTCGGGCAGCCCGTCACCGGAGTCGAACGACTTCGACGGGGTGCCGAACGATCCGGTGGTGTAGGTGCTGAACCGTCCCGGCCCGGTGACGCCGGTGAGCCGCAGGTTCACCGAGTCGGACTGGACCGCACCGGACGGGACGCCCAGGGTGTTCCAGCCGGCGTAGAGCAGGCCGGCCTGCTGGGTCTGCGGCAGCACCCACGCGGTGTCGCCGGCGGTGCCGAGGAACGACCAGGCCGTACCGCTGGGGACGGTGACCTTGGCGGTGGCCGGGACCTGGAGGATCACGTCGGAGGCGGGCCGGTCGACGTCGGTGGCGCCGGTGCCGTCCAGGACGTCCAGGGTCAGGGCGCTGTTCGCGTAGTCGATGTCGAGGATGTCGACGTGACCGGCGCTGAGCGTGACCGTGGCGGCGTTCGCGGGCGCCGGGATCAGTCCGACGACCGCGATCGCGGTGAGGGCGGCGAGTGCCCGCCTCACTTCTGGACCTTGAAGGTGTACGTGGCCGGCTCGGACGTGACCGTCTCGCCGCTGCCGGCGAGGGTGGCCGAGGCGCTGACGGTCAGCTTGTACGTGCCGGGACGCTCGAACGCCCAGTTGACGTGCTCGTGCGAGCCGGCGCCGAGGGCGACCGTGTCCGGCAGGCCGTCACCGCTGTCGACCAGCACGTTCGGGGTGCCGACCGCGTCCGAGGTGAAGACGGCCACGTCGCCGGGGCCCCGCACGTTCTGGACGTCGATGCTGACCTGGTCACTGGCGAAGACGCCGGCCTCCAACTCCTCGGTGGACAGGCCGGCCCAGAGCAGGTCCGGGTTCTGGATCTCCGGGAGGATCCAGACGCTGTCACCGGGGTCGCCGAGGAACGCGTAGTTCGCGTCGTCCGGGACGGCGGTCTGGGCGGCTTTCTTGACGAGCAGCACCACCTCGGACGGGGCGAACTCGGCGTCGGACTCCTCGTCGTGGACGGCCAGTTCGAGCTGGCCGTCCTCGTACTCGACGTCGACGGCGTCGACGTGGCCGGAACTGAGCACCGTCGGCGGCACGGCGGGGTGGGCCTGCGCGGGACCGGCGACCCCGGCCAGGGAGGCGGCGAGGAAACCGCTGCCGGCCAGCAGTCGGAGGGATTTACGCACGGACGGACTCCTTCGATGTTGCGGTCGTCCCCATCGGACGAACCGCGTTAACGATAATGGTTTTCATCTTCACTGGGAAGGCTTGCGGCGGCGCGTCATGAAGATCGTCACTGCACCCAGCGCAACGGAGACGAGACCACCGGCGGCGACCAGGGCGACGTTCGCGCCGGTCTTCGCGAGGGCACCGCCCTGGCCGGCCTGCGCCGTGGCCCCGGAACCGGGCTGCGCCGTGGCCCCGGGACCGGGCTGCGCATCGTCATCGACCGCGGTGCCGTCGCCGACCGCGATCGTGAGCGTGCGGGTGTCGGACACGGCCTTACCCGCCTTGGTGGTGCCGCTCATCCGGACCGCCAGCCGGTAGGTGCCGGCCCTCGTGAACGCCCAGTTGCCGTGCGCGTGCGTGTTCAGCGGGATCGCCAGCCTCTGCGGCAGCGCCCTCGCCGAGTCGAACAACACATCCGGAGTACCGAACGAGCTGGTCAGGAACAGCTTGAACGCCCCGGGACCGGTGACGCCCTCCAGCGTCCAGGTCACCGCACCGCTGACGCCTGCGATCACCGAGCTGTCCTGGGTGTTCCAACCGGGCCAGACGATCCCGTCCTGCTGCGTCTGCGGGAGCAACCAGACCGGGTCGCCGGTCGCGCCGAGGAACGCGTACCCGTCACCGGCCGGGATTTTGATCTTCGCCTTGTCGGTGACCTTGAGGGTGACGTCGGCGAGTTCCCGCCAGGTGGCCGGCGTGGTCGCGTCGTCCTTCAGCCGGACCCGCCAGGTGCTGCCGTCGAGCTGCGGTCCCATGTCGACGTGACCGTCACTGATCACTGTCTTACCGGTCGCCGTCGTGCTGGTCGCCGCCTTACCGATCGCAGCCTTACCGGTCGCCGCCTTACTGGTCGCCGCTTTATTGGTCGTCGCGCCCTGGCCTGTCGTCGCGGCCTGGGCCCGGCCCACCGCGGTCCCGGCCGATGCGGGGGCCACCACCAGGGGCGGGACCTCCACGGTGTACGTCTGCGTGACCTGCTCCCTGCCCGCGGCGGCCGCGAAGGTCAGCTCGTGGGTTCCGGCGGTGTCGAACGTCCAGGCCACTCCCCCGAGCCGTCGCCCGGCCGGAATCGTGACGCTCGTCCGGCCGTCGCTGTCGAGCAGAACCGTGGGACGGCCCCACTCCGACAGCGTGTAGATCGCGACCTTCCCCGGGCCGTCGGCCTTCACCAGCCGCAGCGTGACGTCACCCCCGCTGACGCCGGTGGTGTCGATGGCCGGGAACCGTGGCCCACCGGCCGCCAGCGACCACACCGGTCTTCCGGGCTCGCCGAGGAAGGCGAACGCCGGGTCGTCGGGCAGTGCCGCCGACAGCCCGCCCTCGGGGCCGAGCACGATGCCGCCGGGATCGACGCCCGCACCGGCCGCGCGATCCTCACCTCCACCGGCTGCGCGATCCTCCCGGAACCGCAGGGACAGATCGTCGCCCTTCTTCGTGACGACGATCAGGTCGGCGCCCTCGGCACTGGGCCGGTCCGGCCTGTTCGGGGCGGCGAACGCGACATCGGGCATCGCAACCGTCGCGGTGACGGCGATCGCCGCGGCGAACGCGGAACGTCTCATCGGTCTCCCTCTCTACTGACATCGGCGGCCTCACTGACATCGGCGGACGGCTCACCGCCGCGCTCCTCCCCGGCAGCACCGCCGACGGACGACTCCCGGCCACGTTTCTCGGCCGCGGCGATGGCTGCGGCATAGCGGCGACGGTTACGGCGGCGACGCCGGACCACCACGACGACCAGCAGCACGAGCAGGCCGGCCAGGACCAGTTGCGGCCACGGGACCAGCCAGATCGCGGTCACCTGCTCGACGCCGTGCGGCTCGACGCCGGCCGTGACGGCGACGCGCATCAGGGGCAGCACGTGGTGGGCGGTCACCGAGGCGCGCAGTCCGCTGCCGGGCAGTAACTCCGGCAGCGCCTCGCCCGTGGACCGTCCGCCGCCGACGGTCAGGGTCGGCTGTGAGGTCAGGCGCTGGTTGCCGGTGTTGGCGACGGTGAACGCGGCGGTCACCGTCGGCAGGCGCAACGGGTTCCACGGGACGTCCGCGCGCACCCGTAGGTCGCGGACGGTCAGCTCGGGGCGCAGGTCGCCGGTCACGCGAAAATGGACCCGGGTGCCGACCCGGTGGTCGACGGCCACCCCGTCCGCGGTGGCGGTGGTGACCAGCGAGGCGACCACACCGCCGGAATGGTCGCCGGGTGTGGCGTTCGACGGGACGACGATGGCGATCGGGACGACCGTCCGGGACCCGGCCTTCAGGGTGATCGCGTCCCGGGCGGGCGTCACCCAGGATCCGGCGTCGACCGGTGCGCTGCCGGCCGGCAGCAGGTCGTAACCACCGCCGGCCGTGGTGTAGGCGTCACTGGCGTACAGCCGTACCGTCAAGGGCTTCTCGGAATGGTTGGTCACGGTGACGTGGTCGGTCAGGTGGGTGCCCGGGTCGACGGTGTACTCCAGGGCCGTCCGGCCGTCCGGGCCCTGTGCGCCCGACGGCGCCACGGACCAGGTGAGAGTGGGATTCACGGGAGCTGCCGGAACGGTCAGGGTGGCGGCGAGCAGCAGCGCGAGCGTACGCACAAGAGGTCTCTTCGATCGGGAGGAGCGTGGCGGAGGCGAACCCCCGCCACGCACTCAGATGGCCGTGAGGGTCAGCGTCGCCCGGTAGGTGCCGGGCGCCGTGTCCGTGGGGACGCTGAGCCGGAGTCCGGCGTCGAGTTCGGCGGTGCCGCGTCCCTTGCCGGCCGGAGCCGAACCGAGGACGCCGCCGGCGCCGAGTCCGGTCGCCGCCGGGCCGGCCACCACACCCTGGCCGGCGGCCTGGGTGGTGACCTGCGGAGTCCAGCCGAGGTGGTCGCCGCCGAACGTGGCACCGTCCGGGCCGGTGAAACCGCCGTCGATCCGGCCGGACACGCTCCACCCGGGCTGCGCCGCCCTGGTGTCGGTGACCGATACCGGCCGGAGAGCGCCGTTGCTCTCCCATCGGTCACCGGTGGTGTTGAGGGTCGCGGCCGGGAGGGTGGCCTCCCGGTCCTCGGGGTCGACGCTGAGCACGAGCGCGCCCGCACCGGCGTCGATCTCCGCGGTGATGCTCTTGGAGACGCCGTTGGGCTCTTGTCCCCCGTCGCCGCCCCCGCTGCCGTCGTCGCCGTCGCCGTCGCCGTCGCCGCCATCGCCGTCGCCGTTGCCGTCGCCGCTGCCGTCGTCATCCCCGACCAGGAATCGGTAGTTCACCGGGCCGGTCGACAGCACCGTCCCGTTGGCGAGGACCGCGTCGGCCTGGAACTTCAGCGTGTAGCGGCCGGTCGCGCCGAACACCCAGCTGGCGTGCGCGTGGGTGTGCACGGCCACGTCGAGGGAGTCCGGCAGCCCGTCGGCGCTGGCGAACCGGACCGCCGGGACACCGAGCGAACTGGTGTCGAAGAGCGTCACCGCACCCGGGCCGTCGACGCCGACCAGGCTGATGGTGACCTTGTCGTTCTTGAAGACGCCGGAGTCGAGCGTGGTGGTGTTCCAGCCGGGCCAGAGCAGTGCCGGGTCCTGGACCTGCGGGAGCATCCAGATCGGCGTACCCACGGCGCCCAGGAACCTGAAGGCGTCGAGGTCGGGCACCTCGGTCCTGGCGGCCGGCAGCACCTGGAACGTGACGTCCGCGGGGTCCCGCTCGACGGCCGGGCTGACCGTGTCGTCCTTGATCTTCAGCGCCAGCCTGCCGTTCGCGTAGTGCACGTCGACGGCGTCGGTGTGCCCCTGGGACAGCACCACGGCCTCGGCGGCCCGCGCCGGCGTACCCACCAGAGCGGCGCCGACCAGCACGGCCGCCATCACCGCTCCCCGTAAGGCTCTCATCACACCCCTCTTTCTTATCGCTAGTGAAACTCGTTTTCATTTCCGGTTCGGGAACCTAGCACGCCGGACCGTCGACTGTGAACCGCGAGGGTTTGCCCTCAACTTCCGGAATGCGGGCGACCGCCGTTGCCCCGGCCACCACACGTCGACAAACATCGACGCCATGGCCCGTTCACCCGCCCCACCGGCGAACGATCCGGTCGTCGGCTGGCGGCCGATCCTCGTCGCCGTCGTCGCCGGGCTCCTCGCCGTGGTGTTCTGGCTCCCGCGCTGGGACAGCGACTTCCTGCTGGGCGTCCTCTACGTGCTCGACGTGGCCTCGTTCGCCATGACCGGGACGTTCCTGCTGACCGACGGGCGCACCGGCCGACTGGGCTGGGGCATGATCGGCGCGTCGTTCTGCTACGCGGTGTCGTGGTGGTGGATCTGGCCACCGGCCTGGCAGTGGGGACCGGTGCCGCTGATCTCCTTCGTCCTGGGGTACGGCTGGTTCGTCGTCGGTGGCCTGGCCCTGGTCCGCTACCCCGAACCGGCTCTCGGGCACCGCCACGAGAGGTTCTACTTCGCGACCCTGGCCATCTGGGTCTTCGGCGGCAAGATCGTGGTCGCCACCGTGTCCCGTCCGGAATGGATCCGCTGGAACCCGGACGCCTGGTGGCCCACCGTCGTCGCGGACGAGAGCCTCTACCGGCTGGTCAGCGGCGCGGTGGGCATCGGGGTGACCGGGCTGGCGCTGCTGCTGCCGGTGCTGCTGCTCTACCGGGTCCGGCATTCGCAGGGCCTGGAACGCTCGGACATGATCCCGGCGACGGCGGCGGCCGTCTCGATCGGCGTGGTCGGCGGCCTCTACCTGATCGCGGTGAACCTGCACGTGACCGGGCCGCTGACCGACGCGCTGCGGGCGCTGTCGGCGTTCGCCGCCCTGGTGGCGCCGGTCGCCTTCATCGTCAGCCTGATCCAGCGCCGGCTCAAGAGCGGACTCGGCGAGTCCGACCTGCGCCTGCTGTCACGCAGCGACACCGTCGAGGAGATGCAGGCCGCCCTGCGCCGGGTCCTCGACGACGACACCCTCGTGCTGGCTGTCCGATCCGGATCACCGACGAGCTTCCTCGCGCCGAACGGGTACCCGATCGCCGTCGACGAGGACACCCGCTGGCTGGTGGAGGTGCCGGACCGCAACGGCCGCCCGATCGCCGCCCTGCTCGTCGACCCGACGCTGCACCGGCGCGAGAACACCGTCCGCGCCGCCGCCGCGGCCTGCGGCATCGTCCTCACCGACGGCATGCTGCAAGACGACCTGACCGAGAAACTGTCCCAGTCGCAACGTTCCCGGTCCCGGCTGACCCGGGACTCGCTCAACGAGTTGCAGCGCATCGGCCACGAACTGCACGACGGCGTCAACTCGACGCTGCAGGCCGTACAGGCACACCTCAGCCGGATCCGGATCCACCTGCGACGGCACCGGGCGGGGCAGGACCGGACCACGGAACTCGGCGACGCACTGGACGACGCGCAGGCCGCCGTCCAGGTCGCGGTCAAGGAACTACGGGACCTGGCCCGCGGCATCCACCCCGAGGTGCTCGCCGAAGGTCTCGGCCCCGCCCTGCAGCTCAAGTTCGACGGCGTCGCCACCCCGATCACCCTGGACATCGACGAGCGGCGCACCCCGCCGGAGGTGGAACTCATCATGTACCTGCTGCTCAGCGAGGCGGTGACCAACGCCCTGAAACACGCGCACGCGAGCCGGATCACGGTGTCCACCCGGATCGTGGACGGTCACGCCGTCGCCCGGGTCGGCGACGACGGTCGCGGCGGCGCCCACGCCACCCCGGGATCCGGGCTGGCCGCCCTCAGCGAACGGGTCCGGTCCCTGCGCGGCGAACTGACCGTCCGCGGCGGTCCCGGCGGCGGCACCGTCGTCGAGGGCGTGATCCCGTGCGCGTAGCCCTCGCCGAGGACAACCCCATCTTCCGCAGCAGCCTGGCCCTGCTGCTGGGCACCCTGGACATCGACGTGGTGCTCGCCGTGGGTGACGGCCCGTCGCTGCTGACCGGCATCGCCGCCGACCCGCCCGACGTGGTGATCCTCGACGCGCGCATGCCACCGTCCGGCGACGAGGAGGGCTTCCGGGTAGCCGAGCGGGTGCACCGGGTGCACGAGCGGGTGGGCATCCTGCTCTTCTCCGACTACCAGTTCTTCGCGTACGCGCGCCGCCTCGTCGAACGGATCCCCCGCGGAGTCGGCTACCTGATCAAGGACCGTGTTCGCGACGACGAGGTACTCAAGGACGCGATCGTCCGGGTGGCGGCCGGCGACGTCGTGCTGGACGACGTCATCGCCCAGCGCATCTCCGCGGCCGCGCCCGGCGAGCTCTCCCCCACCGAACGGGAGGTGCTGCGCCACGTCGCGTCCGGGCTCAGCAACCACGCCGTGGCGACGGTGATGTTCAGCAGCGACGCCGCCGTGGAACGGCACCTGACAAGCATCTTCCGCAAACTCGGCCTGCCGTCCGACCCGGGCCACAACCGGCGGGTCCTCGCGATTCTGCAATGGCTGGACGCCCAGCGGCCGTGAGGGTTTCCCCTCCTGTCCGCCTCGCCGGAGATCTCATAGCTTTGGATGTGTAGCGCCCTTCCTCGCAGAAAGGGCAATGATGTCCGGCTATCGGAATGATTCCCGTCGCGTGTCGTGGCGCAGCCTCCTGTCGGCGGGCGCCGCACTGTCCGCCGGCGCCGCGATCATCGTCATGGTGGTCCTCCTGGTACAGGGCATCGACAAGGCCGACCCGTGGGGCAGCGCCGTCGGTGCGCTGCTGGCCGCCGTGGCCCTGCTGTTCACCGTCGCCGACCGCCAGTTCGCCCCGGCACCCGGACGCACCCCGGTGACCGCCGGGGATCTGGCGGCGATCCGCGAGGAGATCCTCAGCCGGCGTGGCCGGGAGGCCGACGACCGGGGACTCCGCCAGCCCCGCGGCGAGCTCCTCCCGGTGACCGTGGCGGGCCTCGAGCACACCGTGGACGAGGCCCCGGACCGGCTCTGGACCCATCAGGAGTTCTCGCTGGCCTGGACGCGGTTCGTACTGGACCGGCACACGCCCGGACCGATCCGGCTGGCGATCCACGGCGTCGGCGGCGCCGGCAAGACCACCCTCGCGTTGCTGCTCACGCTGGGTCTGGCCGGCCGGCGTACCGACCCCGGAACCGCCTCCGGCACCTCTTCCGGCGCTTCCTCCGGCCAGGACGACCTCACACCGGTGCCGCTGTTGATC
This sequence comes from Actinoplanes sp. NBRC 101535, assembly GCF_030269225.1. Taxonomy (NCBI): domain Bacteria; kingdom Bacillati; phylum Actinomycetota; class Actinomycetes; order Micromonosporales; family Micromonosporaceae; genus Actinoplanes; species Actinoplanes sp. NBRC 101535. The sequence continues at coordinate 51,451 of NZ_BSSY01000024.1, read as the reverse complement.
TCGCTGTCCGGCTACACCGGCCGGACGCCGTTCGTCGGCTGGCTCAACCGCCGGGCGTGCCGGCTCTACCCGTCGCTGCGCCGGATCCAGGCCCACGACGACACCGGACCGGTCGGCCGGCTGCTGCGGTCCGGCCGGGCGGTGCTGATCCTGGACGGCTGGGACGAGATGCCCTCCACCGCCCGGGCCGGGGCGGCCCGGCAGCTGTGGCAGTCCCTCGGCGGCGACTGGTCGGTCGTGATCCTGTCCCGGGCGGCGACCTCCGATCGGGTGCGGGAACGCCTCGGCGCGCTCGCCGGCGAAGTGGAGATCGTCGCGGTCCAGCCGCCGACGGTGCGGCAGCGGGTGGCCTACCTGCGGCAGCGCGCGGCGATCGGGTACGGGTCCCGCTGGGACCCGCGCGGCGTCGAGGAACTCGCCCGGGTCCTGCCCCACCGGCCCGCGCTCCTCTCGGTCCTGTCGACACCGATGATGCTCGAACTGGCGTCGCGGGCCGCCGGGCGCGGCGACATCACCGTCGACGCGTTGACCACGCTGGCCTCGGACGGGCCGCGGCACGCCACCCGCAGCCGTCTGCTGCGGTTGCACGTGGACTGGGCCACCGGCACCGGCCGGCGGCTGCCGTCGAAACTGCTCAGCCGGGATCGCAGCACCTGGTGGCTGACCTACCTGGCGCACGTGATGGTCGCCGGGAAGACGCACCGGCTGTCCTGGTGGCGGGCCGTCGGCGAGCCGCCCCGGCAGGCACTGGCCGTCGCGTCCGCGCTGTCGGTCCTCCCCGCGTACCGGCTGGCCCTGCAGATGCCGGTCGGGTTGACCCGGGGCCTGGCGATCGGGTGCGGAGTGGGGGTCGGCGCGGCCTTCCTCCGGGCCCGGCCGATGACGTGGCGGACCGCCCCGGCCGTGTTCGCCACCGTCGCCGGTGGGGTGTTCGCCGTCGGAACGATGCTGTGCGGGTGGCGGCAGGCGACCGCCGACGCGCTCGAGATCGCGTCGAGCGTCACGGCCGCCTACCTGTGCCTCGACACGCTGCTGCGCTCCCGGTGGCCGCGACGGCTCCCGGCCAGGGTCCGGGAGCCGGTCCTGCGGCGGGTTCGCGGCTGGGGCCACCGGTCCCGGCGGTTCGGTCCGCCGGTCCTGGCCAGCCTGGCCCTGGGGGTCGCCGGGACGCTGCCGCCGGTGCTGTTCGCCCGGCTGACCGGTTTCGTCGACCCGGAGCGGACACCCGCCACCGTGTACATCGCGGTGACGTTCGGCATCGGGCTCGCCACCGTCGCCGCCCGCACGTATCTCACCCGGGAGGAGACCGTACCGAGCGAGATCCGGATCCGGGGCGGGGCGCGGACCGAGCCGTGGCACAGCGCGGTCCTGGTCGGGGTGCTGTTCGCCACCGCCATCGGTGCCGGGGGCGCGATCGGCGGCGGGATCCGGTACGGCCTCGACTACGCGTACGCCGTCGGTGTGGTGTTCCTGTTCGTCGCCGGATTCCCGGTCGGGCTGGTCGGCGGCACGGTCAAGTGGCTGTGCTCGCCGTCGTCGCGGGCTCCCGCGGATGTCTCCGGCAGTACCGTTCCCTCCGGGCCGGTGGAGCAGGACGAGGCGTTCGGCCGGCCCGAGTCGCCGGTGACGATGCGCGACGACCGTCGGCTCGCCATCGCGATCCTCGCCGGTGTCACGGTGCTGGCCGCCGTCTTCATCACGATGCTCGGTCACGTGGCGCCCGGGCATCTGGCGGTGATCCGGGAGCACGCGCGGAGCTACGCGATCGGGCCGGAGGACGCGCTGCTCGTGACGTCGACGCTCGGGGTGATCGTCGCGTGCGCGTACACCGTCTGGCCGGTCTTCCTGGTCGCTCACCTGTGGCGGGTGGCGCACCGGGACCTGCCGTGGCGGCTGCTGGTCTTCGCCGCCGAGCTGCAGGACTCTCTGCTGATCATCCGCGACGGCGACACGTACCGGTTCCGGTACGCCGGGTTGCGCACCTACCTCGGCGAGGAGCTCTACGCGGAGCTTCGCCGGGAGGGACCACCACCGGCGGCGACGGCGTCCAGCAGCGCGCGCACCTGGCCCGCCTCCTCGAGCGGCCTGTAACACCGCCCGGCACCCCGGCCCCGCCGCCGGCTCTCTTGACAGGGCAGCTAACGTACAATGAAAATCGTTTCCAACAAGCCGGGGAGGGCGTGTGCCGAAGCTGCCGGTCACCGTCCTGTCCGGATTCCTCGGGGCCGGCAAGACCACCCTGCTCGACCACCTGCTCGCCAACCGCGACGGCCTGCGCGTCGCGGTGATCCTCAACGACATGAGCGAGATCAAACATCGACGCCGCGCCGGTCCGCGACGGCTGCGGGCTGTCGCGGACCGAGGAACGCCTGGTCGAGATGACGGCGTCCTGCGGTCGAAGGGTTTCCTCTGGCACACCTTCCCCGACCCGTTCCCCCAGTGGCAGCTCGACGAGTTGCCGCACGACCATCACCGAGGAGAATCATGAGAGCCGGCATCCACCCCGAGTACCGCCCGGTCGTGTACCGCGACCGCAGCGCCGACTTCGCCTTCCTGACCCGGTCCACCGCCACCAGCGAGAAGACGATCGAGTGGGAGGACGGCAACACCTACCCGGTGATCGACGTCGAGATCTCGGCCGCCAGCCACCCGTTCTGGACCGGCCGGCAACGGCTGCTCGACACCGCGGGGCGGGTGGAGAAGTTCCGCGCCAAGTACGCCCGCCACCAGCGCTGAAAAACAGCGGGGGACGGCAGGCGAGTCGCCTGCCGTCCCCCGCTCTCGTCAGGAGACCGCGGTGAGAACCTGCGGCCCGTCCGGGGTGATCGCGATGGTGTGCTCGGAGTGCGCGGTCCGGGAACCGTCCGCCGACCGGATCGTCCAGCCGTCCGCGTCAAACTTGATCTTGTCGGTGGCGGCGCAGAACCACGGCTCGATCGCCACCGTCAGACCCGGTTCGAGCTTCATGCCGCGCCCGGCCCGCCCGTTGTTGGCGATGTGCGGCGACTCGTGCATGGTGCGGCCCAGGCCGTGCCCGCCGAACTCGAGGTTCACGGTGTACCCGTACCGGTGCGCGACCCCGCCGATCGCCGCGGAGATGTCACCGATCTTGCCGCCCGGCCGGGCCGCCGCGATGCCGGCCTCCAGCGCCACCTCGGTCGCCTCGATCAGTTTCAGGTCGTCCGCACTCGGCGTGCCGACGACCGTCGACACCGCGGCGTCCGCGACCCAGCCGTCGATGCCGACCGCCATGTCCACGCTGAGCAGGTCACCGTCCCGCAGCACGTAGTCACGCGGCAGACCGTGCAGCACCGCGTCGTTGACCGACAGGCACAGCACGTTGCGGAACGGTCCCCGGCCGAACGACGGCGCGTAGTCCCAGTAGCACGACTCGGCGCCGCGCTCCTTGATCCGGCCCCGTGCGTGCTGCTCCAGGTCCATCAGGTTGACGCCCACGTCGGCGATCCCCTTCAGCTCGGCCAGCAGCTCACCGACGAACCGGCCGGTCACGGCCATCCGCCCGATCTCCTCCGGGGACTTCAGCTCGATCATGACGTTCCTTCCACTCTTGCGCGGTATAGTTATACCACCGCCGTGCGGTATATTTATACCACCAGTCCGGTCAGGCTATCCTGCTCCCATGGTTCGCCCACCGCTCACCCCCGAACAGATCGCCGCGGGCCAGCGCCTCGGCGCCGCACTCCGGGAAGCACGAGGCACCCGCAGCCTCGGCGAGGTGGCCCTGGCAGCCGGCATCTCCCCCGAGACCCTGCGCAAGATCGAGGCCGGCCGCCTCCCGGCCCCCGCGTTCGGCACCGTCGTCTGCCTGGGCGAGGTCCTCGGCGTCCCCCTCTCCGACCTGGCCGAGGTGTGGCTGGCCGGCATGCCCATGCGCCAGGCTTCCTGAAACCCATTCTTCCCCGGGTACGCGTCGAAAACCCCGCCGCCTCGATAAGTTCGGCGCACGAAACGGCCGTCGAAGCGCTGCTACGCCAGCCGTTTCCAGACACCGCATATGGACGCCGGGACGCGTTCGGCGACATGGACCACCACGTCGCCCGCCTCGCCGTGACCCAGGACTTCTGGGAGGACCGCAGCGAAGAGGTGGTCGGCCCGGCCCGGGACGCCATCGACCACGATCACGACCGGCTCGCCGCGGCGCTGACCGCAAGGTGGGGCCCGGCCGAAGAGGTCGACCTCGGGGAGACAGACCGCGAACTCGGCGAGGCAGCCGACTTCTTCCGCAGCCAGACACGGGACATGCTGGTATGGAGCTGCCCCACCTACAGCCGCTGGGTGGCGCTGGCCGTGATCCAGGCCGACCCCGAGCTCCCCTTCGAACTCTTCGTGGCAGTAGGCGCAGGACCCACCTGGTCCGCCGCGCGGAATTGACCGCATACGACGTCAGAAAGGCGCCGAGCAGTGAACCGCCGACGGGCAGCACACCTGATGGTCGGCCTGACCGCGGCACTGGCCCTGGCCACCGGCTGCTCCCCCGACGACGGGGACGAACCGCCGACCACCGCCCTCCTCGCGGACGTCACCCAGCAGGTCACCACCGACGCGAACGCCATGGCCGACGCGGCCGGCACCGAACTGATCAACTGGAAGACCAATCCCGCCCCCTGCACCGGCCGCAACGGCGAATTCGCCGACGACGACCGCTGGAGCCTCGGCGCCGTCGGCGACCTGAAGGTCGACCCCGCCGGCCAGCTCGCCACCCTCGGACGCATCAGGACAGTCCTGCAACAGCGGGGCTGGGAGATCACCGACGACAGCACCTTCGCCGACGGCACCCGCGGCAAACTCAGCGCCATCCACCCGTCGACCAGCCACACCACGGTCGTCACCACCACGGTGGACCGGCAATATCTCGCCGTCTCCCTGGGCAGCCCCTGCCACCTGCCCGCCCCCGGCGAGAACCCCTTGAGGAATTGACGTAGCCATCAGGGATTCGGTGGGGCGACGGGCGGCCTGCCCGAACGTTCCAGCGCTCGCTGGATTCGCCGTGAACAGACCCGGGAGACCGCGGGACACGAGTTTCCGGCGACGTCTCGGAACCTATCGACTCATGGTGCGTGACAAGGGCGGGCCGTTCCGATTGTCATGGACCTGCCGGCCGGCCGCCCGGAAGTTCGGGTGGCCGGCCGAATCGGTGCCAGTGTCACATGGTGATGGTGACCTGCGGGCCGGCGTTGGCCTTGACCACGGCGGGCACGTCGGCGGCCGGGTCGAGGGTGTACGCGTAGAAGCTGCTCGGTGTGAAGGCCGCACCGCCGGTGACCTGTTTACCGGTGCAGTTCACGGCGATGCTGCCGCTCTGCTTGAGCTGGCCGATCGTGGTGTCGTCGATGTTCCACGGGTTGTTGACCGTGTCGAAGTAGCTGTTCTCGAGGACCATCTTGGTGCCGCCTCGCGACAGATTCCCGTACGACGTGATGTTCTGCAGGTAGTTGTTGTAGAGGTGGGCGTAGAGCAGGTTGTCGGCGCTCGGGTTGCGCTGGTTGCTGTTGTGGATCCAGTTGTGGTGGATGGTCATCCGTGCGGTCACGTTGTCGGTCCAGCCGATGCCGAACGTCTTGTTGTGGTTGCCCATCACGTTCCAGGACACGGTCACGTACGAGGTGTCCTTGCGCGAGTCGATGTAGCCGTCGTTGATGTTCGTGAACGTGTTGTGGTCGATCCACACGTGGTCGGCGGTGTCCATCTGGATGCCGTCGTAGTCGAAGTCCTTGTCGTCCGGGTCGTCGGAGGCCACGGCGGTGTCGCCGATGGTCAGGTTCCGGATGATCACGTTGCGGACGCCGGTGCCGAGGAAGAAGCCGCCGGCTTTGATCCGGCCGGTGGTGCCCAGGCCGACGATCGTCTTGTTCGACGCGACCGGGATCTCGTAGCCGTAGGTCGGCACCGTGATGGTGCCGCTCACCTTGATGATGTACGCGGCGCTGGCGGTGGCGTATTTGAGCAGGTCGGCGTACGTGGTGACGGTCACCGTGGTGCCGCCCGTGCCGCCGGTGGTCGCGCCTCCGGTGCCGGCGAACCCGTCCGCCGTGTTCGACCAGGTGCGGCCGCCGCTGACCGGGGTGAACGCCCACTGTTTGTTGGTGTTGGCGGTGCAGGTCTCCTGGATGATCGCGCCGCCGGACGCGGTGGACGCATCCTTGTCGCTCATGCACAGACCGCTGTTGACGTTCACCACCTGGAACGTGTTCGTGCCACTCGCGACCAGCGTCCACAACTGGTTGTTCTGACTGGCGACGCAGCCGTACTGCTGCAACTGCACGCCGGAGGTCGTCGACCAGTCGGGCACGTCGATGCACTTACCGCTGTTGAGATTCACCAGCTGATAACTGGAACCGACGGCTTTCAGGGTGAACTGCTGCCACTTCGCGCCCGCCGTGCAGCCCCACTGCTGCAACAGGGCACCGTTCGCCGTCGACGCGCTCGGCACGTCGACACACATGCCGCTCTTCGTCACCACCAACTGATAGTCGGCGCCCGCGGCGGGCAACGCCGCCTGCGCGGGAAGGGCGGTGAGCCCGACCACCGCCACCGGGGTGGCCACGATCAGTGTGCTCAGCGCGTACCACCAAGAGGTCTTGATTTTCACAGCGGGTTCCACCCATCGGTGCCGGCGAGGTATTTCTGCGGGGTGTAGTTCGCGGCCGTGGCATCGCTCATCTGCGGCCGGTTGCTGTTGGTGGTCGCGCCCGAACCGGTGTTCTTGTATTCGAAGAACCGGGCGTTCTTCCACGAGTTGCTGGACATGTCGGTCCACGGCTGGGCGGTCGCGATCGTGGCGCTCAGGCTCGACTCGCGATAGAGGACCTGCGCGGCGGCACCCCACGGGCGGCCGAGTCCGGTCACGTTGTTCGCCGCGCCGGTGATGGTGCATTTGTAGAACAGGATTCCGTACGTCTTCGCGGCATCGGTGTTCGCCGCGGTGATCGGGCCGCCGGTGCTGCGTTTCTCGTAGATCGAGCTGGCGTTGAACACCACCGTCGCGCCGCCGAAGATGAAGTCGACGGTGCCCTCGACGTACGAGTTGGTGATGTACGCCCGGTAGTTGTTGACCAGCAGGGTGTCCTGGTTGCCGAGGAACCGGACGTTGGTGAACACCGACCGGTCGGCGTTGAGGTTCGCGGCGACCGCCTGGCTGCCCTCGCCGTAGTCGTTCGACATGGTCAGGTTCGCCGCGGCGAAGTCGTGGCCGTTGACGAAGACCGTGGCGCTGCCGGAGGTGCCGTACCCGCCGGCTGAGCTGTGGTTGTTCACGATCACGACGCCGCCGGCGGTGGATCCGGCGCCCTGCAGCGTCACGTACGGCTTGGTCGTCGGGATCGTGACGATCTCGCGGTACGTGCCGGCTTTGATCGTGATGACCTGCCGGGTGGTGTTGTTCGCCGGTACCGCGTCGACGGCCGCCTGAATGGTCCGGTAGGTGCCGGTGCCGTCCGCGGCGACCGTGCACGGGCAGGTGGCGCCCCCGCCGGTGCCGGATGCGGGATTGAACGCCCACTGTTTGTTGGTGTTGGCGGTGCAGGTCTCCTGGATGATCGCGCCGCCGGACGCGGTGGACGCGTCCTTGTCGCTCATGCACAGACCGCTGTTGACGTTCACGATCTGGAACGTGTTCGTGCCGCTTGCGACCAGGTTCCACAACTGATTGTTCTGACTGGCGACGCAGCCGTACTGCTGCAACTGCACGCCGGAGGTCGTCGACCAATCGGGCACGTCGATGCACTTACCGCTGTTGACGTTGACCAGCTGGTAACTGGAACCGACGGCCTTCAGGGTGAACTGCTGCCACTTCGCACCAGCCGTGCAGCCCCACTGCTGCAACAGGGCACCGTTCGCCGTCGACGCACTCGGCACGTCGACACACATGCCGCTCTTCGTCACCACCAACTGATAATCGGCACCCGCGGCGGGCAACGCCGCCTGTGCGGATGTCGTCGTCAGGCCGACGGCCGCGAGCGGGACGACGAGTGTCAGCGCCGCCAGCAGGAGGCGCTTCGTTCCTTTCCGGATTCTGGACACGAGGGTCCTTTCTGGTACGTACGACGTGCGGGACGGGGATACCGGCGGCGGTCACCGGAGTCCGGTGGTGGCGATTCCTTTGACCAGGTATTTCTGGCCGGCGATGAAGAAACCGATGACCGGGGCGAGGGAGACGAACGACATCGCGAACATCTCGCCCCACTGGCTCTGCCCCTCGGAGTCCATGAACTGCCGCAGGGCGAGCGGGACCGTGTAGAGCTGGGGATCGGTGAGGTACAGCAGGGGTGCGAAGAACTCGTTCCACACCGCGATGAACGTGAAGATCGCGGTGGTGGCGAAGGCCGGCAGGCAGAGCGGCATGATGATCTTCCAGAAGGTACGGAACGGTCCGCAGCCGTCGAGCCGGGCGGCGTCGTCGAGTTCGTCCGGCAGGGACCGCATGAACTGGACCATCAGGAAGATGTAGAAGCCGTTGGTGGCCAGGAAGTGCGGGACCAGCAGCGGATAGTACGTGTTGAGCCAGCCGAGCCGGTCGAACAGCACGTACTGCGGGACGACCAGGACGTGTCCGGGCAGCATCATCGTGCCGAGCATCAGCGCGAAGAACACCTGGCGGCCGCGGAAGCGCAGGCGGGCGAACGCGTACGCGGCCAGTGAGCAGGACAGCAGGTTCCCGGCGATGCTCAGCGTGACGATGACGGCCGAGTTCACCAGGTAGAGCGAGAACGGTTCGGCCAGGGAACTCCAGCCGCGGGCGTAGTTGCCGAGGTCCCAGGTGGCGGGCCAGAGCGACTCGTCGGTGAAGACCCGGGCGCTGGGCTTGACCGAGCTGGAGATCATCCACAGCAGCGGGTACATCATGACGACGCCGGCACCGCAGAGCAGCACGTGGCGCAGGAACCGGCGGGGACCGGCCGGGTCAGTTGTCATAGAACACCCAGTACCGGGCGGCCAGGAAGTTGATCGCCGTGAACCCGGCGATGATGATCAGCAGGAGCCAGGCCATCGAGGACGCGTAGCCCATGTCGAACTCGGCGAATCCCTTCTGGTACAGGTACAGGTTGTAGAACAGCGTCGACTCCGCGGGACCGCCGGTACCGTTGCTGATCACGTACCCCTGGGTGAAGGTCTGGAAGGACGCGATCAGCGACTGGACCAGGTTGAAGAAGATGATCGGGCTCAGCAGTGGCAGGGTGATCGACCGGAACTGCCGCCACGGTGAGGCGCCGTCCATCGCCGCCGCCTCGTAGTACATCGCCGGGATCTGCCGCAGCCCGGCCAGGAAGATCACCATCGGTGCGCCGAACGTCCAGACGTGCAGCAGGATGAGCGTGCTCAGCGCGAAGCGCGGGTCGGAGTTCCAGCCGGGGCCCTGGATGCCGAACCAGGCCAGGAAGTCGTTGACGATGCCCTGATAGCCGAAGATGTAGCGCCAGAGCATGACGATCGCGACACTGCCGCCGAGCAGGGACGGCAGGTAGTAGATGCTGCGGTAGATCGCCAGGCCGCGGACCCCGCGGTCCAGCAGCATGGCCACGCCGAGGGCGACAGCCAGCGAGAGCGGCACCGACACCAGCGTGTACGTGAACGTGACCTGCAGCGACTGGTGCAGCCTGCCGTCGTCGAGCATGGCCCGGAAGTTCGCCAGACCGGCCCACCGCGGTGGGGTGAGCAGGTCGTAGTCGGTGAAGGCGAGGTAGAGCGAGGCGAGGAACGGGCCGACGGTGAACAGGATGCCGCCGAACCAGGGCAGCAGGAACAGGTATCCGGCGTTGTCCTGGCGGCGCGCCCGAAGCGCGGTCATGTGGTCAGCGCCTTCCGCGCCTGGGCGAGGAACTGCTGTCCGGCCTCGGCCGGGGTGGTCCGCGTGAACTCCACCTCCGTACTGATGCTCTTGAGGATGTTGGTCAGTTTGCTCGCGCCGACCGGGTACGGGTAGGACGGCGGCAGCGTCTCGTCCTGCAGCTTCGCCAGGAAGTCGCTGGAGCGTCTGTTGTCCGCCTCCAGGGTCGGCGCGATCTGCGCGGCGATCACCCGGTTCGGCGGGACACCTCGCGTCGCGGCGCACAGTTTGGCCGGCTCCGCCTGGTTGGTCAGGAAGTTCAGCAGCTTGAGCGTCTCCTGCGGATGCCGGGAGCCGGCCGCGATCGACCACAGGGCCGGAGTGTCGATCGACTGTCCACGCCGGGCACCGTGGGTCTCCCCCGGGATGCGCAGCAGTTGCAGGTTCCCGCCGCAGGCCTGGTTGTAGCCGAGCAGGTTGTTCGTCGGGATGATCTGCGAGGCGATGGACTTCTTCGCCAGGTACGACTGCGCGGGCGAGGCGCCGTTGTTCTGGTCGATGAAACCGGCGGGCGGGATGGCGCCGCGGGCGCGCAGGTCCTCGGCGAGCTGGAACCAGGCGACCACGGTGGCCGCGCGGACGTCCAGGTCGCCCTGCGGGCTGAAGAAGTCGTCGCCGTGCTGGCGGGCGAAGACGAGCAGGTTCGCGGTGGTCCAGAGCTCGAAGTTGGCGCCGTAGACCTTGCCGCCGCTGGCCTTGGTGACGGCGGCCGCGAACGTGCCGAACTGCTCCCAGCTCCAGGTGTCGCCGTCGGGGACCGGCACGCCGTACTCGTCGGTGAGGGTCTTGTCGACGACGAAGCCGATGGTGTTGAGGCCCGACGGGATGCCGAAGATCTTGTCGCCGGCCTGCCCGAGCGCCGTCGCCTGCGGGGTGAGCCCGGACAGGTCGAGGTCGGCGGTGTGCGGGGCGAGGTCGAGCAGGGTGCCGCGGTCGGCGTACTCACGCAGGCTGTCGAAGCGCATGGCCATCAGGTCGGGTGCGTCACCGGCGGCGACGCGGGCGGCGAGTTTGTCCTTGTACGGGCTGCTGTCCTGGTATTCGGTGCGGACCCGCAGGCCGGGGTTGGCGGCCTGGAACGCGTCGAGCGCCTGCTGGGTGAACCCGGCGCGTTGCGCGTCGCCCCACCAGGCCATGGTCAGTGCGGTCCGGCCGTCGTCGTCGCTTCTGCCGCCGAAGCCGCGGCCGCAGCCGGACAGCCCGGCGGCCGCCCCGGCCAGCGCGCCGAGTCGGAGCACGTGACGCCGGCGCAGCCCGGACGGCTCGTCAACGGGGTTCACGGGGGTGTCCTTCCGCCATCGTTACGGATTTGTTTCAGTGTTTTATCTATCGAGTGGCATCCATGTCAAGGTTCCCGCCGAGAATTGTTTCAGTCATTGACATAACTGCCTGAGCGCCGAAAACTTGCCGCCATGCCGCAGGCTCACGCACTGACATGCGCCGGGCGGGTGGTGGCCCGCTACGTCTGGGAACCCGACCTGCCGGCCGCCGTCTCGCCCCGGCCCTACCTGCACCCGGTCACCACCCTCGGCGGCGCCACCGTCACCGGGTTCATGCCCACCGACCACCGGCACCACCTCGGCGCCAGCGTCGCCGTGCCGGTCGTCAACGACGCCAACTTCTGGGGCGGACGCACCTACCTGCGCGACCGCGGCTCGGTCCACCTCGACAACCACGGACGGCAGCGCCACGCCCGCTGGCTGCACCGCACCGGCGACCGCCTCGCGCAGGAACTGGACTGGGTCGCCCGCGACGGCCAGGTCATCGCCCGGGAACGGCGCGTCCTCAGCACGTCACCGCTCACCGACACCGCCTGGACACTGCGTTTCGAGTACGCCCTGAGCAGCGCCGACGACCGCACGTTGACACTCTGCAGCCCGGCCGTGCGGGGCCGGGCCGGCGCGGGGTACGGCGGCTTCTTCTGGCGGGCGCCCGCCGGACCGGCGACGATCCGCGCGTTCGCCCGGGACGGCGGCGCCGACGTGCACGGCAGCCGCGAACCGTGGATCGCCCTCGGCACCGACACCTGGACGCTGACCTTCCACACCGGCACGGCCGGCGGCGACCCGTGGTTCGTGCGCTCGGCCGACTACGCCGGGGTGTGCTCGGCGATCGCCTGGGACCGTCCGCTGGTCATCGCGCCCGGCCAGGTCTTCACCCGGCGCATCGCCGTGGTCGTCGCCGACGGCTCCGCGGCGGCCTTCCCCGGAGGTACGCGGTGAACATCCCCTACCGCAATCCGGTCCTGTTCGCCGACTGGTCCGATCCCGACGTGATCCGGGTCGGCGACACCTACTACCTGACCGCCAGCAGCTTCAACCGGGTTCCCGGCCTGCCGGTCCTGGCCTCGCCCGACCTGGTCGACTGGCGGATCCTCGGTCACGCCCTGCCGTGGCTGACACCGCGCGAGCACTACCGCGTGCCCCGGCCCGGCTGTGGCGTGTGGGCGCCCGCCCTGCGGTTCCACGACGGACGGTTCTGGATCTGCTACCCCGACCCGGACCACGGCATCTTCGTCACCACCGCCCGGGACCCGGCCGGGCCGTGGACCCCGCCGCGGCTCGTGCTGCCCGGACGGGGCCTGATCGACCCGTGCCCGCTGTGGGACGACGACGGCCGGGCGTACCTGGTGCACGGCTGGGCGCGCAGCCGCTGCGGATTCAACAACCGGCTCACCGCGTACCCGATGAGCCCGGATCTCGCTCGTCCCCTGACTGACGGGACCGTGATCGTCGACGGCGACACGATCGACGGCTGCCGAACCCTGGAAGGGCCGAAGTGGTATCGGCGCGACGGCTGGTACTGGATCTTCGCGCCCGGGGGTGGCGTCACCGACGGCTGGCAGTACGCGATGCGGTCGCAACACGTGTTCGGCCCCTACGAACCCCGGATCGTGCTCGCCCGGGGCGACACCGACGTCAACGGCCCGCACCAGGGCGCCTGGGTCGACGACTGGTTCCTGCACTTCCAGGATCGCGGCGCGTTCGGCCGGGTGGTCCACCTGCAACCGCTGAGCTGGGACGACGACGGCTGGCCGGAGATCGGCGACCACGGCACCCCGGTCGCCGGCACTGGCAGTGTGCGGGCGACCGGACCGGCCACCTCCGACACGTTCGACGGCGGCCGGCCCGGACCCCAGTGGACCTGGCCGGCCAACCCCACCGGCGACGAGATCCTGGCCCACTCCGGCAACGGTCTGCGGCTGGCCTGCCGGCCCGGCGACGACCTGCGCCGTCTGCCGGCCGTACTCGGCCAGCGGCTGCCCGGCCCCCGCCTGCGGGCCGAGACCGGGCTGCGCCTGGACGCCCCGCCCGGATCACGGGCCGGGCTCGTCGTGCTCGGCCGCACCTACGCCTGGATCGGCCTCACCCACCGGCCCGACGGCACCTATCTGACCTGCCGATTCGCGGAGGACCACGGAGAAACCGAGCACCACGGAGAAGCCGAGGACCACGGAGAACGGGATGCGGCGGACCCCGTCCTGATCCCCGCCGGCGCAGCGGTACGGCTCGTCCTGACCGTGACCGACACCGCGCAGGTCCGGTTCGCCGCGGAGATCGACGGCGCACGGTGGGACGCCTTCCCGGTGTTCACCGCCACCCCCGGCCTCTGGATCGGCGCCACCCTCGGCCTGTTCGCCATCGGCCCCGGCGGGCACGCCGACTTCGACCGGTTCGACGTCACCGGATCGCCGCCGTCCTGATCCCCCACGTCCCGCACTATCCTGCTCAGCAAGAACCCGCCCCGCCCGGAGGTCCCCGTGACCGGTGACGCCACCGCCGTCCTGCGTCTCGCCGACCGGGTCGTCGCCGAGTACGCGTGGCGTCCCGATCTGCCCGTCGCGCTGGCGCCCCGGCCGTACCTGCACCCGGTCCGCACCCTGGCCGGGGCCGCCGTCACCGAGCTGATGCCGGACTCGCACCGGCACCACCTCGGCGCCGGCGTCGCGATCGCCGAGGTCGACGGCGCGAACTTCTGGGGCGGCCGCACCTTCCTGCCCGGACACGGCCCGGCGTGGCTGGACAACCAGGGCACCCAGCATCACGTCCGCTGGCTGCGACGCGACGACACCCGGCTCAGCCACACCCTGCGATGGACCACGATCGACGGCCGTCCGCTGCTCACCGAACGCCGCGACCTGACCTGCCGGCCCGCCGGGGAGGACGCCTGGGCGCTGAGCTACCGGTTCGCCCTCACCAACGCCACCGGCGGGGAACTGCCGATCCGCAGCCCCGCCGCGCACGGGCGGACCGGCGCCGGATACGGCGGCTTCTTCTGGCGCGCCCCGGCCGGGCCGTGCCGGACGACGTCCCCGGACGGCACCGGCGTCGAGGCGGCCCACGGCCGGTGCACCGGCTGGCTGGCGGTGGAGGGCGACGGCTGGACCCTGGTCTTCATCGCGGCGAGCCCGGAGACCCGCCGCGACCCCTGGTTCGTCCGCACCCGCGACTACGTGGGCGTCGGATCCGCGCTCGCCTGGGACCGGCCGCTGCTGCTCGCCCCCGGCGCGACACTGACCCGGCACGTCGTCACGGTGATCGCCGACGGTCCGGTCGGGACGGACCGGGCCGCCGCGTACGCCGCCGACCTGGCCTCATGATCCGCTCGGTGCACCGCGTCGCGCCCGCCACCGGCACCCCGATCCGGCAGGACAGCCTCCGCGCCCACAACCTGGTCCTGACCTTCCAGCAGATCGTCGACGCCCGTCAGGCGCCGATCTCGCGCAGCGAACTCGCCGCCGGCACCGGCCTGACCCGGCCGACCATCTCGCGGATCGTCGACGAACTGCTCACCGCCGGCCTGATCGTCGAAGCCGGCCCGGCCCGCTCCGGCACCAGCGGACGCCCCCGGGTCGGCCTGAGCCTGGCCCGCACCGGGCCGGCCGGGCTGGGCCTGGACATCCGCGCCGGCGCCCTGTCCGCCTGCGTCGTCGACCTCACCGGAACCGTGCGGCACCTCGAGTTCACCCCGCACAACGGCCGGGACCGGCCGGCCGAGGAGACCCTGCACAGCCTGGCCCGGATGGCCCGTACCGCGATCCGGGCCGCGGCCGACGACGACCTCACCGTGGTCGGCGCGACGTTCGCAGCGCCGGGCCGCGTCGAGAACACCTCCGTGGTACGCCGGGCGCCGACCCTGGGCTGGCACGACGTCGACGCCGGGGCCGCCCTGACCCGGCTGATCGGGTCGGCTGCGGTGCCGGTCGTGGTCGGCAACGACGCCGCACTGTCCACTCTCGGCGAGCTGTACGCCGGAGCACCCGAACCGCGCGGTTTCGTCTGCGTCAGCGGCGAGTTCGACATCGGTGCCGGCATCGTGCTCGACGGCCGCCCCCTGCGCGGTCACCGCGGTCACCTCGGCCACGTGCTGGTCGACAGCGCCGGGCCGCCGTGTGTCTGCGGCGCGTCCGGCTGTCTGCAGGGCTACGCCGGGCTCCGCGAGATCCTCGCCGCGGCCGGTCACGACGGCCCCGCGGAGGCGCCGGCCGTGGCGATCGACGCCCTGGTCTCCGCCGGGTCGCCGACCGTCCTTCGGGCCCTCGACCGGGCGGCCACCGGCCTCGGCATCGCGATCTCCGGGCTGCTGAACCTGGTCGAGGTGGACACGGTCCTGCTCGGCGGCGGCTATTCGCTGCTGGCGTCCTGGCTGGTCGAGGGCATCGAACGGGAGATCCGCGACCGGGTGCTGAGCGCCCGGTGGACGCCGGTCCAGGTGCGCCCGGCGCCGCTGGGCCCGGACGCGGCGGTGATCGGGGCGGCGCTCGACGCCATCGACACGGTCCGCCGCGACCCGAACCGCTGGCTGGCCCAGCCGCGCCGGCAGGATGGTCAGCCCCGCCAGGCCTCCCAGAGCTCGGCGTAGGTGCCACCGGCGTCGACGAGCTCGTGGTGGGTGCCGGTCTCCACGATCCGGCCGCGGTCCATGACGACGATGCGGTCGCAGGCGGCGGCCTGGGACAGGCGATGGGCGATGACCAGCCCGGTGCGCCCGGCCAGGGCTGCCGCGGCGGCGTGGTCGAGCGGCCCCGCCTGCGTGGATCCGGCCTCGGCGGTGGCCTCGTCGAGGACGGCGAGGTCCGGGCCGGCGAGCAGCAGCCGGGCCAGGGCGACCTGTTGCGCCTGCGCGTCGGTGAGCGGATGTCCGCCGGCGCCCACCACCGTGTCCAGGCCGTCCGGCAGCAGGTCGAGGAGTCCGGTCGTGCCGGTGGCCTCGAACGCGGTGCGGATGTCGCGGTCGGTGGCCGAAGGGGCGGCGAGGGTCAGGTTGTCGCGGAGGGTTCCGGCGAACACGTGCACCTCCTGGGTGATCACCGCGGTGCGGCCGGGCCGGGTCACGGTTCCGGCCTCGGGCCGGTGGATGCCGGCGACCACCGCGGCGAGGGTGCTCTTCCCGGCTCCGGAGACGCCGACGACGGCGACGTGCTCACCGGGCGCGATGGTGACGGTGACGTCGTCGAGGGCGGGCGGGCCGTCGCCGTACCGGAAGACGATCCCGCGGAGCAGGACGCCGGCGGTCGCCGGTTCGCCCCCGTCCGGCACCTCCGGGATGGTGACGACTCCGATCATGCGGCTCAGCGAGGCGAGGGCGGACTGCAGGTCGTCGATCACGTACAGCAGCGCGTTGACCGGCCCGAGCAGGCGCAGCACCAGGAGCATCGCGGTGGTGGCCCCGCCCACGGTGGACATGCCGTGATCGACGAGGACGAAGCCGACGACCAGGACCCCGGCCAGGCTCAGGCATTCACCGAGGTTGAGGCGGGCGCTGAGCATGCTCTGCACGATCCGGGCGCGCAGCGACTGCACCGCCACGGCCCAGGACGCGGCCAGCACGGCGCGGTGCCGCTGCTCGGCCAGTCCGAAGCCGAGCACGGTGGCGTGACCGCGCTGGGACTCGAGGATCTGCTGGGTGCGGGCGCTCATCGCGGTCCGCTCGGCGCGGTACACCGGCGGCCCGGCGCGCAGATACCAGCGCATCGCGAGCGCGTAGACCGGCAGCACGACGGCGAAGGCGGCTGCGTAGGGCGGTTCCAGGGCCGCGAGCCCGCCCACGGACACGACGATCGTGAACGCCGTGACGGTGAGCGCCGGGATCACCGCGGGCGCCGCGTCGGCGACGGCGGTGACGTCGTCGCTGGTCCGGGAGATGAGGTCGCCCGTCCCGGCCTGCTCGACCACGTGTTGCGGGAGCGTCATGGCCCGGCCCACGAGCTGTTCGCGCAGTGTGGCGAGGACGGTGTGGTAGACGCGGGTGGCGAGGACGACCGTCACCGCGGTGCCCGTCGCGCCGAGGACCGTGGCGAGGGCCATCACGGCGGTGACCGTCAGGACGGTGCCGGCGCCGGCGGTGCCGGTCCGCACCCGGTCCACGAGGTACCCGATCGCCAACGGTGGGATCAGGTCGACGCCGGTGCTGACCATCCCGAGCACGCCGGTCGCGACGAGCCGGAGCCGGTGCCCGCCGCTGAGCCGCCACATCTCCCGGGCGGTCTCCCGGCCACCCGCGACCGGCAGCCCGCTCACGGCGTCGTCTCCGGGAGCAGCTCGACGATCCGGTCGCAGGCGCCGAGCAACCCGGGCGCGGTGGCGAGGAGCAGCGTGGAGCGCCCCCGGCGGATGTCGTTCAGCCGCCCGGTGATCACGTGTTCGGTCACCGAGTCGACGGCGGTGGTCGGGTCGTGCAGCACGAGCACCGGCGCATCACTCGCCAGAGCACGCGCGAGCGCGACCCGCTGCCGCTGCCCACCGGAGAGACGGTTGCCGCCCTCACCGACCGGAGCGTCCGGATCGGTGGCGAAGTCGTCGCAGGCGGCCGCACGGACCGCGGCCGGGTCACCGCTGAGATTGTCGCCGATCGTGCCACTGAACAGCGTCACCCGGTGCGGGGCGACGGTGACCCGCGATCGGTAGGCGGCCGGGGCCAGTTCCCGTGCCGGGAGCCCGTCCAGCCGGACCTGGGGGTCGTCGCCGGCCCACGGGTCCAGCAGCGCGGCGGCGAGGCGGGCCGCGGTCCGGTCGTCGGTGTGGACACCGACGAACTCGCCCGGCCCGACCCGGACCGGCGTGCGCAGGCCGGCGACGGACAGCTCCAGGACCGGGAGGGCCGCCACCTCGAACCGGGACGTCTCCTGCAGGCCCGGCGGGGCGGGAACGGCGTCCAGCAGGCGCGCGGCCGAGGCGCGGGCCCCGGCGAGGTTGGGGATCGACATGTTCGCGATCGACTCGATCTGCGGCAGGAGGGCCTGGGTGAGGCCGACCGCGGCGATCAGCTCACCGACGCTCAGCCGCCCGGCCACCGCGGACCAGCCCGCCAGTCCCATCACCGTCGCGACGAACACGCCGGTGACCGCGCCCGAGCCCGCGAGGAACCTGCCCAGAAAGCCCGCGTTGCGTACGGCTCCGGCCAGGGTCTCCTGACTGGCCCGCCGGTACCGCCCGGTCGCCTCCGCCTCGGCTTCGACGCCGATCCCCTTGACGACCCGGTACCCGGCGACCAGGTCGGTGGCCCGCCCGACTGTGGACGCCAGCAGCCCCTGGTATTCGCGGGTGTCCCGGGAGAACCGCTCGCTGAGCACGCCCATCGACCAGACCGCGACGGGCGCGCCGATCAGCACCACGAGGCCGAGCAGCCGGTCCATCGCCAGCAGCGACGCCGCGATGAACCCGACGGCCACGATCCGCGCGACCGGCATGATCACCAGGATCACCCCGTTCGCCAGGCGGGCGACGTCGCTCGTCATCAGCGCCACGACACCGCCGTCCGGCGTGCGGCCGGTCCCGTCGACGGGATGCAGCACGCCGGCCGAGAGGGTGCCGCGGAGCCGGTGCTGCAGCAGCTGCACCGCGTAGGCGGTCAGCCGCAGCGCGAGTTTCGCCGCCGACGTCAACGCGACGTACACGGCGACCAGCACACCGAGCCACAACGTGAGCTGTCCGGTGTCGCCGGTCGCCAGCGCCCGGTCGATCGCGAGGCCCATCACCACCGGGACCGCCGCCTCGCCCACCTGCCACACGGTCGCGAACAGCATCGCGGGAACGGTGACCCGTTTCCGCGAGAAGATCACGCGGAGCAGGAACCGGCCCGGCGTGGTCCCGGCCCCGGCCGCGAACGGCCGGATCCGGCCGGGTTCGGCGGGGGTGTGCAGCAGAACGGGCAGCCGGCGGGTCAGCGGCCCGCGGCCCAGCCCGCGCGGGTCGTCGCGGCTCACCGGCCCCGTCCCAGCGGCACCACCTGCGGGGTGCCGGCCACCGGATCGGGCACCACTATGCACCGCAGGCCGAACACCTTCTCCACCAGCTCGACCGTGACGACCTGATCGGGCGGGCCCTCGGCGACGACCCGGCCGTCCTTCATCGCGATCACGTGCGTACCCCAGCGGGCGGCGTGGTTCAGGTCGTGCAGCACGGCGACCATGGTGTGCCCGGCGTGGTGCAGGTCGGTGAACAGCTCCATCAGCTCGATCTGGTGGGTGATGTCGAGGAACGTGGTCGGCTCGTCGAGCAGCAGGATGTCGGTGCGCTGGGCGAGCGCCATCGCCACCCACACCCGCTGCCGCTGCCCGCCCGACAACTCGTCCACCAGCCGGCCGGACAGGTCGGTGACCGCGGTCTGCTCCATCGCCCGCGCCACGGCCCGCTCGTCGTCCTCGGTCCACTGCCGGACGAACCCCTGGTACGGGTACCGCCCGCGGGCCACCAGGTCGGCGACCGTGATCCCGTCGGGTGCGATCGCCGTCTGCGGCAGCAGCCCGACCCGGCGGGCCACCTCCTTCGTCGGGTACGACCGGATGTCCGCCCCGTCGAGGATCACCTGACCGGCGCTCGGCCTGAGCAGCCGGGCCATCCCGCGCAGCAGGGTCGACTTGCCGCACGCGTTCGGGCCCACGATCACCGTGAACGACCGGTCCGGGATCGACAGCGACAGGTTCTCAGCGATGACCCGCCGGTCGTACCCGAGGGATGCGCTGTCGACGTGGAGCCGGGGTGTTCCAGCGTTCACAGTCGTCGCCTCGCTTCGGTGAACAGCAGCCGGCCCAGGTAGCCGCCGCCGAGGATGACGGTGACGACCCCGACCGGCAGCGGGGTGGGGGCGACGTGCTGGGCGATGTAGTCCGCCACCAGGCACAGCAGGGCGCCGGTGAGGGCGGCCGGCACGAGGGTGATCCCCGCCGTGCGGGCCAGTCGGCGGGCGATCTGCGGGGCGAGCAGCGAGATGAAGGCGATCGGCCCGGACGCGGCGGTCACGGTCGCGGTCAGCGCGACACCCACCACGATCAGGCCGAGACGCGTGGACGAGACCGGCACGCCCTGGGCCGCGGCGGCGTCGTCGCCCAGCTCCAGCTGCCGCATCGGCCGGCTCGCCGCGCCGGCCACCAGCAGGAGCACGGTGATGCAGGCGCCGCCGGTGGCCACCTGATCCCAGGACACCCCGTTGAGTGATCCGGCGCCCCAGGCGGCCGCGGCCATCGCCTGTTCCAGCTCGGCCTGCAGGATCAGCCAGACGTTCAGCGACTCGAGCACCGCGGAGACGCCGATGCCGACCACGATCAGGCGGAACCCCTGCACCCCGCGCCGGTACGCGAGCACGTACACCGCGAGGGCGGTGGCCATGCCGCCCGCCAGCGCCCCGCCGACCAGCTGCCAGTAGCCGCCGTCGATGATCAGGATGACGAGCAGCGCACCGGTGTACGAGCCCTGGGAGAACCCGATGATGCCGGGGTCGGCGAGCGGGTTGCGCAGCATCGACTGGAAGACCGCACCGGACACCCCGAGCGCGGCGCCGAAGATCAGGGCCGCCGCGACCCGGGGCAGCCGCCACTCGACCACGATGTCGTGGACGAGCCCGGTCTCGCCGCCGGTCAGCGCGGCGAGTACCTGCCCGGTGCCGAGGTGGTACGAGCCGGTCGTCAGGGCCAGCACCGCCGTGCCCGCGGCTGCCAGTGTGAGCAGGGCGCAGACGACGGCCGAGCGCCGGTCGAGGCGTACCGCGATCCGCCGGCGCCGCAGCACCAGGACGCGCCGCCCGAAGTCCACCCGTGCCCCGCTCACAGTCCGCTCGCCTTCGACCGGCGGACCAGGGCGATGAGGACGGGAGCGCCGACGAAGGCGGTGACGACACCGACCGGGATCTCGCTCGGGTGCATGACGACGCGCCCGAGGATGTCGGAGGCCAGCAGCAGGATCGGGGCGAGCAGGAGGCTGTAGGCGAATATCCAGCGCTGGTGCGGGCCGACGATCCAGCGGGCCACGTGCGGCACCATCAGCCCGACGAAGGCGATCGGCCCGGCGATCGCGGTCCCTCCGCCGGCGAGCAGGGTGAGCGCGACGATCGCGAGGATGCGGGTGACGGCCGGCCGCACGCCCTGGGCGGCGGCCAGTTCGTCGCCCAGGGCCATCGCGTCGAGCGGGCCGGACACCGCGACGGCCAGGACGAGCGCCACCGCGAAGAACGGCAGGACCGGCCACAGCAGATCGACGGGCCGGCCCACGATCGAACCGGCGTTCCAGGACCGCATGGCGTCGAACGCCGCGGGGTTGGTCAGTTCGAGCGCGGATCCGGCGCCGCGGAGCACCGCGCCGACGCAGACCCCGGCGAGCACCATGACCACCGGTGACTGCCCCTGCCGGGTGGACCCGAGGGCGAGCACCATGAGGGTGACGATCAGCGCCCCGGCGAAGGCGAACCACAGGTAGCCGCCGATGTCGCGGATGCCGAACAGCCCCACGGCGACGGTCACCGCGAACGACGCGCCCGCGTGGACGCCGAGGATGCCCGGGTCGGCGAGCGGGTTGCGGGTCACCGCCTGGTTCAGTGCTCCCGCCACGCCGAGGGCCACGCCGACGACGAGGCCCACGACGGTACGCGGCAGCCGGTAGTCCCGGATCGCGAACTGGTCGATGTCGGCGGCCGGGTGGAACAGTGCGTCCCACACCACCGACGGCGCGATCGCCGTCGACCCGACCATCACGCTCAGCACCAGCAGGAGCAGCAGGGTCCCGAGCGCGACGGCCAGCCCGATCGAGCGCCGGCGCGATCCGGGAACCGGCACGGTCCCCGGATCGTCGCGGCGCAGGGCGAGTGCGGTCATTCCTTGGCGGGCAGGGTCGCCAGGGCGGCGTCGAGCGAGTCCAGGTATCGCAGGACCGGCCCGTAGGAGTTGTTGCCGGGGCAGAAGACGCCGAGCGCGCGACCGGACTGGACCGCGGGCAGTGCCTTCCACGTGTTGGTCGCGACCACCGGCGCGAACGGCTCGGTCGGGCGGCCCGCGGCGTCGACCGGGTAGGTGATCACGTCGTACTTCGACAGGCCCGCGATCTGCTCGAACGGCAGGGACGTCCAGCCCAGTGGGTCCGCGCCGGCGGCCGCCTCGGGGAACGTCATGCCGATGTCGCCCTGGGCGATCTCGACACATCCGAAGTCCGCGATGGAGAACGTGCCGGGGTCGGAGCTCGCCCAGCGGTCGACGTTGACGAACGAGGTGTCCTTGATGAGCGTGGCGTACGTCTGCTGGATCGTGGCGATCTTCGCGGTGAACGCCGCCTGCTGGCCGCTGAGCCCGTCGGTCACGTTGCCGGCCTCCGCCAGCGCGCCGGCGAAGGTCTTCCACTCGACGTCGAGTCCCCAGAAGAGGGTCGGGGCGATCGAGTCCAGCTGCTTGGCGATCTGCTCGAACTCGCTGTCCGGGAGCTGGGCCAGGATGAGGTCCGGCTTCAGGGCGGCGAGTTTCTCCATGTCGACCTGGTCGCCGCTGGAGCCGAGGCTGGTGGCCGCCTGGAACGTGGCCTTCTGCTGTTCCGGGATGAGGCTGAGTTCGGAGGCGGTGACGTCGGTGACACCGACCGGCGCGCCACCCATGTCGATCAGCGGAAGGGTCGTGTTGCCGATCGTGACGACCCGCTGCGGGTCGGCGGGGACCTCGACCGTGCCGTTGTCGGCGGTGACGGTACGCGTCGCCACGGTGGTCTCGCCGGCGTCGTCACCGTCGCCGCCGCAGGCGGACAGGACGAGCGCGGCACCCAGAAGGGCGGCGGTCAGCAGGCGTGTCGTGGTCATGGTTATGGTCTTCCCCTTAGGAGTTCGTGAACGGTGGTGCCCCAGCCGACGGTGTGCCGCGCGGCGTGGACGAGACCGGCCCGCGCGATGACGGCGTCGAGTTCGGCGGCGGTGCGCAGGCCGGAGCCGTGCACGGTGAGGCCGATCAGGTCCGCCTCGCCGTCGTGCTCGTCCAGGTCGTCGGTGTCGAACAGGTCCTCGATCAGCAGCAGCCGGCCGCCCGGCGGCAGGTTCTCGGCGGCCCGGCGCAGGGCGTGCGCGGCATCGGCGTCGGGCAGGTTCTTGAACGCGCGGATGACGAACACGGCGTCCGCGGGCGGGCTGGGCTCGAACACGGACTGCTCGACCACGCTCACCCGGGCCCGCTCCTGCTCGTCGGGGATGGTGTCGGGCAGGTCCCGGCGCAGCCAGTCGGCCTGGGCGGGCAGGGCGCAGATCGTCACGCGCAGATCGGGACGGGCGGCGACGAACTCGCGGGCCTGGGCGCCGGCGCCACCGGAGTGCAGCACCAGGTGCCGGACCCCGTCGAGCAGGCCGGACCGGGCGATCGGTTCGGCGAGCGCGGCCTGGAACTTCGCCAGGCGTACCAGATAGAGGTCTTCGTAGTTCTGGTCGGTCCGCACCTCGGCGAAGGTCCGGCCGGTGATCGCGGCATAGGACGCCCGGCCGGTGCGCACCGATGCGGTGAGTCCGTGGATGCCGAGCAGCTCGCGTCCGGCGGCCCCGGCGGGGTGCAGTGCGTCGATCATGAAGTCGAGGGTCAGGACCTCCCCCACCGGCGTCAGAGCGTAGCGGCCCGGCCCGGCCTCGGTCAGGATGTCGAGCGCGTGCAGGTACCGCAGCAGCTTGCCCAGCGCCCGCTCGTCGGCGTCCGCCTTGGCGGCCAGTTCCTCGACGCCGGTCACGCCGCGGGAGATCAGCTCGGGGACGCCCAGCTCGACGGCGGTACGGATCGCGACCGGTGCGATCAGCTCGGCCAGGTCGTGGAGCCGTTCCATCGGTGTTCGCGTGCGCGCCGGGTCGGGCACCGCCCGGTCGGTCTCCAGGGCGACGACCTCGCCGCGCCGCCAGTACCCGGTGAACTCGATGTCCTCCTTGGGGACTCCCCGGTCCTCGACCAGATGCCGCCGGAGGTCGCGCACCGAGCGGTGTTCCCCGGCGAGCCACGCGAACGGCCGGCCGTCCCACCAGCCGCAGTTCCGGACGGCATCCACCAGTGGGGCCGTCTCGGCGCCGTCGCGGGGCAGCCAGGTCACCGTGACGCCGGGCCGTTCCCGCAGTTCCTGGCGGTGGCTGTCGTCGGTGATCTCGATGAACACCTGCGCCTTCGCCTGTTCGGGCAGTTCCTCGAGCAGGCGGGCGATCGCGGGGATCGCCGTGTCGTCTCCGGCGACCAGGAGCCAGTCGGCGTCCTGGGGCATCGCGCGCGACGTACTCGGCCCGACGAAGTGGATGCGGTCGCCGACCTGGGCGCGGTACGCCCAGGTGGTGCCCACGCCGATGCCGTGCCGGACGAAGTCGATGTCCAGCTCGCCGGCGGCGGGGTCCCAGCGGCGCACGGTGTACACCCGCGACAGTGGCCGGGGGTCTCGCGGCAGGTCGATGCCCGTCTCCTTCTGCACCGGCAGCACCGGTTCGTCCCGGCCGGGGTAGCGGAACACCAGGCGGATGTCGTCGTCGAAGCCCGTCGAGTCGAACGCCGGCTGGGGGAAGCCGTTCGCCGAGGTGAACGCGCGGAGTTGCGCACCGGACACGGTGATCCGCCGCATCCCCGGTGTCAGGTCCACCACCCGGACGACCTCCACCTCGCGCAGGGTCAGGGGATGCACGGTGAGCCGGCGTGAAGTCTTCGGCATGCTGAGGAGGGCACCTTTCGGAGGGGATGCGAAGATAGGTTAGGCAACCCTTACATAGAAAAGTGTGCGCAGACTGCCATATGGTTAGGACATGATGGGGCGACCACCGCCGATTCCCCCGGTGCGGTCGAGCGGCCGGTGGAACAAGACCGAGAACCTCCTGTTCTGGGTACGCACGGGCTCCGCACGCGTCCGCATGGAGGACAGTCCGGAGTTCCGTCTCACCGCGGGCGAGGGCGTCTGGATCCCGGCGACCGCCGGCAACTCCTGGATGGTCGTCACCGAGCCGGGAACGGTCGCGTTCCCCCTACTGACCCACCCGGGCATCACGGCCGAGGCGCTACCGGAACCACGTCGGTTCACGGTCCCCGACGGCTGGCAGGACTGGCTGATCCAGCACTTCAACCTGACGGTCACACCGCTCACCGGCCACGGATACTCCCAAGACCCGCTCGTCGACCTGCTCCGCGGCTCCGGCCGGCGGCCACCCACACCCGAACCCGCCCTGCCGAAAGCCGGCGGAGCCCGGACCGTGGCCGCCGAACTGCTACGGAACCCCGCCCTCGACCTCACCGTCGCCGCCTGGGCCGCCCGGGTGCTGTCCAGCCCGCGCACCCTGCGCCGCGACTTCCTGGCCGGCACCGGGCTGACCTTCGAACAGTGGCGGCTGCGCTGCCGGCTCGGCGCCGCCGTCGAACTCCTCGCCGCGGGCCACAGCGTCGACCAGGCGGCCACCCGGGTCGGCTTCACCAGCCGCAACGGATTCGCCCGCGCGTTCAGACAACGGTTCGGGGCGACCCCCCACGAGTTCAGCCGGACACCCGCCGCGCAGCGAGCCGTCGGAGACCTCGCCCGGCAGGCCGAAGACCTGGTCCGGATGGTGCGGGACGGCCGCACCTCACCCGGACCACTCCCGGCGACCCGCACCGCCGCACACACCAACGACTCCCATGTGCTCTGCTGGGCGTACCGCGGCGGCGGCTATCTGGACATCGGCGAACGCCGTCACGAGTGGGGCCGGGGCGGCGCGATCTGGATCCCGGCCGGGCGCGAACACACCACCGGCGTCCACGAGAACGCGATCTCACTGCCGCTCGGCAACGCCACCACCGACCAACTGCACCTGACCGAACCCCTGCACGCCCAGTTCTCCCCCGCCTGGGACGACTACCTGATGTTCTGCTCGATCAGCGCGCGTACCCCGGTGCGGCCGGACGACTACGACCCCGGCCACATCCTCGACCTGTTCGCCGAGCACGTCGCCGCGCAGCGAGCACTGTCGGTGCCGATGCCGGCCGACCCCCGCGCCCGGGAGGTCGCCCTGGACTGCCTGCGCCGCATCGGCACGTCCGGCGGGACCGGGCCCGACGTGCCCGCCGACATCCGGCGGGCCTTCCGCGACCAGACCGGCATGAGTTACGCCCGGTGGCGCGACGCCGCCCGGATGCGCATCGCCCGGGACCTGCTCGCCGGCGGCGCCAAGCCGGTCGCCGTCGCCCGCCGCGTCGGCTACGCCCACCTGTCGACGTTCAGCGCCGCCTTCTCCCGCTTCCACGGGCTCTCACCCCGCGCATACCAGGAGACCCGTTAGCAGGCGACCGGCCCCCAGAGCCGGCGCGAACGGGGTCTCCCCGACACCGTCGACCGGGAACGTCCCGGTCTCGACGGCAGCCTCACGTCAATGCCCCAAGGCGACCTTGATGAGCGAGACGACCGCGGCGGCCGCCGCGAGCAGCACCCCGGAGACGAGCGTCCACCCGGGAGCACGCTCGGTGGGATGCAGCCGCTCGACGAGCAGGCCCACCAGGCTCATCCGGACCAGAAGGTAGATCTCCGACGCCGTCACCGCCGCCCGGGCGGTGATCCATCCGGCGCCGCCGGCCAGCAGCAGGAGCGCCGGCACGATCGCCGACGAGAGGATCGGCAGCGCGTCGCGCAGCCCGTGCGCGAGACCGCCGGGCACCGGCTCCGGGCCGCGGACGTGGTGGCCGACCCGGTCGGCGAAGACGTGCGCCGCATACGTCGACGCCGCGACACCCAGCACCAGCAGGGCCGCATGCCCGTGCGTCAGGTCGTCGCCGGTGAGTGGTACCAGGGTGGCGAAGGTGATGATGTTGCCGTACACGTACGCGGAGATCCGGGTGGCCGCCTGCTCGCGCGGCAAGGACGGATCGGCGCGGAACCGGACGAAACGAAGACGGCCGGGATGCCACCGGTTCCGGGTACTCGAAGCGGTCACTCGACGGCCCCGGCGTCAGCGATGGGCATGGAGTCGACCTCCTGAGGGGACGGTGAACTGTCTCGTCCGCCCGGTACCCGGCCCCGGCTACCGTTTAACCCCGGCCCCCGGCGAACGCCAGATCCAGTTGTCCCGCTCGTAGAGGGGCTCCAGGCCGGCCCGAACCATGTTCGCCAGCGACGGGTTGTGGCCGCCCGGCTCCGGTTTCCCGGTCTCGGCGTAGACGCGATGGCAGCCGGCTTCGGCGGCGGCCGCCGCGCGGGCCGCGATGAGCGCCGACTGGGCGCCCCGCCCGCGGTACTCCGGCAGGGTCGCCGCGGCGTTCAGGGCGGCCCGGCCGTCCTGGTGGAACAGGTTCGCGCCGGCCACGATACGGTCGCCGTCCCAGGCTGCGAACGGCTGCCAGCCGGGCCGGCCCACCGTGGAGGCGAGCATGGTGGTCAGGTCGCCGCGGGGCATGCCGAAGGTGTCGAGGATGACGTTCGCCCAGGCCACCGCCTCGTCGTCGGGAACCGGCCCGACCCGCAGCGACGTCGGCGCGGCGGTGACCCGGCGCGGGTCGGCCCCGAGTTTGATCCAGGTGCCGCCCCGCTCCAGTTCCGGGGGTGCGCTCTCGAGCCCGGTCAGCTGGATGACCGCCTGCCGTACCCCCGACGTGCGGTAGAAGGAGATCACCTCGTCGAGGGCGCCGGGGTCGAACCCGAGAGCCTTGCTCCAGTAGTTCGTCGGGTCGGCGGCCATCGCCAGGGCCACTCCCCCGCCGATCCGGGCCGCGGTCACGCCCATCCGGGTACGCTCCGGCTCCGGCATGCCGACCAGATAGTCGTGCATGAACTCGGCTTCGGCCCGTTCGGCGTCAAGGTCTTCGATCACCGGGCGAGCCTAGACGTGTTCCGTGGTCAGGGCGCGAAGCCCTTCCGCGTGGTGACCTCAGCCGCGCTGGGCCACATCCTGCCCCAGGTGCCGTCGCGCTGCCAGCGACGGAACAACCCGTACACGGTTTGCCAGGGGCCGTACGCTGCCAGGCCCGCGAGAAGGTGGGCCGGCGCGAAGATCCGTCGGCAGTCGTGCTGGATACTCAGTCGCTCCGGCCGCCAACCATGTCCCGGCCGCGACCACCGGCAAGGACGCGGGGAAAGGGTGCCCGGCCGCAAGCGCGGGCTGGCCGTCGACGCGCTGGGGCTGATCATCGCGGTGGTGGTGACCGCCGCATCGGTCACCGACACCGCGATCGGCGTGCGCCTGCTGGACAAGGTCGTCGAGCACACCCCGACCGTCACCCTGGCCTGGGTGGACGCCGGTTTCAAGCACGAGCTGGGTATCCACGGTGCTGTGCTCGGCGTTGACGTCGGGGTCGTCAAGCGCAGCGACACGAAACCGGGGTTCGTTCCGATCGCGAAGCGGTGGGTGGTCGAGCAGGTCAACGGAACGTTGATGCCGCACCGCCGCCTGGTCCGCGAGTACGAGAGCCGCCCGGAATCCTCGGTATCACGCACCCGCTGGGCCTCGGCAGCCAACCTCGTGCGCCGGCTGACCGGCACCAGCACGCCGTCCTGGCGAGATCCGGCATGAACACCACAACCGTTCTCAACCTTATCGCGCCCGCAAAGCCGCCGCATCGGCTGCCCGCGACGACCTGCTCCAGCAGCAGGCCAAGCTCGCCGCCGAGCTGGCCGACCTGGCGACCACCCGCCAGACGCTGACCAAAATCCTCGAAGACGAGATGACCGCAGCCGAGCCGGCCGTCATCAGCGAGCCCTACCAGCAGATCCTCGCAGTGTTCACCCCCGGCCACGGCGCCCTACGCGCGAAAGACGTCTGCCTCGCGCTGGGCATCGGCACCGAACCCAAAGACACCGAAGGCATCCGCGCCAACCTGAAACGTCTGGCAAACCGGCACATCCTGACCGAAGCGCAACCCGGCCTATCCACACTCACCGAGAAACGGGCGTAACCTCACGGACCGCCCTCTCAGAGGGCATTCGATGATTTGCTGTCCGGTTATGACTTTATTGTGAGGCGTCCTATTTGCGCCTTTCGCGGCTCCTGTCATCTATTGACGTAGCCACGGAAGGCTGACCGCCGCCCGTTCTGTAAAGATATGCGCCCGGGATTCCGTCTGACGTAAGCCTGACTGTGAATCGCCGCTCTTGCCGAAGGTGATCTTCACCAGCTCAACATCGATCTGACCGCCCTGGCGAGAGCCAAGGCCGGCCGAGACCCGCAGCCCACCGCTGCCGTCATCGATACACAGAGCGTGAAGACATCCACCAACCCGCCGACCGCGACGCAAGGAACCGACGCCGCGAAGAAGATCGTCGGCAGAAAGCGCAGCGTAGTCACCGACACACTGGGGCTCCTGCTGGTGGTCATCGTCGTGGCCGCCTCGGTGACCGAGAACCGCGCCGGGAACCAGGCCCTCGACCAGCTCAAAGCCACCTACCCCACCGTCGTCAAAACCTGGGTGGACGCGGGCTTCAAGAACCAGTTCGTCGAACATGCCGCCACTCTGGGTATCGACGCCGAAATCGTTCCACGCAACACCGAAACCCGGGGCTTCCACGTCGTCAAACGCCGCTGGGTGGTAGAGCGGAGCCTGGGCTGGCTGATGCCGCACCGCAGACTCGCCCGCGACTACGAGACCCGCCCGGCCAGCTCCGAAGCCATGATCCACATCGCGATGATCGACAACGTCAGCCGACGAATAACGGACGAAACAACACCTACCTGGAGGGGAACGTATTAGTAGATCAAGTACAAATCGAATGCCCTCTCAGATCGGGCTCACCCGTGGCAGGCCTTGTTCCACCACGCCTCCCTGCGTTCCGGCCAGCACGTCTTCGTCAACGGCGCCAGTGGCAGCGTCGGTGGATACGTGGTGCAACTGGCCAAATGGGCCGGCGCTCATCTCACAGCCACAGCCGGCCTGTCCTCGATCGAGAGGGTGCGGCGGCTCGGCGCGGCCCGGGTCATCGACTACACATCGGTCAGCCTGGTCAGCGCGCTCAGCGGGATGATCGAGCCGGTCGACGTCGTCATCAACGTCGTGGCGGCCAGTGAGGCGGAGATGCTCGCCCTGTTCGAGCGCCTCCGGAACGGCGGGGCGCTGGTGAGTGCGACCACCCCGGTCCCGCCGGTCGCTGCGCAACGTGGCGTACGGGCAGCCCGCATGGCGTCGCGCAGCGACGCGGCCCAGTTGGCCACCCTGGTCCGGCTGGAGGAAGGTGGCCAGCTCGAGGTGTTCATCAGCGATCAGCGGCCGCTGACGGAGCTGCCCGAGGTCCACGAACTGGCCGAGACGGGAAAGCTGCACGGCAAGACCATTTTCGTGCCATAGACAAGGGCCGGACCGCATCCAGGCCGACGCCTGGATGCGGTGGCGCCGAATAACGGTCTGCCCGAATAAGTCCACACCCGATGCGCCGGGAGCCGTTGCCGGCGATGCCTCTTACGGAGCTGCTCGTCCCTGATCGGCACAGCCCTCAAAGTCCAGGCCGGGCCGCACCGCCCCGGACAGGCCAACCCCATGCCCTCCCGCAGAGAATCCTCCGAGACAGCCACAGGCATCACGCTCGATACGACGAGCACGCCGGCGGAGGACAGCCATGGGCGCTGTGAGCAGCCGGCTGTCAGGGCGTGGGCGGAGCTGTGGACTCGCGGACGGTCAGCGAGGTGGAGAGCTGGACATGGTTTGCCACTGGCGGGACACCTTCGCTCATGCGCACGAGCGTATCGAAGGCGAGGCGCCCGACCTCGATGATCGGCGTGTGCACGGTGGTCAATAGGGTGGGAGTCGGCAGCGGGGCGTAGGTATCGTCGTAACCCACGACACTGACGTCCTCGGGCACTCGGCACCCCAATCGCACCAATTCGCGTATCGCTAACATCGCGGCAAGGTCGCTGGAGGCGAAGAACGCGGTAGGCGGGTCGGACAACTGCAGCATGCGCAAGACGGGTTCGACCACCACCGCCATGCCGTCCTCGGATACCAGCTTGGGGTCGTCGCCGATGCTGGCTGCCTCCAGGGCCGCCCGGTAGCCGGCTCGGCGCTCCCGCAGCCCTGCGTGACCGCTCTCGCCGCCGACGAAACCGATGCGCCGATGCCCTAGCGACAGCAGGTGTTCGGTGGCTTGGAAACCACCCGACCAGTTGTTCGATCCGACGCTGGCGACTGATGGATCGAGGGCATCGATCGGGTCGATGGCGAGCACCGGAAAGGTTAGTTCGGCGCAGACCTGCAGTACGTCCTGGGGCAAATGGGTGGTGACCGCCAGCAGACCCAGATGACCTAGCCGGTGCAAGTCACGGACCCGTTCAGGTTCCAGGAGACGCCCAGGGCCCGGGTGCAGCGGTGAGGTCACCAGAGGGACGACCTCGAAATGCTGGCTCTGCGCCCGGGCAATGAGAGCGTCCAGCATCCGCAGCGCGTAGAGATTGGCCAGCGTGTCGAAGAGCGCGACGATCGAAGGACGGGGGCCGAATCCCGAGGCCGGGCGCGTGGTCGGCGCGTAGTCCAGCTCGCGGATGGCCTCGAGCACTCGTCGGCGCGTGGCCTCCGAGACGCCCGAGCGACCGTTTAGCGCCTTAGACACCGTGGCTTTGGACACGCCGACGGCCTGGGCAACCGATTCGAGCGTCGCCCGCTCCTGGGACCTGCTCACCATGCTCGCCCCCTGCTTTCGATGCTGATGTTCAGCATACTAGGAGCGAAAAAGTTTCTCTAAAAAGTTTTCCCAAGCGGTACCTTGTTTGGTGCTCAAGGCCGATCTACAGTCACGTCACTCTCGAAACATTCAAGAAACATTTTCGCTGAGTTCGTGAAGGAGCCCGTCATGGAGCCGTATCCCAACCCTCTGCTGGCGGGCTTCAACCCCGACCCCAGCGTGGTCGCCGTCGACGGCACGTACTACATAGTGACCTCGACCTTCGAGTACCTTCCCGGCCTGCCCGTCTACCGCAGCACCGACTTTGCCCACTGGGAGCAGATCGGCAACGTCGGTACCCGCCCCGAACAACTGGACCTGAGCGCGGTTCCGACCGGCGCCGGGGCCTGGGCACCCACCATCCGCCACCGCAACGGCGTCTTTTACGTCATCGTGACGGTGCCCCGCGGACGTGGCTGCGTCGTCTTCACCGCCACCGACCCAGCCGGGCCGTGGAGCGACGGCACCGTGCTCGCCGGGCTCAACGGAATCGACCCGGACCTGGCTTGGGACGGAGCCGGCAACGCCTACGTCACTTACTCCGGGTTGCTGCTCGACGGCGCGAACATGGGCAAGCATCTCGGCATCCAGCAGGTACGTGTAGACCTGGAGTCCGGGCTGCTGCTGGAGGAACCGCGCCCGCTGTGGTCGGGGACCGGCCTGATGTTCCCCGAGGCACCGCATCTGTACCAGCGCGGCGAGTATTGGTACCTCATGATCGCCGAAGGCGGCACCGAACGCGGCCATGGCGTCTCGATCGCGCGAGGCCCCTCCCCAGAAGGCCCCTTCGAAGCACACCCGTCCAACCCCATTCTCAGCGCGCGCAGCACCACCCGCCCGGTCCAGAACACCGGGCACGGTGATCTCGTAGAAGGGCCTGACGGCCAGACCCTCATGGTGTTACTGGGCGTGCGCCCCGGCGGCGGCACCCGCGCGTTCTCCCCGTTGGGCCGCGAAACGTTCGTCACCCGCGTCGAGTGGGTGAACGACTGGCCGATCGCCGAACCAGTGAGCCTGGCCGTGCGCTCTGCCGTCACCGACAGCGTGCGTTTCGACGGCCCCCTGGACAACCGGTGGATCGCCGTACGCCGTGCCCCCGAATCGGTCGCAACGGTGGACGTCTCTCGCAGCGAGCTGCGCATCGTCGCCGACGGTTCGGGACTGAGCGGCCCCAGCCCGGCTTTCATCGGCCGCCGCCAGCTCACGATCGCGGTGCAATCGAGTACGACGGTGGACATCTCCCGAGGCGTCGGTGGCCTGGCCGTGCGGTACGACGAGGACCACCACTATGAGATCGAGGCCCGCGCTACCCGGCGCGGCACGCTCGTGACCGCCCGTGCCTCCGTTCCCGGTCTATGCCAGCAGTGGTCGGGCGAACTCCCG
The DNA here is from genome assembly GCF_030269225.1 of Actinoplanes sp. NBRC 101535. Taxonomy (NCBI): domain Bacteria; kingdom Bacillati; phylum Actinomycetota; class Actinomycetes; order Micromonosporales; family Micromonosporaceae; genus Actinoplanes; species Actinoplanes sp. NBRC 101535. Next base: position 18,376 of record NZ_BSSY01000024.1, on the reverse strand, counting down.
GCCGGCCCGGTAACCCTGCACTTGGACGCGGCTCGTCCGGCCACAGCCATATTCAGCACCGAAATGATGACCAGCGACCACGTGTCGCTCTGGGCCGAGGCGAGTGGGCAAGAGGTGCGACTGGCCCGCATCGACGGCCGCTACCTGTCCGCCGAGACCGCCGCCTCGTTCACCGGCCGCGTCATCGGACTGTATGCCACCGAGGGCACCGTCACCTTCAGCGGCTTCGACATGCACGGCTCCGACCTTTGACTTCTCCCCGACGAATCCCTTCGCTGCTTCAGCCCAATAGCCAAGAAGGTTGCTATGAGTGCCAGCTCCGCCGTGCCCGACGCCTCCCCGGGAAAGCCCGATATCCCCGCAGTTCCGGCCAATTTCGCGCCAGACACGATGAGCGTTCCCTCCCGCAGCACCACGATCCGTTTCGGCGCCGGTTTTCTGGTTTTCGGGATCAGCTGGGCCGTCGGCCTGGCGATAGTCGCCAACGTGCTGCTTCCCCAGCGCCTCACCGACATCGGTGTCTCCTCCCCTGAGGCCTGGCTCGGCACGATCAACGCGGTGACCGCCGTCGTCTCCCTGCTCGCCAATCTGGTGTTCGGCAGCCTCAGCGACCGCAGCCGGTCGCGCTTCGGACGCCGCAGCCCCTGGCTCCTCTGTGGTGGGATCATCGGCGGGCTGTCCCTGTTCGCGGTCGGTCTACTCGACAACGCTGCCGCCATCATGGTCACCTACTGCATCACCATGATCGGCCTCAACATGATGCTGGCCCCGGCCGTAGCGGTGATGTCCGACCGAGTACCCGCGAACGTGCGTGGCACGATGTCGGCGTTTTTCGGCGGCGGCGCCACCATCGGTTTCCCGCTCGGCGCCGTGATCGGCGCGGCCTTCATCACCAAGACCGTCTCCGGGTTCGCCCTGGGAGCCGTCTTGATGGCCGTGGCCGGCACCTTGACGCTGTTCATCTGGCCCCGGGAACGCTCCGCCCGCGAAGCTGCCCCGGTAACCGGCGGTCTGCGCGACCTGCTGACATCGTTCCGGCCGCCAGCGCCCCGCAGCGCCCCGGACTTCTACAAGGCCTTCGCCGGCCGGTTGTTCATGCTCATCAGCTACCAGATGATCGCCGCCTACCAGCTCTACATCGTGCAGAACTACATCGGGCAGTCGAAAACCGAGTCCGCGGCAACGATCTCGGCGATGTCGCTCATCACCCTCGTAGTCGGTCTCGTGGCATCTCTCGGCTCAGGCCCGGTGTCCGACCGGATCGGGCGCCGCAAGGCGCCCGCGGCCATCGCTGCCGCCCTTTTCGCCATAGGCGTTGCCATGCCATGGATTTCTCCTACCACCACCGGCATGTTCCTCTACGCGGCGATCGCCGGCTTCGGCTACGGCGTCTTCTCCTCCGTCGACCAGGCGATCAACATCGATGTGCTGCCCAACCCCGACCAGGCTGGCAAGGACCTGGGCGTTTTGAACCTGGCCACCACTCTCGGTCAGACCATCGGCCCGATCATCACCTCGGCCGTCGCCGTCTCGACCGGTTCGTACGGATTGATCTTCCCCGTCTCGATCGGCATGGCCGTCATCGGGGCCGTCGCGGTCCTGCGAATCGGCTCGGTCCGCTAAAAGCCCGGCCACGACGAAAGGAGCCCCCGTGCCCGTTATCCCCTTCAACACCGACTGGACTTACCGTCGACCTCTCGGACCGTTCGCGGCCGCCGGAGAACCGGTACCGGCAAAACACGTGCACCTGCCGCACGACGCGCTGCGCGACGAACGGCGTTCGCCCGACGCCGCGGCCAAAGGAGCCGAGGCCTACTACCCGGCCGGCGCCTACACCTACTCGAAGACATTCGAGGTACCGGCGGAGTGGCAGGGCCGGATCGTCCGGCTGGAGATCGAGGGTGCCTACCGCCGGGCCCAGATCTTCCTCAACGACGAGTTCGCCGGCAACCGTGCCGACGGTTACGCCCGATTCTTCGTCGATCTCACTCCGTACCTGAAATTCGGCGAACAGAACCTGCTTCGGATCGAAACCCGCTCTGGGCAGGACTCACGCTGGTACTCCGGCGCGGGTCTGCACCGGCCCGTGCGTCTGCACGTTGACCGGCCGGTGCACGTACCCCCCGACGGGGTTCACATCGACACCGTGCGCCTGGAAGACGACCAGGCCGTCATCGAAGTACGAACCGCCGTTCGCAACGCCGGTATCAACACCCGTACTACCCGCGTCCACACGCAGATCCTTGGACCCAACGGGACTGTTCTCGCCCACACCGACACCCCCTCAACACTGTCCGGCGGGGAGGAGGCGCTGGTGCGTCAGCGCTTCTACTTGCCTGACGCAGCCCTCTGGTCAGTCGACCGGCCAGCGCTGCACCGCGCACACATCACCCTGGACGACGAAACCGACGCCCACGACGTCGACTTCGGAATCCGCACAATCACCGTCGATCCACGCAAAGGACTACGGATCAACGGCGAACCGGTGCTACTTCGCGGCGCCTGCATCCACGGCGACAATGGGCCACTGGGCGCCGCATCGATCGGCCGCGCCGAAGAACGTCGTATAGAACTGCTGCGCGCAGCCGGGTTCAACGCCCTGCGCGCCGCTCACAACCCGCTGCCCGCGGCGATGCTGCAAGCATGCGACCGTCTCGGCATGCTCGTCATGGACGAGGCCTTCGACATGTGGACCCGCTTCAAGACGCCCTACGACTACGCCTCCGAGTTCCCCCAGTGGCACCTCGACGATCTTGCCGCGATGGTCGCCAAAGACCGCAACCACCCCAGCGTCATCATGTACTCGATCGGCAACGAGATTGCCGAGACCGGCACCCCTCACGGAGCCCGCTGGGCCCGCCGGCTCGCTGAACACGTCCGCTCGCTCGACCCGACCCGACCCGTCACTAACGGCGTCAACGCCCTGCTGTCCGTCATCGACGAGATGCCCAGCATCGTCGAAGAAATCGGCGGCCTCAACGAAGCGATGGCTGACGGCGACTGGTTCAGCGCCGTCGGTGCCAGCGCTACCGCATCCGCGCGCATTGAAGAGTCCAGCGCCGCTTTGGATGTCCTCGGCCTCAACTATGCCGAGGGCCGCTATGAGCCCGACGCCACCGCCCACCCGAACCGGGTGATCGTTGGCTCCGAGACCTTCCCATCCCAGATCGGTCGGCTGTGGCCGATGGTTGTCGCCAGCCCCAACGTGATCGGCGATTTCACCTGGACGGGATGGGACTACCTCGGCGAAGTTGGCCTAGGAGCCACCGCCTATGAGGACGAACCCTCCACCCTGGAAAGGGAATTCCCGTTCCTGACAGCATGGTCGGGTGACATCGACATCACCGGACACCGCCGCCCGGTCTCCTACTACCGCGAGATCGTCTTCGGACTACGTACCGAGCCCTACATCGCTGTTCAACGGCCCGCCCACTACGGCAGAAAAATCAGTGCACGTTCCCCCTGGGGCTGGAGCGACTCGGTATCGTCCTGGACATGGCCCGGGTTCGAGGACCGCCGCGTTGTCGTTGAGGTATATGCCGACGCAGACGAGGTCGCCCTGTTGCTCGACGGCAATGAGATCGCCCGCGCCGCCGTGGGCACTACCCGTCGTTGCCTAGCGGAGATCGAGACCGCCTACCTACCGGGCACACTTGTCGCGATCTCGTACCGGGACGGACATGAGATGGACCGCACCACTCTGACCACCGCCGGTGAACCCCGCCTGTGCGTGACCGCCGACCGAGATCGTCTGGTCGCCGACGACGACGACCTCGCCTTCGTCTCGATCGAGATCAGGGACCGCGAGGGACACCTGGTCACCGGGGACGATCGCGAGATCACTGTCGCGGTGGACGGGCCGGGAACATTGGCGGGCCTAGGCAGCGCTCAGCCGCGCACCACCGAGCGTTTCGATGCCACTCAGCGACGCACGTTCGACGGGCGCGCGCTCGCGGTGATCCGACCCACAGGCGGTGGACACATTACCGTCATGGTTACTTCGGCGGGCCTAAACACAACGTCGGCTGAGATCGAGGTAAAGGCATGGTCGCCGGATAGGTGAGTCACTCCCGAGCCGAGAGTCCTGGTGACCGTCGCGGACCTGCACGAAGAAGGCCGAGGTCGATGCCAGGGAACGGTCGGGCGCGACCAGCAGCAACGCGGAACGCTTGGCCGCGCTGGAACGGGAGGTCCGTGAGCCGGGCGAATCAGATCCTGAAACCCGCGGCGACCTTCTTCGCGGCGGAGCTGAACCGTCCGTCGCGAAGAAGGTCGCCTTGTCGACTCTCGTGGATGTTCGGCGGCCTCGTCCGCGGTAATTCCGAGCAGTCGGGTGGCGTAGTTGCGGGCGGCGTAGACGGCGATGCGTACGGGGACGAGGTCCTCGATCTCGGTGACGGCACCGGATTTGGTGGAGGCTGCCACGGTGATGTCGCCGGGCGCCGGGGTGGCGCGTTTGGTGGCCCAGGTGTCGAGGGAGACGACGAATCTCGCGTCCAGGACGGGCTTGCGGTTCGCTTCGCTGCGCCTTGTTTTCTCGACAGCCATGCGGCCGACGTGCAGGGCGACGCACGGGGGTTTGATCGGGTCGCGTCCGCGGGCGAGGTAGGCGATGTAGGGGACGCTGTCAGCGCTGCCGGCTGGCACGACCGTGACTTCGTTGAGGTCCAGCATCCGGGCGACATCGGGGCGCCGGATGCGCAGCGCGTTGGACATCCCGGCCAGCATCACCTGATCGGCGGATCCCTCAACCATGACCACGCCGGCCAGTCGGGCCGCGTGACTTGAACTGTCACCTATCGGTGCAGCAGACCCGACCCTGGTCTCTCTTCCGCCGACGACATCAAGGCACAGCGATCACCAGCCACTATGCCCGCCAGGTCCTCTCAGAGCCATAGAACGGCTCTCCTGACTGGAGTTTTAGAAGACAAGATTAGCGCGGTTACCACGGTCGCTAACCGGGCCATCGCCGAACAGGGAATGTTGACCCCGACGAGCCACTTCTCCCTATCCGGATCGAGCAAATTCCCGCCCGCTTACCGGCCGCGCCGTAACGTAGCGGCTGCGGAAAATAGGAAAACGCCCCGGGCCGCGGTTCCCAGTGAACGGTGTCGTCAACTCAGCGGCCGCCCCACCAAGACTGGGTCGCCAAACAGAAAACGTGCCCGGCGGCTCGTTGCCTCGGTGCCAGAAATGGTCGTATCAAATCAGAGAAAGGTCGTCATGGGGACCATCACATCGCCCACGGTCACGCCCTCCTCAGTCGGTATGGATTCCGCCGCCCTCGACCGGGTGGGCGCCTCGACACAGGGAGACATCAACTCTGGCCGCATTCTCGGAGCTTCCATACTGATCGCACGTGGCGGACAGATCGTCTATCGGCGGTCTCTCGGCACTGTCGCTGCGGACCGGCCGGCGACCGACGACGATAAGTACCTGCTGATGTCCATGTCCAAATCCTTCACAGCAGCCCTCATCCTGCGTGCAGTGGATCAGGGCCGATTCGGGCTTGACACCCGCGTCGATGATCTAGTGCCGGGGTTCGGGACTGCCGGTAAAGGCCGCGCCACGCTCCGGCACCTGATGACCCACACCGCGGGGCTGCCTTTCGGCATGGTGCCGCCGGGAGTCACCCCCGCCCAGATCGGCGACCTACCACGAAAGGCTGCTGCGATCGCGGCCATCCCGGCCGCCTTCGCCCCCGGCGCACGGTGCGTCTACACCTCAGGGCTGGGCTACGACCTACTCGGCCACATCCTGGTCAACACAGACCCGAAAGGCCGCAACTTTCGCAAGATCATGCACGACGACCTGTTCGTCCCGCTCGGCATGACCGACAGCAGTTTCGGCCTGCCGCTGGACGACCCGCGACGGGTCCCCGTCTCATTCACCGAACAGAACACCGGTCCCACCACCCCGGCGATGCTGGGCATGTTCAACCAAGCCTTCGACGCGGACGCCGAGGTCCCCTCAGGCAACGCCTACTCCACCATCGACGACGTGTTCCGCTTCACCGAGGCCCTACGCAGCCGTGGCACCGCCAACGGCTACCGCCTGATGTCACCGGCCTTGTTCGACTACGCCCGCCAGAACCACACCGGGGAACTACCGAACGAGGCGTTCAACTTCGAGGTACAGGCCCGGAACCTGGACCCCCTCATCGCCAACTTCACCCTTCTCGGCGGCTACGTCCGCGGCACCGGCCACAGCCTCACCTCCGCGGGATACACAGCATCACCCGAAACGATCACCGCTGTCGGCGGCGCTTCCACAGGCTGGATGATCGACCCACAACACGACCTCACCGTCATCTACCTCTCCGCCGGCTTCATCGAAGGACTACGCCACTTCGAACGCCTGCAACGCATCAACGACCTCGCCCTCGCCGCCGTCAGCTGACGGTTTCACCTCTCATGCCGGCGGGAGCAATCCACCAGTATCCTCGTGCTCGCCGGCGTCAAGAGGGTCAACCCAGCTCACCGGGGTGCTGCAGGGCCGCGGCTTGATCCATTTCAGCGAAGGTCAGCGGTGGCACGCTGACCTTCGCTGAGACCGGGCCGTGCTCGCAGGGCGGTTGCGTAGTCGGTTGAGGGGCCTGTGAGCTGGGGTTTTAGGTTGCTCGATGGGTGGAACCGAGTACATGCAGGACGGGTGCGACCCGTTCGTGATCATGGTGGTTGCGAAGACAACCGTGATAGAGACCTGGACGCACCCGCTGATGACATCACTGACCGAGATCGTGCTGCCGCAGCGGCCCCGGGTATGCCGTGCCCGACGTTGGTCACCGATGGTGACCACCGGAGTCTGCTCGCCGCGTTGGCGGCGGTGCACGACCCGCGGGATCCGCGGGATCCGCGGGTATCCCCTGGTTGCCGTCCTGACGGCGGCGGTGTGCACGGTAATCGCCGGAGCGTGCACGTTCGCCGCGGTCACGGATTGGGTGCGGTTCCAGGACCGCACGGTCTGGGCCCGACTCGGCTCGAGGCCCGGGTGCCGGCCGCGACGACGGTGTGGGTCCTGGCCCGCTGGCTGCGCTCGCGGACGGCGCCGGTCCCTGCCGGTGGTCACTGGTGGCGCCGGGTCATCGCCGTCGACGGCAAGGCCGCCCGCGGTGCCCGGCTCGCCGACGGCCGCCAGGTCCACCTGCTCCGCGCGTAGGACACCAGCACCGGCATCGTGCTCGCCCAGGTCCAGATCACGGCGAAGCCGAACGAGATCCCCGCGTTCACGCCGCTGCTGCTCCTGGCCAAGACCGTACGGGGCTCCCTCGACGGGATCCTGAACGTCGCGGACGCCCTGCATGCGCAGATCGGGCACGCCGACCTGGCCGCCGAGCACGGCGCGCATCTGATGGTCACGACCAAGGCCAACCAGCCGAAGCTGTTCGCCGAGCTCAAGGCCCTGCCCTGGGCAAAGGTTCCGGTCGGGGCGCAGACCCGCGAGACCGGTCACGGCCGCAAAGAAACCCGCACGGTCAAGGCACTCGCCGTCGCGACACCGGGCGGGATCGGCTTCTCCAGGGCCGCACAGGCCGTCCGGATCACCCGGACCCGCACGGTCCAGGGCAAGACCAGCCGCGAGACGGCGTACCTGGCGAGTTCGCCGCCCGTCGGCCAGGCCCGTCCCGTCGATCGGGGCGCCTGGGCGCGGGCGGAATGGCAGATCGAAAACAGGGCCAGGTCGACCGGGCCGTACCCCACGGCCACGGCCTGCACACTCGTATCCGGATACAGATCGATGTCAGGTTCACCCGGCAGCGCGACTGCGTGGCCAGTCAGCGCGCCGAGGGCAGCGAGATGCCCGCCCGCGGACGATCCCCACAGGCCGATCGCGTTGCCGTCAAGGCCGTAGGCCGAGCCGTTTGCCCTGAGGAACCGGACGGCAGTACGCACGTCGTGCAATTGCGCCGGGAAGAGCGCTTGGCCGCTGAGCCGGTAATCGATGCTGGCCATCGCAATGCCTCGATCGGCGAAGTAGCGGCTCAGATTCGGTGCGAGTTTTCTATCGCCGAGTACGGCAGCCGCCATTCGTGATCATGGCTGGAGTTCGAGGGTGAGGCGGCGGGCGTAGTGCGCTCGCCTGGCTCGTGCCTGGTGACGGCGTCGCCAGTGTGACCAGCGCAAACGGTAGGTGCTGCTGTGGGTCGGCCGGATCAGTAGGACGTTGATCAGGCGGCGGATCTCGTTGACGGTCAGGTCGATCATGTCGTCGGCGAGCTCGGACCGGGTGGCGAACGCGATCGTGTCCGGGACGCCGGCCTGCTCGCACCGGCCACGGTCGTCGGTCCAGGACTTCGGCAGGTAGATCCTGCGATCGATCAAGGTGTGACCGTGTCTGCCCGCATAGGCCAGGAACACGCCGACCTGGGCGTTCTCGATCCGTCCAGCGGTGCCGGTGTATTGACGCTGGACACCGACTGAGTGCACGCCCTTCTTCAGATCGCCGGTCTCGTCGACCACGAGGACGCCGTCAGGGTCACCGAGCCGGTCGGCGACGACCTTACGTACGTCGTCACGCACTGCGTCGGCGTCCCACTTGGCCCGGTAGAGCAGCCTCTGCATCGCATCCGGCCGGGCATGTCCGGCCTGCTCAGCGACCTGCCAGCAGGTCTTGACCTCCAGCTCGGCAAGTAGCCCGGTGACGAACCCAGCCGCCGCCCGGCGAGGCTCGACCCGGCAGAACCGGCCGGCGAACGAGTCGATGACCAGGTCGACGGTTCGTCGCCACTGGGCAAGCTCTACGCCGTGGCTCTCGGCCACCGCAAGGTCTGATGTTGTGTCCACAACGCACAGACGATCATGCGGTGGCCGTCCTCGTTCCCGCGGGATCCGAGGTCACCTCACGAACGGCGGCTGCCGTACTAGGTGATCCTCGACGGCACCCTGATCGGAATCGACCGGGTCGCCGACCAGAAGCCCTACGACTGACGGAAAACACCGCCGACACGGCGTGAACGTTCAGGTCATAGCCGATAATGTCAACCGGGCACACGCCCGGATCCGCGCCATCGGCGAACGCGCCAACACCACCCTCAAAACCTGGAAGATCCTGACGAAACTCCGCTGCAGCCCGCACCGGGCGACCCCGATCGTCCAGGCCATCCTCGTCCTGCACCATGTCGAACACCCTGCCTACTCAGGATGAAAAGGCGCAGATCGTCGTATGCGGGCATCAGTGCGTATCGGCGGCCTCGGTGGGCTGCCGACCGGAGTGCTCGTTCACCAGACGGGTCGCGATATTGCTGAGCGCTTGGTCGAGCAGATCCCGGTCACCCGGGCCGGTCATAGTGATGTCCTCGAGATGGGCGTCAAGCCATCCGAGCCAGGCTTGCCGGACACGGTCGAACTGCTCTTGGCCAGTGTCGGTCAGCTCGACAATGTCGCCGTCGATGCGGGCGAAGCCAGCCTGGGTGAGGCCAGTGAACGTCGGCTGGAGCAGTTCCGGTGGAATGCGGTGATCACGGGCGATGGTCGGCAGGTCGGCTTGCCCCTTGGCCTTGGTGTACAGATGCGCCTGGCCCACGGCCCACGCCTGGGACGGGTTGAGCGCGGCTCCAGAGTCGGCAAGAATCTGATCGAGGACCGCACGGTCGCCGTGCACCCGCCGCATGGTGTCGCTGATCTGCCGTTCCAGCTGACCGACGCGATCGTCGGGGGCCGGTGGAGAGAAACCCTCTCCGACATCGGTGGCAGCTGCGCGGGCGCTGTCGCGCAGCGGGAGTTCCTTGAGGAACAGCGCGACGAGGAAGCCGACTGCGGCGACTGGGACGACCCATTGGAAGACGTAGTTGATGGCGTCGGCATACGCCGCGATGATTGGCGTCGCCTGCGCGGCAGGCAGCGCGTGAAGCGCCTGCGGATCTGCGGCGGCCGCAGCCGATGCTCCGGAGCTGACGAGCGCGGCGGCCATTTCGGGTTCGAGGTGGTTGCTGTACAGGGTGCCGAAGACCGCCGTGCCGAATGAGCTGCCGAGGGTACGAAAGAACGTCACGCCGGAGGTCGCTGTCCCCAAATCCGTGTACGGCACAGTGTTCTGAACAACGATGGTGAGCACCTGCATGGACAGGCCGATCCCCATGCCCAGTACGAACATGTACAGCGACATCAGCCAAGCACTGGTCCCCTGTCCGATGGTCGACATCAGGTAGAGGCCACTGGCCATCACCAGGGTGCCGACTACTGGGAAGAGCTTATACCGGCCGGTGCGGCTGACGACGTTACCCGAGATGATCGAGGTGAGCATGAGTCCGACGACCATGGGTAGCGTCCGGATCCCTGACCCGGTAGCCGAAACACCGTCCACGTATTGCAGGTACGTAGGCAGGAACGTCATCGCGCCGAGCATGGCGAACCCGACGATAAAACTCAGCATCGAGCAGATCGAGAAGACCGAGTTGCGGAACAGCCGCATCGGTAGCACTGGTTCCGCGGCCCGAAGCTCTACGGCAACAAACGCAGCGAAGAGCAGAATCGCTCCGGAAAACAAGCCGATGATCATCGGTGAGGACCAGGCGTACTCGTTGCCGCCCCATTCCAGGCCAAGGATGATGCTCGTGGCACCCGCCGCGACCAGGCCGATCCCGGCATAGTCGATGATCGGCCTGGTCGCGGCGGTGATCGACGGTATCGTCTTGGCCGCCATGCCGATCACGACCACGGCGATCGGCACGTTGATGTAGAACGCCCAACGCCAGCTCAGATTGTCGGTGAACAGCCCGCCCAAGGTGGGGCCGACGACCGTCGTCACGGCGAAAACGGCACCTAGCGCCCCTTGGTAGCGGCCACGGTCCTTGAGCGGGATGACGTCGGCGATCAGTGCCATCGCGGTCACCATCAAACCGCCTCCGCCGATGCCTTGCACCACGCGGGCCACGATGAGTACGGCCATGTCCTGCGCGACGCCGCACAGTGCCGAACCGGCCACGAAGGTGATCGCGCTGACTTGGAAGACGAGCTTGCGGCCGAACAGATCACCGAACTTGCCGGCCAGCACGGTCGCGATCGTCTCGGCTAACAGGTACGCGGTGACCACCCAGGCCATGTGCCCGGCTCCGCCCAGGTCCGCAACGATTGTGGGCAGGGCCGTCGAAACGATCGTCTGATCCAGCGCGGCGAGCAGCATTCCCAGCAGGATCGCGACAAAGACGGCGTTGATCTGCCCTTTGTTCAACACCGGCGGCGCCGGGTTGTCGGACGCGGCGGTACTCGGCATGAGATCAGTTTCGGTCGGGCTGGCCGATCATGCCTCCGATATCGGGAAAGAGGTCAGGAGACCCCGGACGTAAGCCGACGCACCGTAGCCGAGGCCCAACCCCGACCGACACCTGATCCGCCGTGACATCCGCACCCGACACGGCGGCCATCACACCAGAACAGCCCCGACCCGGCTGTGACCAACACTCACACCCACTGAGATCAACTTAGAGCGACCGGCAATAGGTTTCATCTGAGCCGGCGGGTGGTGGGTCTGGTGTCCCAGCGGTAGAGCGTGCGGGCTCGTTGGATGAGTTGACGGATCGTGACGATCGCGGCGGCGAGGTACAGGTAGAAGTCGATGATCTTGGCGTCGCGGTCGGTGCAGCGGCGGATCTTGCCGAAGCCGTTCATCCACGAGTTCGTCCGCTCGACCACCCAGCGTTTGCCGACTGGATCGGGGCGGGCACGCCCTTGCGGGCGATCTGCGCGTCGAAGCCGATCTCGTCGAGCAGTTCACGGCTGCGTTTGCTGTCGCAACCACGATCCAGATGAGCAGTGACCTGCTCAGGCCAGTAGTAACAGAGCTGGGTGCCGCACGCTTCGAAGGTGTCACGAAGCAACGGCGAGTCGTGCCGGTTCGCCGGGGCGCCGACGATCCCGAGCGGGATCCCGTAGCCGTCCACACCGGTCGAGCGCTTCATGCCGCCCTTGCCACGGTCTACAGGAGACCGACCAGCCCGGTCGCCGCCGCACGGCGCTTTCGTGATCGCGCCGTCGGCGCTGACGTCGGCCAGATCCAGGCCGGTCATCCGGGCATAGGCATCCAGGGCCAGCTCATGGACCTGTTCACCGAGACCGGCAGCGGCCCACGCCTGCAGCCGGCGTCGGACGGTCCGATCCGAACAGGCAGCCGACGCGACACGTTCATAGCCGGAGCCGTGAACCAGAGCGGCGATGACATGCTCGAACACCACCCGGTCCGGGATCCGGCGGCGGTGGCAGCCCAGCGGATGCGACGGATCGAACTCGGGTCGTTCAGGCCACAGCGCGGCGAACTGGACCCAGACAGGCTCGAACAACGAAGATGGCAGCGCAGGCACGGGACTCCATCGGTCACGAAGCGTAGAGAACTCCGATGATCAATGGACCCGTGCCTGTTTGCTTCCTGCTGGTCCCGCCTGTCCGAATCTTGGACCTATCGCCGGACGCTCTAAGTGGCATTGCACCGAAGACAACCGGGTCCTCGAGCAGAAGTTGCAGGCCGCCCGCTTGAATAACCGTTTCTCGACAAGCGGCTCGCTGACCTTGAAGCCGAACTCCTTGACATCCAGGTGTCCAAACCGCTGGTAGGGATCTCAAGGCGGCCGGGGCGGTGAGATCAACCGCCGAAGTACGGCGTCGCGTGGATCCCGGTTCCGTATTCATGCTGAAGATTCGCTGCTGCGATGAACTCCGCAGCGCCTGGCAGGACCGGGTGCGATCCGATCTTGCCGACGGCCAAACTCCGGATCGCTCGATTCAGCTTGCCCGAGGCACTGGTCACCGCCTTCCAGTCCCACGCGGCGGGATCATCCAAACGCCGCAGCGTCGGCGCCCACGCTGCGGCGCGCTTCTCGGTGTTGTGGTTGGTATGACTCCACCGCAACTCTTGGTCACCGAACGGTCCGCCATAGTGAAGCTGGATCAGACCCCAACCTTCGCAGGAGTATCGGAACTTCGCGTCAGATACACCGGGGACGAAGTCGATGCGCTTCGCCGTCGGACCCGGCCCGGAGCCGACGACGAACAACATCAGATGTCGCCCGCTAGGCTCCGCCGGAATTTTCTCGCAGGCCTGGAACTCGCGTAATTCCTGATCTGGTTCTGAGTCCGCCTCGAAGATCCGGAACAGATTCGAATCAAAGGCGGCGCGAAGGACGGTGGGCCAGTCGTCGTCAGCTGCGTAGAAGTCCAGGTTGGGCACCGTCGTACTATCCCAGTTCATCCCATGACTGCTATCCCAGCACCCGCTCACCATCCATGGGCGGGACGACCAGAGACTCGGCAGGCCTTCGGTCTCGACCCGGATGACGATCTACGCTGACCCCTCCGCCGCAGTTGGCATATCCGAGCCGCACCCAGTGCATAAGAAGATCTACAGCGAGCCACCGGCGCACATGAATAGATATTCACGCAAAAGAATGTTAGACCCTGCCGCCAAGCTGACGACATGACTACGACCACGGAGCCCGCGGCTGATGGCGCCGGCGAACGCAAGAGTCTCCCGCCGGCCATGCTGGCCGCCCTCTGGACGGTCAGCAATGGCCGCTGTTACGCCCCAGCGTGTCCGCACCCGGTGGTATTCGAGGTCAGACCGGGAGAGTTCAAGAAGAACGCGCAGGTCGCTCCCATTTACGGCGTGCGTCCCGGCGCTCCCGCTACCGGCGCGACCTGCCTGCCGAGAAGCGGGACTCCTTCGAGAACCTCCTCCTGCTCTGCCTGGCACACCATGAGGAAGTCGACGGCAAAGACAGCGAGAAGCGCTACCCGCCGGAACTGCTCCGAAAGTGGAAGATCCAGCACGAGGGCGCCGAGAACGCAGTTCTGGACCGCCTTCGAGTGATGGACACCGACGCGCTCATGAAGCTCCTGACGGAGATCGCCGAACCGCCCGTCAAGCGGCTGGAAGCTATCGTCGAGCAGCTCGAGAAGACGCACACCGTCACGAGCGAGACCGTGACCGAGCTGAAGTCGATCATCGCGCTGATGTCGGACACTGGCACTGGCGTGAACGCTGCAACCGCAGCGAGTCTCGCTTACGCCGCAGAGGTGCTCAACCCCACGGACCTCGAGGCCGCTGCGGCTGGCCTCAACCATGCCGCCGACGTGCTGCCTGGCGTCGTTCGCCGCGTTGAGGACGCGGTTGGCAGAATGGGTCAATTCATGTGATCTCACTGCAGCGGACGCGAACTCACCGCGTCAGCTGACTGTTCTGCCGTGACGTCGGCCACTGAGACGGTTGACGTCACGGACATGTTCGCGACGTATCTGACCAGCTCAGGAGCGATATGAATTCCTTGACGGTCGGTAAGATCGAGCAGGACCACCTGCGCCGAACCGTCCTGCGCGAACACCGCGGAAACGGCCCGGCCGCGGTGGCGCCGGGTTTCGTCGTGGGGACGGCGCGGGCCGCCCTGGAGTCCGGTTACCACGTGGTCCTCGAGGGCATCCTGGACAGCGGAGCACACGGCGACCTGCTGCGCGACCTGATCGCCCGCCACGAGGGCCCGTCCGCGGCCTTCTACTTCGACATCCCGTTCGACGAGACGGTCCGCCGCCACCAGACGCGCGCCGAGCCCATCCCGGTGACCGCCGAGACGATGCGAGGCTGGTACCTGCCCCACGACATGCCGCGCCTGCGCCGCCAAGACGACCCGGCCCTAGATACACCCTTAGAACTGATCGGTGGCCTTTCCTGTGTTGATCTCACGGGCAAGGTCGGCAATCTTTCGGTTGGTGTTGCGGGCGCGGTTACGGATGCGGTTGAAGGCGTCCTCGGTGTTGATGCCGAAGCGTTCGGCGAGCATTCCCTTAGCGCGTTCGATGTCCAGTCGGGTGGTGAACGCGGCCTGGAGTTGTTCGGCCAGGGTGCGATGAGCGGTGATCGCGCGGTGTTGGAGCAGGGCGATGGTGGTGAGGTCGGCGAAGGCTCGGCTGATCTGCCGGTCGGCTTGGGCCAAGCGGCCCGGGGTGTTGCTGAACAGATTGAGCACCCCGACGGTCTGTTGACGCAGACGCATGGGGATGGCGTGGCTGGATCGGTAGCCGTCGGAGTGGGCGCGGGCGGAGAAGTCGGTCCACTGGTTGCCGGGGGTGGTGAAGTCAGGGTGTTCGGTGACAGCGCCGCTGTGGAAGGACGTCAGGCACGGGCCGTTGCCGTTGTCGATCTCGAACAGTTCCAGCTGCCGGGTGGTCTCGTCCGATGAGGCGACCAGCCGGATCCTTCCGTCGGGCTCGGCGAGCATCACTCCGGCGCCGTCGACGTTCAGTAGTTCCTGGCAGTAGCCGGTCAGCTGGTGCATGCGTTCAGTCAGGTCGAAGTCGTCGACCAGGGTGTCGGACAGGACCACGAACGCGTCGATGACGCGTTGATCGTGGGTGGGGCCGTGGCCCGGGGTCGTCGGGGCGCTCACGAAGCGCTACTCGGGTCGAATCGCAGCCGGTGGGCGAGCACGTCGACGACGACGTCGCGGACGTGCCGATCGTGGTCGACGGCGTATCGGCGCAACCGGTGCAGGGCGGTATCGGCGTCGACGTCGGCCTGGACCATCACCCTGCCGGTGGCCTGTAGCAGGAAAGCGGCCTCCTCGCCGATCACGGCGCCGGCGCCGTTGCCGGCGACGGCGTCGTCCTGCAGCAGTACCGCCGCCACGGCCGCGTAGCGGACGGCATGGTCGACGTCGGTATCGCTCAAGGCGCCTGCGGTGATGCGGCACATCTCAAGGGTGGCTACCGGCCGACCGTCCAGCAGGACCGGGAAGGCGAACACGGCGCGGATGCCGACCGCAACGGCGCGGGCACCGAAGTCGGGCCAGTCGGCGATCGCCGGAACATCGTCGAGATCGGAGACCAGGACCGGTCGCCGGGTGTAGAAGGCGTCGAAGCACGGGCCTTGGCCCAAGGCGATCTGCAAATCTTCGATCAGGTCGATGAGCCTGCCGGTGACAGCGAGGACCACTCGACCGTGTGGGGTAAACATGGTTAGCCCGACCCCGTCGATGGCCGGCAGGACGGCCTGCAGCCCGGCACACAGGGCACCGGTGCCACCGCGCGCACGAAGGGTCGAGACGGTGCGCTGGACCGAGTCAGGTCCAGCTTGGTCATCGTGCAGGGCACTCATCGCGGACTTCCGAACCCGGAGCAACGCCGGGCCGGTAGGGGGCGCACCGGCGGCGCGTCAGGTCGCCACGGCGGAAAACAGGACAGGAATGAACGACTCACGAAGGCCTCCTGGAGGACGAGTGTCAGTTGCACCCGTCACGGATCGGAGGCCAAACGGGGTCCAGGTCAAAACGACCGAGTCACCCGACGAGTTCGAATACTCTGGACCCTACACCGCCCCTCTGCCTTCACGGCCATTCTCAGTCGGCGTAGCGCTCGGGGACTGTTGGTACCTGCTCGAGGGTGTGGCTGAGCGTGTTGTTCGCCCGGTGATGCCGGACTCAGCTCCTGAAGTGACCCACTGTTTCCCACCCGCTCAGGCACCGCCATCACCCGGGACCCGCTCGAACGTCGAGTAGCCAGGCACGCCGCGACAGCCGCACTGGCCTGCTCGACCCTCGCCGAGAAGAAGATCCCCCGCATGTCCTGCGTCACACCGCAGCCACGCGGTTGTTGAACGCCGGAGTCGACACCACTGTGACTGCCCTGTGGCTTGGCCACGAAAGCGTTGCCACAACCCAGGTCTATGTCCACGCCGACCTCGTACTCAACGAACGCGCGCTGGCCCGTACCACGCCGCTCGGCACTGCTCCAGGGCGCTACCAGCCCACCGACACGATCGTCGCCTTCCTGGAGAGCCTGTGGCTATGCCGACGACATCCGCAGGATCAGAGGGAGCTGGCGGGCCGTCAGCACACAGAAATCCTCTACTGCACGAGTGAGGTTCGGTGTGCCCGACGGCGTCCGGATCTGGCTGCTGAGCGGAGTTCAGCCCTGGCGGGTGGGTCGGATGGTCAGGTCGCCAATCTCGACGTCGTCGGGTTGATCGATTGCGAAGGCGATCGCCCTGGCTACCGATGCCGGGTCGATGCCGAGGTCGGCCATGTTCTGCCTGGCCTGCTCACGCATGGCCGGGTCGTCGAGGGCGTTGTCGATGAGTTCGGTGCGCACGTAGCCCGGGGAGATGGACGTGGTGCGCAGGACGCCGTCGGTGCTCTCCTGTCGCAGAGCCTCCAGGAAGGTGCGGACCGCGTTCTTCGTTCCGGCGTAAACCGCCTGCGTGGGAACAATTTTCAGTCCTGAGGTCGATACCACGGTGACCAGGTGGCCATTGCCCTGACGGCGGAACACCGGCAACGCTGCGGCGATCCCGTGCAGGATGCCTTTGACGTTCACGTCGACCATGGTCGACCAGCCCGCGAGGTCGAGGTCGTCCATTCGGCCTATCTTGGTGATCCCGGCGTTGCCGACCAGGACGTCCAGCCGACCGAACCGTTTGACGGCGGTGTCGACGAGTGACTGGAGGTCGTCGGGGTTGACGACATCGACGTGAACGGCTGCCGCGGTGCCGCCCGCGGCCGTGATCTCGCCGACCAGCCGATCCAACCGGTCGGTGCGGCGCGCGCCCAGCACGACGACCGCACCGCAGGATCCGAGATGGCGTGCTGTTGCTTCACCGATGCCACTGCTGGCGCCGGTGATGGCGATGACCTTGCCCTGGATAGTCATGGCGACTCCCACCTAGAATGGACACATGTCCGGATACCCTGATCAGCATAGCGGACATGTGTCCGCTTACGCCGGGAGCAGCACACCACAACGGTCCGACGCGCAGCTCAATCGGGAACGGATCCTGCAAGCGGCGCGCAAGCTGGTAAACGGACCGGGTGCGCTGAAGCTCAACGCGGTCGCCAAGGCGTGCGGCATAGGGCAAGGGACGCTCTACCGGCATTTCCCAACGCGCGAGAGTCTTCTGGTCGAGGTCTACCGCGCGGAAGTCGACGAGTTGGTCGCCGCCGCCCCGCAGCTGCTGGAGTGCCACCAGCCGCTGGACGCACTCGGGGCCTGGTTCGACCGAGTGGCTGCTTACGCCCGGGTCAAACGCGATGTTTTCGCGGCCGTCGAGGCGGCCACCTGGCGCGACCTCGCCGCCCACAGCCTCGGCCCGATCGGCGACGCGGTCGACCTGCTGCTGACTGCGGGCCGCGCGACCGGCAGCATTCGCCCGGACGCGGAGGCCCGCGACGTCATCGTGCTCATCAGCTGGCTATCGCGCCTGGATGACGCCGAACTCGATGCCCGCGGGCCCCGGTTGTTGTCAATCCTGATCGACGGACTCCGGACACCCCATTCCTAATACTCCAGCAGGAGATCCGTTTCAGGGTTCGGTGAGGGCTTGTCGTTCGTAGTGGCTGGTCCTGGCAGCGTTTTGGTGGCGGCGTCGGAAGATGGACCATGTGATCACGGTGGTGATGTTCGCT
>NZ_BSSY01000023.1:0-148771 GCF_030269225.1 Actinoplanes sp. NBRC 101535 | reverse complement strand
AGTCAAGCGGAGTTCCTGGTTCTGGGTTGTCTTGGAGTGACAAACCTTGATACCGGAACTCCGCTTCTTACTCCCCGATCAACACACCCCTTGACCAGCCACACCAACGCCTAACTGAACGGCGTTGTGTCTAGCCGTCGACCAGGGCCTATTCAGCGTCCTTCGTGAACCGTGGACGACGGCCGTGGCGCGGCCGTCGTCCACGGTTCACGGAGAGCGGTTCACGGAGAGCGGTTCACGGACGGCGGTTCACGGACGGCGGTTCACGGACGGCGGTTCACGGACGGCGCTGCCATCGCCACGGGAGATCGATCTCGGCGCGGCGGCAAGGCCGCTGACGTCTATGCGGAAACTACTTTCCCATCAGGAAAGCAGGTGGTACTTTCCTGATGGGAAAGTTGATGCCCGAGGAGGAAGTCATGAGCACACCCCACGTCCCACCGATCGACGCGGAGCTGGCATTGGCCGAGATGCAGGCCCGGCGCGCGCAGGTGGTGGACACCAATCTCGTGCCCCGGTGGTTCTGGCCGGCTGTCGGCGGCATGATGCTGCTCTTCGTCGCCGCCGTGGAGAGTGCCGTCCCGTGGGTGGTGGCCATCGGCAGCATCGCCTACGCGCTCGGGATCTCTGCGATGATCGTCGCCGTGGTGCGGCACTCGCGGGTCCAGGTCCGGACTGCTCTGATCGGCCGGAGTGGTGCCGCAGCGATCGCCCTGTTCACCATCGCGCTCGTAGTGATCGGTATCGGTCTCGGGTTCGCCCTGGAGGCAGTCGGCGTCCCGATGCCGGCCACTCTCGCCTGCCTGCCGGTGGCGGTCGGCTTGGTTGTCGGCGGTCCGCGGCTGATGGCCCACCTGCGCCGGCTGATGCTCGCCCGCCCGCTGGCCGGATCGCGATGACCGACACCGGGACCGGCCCGGCGCGATTCGACGAGCTGATCCACGCACCGACCCGGCTGTCGCTGGTCAGCCTGCTCGCGGCCACCGAGTGGGCGGACTTCAAGTTTCTGCGCGACAGCCTCGGACTGTCCGACTCGGCCCTGTCCAAGCAGCTCACCACGCTCGAGGACGCCGGCTACCTGGAGATCCGCAAGAGTTTCGTGGGCAAGCGCCCGCGGACCTCGGCCCAGCTCACCCCGGCCGGGCAGCAGGCGTTCGCCGGTCACGTGGCCGCCCTGCAGGAGATCGTGGCGCGGGCCGGGCTGGCCGTCCTCCCCGGCGAACCTGCCCGCTGACCGCGGGCGGCACCCGGCCGAAAGGTAGAGGCCGCACCCGTCCCCGATCCCACCGGAGCCCGATCCGCGGCGCCGGTGGGATCCCTACGATCGACCTTCATGTGGATCAACCGGCCCATCGTCGTCGCCCCGGTGGTGGGCTTCCTGCTCGGTGCCCTGGACTTCGTCTGGATCAAGTTCGTGCCGTTCCCGTTCGGCGGGCTGGGCAACTCGATCGCGGTGTGGGCGGTGGCCGCGTTCCTGCTCACCTTCCTCAGCCGGCACCGGATGGTCCCGGCCGTCGCCGGTGCGGTCGGGATGCTGATCGTCGCGGTGCCGGCCTACTATCTCGCGGCCTGGCTGATCCAGAACGACGACTTGGCGAACATGTGGTCCGACTACGCGCGCCTCTGGATGGGGCTGGGGGTGGTGGCCGGGATCGTCTTCGGTCTCGGTGGGGTGCTGGCCCGAACTGCGGGGCGGTGGCGGGTGCCCGCGATGGGGCTGCCCGCCTCGGTGCTGTTCGCGGAGGCCGTCATCGACCTGGCCCGGATCGGCGACCCGAGCTACCGGACGGGCGAGTTGGTGGAGTACGCCGTCCTGCTGGCCACTTTGAGCGTACTCACCACTGTTTTCGTAGTGCGGAAAGCGCGAGAGAACGGGAAGGCTGTCGCCGTCGCCCTGGCCTGCGCGGTTCCCCTGGCCGCCGGCGGCCATGTCCTGTTGAACGCCACCGGTTTCCAGTAGACACGTCGTCCGCGAGCCGGTGATGACGTGCCGGGAGTTCGACCTGACGCCGGACACAGCCGGTGGCCGGTGGCCGGTGGCCGGTGGTGGAACGGTCGGCCTTCACGGTGTTCCCGCAGAACCTGCGTCTCCGCCTGTCACCCGCGACACGGTGACGGTCCGGATCGCCCCTTCCACCGGCTTCCCCGTACCGTCATGCTCGCTTTTGCCATTTTATTCAGTGTCCGCGGAAGGCCTCCTCCAGCCACCACGACGGGCGGCCTGCGGCGATCTTCGCGTCGACGAGCAGGGGGACGTCACGGGGGCCTGCCAGCCAGGTGGCGACCGGTTCCAGGTCGGCCGGGGTGCGAACGGTGACGGCCTGGCAGCCGTGTCCGCGGGCGACGGCCGCGAGGTCGGTCTCCGGGAAGACGACGGTGTCGAGGGCGTGACCGGCCGGGCCGAAATGGTGGACCTCCGCGCCGTAGGCGTCGTCGTTGTAGACCACGATCAGCATGCCGATGCCCAGCCGGCGGATCGTCTCCAGCTCGGCTATGCCCATCAGGAACCCGCCGTCGCCGCAGGCCGCGACGGGCAGCCGGCCGGGGCGGGCCAGCGCCGCGCCGAGAGCGGTGGCCAGCCCGAGGCCGATCGACTGGAACGCCTGCGTGAAACAGAACCCGTGATGATCGGGAACGGACAGGAACATCGACGGGTATCCCATGAAGTTACCCGAGTCGACGCCGATGACACGCTCGGCGGGGAGCAGATCGTCGAGGGCGACGGTGAGCGTCCGCGGGTCGATGTGGGTGGCGTCGCCGTCGTCGGTGAACGGGACGTCCCGCCAGCGGGCGGCGGTGCTGAGCCGTGCGCGTACCCGATCAGATCGCTGACCGGCGGAGGTCGCACCGCCGAGCGCAGCCAGGACGGCGGTCGCGCAGGCCGCCGTGTCGCCGACGACGCCCAGGTCAGCGCGGTGGTGGGCACCGATCGCGGACGGTTCGAGGTCGACCTGGACGACCGTGGCGGCCGGGTTGATCAGCGCGCCGTGGCGGGTGGTCCACATGGTCAGCGAGGCACCCCAGGCGACGACCAGGTCGGATGCGGTGATGAGTTCGGCGGCGAGCGGCGTGGCGAAACCGCCGGAGACGTCCAGGTTCCAGGGGTTGCCGACGAAAAGCCCCTTGGCCACCGCTGAGGTCGCGAGGAGGGCTCCGCAGGCCTCGGCGAGGTCCTCGATCTCGGCACGGGCGTGCAGCGCCCCGCGTCCGGCGATGAAAATCGGTCGTTGCGCTTCGGTGAGGAGGCGGGTCAAGGCCTGCGTCGACGCAGCCGGAGCCGGCAGCGGGACCGACAGCGGCACCGGCACTGGCACCGGCACCGGCACCGGCACCGGCACCGGCACCGGCACCGGCACCGGCACCGGCAGGGTCTCCGGGTCGGTGAGCGTGGCCGGCATCGCCTGCACGTCGAGCGGGAGGTTGAGGATCACGGTTCGACGGTCGGAGACCGCGAGTTGCCACGCTGCCGCGGTCTCGGCGACCGCGGTGTCCGGGCCGTGCACGCGGGCGCTCGACGCACCCACCGCGTGGGCGAGCGCGTCCTGGTCGACCCGGAAGTTCGAGCGCAGCGCGGACGCCGCCGGCTCGGCGGCCAGGACGATCATCGGGGTACGGCTCTTCGCCGCTTCCGCGATCCCGGTCATCGCGTTGGTCAGCCCGCAGCCCTGATGCACGCTGACCAGGGCGGGACGGCCGCTGACCCGGGTGTACGCGTCGGCCGCCGTGGCCGCGCCGCCCTCGTGCCGGGTCGCGACGAACCGTACGCCGTGCGCGACCAGGGCGTTCGTCACGTGGAAATTGCCGCTGCCGACCACACCGAACACGTGGTCGGCACCCAGCCGGGCGAGCGTGGCCCCCACGACACCCGCCACGGTCGTCACCGGGTCCGCTCCCGCGTCCGCCGATCTTGCGGGCACCGACCCCTCCACCGCCGGCCTCTTCCCCACCGACCTCCCGCCCTCCGATCCGTCGGCCGTCGCGTCGGGAGTCACCGCTCGACCAGGGCCAGGACCCGGGTGGGGCTGCCGGAACCGCCGACGATCGGCAGCGGCGCGGCGATCAGCACCGCGCCCGTCGGTGGCAGCTGCGCGAGGTTCTGCAGTTGGGTGAGGCCGTACTTGCCGGCGCCCAGCAGGTACGAGTGACACGGGAACGCCGGCTCGAAGCCGTGCGCCTGGCCCGCGTCGGTGCCGACCGTCTCCACGCCGACGCCGATCACCGGGGCCTCCTCGGCCAGCCACTTCGCCGCCTCGGCCGAGATGCCCGGGGTGTGCGGGCCGGTCTCGTCGGCGTTCAGGTAGGCCTGCTGGTCCTGGGAGCGGGCGTCCCATCCGGTCCGGACCAGCAGCCATCCGCCCTGCGGGAGGGGTCCGTGCCGCGTCTCCCATTCGCGGACGTGCGCGATCTCGAGAAGGAAGTCCGGGTTCTCGGCGACCCGGTCGGCGACGTCGATGACGACGGCCGGGGCGATCAGCTTGGCCGGGTCGATCGCGGCGACGTCCTCGCCGTCCTTCCCGGTGACCCAGTGCACCGGGGCGTCCAGGTGGGTGCCGGTGTGCTCGCCGGTGTGGATGTCGTTCCAGTACCAGGCCGGGCCGCGGTCGTCGTACCGGCTGATCTCCTCGAGGCGGAACGGCACCGTGTTCGCGAACGGCGGCGGCAGTTGCAGGATCGGGGTGTCCGAGGTCAGCGGGGCGGTCAGGTCGACGACCTCGACGGTGCTGTCCCGGATGGCGGCGATGAGATTCTGAAGGGCACCCATACGCGACAGTGTCTCGTGGATCACGCCGCAGCATGATCCACGAGACACCATGTGGGAACGGGATCAGATCTTGCCGGTTCCGGCACCCGCGGTCACGGTCGCCTTGACCGTGCTGTTGGCCTCCGGGGTGTACGAGTAGGGGATCGCCGCGACGCTGGCGCCGTTGCGGACCTGCTCGGTACCCGAGTTGACCTTGTAGTTGTTGAGCACCTTCAGGTTGCCGGAGTCCGAGTCACCGGTCTGGGTGACGGTCGGGCTGTCGACGTTCTCGAAGTAGTTGCGCTCGACGAAGACGCCGGCGTTCTCGGTGGAGGCGACGCCGTACGACCCGATGTTGCTGTAGTAGTTGTTCAGCACGTGCACCGGGTTCGCGAACCGGACCCGCGGGTGCCGCTGGTTGGTGCCGTTGAACCAGTTGTGCACGTACGTGACGCGCAGGTGCCCGGTGTCCTCGGCGGCGTTGTCGTCGCTGTGGCCGAGCAGCATCGACTTGTCGTGGTCGTGCAGCAGGTTCCACGACACCGTGATGTAGTCCGAGCCGCGCTTGATGTCGATCAGCCCGTCGTACGCGGTTGACAGATCGTTGTGGTCGATCCAGACGTTGGTCGTGCTCGACTGGACGTTGATCGCGTCGTCGTTCGCGTTGCGGAACACCAGGTTCCGGATGATCACGTTCTTGACGCCGGAGAGGTTGAATCCGCCGCCGGTGATGCCGGAGCCGGAGCCGACGCCGATCACCGTCTTGTTGGACGCGATGTTGTACATCCCGGAGATCGAGATCAGGCCGGAGACCCGGACGGTCTGCGAGGTGCTGGAGCTGAGCGCGGACGCCAGCGCCGACGCCGTGCTCACGGTGACGACCGTGCTGGCCGAGCCGCCGCTGGTGCCGCCGTTGAGGCTGGCGAAGCCGACCGGGCTGGACTCGGCGGCGAGCGCCGGAGCCGACGGGCCGGCGCCGAGCAGACCACCGGCGACCATGACGCCGGCGGAGAGCGCGGAGACGAGAACGCGGCGGCGGCTGGAGCGAGCCGGGGTCGCGGGTGCCGTTTCAGGCATGGGGATTCCTCCGTTGGGGACGGATTGCCGCCGCGGACGGCGGCCGTATCGGGGGACCGGTCCGCGCGCCGGTGGAAGGCTGCGGTCCGGGGTGGTGCCTCTGCGGATCTGCGTAGGGGCCGGGTGCCGGTGGGGATCCGGAACCCTGCCCTGGCTGCGGGTAAGCGCTTTCCTGACTCGAAGCTAGGCACCTTATCGACATCTGTCAATGCTGACTCGTGCCGACTTTGTTAACCGGTTAACCGGCCGGTAACGATCAGCGGAGCCGATGCCGCCGCGCGTGCCAGAACCAGATGCCGAGCACCAGATAGAGCACGGCGAAGCAGGCCGCCGAGGTCCGCTCGTGCGGTGGCGTCCGGGCGAATGCCGCGCTCGCCGCCAGCAGCGCCGCCAGGATCAGCAGGATCAGCAGGTTGGCGGTATCGGTGAACGCCCACCGGCGAGGATGCCGGCCGGCCTGACCGGCGAGCTCGGCGGTGAGTGCCGAGGTCGCCGCGACCACCAGCACGAACGGTGCGACGGTCCGCCAGGTGTCCGCGACGTCGTCGAACAGGCCGGCGCCCAGCCACGCCGCCACGATGCTCAGCAGCGCCGCCCGCGACACTCTGCCCGGCCGCCCGTCCACGGCACCCGACCCTACCGCCGGGCACCGATCAACGCGGGCGTAGAGACCGAGAACGATCAGCGCTGGTCTGCATGTCCATCTATTTGCAACATGTCTAACATCTTGCCGAAAACGTTTTCGTAAGGGAGCGTGAAGTCCCATCCGATCCAACATCGTCGATGGAGGCTTCATGAGGATACGGACATTCCTCGCTGCCGTGATCGCTGCTCTCACCGTGCTCACCGCGACCCCGGCAACCGCACAGGCCGCCGCTCCCGCCACCTGGAGCCCACCCGCCAACCTGGTCACCCCGCTCAACGAGGTGTGGCAGCACCAGGAGGCGACGTACGGGAACCTCTACGGGTTCCGCAACTACGGCTGGGACCAGATCATGGCCAACGGCGGTTACCTCAACTACTGCGTCCGCTGGGACTCCACGGCCACCGTCACCGCGGCCCAGCGCGACCAGGTGCACGCCACCCTGCAACGCCAGCACCAGAAGTGGATGGACGAGTTGACCGGGCACAACGCCTGGCCGTATTCGAACGTCCCGATCCGGGTGGTCGGCTGGGCGGTCCGGGACCGCTCACTGCTGCAGTGGACCGACTCGTCGGTCGACGTCTACGTGGGCGACATCCGGGAGAACGCGCCACAGTGCTCCGAGCCCTGCGGACGGTTCTTCAACCAGAGCGGGCAGTACCCCAACTGTCCCGGCGGCCTCGCCCACCACTACGACCAGTCGCTCTGGCTGACCGACGGCTTCGGCGGCGGTGCGGGCGGCGACTGGGGCCAGCGCATCGGTCGTGAGTACTACATGGGCAACCTCAACACGGCGAACATCCACATCCTGCTGCACGAGATCGGGCACACCTGGGGCCTGGACGACTTCTACGACTGGACCCCGACCGGCGTCGGCGGCTTCCTGATGAAGGCCGGCTCGGCCACCCAGATCACCGAGTTCGACGCGTGGATGTTCCGCGACTGGTGGCGGCACCTCAAGTCCCGCTACGGCCTCTGACCAGCGCCGTCCCCCGCATCTCCGGCGCCGCGAAGCCCGATCGGGTCATCACGGCGCCGTGTTTCCGGCACCGCAGACCCGTCCTGGCCGGGCCCCACCCCGGCCGGGACGTTCCGGAAGGAGCACCCGTCCATGCCCGTTCGACGCTCCCTCGCCGTGACCGCCACGGCGCTGCTGGCCGTCACCCTGGCCGCCGCGCCCGCGGACGCCGCCAACCCGATCATCACCAGCATCTACACCGCGGACCCGGCACCCCTGGTGGTCGGCAACACCATGTACATCCATGCGGGGCGCGACGAGGCCCCAGCCGGCACGAACAACTTCGTCATGCGCGAGTGGCACGTGCTGTCCTCCACCGACGCGCAGACCTGGACGGACAACGGTGCCCGCGCGAACATCGGCACCTTCGCCTGGGCCGGGGCGGACGCCTGGGCCGGCGAGGTGGAGCCCCGCAACGGAAAGTACTACTGGTACACCTCCGTGAACGGCAACGGTCCGGGGTGGATGAACATCGGCGTCGCGGTCGGCGACAGCCCGCTCGGACCGTTCACCGACGCCAAGGGTGGACCGCTGATCAGTGACAGCACGCCGAACTCGTCAGGTCTCAACATTGATCCGACGGTGTTCGTGGACGACGACGGTCAGGCGTACCTGTACTGGGGTGGGTACTGGGCGCCGCGCGCGGTCAAGCTCGCCGCCAACATGATCGACACGGTCGGCGACGTGATCACCCCGCAGGGCCTCACCAACTTCTGGGAAGCCCCGTGGATGTTCAAGAGAAACAATCTCTATTACCTGATGTACGCGGCAAACGACACCAACGGCTGCGTGACCGACTCGAACTACGCCTGCCAGCGATACGCGACGGCGACGAGTCCACTGGGTCCGTGGACGCAGCGGGGCATCGTGCTCGGCCAGGTGTCGTCGACGACCAACCACGCCGGGATCGTCGAGTTCAACGGCCAGTCGTACCTCGTCTACCACACCGCGGACGCCCCGGGCGGCGGCAACTTCCGCAGGTCGGTGGCGGTCGACAAGCTGTACTTCAACAGTGACGGCACGATCCAGCGGGTCGTCCCGACGACCGGTGGCGGGACCGGCAGCGGCACCAACCTGGCGGCCTCCGCGACCGCGTCGACGTCCTACGTGTCGTCCTGGGAGAGCCTCGCCGCGCTCAACAACGGGGGCGCGCCGGCGAACTCGGCCGACCGGTCCCACCTGGCCTACGGGAACTGGCCGGAGCAGGGCACGCAGTGGGTGGAGTACACCTGGCCCACCGCGCAGTCGATCAACCGCAGCTCGGTGTACTGGTTCGACGACGATCAGGGCATCGACCTGCCCGCGTCGTGTCGACTGCAGTACTGGAACGGCACCACCTATGTTGACGTGTTGAATGCATCAACATGTGGTGTCAACGGCAATGTTGACAACGTCATCACGTTCAACACGGTGTCCACGACACGGTTGCGTCTGCAGGTGACGGCGAAGTCCGGCTACTCCACCGGGATCCTCGAGTGGAAGGCACTCCGGTCATGAGGCGCCTCACGGCGTACACCATGGGTCTGGTCCTGATCGTGGGGAACCTGACCACTCCCGGACAGCAGGCGGCGCGCGCCGCGCAACCCATCGGGTATCCCGCCTTCACCGGTACCGGATCGATTCCGGCCCCGCCGGTCGGCTACTCCACCGGCGACACCATGCGGGCGATCTACGACGCGGAGGCCTCCGGCACCGACTTCTGGATGGACCGGCTGCTCGCGCGAGTCGGCAACGACCCGGCCGGCACCTGGCTGATGAGCCGCGGGCGGGCCGCCTTCATGTACACGCACAACCCCGCGGTGATCGGTTTCGGCGGCAACGCCGCGTACTGGGACAACATCAGCAGCCAGAACGCCTACGCGATCACCGCCTCCCCCGGCACCTTCACCGAACAGCCCGCCCAGCGCCGCCAGACCCCGAGCCACTGGCGCAGCGTGCACACCGGCGGATCGATCCGGCTCGACGTCACCAAGTTCATCACCGACAACAACGTGCTGGTCACCAACGTCGCCGTGGTCAACACCGGCACCGCGGCGGCGACCGTCGCGCTGAACGCCACCTCGCCCTACGCGACCACGGTCAGCGGCGCCGAACTGACCGGCACCCGGGCGGTCAAGAACAACCTGACCACGGTGTACCCGCGGTTCTCCGGGGACGGCTTCACCGCGGCCAACGGGGCGCTGAACCGATCGGTTTCGGTCCCGGCCGGCCAGACAGTCACGGTGAAGGTGCAGCTCGGCCTGGTCGCCACCGAGATCCCCGAGTCACGGACGGAGTACGACGCCTACCGGGGCCGCACCCCGGCGGACGCCTACGCGACGCATGTCCGCGCGTACAACAGATGGTGGGCCGACAACGTCCCCTACATCGACGTGCCGGACGCCGCGATCAAGAAGAACATCTACTACCGCTGGTGGTTGATGCGGTTCAACCATCTGGACGCCGACATCCCCGGCCAGGACTTCCAGTTCCCGCAGTCGATCGAGGGTGTGACCGGGTACAACAACGCGATCGCGTTGACGCAGCCGATGCACATCGACGACTTGAAGTACCTGCGCAACCCGGAGTACGCCTACGGGCCGTATCTGGCGGTCGGCCAGTACTCGGCGAACGGCCGGTTCGTCGACAACCCGGGCGACCCGGAGAACTGGTCGAACTCGTACACGCAGTACATCGCCGAGGCGGCGTGGCGGGCCTACGAGATCCACGGTGGCCAGCCGGCCATGCTGCGCAACTTCGCCCGCTACGCCGAGGGCGACGCCAAGGGACAGCTGGCCACCTACGACACCAACGGTAACGGCGTGATCGAGTACGACTGGGGCGCGATGACCGGCAACGACGCCGACGCGGTGTCGTTCCACTGGCGGGCGGGCAATCTGGACCGGACCGAGACGGCGTACGTCTGGTCCGCCGCGAACGCCGCTCGCGACGCGTACGCGCTGCTGGGAAACGCCGCAAAGGTCACCGAGATGCAGACGCTTGCCGATCGGATCCGGACCGGCGTGGTGAACACGCTGTGGAACCCGGACCGTCAGCTGCTGGAGCACAAGCACGTCGCGACCAACACCCACGTGCCCTGGAAAGAGATCAACAACTACTATCCGTATGCGGTGGGGCTGATGCCGAACACCGCCCAGTACCGGCAGGCCCTGCGCCTGTTCGCCGACCCGGCCGAGTACCCGATCTTCCCGTTCTACACCGCGAACCAGAAGGACAAGGCCGCCGCGAACACCGGCAGCAACAACTTCTCCACCATCAACTCGACGGTCCAGTTCCGGCTGTACTCGTCGGTGCTGCGCAACTATCCGAACGAGTGGATGAACGCGGAGGACTACAAGAAGCTGCTGTACTGGAACGCCTGGGCGCAGTACGTCGACGGGAACACCGCCTGGCCGGACGCCAACGAGTTCTGGGCCGACTGGAACGGCAGCAGCATCACCTACCGCTCGTGGATCCACCACAACATCCTCGGCAGCAGCAACTGGACGATCATCGAGGATGTGGCGGGACTGCGGCCGCGTACCGATGCAAGGGTTGAACTGTCGCCGATCAACATCGGGTGGTCGCACTTCGCGGTCAACAACCTGCGCTACCGCAACGCCGACCTGTCGATCGTGTGGGACGACCCGGCGGACGGGGTGGTCCGCTATCCGGGCGTCCCGCAGGGCTACTCGATCTTCCTGAACGGCACCCGGGTGGTCACCGTCGCCAGTCTCGTCCCGTTCGTCTACGACCCGGCGACCGGCGCGGTCAGCGTCACGGCGTCCTACAGTGCCGCGTTCCCGAGCCTGCAGGCGCCGCAGAACGTGACGCAGAACAGTGCACGGATGGTCGACGTCTTCGCCAAGGCGGGCGTCGACCTGACCTCCACCACGCCGAACCTGGCCGCCGGGTCCACCGTGACGGCGTCGTACACCACCTCGGGCACCACCACCGCCGCGGTGATCGACGACCTGCCGACGAACGCGCCGCTCTGGGGCAGTCACGGCAGTCCGAACGCCACCGACTGGCTGGAGCTGAACCTGGGAGCCACCCGGACGGTCGACGAGGCACGCGTCTACCTCCGGAACGACCGTGCCACCAACCGCTATCGTCCACCGTCGGCCTACAGCGTCCAGTACTGGAACGGCACGGCCTGGGTGACCGCGGCGACCACGACGGCACCGCAGTCCAACTACAACAAGGTCACCTTCGCGGCGGTCAACACGAACCGGCTGCGCCTCGTCTTCACGCAACCAAGCGGTACCGCGAAGACCGGCGTCACCGAGGTGAAGCTGTATCAGCGCGGCACATCCCGTTCCCCGGCGGCTATCCGACCGTCGTCGGCCGGTACCACGAGGTGACCTTCGCCCCGGTCCGCACCACCCGCCTGCGGGCCGTGCTGACCAGCGGATCCTCCTCGGTCGGTCTCCTGAAGGTGAAGGCCTTCGCCTGACGCCGGCTGCGCCTGTCACGCTCCTTCCGGGGTACGCGTGACAGGCGCAGCCGTCTGCCGGTCGAGTCCGGGTGCCACCGGGTAGGCCCCGTTGACCGGAGCACCGTCCGGAATACGGGCGAAGTGGGCCTCGAGGTGCGCATAGGGGTTGTGGCGCATGTCCCGCGCGTGCCCGAGCTCCTGCCGCCGCATCACGACCGCAAGCCGCAGCGCCGGCCAGAACCGCAGCCGCCGGGAGGAGTCCAGGGTCGCGAGGAGCCGGGCGAGAGCCTCACGCTCGCGCTCCGGAACGAAGGTCAGGACGATGATCAGGGGGATGACGGCCGAAACGACTTCGCTGAACACGATCAGGAGCACCAGCAGAGCAACGATCCCGGCCACGGTGAAACTGGTCATCGGAGTTCTCCCGTCCAACTCGGGCCGACTATGCATCGTCGAGAGTCCGACCTCGTCGTCCAGCGCGGAGGAAAGACACAGCGTGCGACCCTCAAAGCCACTTCTGGTATCCCACCGTGACCCTCAAGGATGAATATCCACGGCTATGCGGATGATCGCAAGAGCTATCCCCGGACATGAATCGCCCGGATACCGGGCCGTCGGCGGGTGTTCCGTCATCCCGGCGTGTGGTTGCATGAGAGTTATGCGAGTTAACCGCATAGCGCCCCCGGGTGATGTATCGTGCGGCTGTGACAAATCAACCTTTAACGGTCGTTCAGCCTGCTGAACGAGACGGGGCCAAGCCGCAGCTGACTTTCGTCACGAAGCTCTGCGGCGGGGGCAGCTGCCCCACCGTCTACCGCACCGATCGCAACACCTATGTGGTCCAGGGCTACACGCTGCCGGCCGAGGCCGCCGGTCTGGACCTGCCCGCCGGCGAACAGCTGGTGGAGATTCCCGCAGAATTGCTCGCCGAGGCGGTCAAGGCAGCGGGATAACCCGACACGACAGGGAACAGGGAGGGGGCGAGAAGAGTGAGTGACTCGCCCACCTTCACGGGTGGGACCGACGAGCCGGTCGGCGCCGCACTGGCCCGCTGGCGCAAACGCAAGGACCTCTCCGGCCAGGCGCTCGGAGCCATGGTCGGCATCAGCCAGGCCAAGATATCCCGCCTGGAGAACAGCGTCTCCACCCCGGATCCGCAGGACGTCCGGCGCATCGCCGAAGCCATGGAACTGCCCGACGACGAGATCGAACGTCTCGTCGCCCTGGCCGACCGGTCGAGCGAACAACTCGTGGACTGGCACTCCACCGAGCCCGGCCTCCCGGAACGCCAGCAATATCTGCGCCATCTGGAGTCGTCCACCCGCGAGGTCCGCATCTTCCAGCCCGCGGTCGTCGTCGGTCTCCTGCAGACCAGCGAGTACGCCCGGGCGATCCTCACCGCCCTGCGGACCGAACTGGCCGACGACCAGATCGCCGATTCGGAGCAGACCGTCTCGGCAGCGGTCACCGCGCGCATGGAACGCAGCCAGGTCCTCTACGACCCGCACCGCGAGTTCCGCTTCATCATGGCGGAGGCGGTCCTCACCAACCAGGTGTGCGAGCCGGCCGACATGCTGGCCCAGATCGAGCGCCTGCGTAAGCTCGCCGAGTTGCCGAACATCGACATCAGGTTCGTCCCGCAGGACGCGGTGTGGTCGGTGGCACCGTTCCACGGCTTCGAGCTCATGGGCGACCGGCAGGTGTTCGTGGACCTCTTCAACACCAGTCTGGTCTCCCGGGGCCGCCGCACGGTGCGCCACTACCAGCGGGTGTTCGAATCCTTCGAATCGGTTGCCGAAACCGACATCGGCCCCGTTCTCGACGCTCACCAGAAGCGATATCTGAGGATTCTGCAGGAAGCTGTCGCATGACCGGTTGTCACTGAGCGAAGTTCGTTCATACCGTGGAGTCATGACGACCCACGAGGCTTCCGTCACCGAGGTGCCCGCATCCACCGCGGGCCCACGCCTGGAGATCCTGGCCGGTCAATGTGGATCCGGCACCTGCCCCACCGTCTACCGCGCCGGCCCGGAGAGGGTCGTCGTGCAGGGCTACACAGTCACCGCCGAGGACGTCGGCGTCGAGGTGCCCGAGGGCGAGCGCCTCGTCGAGATCCCCGTCGACGTCCTCCTGGCGGCAGCCGACCGGGTCCGGCAGAACGGCGGCGGTCCGACCCCGTAGTGGTGGTGCTGGATATACCCCGGAACTATCTCCAGCACTACTGCGCCCACCATGGGCGGTCGGGTTGGCTGTTCGGCATGACGAGAACCTTTCCTGGTGTACGCCGCAGCGCCGCAGCCGTCACGGTGGCGGTCGCGATGGCCGCGGGAGCCGCCCCGCTGGTCCTGTCCGCGCCGGCCGTCGCGACTCCCCCTGCCGATGCCGAGAGCACGGCCGCGGCACGGATCGTGCTACCGGCACCGACCGGGGCGTTCGCCGTGGGGCGGGAGTCGCTGCACCTCGTCGACCGGAGCCGGGCCGATCCGTGGGTGCCGGGCAACCGGCGCGAGCTGATGGTGTCGATGTTCTATCCGGCCGCGACCGAGGCCGGGCCGCCGGCGCGCTACCTCACCACCGCCGAGGCGCAGCTGTTCATCGAGGACCGCGGGGTCGGTGACTTCGTCGACGCGGCGACGCTCAGCGGCACCCGGTCGGCGGCGCGGGAGTCCGCACCGCCCCGGCGCGGGCGGTATCCGCTCGTCGTGCTCTCCCCCGGCTTCACGCTGCACCGGCACACCCAGACGCACCTGGCCGAGGAACTCGCCAGCCGGGGTTACGTGGTGGCCGCGATCGACCACGCCTACGAGTCGTCCGGCACGACGTTCCCCGGCGGCCGCACCCTCGGCTGCGTCGCCTGCGACATCGCCGCCGAGGCGGACGTCACGGTCTACCCGCAGGTCTCCGCCGGTCGCGGACGGGACGCGTCGTTCGTGCTCGACCGGCTGACCGGGGCACGGCCTGCCTGGCGGCACGCGGGCCTGATCGACCGCACCCGCATCGGCATGGCCGGACACTCGATCGGCGGCAACGCCACCGGCTCCACGATGATCGGCGACCAGCGGGTTCGCGCCGGCATCAACATGGACGGCACGTTCTTCGACCCGATCCCCGCGGCCGGGCTGAACGGCCGGGCGTTCATGATGCTGGGCACCACCGAGCACGCCCCGGGCGGCCGGGACACCTCCTGGGACCAGGCGTGGACGAACCTGGACGGCTGGAAGCGCTGGCTCAGCATCACCGGCACCGGCCACCTCAGTTTCTGCGACACCCCGGTCCTCGCCGAACAGGCGGGCATCCCGAGCGGCATCACCCCGATCTCCGCGGACCGCACCGTCGAGCTGGTCCGGACGTACGTGACGGCCTTCTTCGACAAGCACCTGCGCGGCACCGACCGGCCGGTCCTCGACGCGCCGACCGCCGCCAACCCTGAGATCGTCTTCCACCAGCCCTGACCAGTCCACCCTGACGGCGGTTGAGGCAGCGGCAGGCGGCATGGGGGCGGGATGGGGCAGGATGCCCGGTCAGCGCTGGAGGGCCTGGACCGGGGGGATGCGGGCGGCCCGGGTGGCCGGGATCAGGCCGGCCAACATGCCCGCCACGGTGCTGACCGCGCACGCGGCCAGGGCCGACGAGATACCGATCACCGGGGTCCACCCATTCGCCAAGGAGACCACGCAGGTGGCGAGGACGCCCAGGAAGACACCGATGGTGCCGCCCAGGGCTCCCAGCGCACCGGTCTCGAGGATCAACTGGAGGAAGATGTGACGGCGGCGGCCGCCGACCGCACGCCGGAGGCCGATCTCACCGGTTCGGGCGGCGATACCGGCGGTGGCCGCGTTGCCGATCGAGACGGTGCCGATGAGCAGGGCGGCAGCGCTGATCATGACGGTGGACTCGGTGACGCTGGATTCCACGTCGTCGCGGAGGGTTCTCGGGTCCGGTGGGGCTGTCGCCCGTAGGTCAGCGGGTGCCTCGGGGCGCAGCGCGAGGGGCGCCTGACGGCTGATCAGCTGGGCCGCGCCCGGGGCGGTCTCGATCAGGACGTCGGGGGCCGCCGTGCTGTCCGACAGGGCGGTGGCCACCGCGTACGGCATGATCACCGCGGCCATCGCCTCGGGGCGTCGGGCGACGTCGCGGTAGATGCCCATCACTGTGTACGCCCGGTCGTCCAGGAACACCGCTACGCCGGCTCTGGTGATGCTCAGGCGCCGGGCCGCCGGCTCGGACAGCAGCACCACCGGCGTGGCGTGACGTTCCTGGAAGTCGTCGTAGACGCGGCCCACCGTCAGCTCGGGCGCCATCACCCGGACCGCGGCCGGGTCGGCGCCGATGACCGGGAACGACGGGGCGGTGGCCGCCTGGTCCACGGTCCGGGCGATCGGCCGGTCGCTCAGCACGGTGCGCCGTCCCGCGTGCACCACACCGTTGAGCCGGCGCAGGCGGGACAGGGCGGTCTCCTCCAGCCAGCTCGCCGACGTCACGCCGGTCTCCGGCTGGACCATCACCTCGGTCGCCCGCCGGCTGTCGAACGCCGACGACACCTGCTGGTTGAGGGTGGTGCCCAGGCCCAGACTCGCCACGAAGGCCGCCGCGCCCAGGATCGTCCCGATCACGGTGGCCAGCGACCGGCCCGGATGCCGCAGCACCGACAGGGACGCCTCGACGAACAGGTCGGCCCAGCGCAGCCGGGGTATCCGGAGGCGGATCCGCCCCTGGTCCAGGTCGACGTGCCGGGTCCGTCTCACCGTTCGATCACCACGCCGTCGTGTACCTGGAGACGGCGGCCGCCTTCGGATGCCACCGCCTCGTCGTGGGTGACCACGACCAGCGTGAGCCCGCTCGTGTTGAGTTTGCGCAGCAGCGCCAGGACCGTGTCCGTGTTGTCGCTGTCCAGGTTCCCGGTCGGCTCGTCGCAGAACAGCACCCGTGGCTCCCCCGCGACCGCCCGCGCGATCGCCACCCGCTGACGTTCCCCGCCGGAGAGCCGCCGCGGGTCCGCCGCCATCCGGTGCGACAGGCCCATCCGGTCCAGGGCCTCGGTCGCCAGTTGCCGGCGCCGGCGCCGCCCGTGCGGACCGTACAGCAGGCCGATCTCCACGTTCTCCAGCGCGGTCCGGCCGGGCAGCAGATGGAACGCCTGGAAGACGAAGCCGAACACCTGGCCGCGGATCGCGCCGCGCAACGCCTGCCCGCCGGTGGCGGTCTCCACGCCGCCGACCGTGTACGACCCGGTGGACGGCACGTCCAGCAGGCCGAAGACGTTCAGCAGGGTGGACTTGCCGGACCCCGACCGGCCGGTGATCGTCACGTAGTCACCGGCGGCGACGTCCAGGTCGGTTTCGCGCAGCGCGTACACCGGTTCGCCGTCCTGGTAGGTGCGGGACACACCCCGCATCCGGAGCATCACGACGCCGACGAGCCCACGACCACCGGCACGCCGTCGGTCAGCAGGGACTCGTCGCCTTCGACGATCTCCACCCAGCCGCCGGCGATCTGCCCGGTGGTCACCGTGACGTCGACCGGTTCCCCGGAGGCGGGTACCACGGTGACGAAGGTGGAGCCGTCCGGCCGGGAGTAGAGCGCGGTCACGGGTACGGCGAGCACCTCGCCCCCGTCGCCGGAGCCGCGGGAGGTGACGGCGACGTCGAGCCGCAGCGACCGGTCGACGCCGCCGCCGATCGGGTCGCCGGTAAACGCGAACCGCACCTCGAAGCCGTTCGAGCCGTCCGTGCCGGCGACGGGTTGCGTGCCGATCGAGGTGATCTCGGTGTCCGCCTCGTCGCCGGTGAGGTCGTCCACGGCGGTCGCCGGCAGTCCTTTGCGCAGCAGGGCCGCCTGGTCCCGGTCGGCGATCGCGACCACCGTCGACGCCTGCCCGTCAAGTTCCAGCAGGACTGCGTCCGGGTCGGTCAGCACCTGGCCGACCCGGGCCCGGACCGTGGTGACCTTCTTGTTCGCACCGTCGGTCACGAGGACACCGGCCTGCGGGATCCGGCTGGTCACGGCGAGGCGGGCGGTCCGCAGTGTCTGGTCGGCGGCGTCCACGACCGCCTGGGCCTCGGCGACACCGGTCTTCGCCTTCTTGGCCGCGGCGAGCGCGGTCGTCGCGGCGTCGACGGCGGCCTCCTCGGTCGCCGTCCCTTCGCCGCCGCCGGCGCCGGACGGGTAGCCGCGGTCCCGGTAGAAGCGGCTGACCTGCCGCTGGGTGGCCGTGTCGAAGGTGCCGGTGACGGTCACCGAGTATCCGACACGACGCAGCGCCCGCTGGATCTCCTTGACGTCCGGGCCGGCCAGTCCGGCGGTGACGTCCCGGTAGAGGGGGAACGCGAGGTTCAGGACGATCATGGGCTGACCGGCGCGTTCCAGAACCACCCGGCCTTCGCGCAGCCGGTTGCCCTTCTTCACCGGCACCTTCGTGACCACGCTGTCGGGGCCGACGGCAGTGGCGGGCACCGGCACGGGGGTGCTCTTGCCCGGGGCGAGCCGGCCGCGCAGCACCACGGGTTCGACGAGTTCCCGGCGGGTGGCGTCCGCGGTGACCAGGGACGCCTGTGGTGGTGCCGCGTCGGCGGCGACCTGTTCCGGGGACCGCAGGCGCGGGCCGATCAGGGCGGCGGCCGCCGCGATCACCAGGACGACCAGGATCAGCGCGGTGATCATCAGGAGGAAGCGGCGGCGGTGGCGTACCGGGCCGTCGGTGCCGGTCACTGTCCGCCGATCAGCGCGGCGGCCTGCTTGGCGAGTTCTTCGACCTGCGGGTTCAGCGCGGTCAGCCGGTCCTCGTTCTTGGCGACGAGTTCCTTCTGCACGTCCACCACCGCGGTCGTCTGCTTCTCGGCGATCCCGGTGTCGCGGCGGCAGCGGAACCAGCTGAGCGCGAAGTCGGTCTCCCGCTCGGTGGGCTGGTAGCGGCGGGCGGGTGT
This sequence comes from Actinoplanes sp. NBRC 101535, assembly GCF_030269225.1. Taxonomy (NCBI): domain Bacteria; kingdom Bacillati; phylum Actinomycetota; class Actinomycetes; order Micromonosporales; family Micromonosporaceae; genus Actinoplanes; species Actinoplanes sp. NBRC 101535. Next base: position 129,952 of record NZ_BSSY01000023.1, on the reverse strand, counting down.
CGCCGGGCCGACCTCGACCGTTCCGGCCACGCCCTTGGGCTCCCATTCCTCCTCGGCGCCGGCGGTCAGACCGAGGGGTACGCCGAAGAGCCCCGGGTCCGGGTAGCGGTAGAAGTCGTCCTTCTTGGTCGTGGTGTAGCCGTCCGCGGAGAGGCAGGAGAGCAGCGTGTCCCAGTTCGCCCTGCCGACCCGCTCGTTGACGGTGAGGTGGAACGGCATGCTCAGCGCGTTGCCCAGGTCGAAGTAGGAGTAGTAGACCTTCTCGGCGGTGTCCGACAGCCTTTTCCAGGCCTCGGTGAAGCACCGGTCGGAGGCCCGGTCGTAGTTGGCGTCGAAGCTGACCACCGACGGCGGCACGGCCGGTTCGTCCTGGCCGAAGCCGTGGGCGCGGGCCTCGTCCTCGGACGCCGGGCCGAAGGTGCTAGCCGTGACGACCAGTTGCGGGAACGGGTTGCGGGGGCCGGCGGACATCACCCGCAGGTTCTGCGGATACCCGTTGTCGGCGAGGCACTGGTTCTGCACCTTGAGCTGGGCGTAGTCGACGACGCCCAGGCTGTCGCCGTGGAAGATGGCGAACGGCTGCTCGATCGCCGGCGCGGTGCCGCCGGCTGACGGGCTGGTGTCGCCGGTGGCGGAGCAGCCCGCGAGCGGCATCAGCGCGACGACGGCCGCGGTGGTGACGGCCCGCCGCAGGGACGTTCGGCGCATGTGTTCTCTCCTCGCGGAACTGCACGGGTGGCGCCGCGAGGGCGCCACCCGCGATGGTCGGTACTGGTTACGGGCAGCGCTTGTGGGACTGGTTCCAGGCCGAGATGGACTGCCTCTTGGTACGCGCGATCGTGGCGTACCCGTTGCGGTAGCCCGTGGACGCGTAGAGGGTGACCGAGCACTCGGTGTCCCGGTTGTAGATGCCCTTGGCGCTGCTGTCGAAGTCGAGCACCGGGTAGAGGTCCGGGACGTTGCCCCAGGTGTCGTTGGTGTGGTTGGAGTCGCTGTACCAGAAGTGGCGCTGGAAGGTGCTGGTGCTGAACGAGTCCCAGATCCACTGGAAGCAGATCTCACCGCTGTTGCAGGCGGCCTTCTGGTCGCCGCGGTCGACGGCCTGGGCCGGGCTCGGCGCGAAGGCCAGGGCCGCGGCGCCGATCAGCGCGGCGGCGAAGATGCGCAGGGAACGCATGACGGGGTCACCCTCCTGAGGGTTCGGTGGCGCGGCGGATCGCCGCGCGTGTCTGACGAATGGGCCCGGATGAGCCACAACGAGGTGTGGCGGGACACGAAGGGCCTGTCGATCGCCGATATCAGCGGGCACGATGAATGGCGCCCGTCACGGGCTCATGCGCATGTGATCGAAAAGAAATAAAACCGTCGATTGCCGTACACCCCGTTGATAACCGATGCCCAGACGGGCCGCGTCACGTTAACGCCATGATCGCAATCTGTGCAAGCATGCAAATTCAGCTATGGTGAAGATCACCAGCATCGAGTGCCATGGTGGTCGGTTCGCAATTTGTCCATTGGGGACTCCGCTTGGGGATTACCTGCCGAAACAGTGGTTCGGCAGGGTTCCGGGCCGGATTCACCTCGGCCAGCGTTGTCACTTCGGGGCCGTTATCCGATCTGGACGGCCTGCTAGCATCCCGTCCACAGGTCCGGCGAGCGGGGGCTCCGGAACACGGCCGACACATTCGTGCCATTCCTCCGTACGCTGCCTGAAAGGAATTGCTCCCTCGTGGAGAAATGCGGGGCAGGTCCCGCGCAACGGAGGCGAAGCTTTCAAAAATGGTCGACGAAATGGTTCTCAAGGCGCAGAAGTGGGTCAATACCACTTACGGCGCGGTAGCCGGGTACAACAGGTGCGCCGAAGACGGTTCCACCGGTTGGTCCACCATCTATTCTCTGACCCGGGCGCTCCAGCACGAACTGGGGATCACGTCACTGGTCGACAATTTCGGGGCCACCACCCTCAGCAAGCTGACCGCGCACGGCAACGTCAGCGAGTTCTCCTCGAACCGGAACATCCGGACCATCGCCGAGGCGGCCCTGTACTGCAAGGGCTACAGCGGCGGCGGCGTGGACGGCGACTTCGGGATGTCCACCCAGGTCGGCCTCTCCGCCCTGGTCGAGGACATGGGGCTGTACGGAACGGTGCCGGTCGGGGTGATCACCCCGAAGATCTTCAAGGCGCTGCTGACCATGGACGCCTATGTCCTGATCAGCGGCGGCAGCGGAAGCATCCGGACCTGTCAGCAATGGCTGAACAAGACCTACACGGGTCGCGGGCAGTACTTCATCGGCCCGTGTGACGGCAAGTTCTCCCGCAACGTCCAGGTGGCCCTGGTCCTGGCCATCCAGTACGAGCTCGGCATGACGGACAGCCAGGTCACCGGCTACATCGGCCCGGGAACGAAGACCGGCCTGCAGACCGCGGGCCGGGTCAGCACGAGCACCGGCACGGCGAACTGGATCCGCCTCTTCCAGACCGCGATGGCCTGCAACGACTACTACAACGAGTGGGGCGACGCGGGCGGTTCCTTCCCCAGCAAGCTCGCGAGCACCGTGCGGGCGTTCCAGGAGTTCTGCAAGCTTCCGCAGAGCGGCGAGGGCGACTTCGCCACCTGGATGTCACTCCTGGTGTCGACCGGTGACCCGGACCGGCCCGGCGAGGCGATCGACGTCATGTACCCGCTCAACCGCACCACCATTGCCACGGTGAAGAGCCTGGGATACAAGTACGCCGGGCGCTACCTGACCGGTGGCACCAACAAGGTGCTCACCCACTCCGAGATCGCGCTGATCCTCGACAACGGCATGTCGATCTTCCCGCTGTACCAGGAGTGGGGCGACAAGGTCCAGTACTTCAGCTACGACCAGGGCTTCGAGGCCGGCCGGGCGGCGTACCAGGCGGCGGTCAAGTTCGGTTTCCCGGCCGGCACCGTCATCTACTTCTCGGTCGACTTCGACGCGCTGGACACCGAGATCAGCAGCTACGTCATCCCGCATTTCCGCGGGGTCGTCGACGGTGTCCGGCAGAGCCCGACCGATTACGCGGTGGGCGTCTACGGCTGCCGCAACGTCTGCATCCAGCTGGCCGCGGCCGGCCTGACCAGCCGCAGCTTCGTCAGCGGCATGTCCACCGGGTACAGCGGCAACCTGGGGTACCCGCTGCCGAACAACTGGGCGTTCGACCAGATTCGCAACTACACCGTCACCAGCGGATCCAGCCCTCTGGAACTGGACCACGACGTCGTCTCCGGCCGCGACCTGGGCGTGAACAGCGTGACCCGGCCCCGGGACCCCAACGACGCCTTCTACACCTACCTGATCTGGCTGGAGGCCCGCGCCTGGCAGTGGCGTGAGGAGAAGGGGCATACCACCTACTCCCAGGCCGAGCTGGTCGGCCAGTGGCTGCGCATGCTCGACGGCGTCACCAACAACAAGGTGTACGGCTGGTGGAAGGCGCAGCTGCACGTCTCCGACGAGGTGTTCGGCGAGTTCGACCAGGACTTCATCGACTACGTCAAGAGCACCCCGGGCCGGCCGGACCTGATGCCGCTGCGCGACCCGGTGCACCTGTGGGACAACGACATCACCCACTTCGGGGCGTCGTTCGGCGCCGTGGTCAGCCAGGGCATCGCCCCCGACCGGTCGATGTCGTCGATGTCGGACTTCGGCTCCTGGGGTGGTGACCTGCTGAGCATCCTCGGCCAGATCAACAAGGAGGGTGTCGGCGAGGCCGCGGCGTATGCGTACGCCAAGGACCTCATCGCCGCCCGCGCCGACAACACCTACTTCGACCTGATGGACTACATGGCCGACGTGGACGCCCTGGTCATGGGCGTCCAGTGCCGGGCCGACCGGACGCTGCTGCTGTCCGACCTGTTCAAGCACTACTACGGCAGCACCGGCGCCGCCAACGGACGGTTCGTGACGTTCATCGGCAACCGGTTCGGCACCCGCGCCACCATGCAGGCGGCCGCCGAGTCGATGTTCGACACCATGGTCGGCGGGCGCGCCACCGTCATCCGTGACCTGTTCTGGCACGAGCAGGACTTCGGCTTCGCCACCCCGGCTCTCGTCTCCTCCAAGGTCCGCACAGCGGTCGCCGAGGCGTTCGCGGACGTCGCCACCCGGTTCGCCTCGTGACCGGCGGCCGTACCGGACATCCCGCAGAGCCGACCAGACAAGGAACAGGCATGGCTTCGAAGCTCTCCCGCCGGCAGCTGCTGACCGTCGCCGGGCTCACCGTAGGCACCGCCTGGGTGGAACTCGGCGGCTCCCCGTCGGCGGCGTACGCCGCACCGGCCGGCGACCTGGTTCTCGAACCGGTCCCCGACCACCCGGTCCGGGTCCTCTCCCCGGACGGCGGCGCGCCCAGTGCCGTCCCGCGCCAGCTCGCGGTCCGGGTCCGCAACGACGACGTGGTCCTGCCGGCGGGCACCGCGCTGAAGGTCACCTTCGAGGGCCGCCTGTACGCCATGCTGCCGGCGCCGCTGCTCACCCTGGGCGGCCGTCGGCTGGCGGCCACCGCGACCACCGCGCCGGACCCGGCGACCGGCCTGACCGTCTGCACCGTCACCCTCGGCGAGCAGGTCCCGGCCCGGACCGCGGACACCGGCGACCTGATCGCGGTGGTGGGCACGGTCAACCCGTACACCTTCCCGTACGACATGGTGCGCAAGCCAGCCGACCCGATCGCCGCGGTCGGCGAGACCACCCGGGTACCGGGGGCCCGCCGAAACCTCAAGTCAAGCCGGCCGTCGTCGTTCGGCACGGCCGTGACGCCCTGGGGTGTCGAGGTCGCCGGCGGCTGGACCCGGCTCACCTGGGGACCGGACGGACGCTACTGGTACTGGTACCCCACGCTGGTGTCGGTCCGGGGCACCGGTCCCGGGCGTACGCCCGCCGCCGCGTTCGCGGTCACCGTCGACCCGCAGATCGTCACGGACGTCACGGTCACCGGCGCCCGGCTGAACGGCGAGCCCTACGCCGTCTCGAAGATCACCGTGTCGGAGGAGACGGTGACCGGTTCGCTGCGGCGGCTGCGGTGGACCGCCAAGGCCCGGCTCGACGCCGGTGACCAGCTCGACGCGGAGCTGACGGTGGTCACCCGTACTCCCGCGGGAGCCTTGGAGACGATCACCCATCCCGTAGTGTCCACCAGCATGGCGGCCCACCCGGGCGCCCGGCAGACCGGCCTGATGTCGGTCTCGCGGGCGGACTCGTCCTGGGAGTAGCGATTCCCCGCCGGTGGTGCCTGCGGGCCACCACCGGCGGGCAGTGCGAAAGTGAGAACGTTGTGTCGTCGTTTCCCTGGTACGACGGGATCGCCGGGGTCCTGGTCCTCGGCACGTGGGTGGCAGCCTGGTGGCGCAGCCGGCGGTTCCGTCTCCGGTTCGCCCTGCTGGCCCCGGCCGCAGCGATCGCCGGCATCGTGCTGGCCCTGGTCGTGACCGTCGAGACGGGCCGCGCGGCCGCCGGCTCGTGTGCCGGCACCGACTGCCATGACGTCGCCGGTTTCACCGCCCGCCTCGACAGCCCGGACGGCTTCGCCGGGCTGCTCGGCGCGAACGCCACGGTGGCCCTGTTCGTCGCGGTGCCGCTCACGGCCGTCACCCTGATCGTGGAGTACATCCTGCTGGTCCGCCGGCAGAACCGGGAGGACCGGGCGCTGGCCGAGGAGGCCCGCCGGCGCAGGGAGGCCTCCCGCGGCGCATGAGCCGGCGGCGGGGGACGGCCGGGACCGGCCGCCCACCCGCCCACCGCGAGTCAGGTGACTCCCGGTGACGCGTACCCGAAAAGGATCTCAGTCCTCGGCCGGCAGGCTGTCCATGAAGGAGCTGACCGAGAAGACCGCGCGGCCGGGCCCGGGCTGGCCGTAGCCGGGCGGGCTGGTCAGGCCGTTGGCCTCCATCGTCGCGCGGTACGCCTCCAGCAGCCGGATGTGGTACTCCAGGGGCGCGCCGTTGGGGTTGGTCTTGCCGAGCGGCGTGGTCGGCTCGGGGCACCAGGTGGTGAAGCGCGGGGTGATGCCGCGCGACATGAAGTACTGCAGGCCCTCGGTGGTCGACTCGATGGCCTCGTCGACGGTGCGGAACCCGAACGGCTCGGCCATCTCGATGCCGGCGACGAAGTTCGGGATGACGTTGCGCGGGCCGAAGATCTCCGCGGAGTCGAGGATGCGGCGGTGCCACTCCTCGCGGCCGACGTAGCGTTCCTTGCCGGGGCAGTGCAGTTCGAAGAGCCGCTTGTCCCAGACCTCGTAGTTCGGGTGGTAGATCTGGATGCCGTAGTCCTTGAACCGCTGGACGTCGGCCTTCGGCAGCGCCTGGGCGACGACCTTGCCGATCCAGCGGCCGGGGAAACGTTCCTCGATCGCCTGGGCGTACTGGCCGTAGAAGTCCGCCTCCGCCTTGCCGCCGACCTGCGAGGTGATGCTGCCACCGGTCAGGGTGTAGGCGGTCGAGGCCTTGAGCGTGTCGTACTTGTCGATGATCTCGAGGGCTTCGAGGACCTCGTCGACCGGTTTGACACCGGTGTACGGACGCCCGGCCGCCTTGTGCTGGCGCCAGTTGTGGTTGATGTCGCAGTACTGGCATTCTTCCTTGGCGCCGAAGTACTGGCACACCCGGAAGACCGTCAGGTAGACGAGGTAACCCCACTGGATGGTGGGTGCCACCTCCATCACCGACTTACCGTTCGCCAGCGTGTGCCGGTAATACTCCGGCATCGGCGGCAGGCCGACCTCGGCGATGGCCCGGCCGTCCAGGAACAGCATCAGGCGGCCGTCGGCGTCCGGTTTCACCCGGTACGGTGAGTCCGGGTTGGTGCGCACCGACACCACCGTGCGGCGCAGGTCGTAGGGGCCGCCGGTGAGGACGATCTCCTCCGGCGGCCGGCGCAGCGCGGCCTCGCCCAGTTCGGGCAGGGTCCGGTGGTCGAACGAGAAGATGAAGTACGACTTGGGTTTCACCTCACCGTTCTCGTTGTCGGTCAGTGCCGAGTCGTCGAACGCCAGACCGCCACGCAACAGGTCTTCCTTGATCACCGCCTCGCGCGGGACGTGCGGAAACCGCCCCATCAGGTCTTCGATCACATCTGTACGCGTCTGCATGTACCCCTCCCAGCCGGACCGTAGCACTCCGGCCCGTGGGCGGCCGGAGGCCTGAGACGCTGCTCACCGTTGACCTGAAGTGAAGTTGAGGTTTTAGGTTTCGACCGTGGAACACAGCAGTGACCGGTTCAAGGCCGCCTTTCGCAGGTACCCGACGGGCGTGGCGGTGGTCAGCGCCCCCGGACCGGTGGGTCTGACCGTCTCCAGCGTGTCGTCCGTCTCGGCCGACCCGCCGGCCCTGTCCTTCTCGGTGCTCGACTCGCCGTCCGGGCGGGCGATCGTCGGGGCGCCGAGTCTGGTCGTCAATCTGCTGGGCACCGACCACGCCGATCTGGCCGGCGACTTCGCCCGGTCCGGCGGCCCGCGATTCACCCCGGAGCAGGGCTGGAGCACGCTGCCGACCGGCGAGCCGTTCCTGGCCGGGGCGCTGGCGAGTCTCCGCGTCGAGCCGTTGCACCAGGTCCGGGTCGGTGGTTCCACCGTGATCGTGGCGGCGGTGACCGAGGTGCTCCTCGGCCCGGTCAGCGGCCGGCTCGTGCATCACGACCGCCAGTTCATCACCACCCACAGCGAAGGACACTGATGGCACTCCCCCGTTTCCTCACTCCGCGCGTGACCGTCAGCGCCCACTGCGACCTGCCGTGTGGCGTCTACGACCCGGCGCAGGCCCGGATCGAGGCCGAGTCGATCAAGGCCATCGCCGAGAAGTACCAGGCGAACACCGACCCCGAGTTCCGCACCCGGGCGATCCTGATCAAGGAGCAGCGCTCCGAGCTGGTCAAGCACCACCTGTGGGTGCTGTGGACCGACTACTTCAAGGCCCCGCACTTCGAGAAGTACCCGAACCTGCACCAGCTCTTCAACGAGGCCACCAAGCTCGCCGGCGCGACCGGCGCCAAGGGCTCGGTCGACCCCGCCGTCGCCGACCAGCTGCTCGGCAAGATCGAGGAGATCTCCACGATCTTCTGGGAGACCAAGAAGTAAGGAAACCGTCCTGAAGCGCCGCTCGCGATACCGTCGCGGGCGGCGCTTTCGCGTTACCGACTGATAATTTCCGCCTTATCAGATTCGGCCGGTTCGTGGGCAGAACATCGACAAGCGTTGCGCCTACGTAAAATCCCGGCCACTCTGTTGACCTCGCCGGGCCGAGCGAAGATCCTTGTCCGGCGGCCGTCACGGAATGAGATCCACTTCCGACGGTCCGCAGTCACGCGCCTCCCTCCATGAAGACCACCAGGTCGAGGAGCTGATCGCTTGTCCGTCCCCACCACGCCGGAAACCCGCAAGCCGGGCGGATCGATCCGCCGGCGCGTGGTCCGCACCCTCGCGTTGCCGGTCGTGACCACCCTGGTGCTGCTGACCATCGTCGCGATCGGCGAGGTCGAGAACTACCGCTCCGCCGCCTCCACCGCCCGTGCCGTCACCGTCGACCTGGCCGTCCGCGACCTGGTCCAGGAGCTGCAGAACGAGCGTGGCCTGACCGCCGGCCTGCTCGGCGGCAACGACGGCTTCCGGGCCGAACTCGCCCCGGCCCGGCAACGGGTGGACGGCAAACGGGCCGCCGTCGAGGACCTGATCGCCGGCGGCGGTGAGGTGGAGGACCGGGTCGCCACCGCCGTCCGCCAGCTGGACGGCCTCGCCGGGGTGCGGGCCGGCACCGACACCGGCGCCGGTGCCCGCGACGCCACCTTCGACTTCTACACCGGCCGGATCACCGACCTGAGCAGCGTGGACCTCAACCTGGACAGTGCCGCCGACACCGAGCTGCGCCGGGGTGTGTCCACCCTGCAGGCGCTCGGCGACGTCAAGGAGGCCACCGCCCAGGAGCGGGCGTTCCTCAACGGCGTCTTCTCCGCGAGCGGGTTCCGCAACGGCGAGTACCTGCGGTTCGTGACGATGCGCTCGGCGCGGGACGCCGCGCTCGCCGCGTTCGGGCGGACCGCGACGGCCACCGAGCGCACCGCCAAGGACTACCTGCTCGACACCGGCGCCGCCCGGGAGGCCGCCTACTTCGAGCAGGTCGCGCTCGGATCCGGCGACGGCGAATACCTCCAGGTCAACCCGCAGTCGTGGTGGTCGGCGCTGACCACGGTGCTGGACGACACGCTCACCCTGGAACAGCATGTCGGCTCGGTCATCCGGTCCCGGGCGGCGGCCCTCGAACAGCAGGCGACGCTGCGGATGGGGGTGCTGGCCGGCGGGGTGCTGCTCTGCCTGCTCGGCTCGGTCTATCTGGCCACCGTCGCGTCCCGGTCGGTGGCGCGACCGCTCGGTGCACTCGCCGACGAGGCGAACCGGCTGGCGAGCGAACAGCTGCCGGAGGCGGTCAGCCGGGCCACCGTCGGGGACAGCACCGACGCCCCGCCACCGGTCCGGGTGCCGCGCGGCGCCAGTGACGAGGTGCTGCTGGTGGCGGACGCGTTCGACCGGGTGCAGGCTACGGCGTACGCGCTCGCCACCGAACAGGCCGTGCTGCGGCGGACCACCGCCGAGTCGCTGGCCAACCTGGGCCGGCGCAACCAGAACCTGCTGCGCCGCCAGCTCGGCTTCATCACCAAGCTGGAACGGGAGGAGTCGAACCCGGCCGGCCTGGCGAACCTGTTCGAACTCGACCACCTGGCCACCCGGATGCGGCGCAACGCGGAGAGCCTGCTGGTCCTGGTCGGTGCGGCCAGCCCGCGACAGTTGTCCGAGCCGCTGCCGGTCTCCGACGTGGTCCGGGCCGCGGTATCCGAGGTGGAGGAGTACCGCCGGGTCAGCCTGCGCCGGGTGGACGACGTGCTGGTGCTCGGCGCGATGGTCAGCGGCATCGCGCACATGCTCGCCGAACTGATCGAGAACGGTCTGGCGTTCTCCCCACCGGACATGGACGTGGAGATCCACGGGCGGATGATCGGGGACGTCTACCTGATCGCCGTCAGCGACCAGGGCATCGGCATGTCGGCCGAGGACCTGGCGGTGGCGAACGCCCGGCTGCGCGGGGAGGGCGACTTCATCACGGCGCCGGCCCGGTTCCTGGGGCACTACGTGGTCGGCCGGCTGGCCCGGCAGATGGGCATCGCGGTGCAGCTGACTCCGTCGCCGGTGACCGGGGTGACCGCGCGGATCTCGCTGCCCGCGGAGATCCTGGCGGCGCCGCAGCCGGTGGCGACGGCGCCGCGGACCCGGGCGGAACGGATCAGTTCGCAGCCGCTACGGCTGCCCGCGGCCCCGGTGCAGATGCAGGATCTGCCGATCAAATCCACCACCATCGAGTACGTCGTGGTGCCCGACACCACCGAGCCGTTCGAGGCGGGTGAACGGACCGCCAACGGGCTCCGCAAACGCATCCCCCGCACCAGACGACCGGAAACCAACAAAACCGAAAAATACGAAATGTCGGAAAAGTTACCGCCGGTGGCCGACTCCCCCGAAGCCGTCCGTTCCCGCCTGACCGCCCTGCGCGACGGCATGAGCCGCGGCAGCGCCGTCGCCTCGGTAACAATCGCGAAGGAAGACCGATGAGCGTCGACACCACCGCAGACCGGCACCAGTTCAACTGGCTTCTCGGCAACTTCGTGCACCAGACCGACGGTGTCCGCGACGCCGTCGCGGTCTCCTCCGACGGCCTGCTGATCGCCGGGTCGGACGGCCTGAGCCGGGCCGAGGCCGACCAGCTCGCCGCGATCGTCTCCAGCATGGCCAGCCTGGCACGCAGCGCGTCCCGCCGGTACGACTTCGACGGCCTGAAACTCATCATGATCGAGATGCACCGGGGTTTCCTGCTGGTGTCGGTGATCGCCGGGGGCAGCTGCCTCGGGGTGGTGGCCGGCAGCGACTGCGACCTCGGCCTGGTCGGGTACGAGATCTCGCTGCTCACCGAACGGTTCGGCGGGCTGCTGACCCCGGCGCTGATCGCCGACTCCCGCCAGTACCTGCCGCGATGACCGGCTCCTCCTGGGGGCTGGAACCCGACGAGGACCCCGTGGTGCGCCCGTTCATGCTGACCGGCGGGCGTACCCAGCCGATGCACGACGGGCTGCGTATCGAGACGCTGCTGCGCGCGGCACCCGCGGCACTGTCCGCGCCGCTGCGCTTCGAGTCCAAGCGGATCATCGAGCTCGTCCAGGCCCCGATGTCGGTGGCCGACCTCGCGGTGGCGCTGCGGGTGCCGCTCGGTGTCGTCCGGGTCATCGTCGCGGACCTGATCACCCAGGGGTACCTGCACATCCAGGAACAGCAGGGTGAACTCTCCACCAGCATGATCGAAAGGATCAGGGACCGTGTCCGGGCGCTCTAGGGACCTGCATCCCGTCGCCGTGAAGATCGTCATCAGTGGCGGTTTCGGCGTCGGCAAGACCACCTTCGTCGGTGCCATCTCGGAGATCGAGCCGCTGGTCACCGAGGCCGAGATGACCGAACGCTCGATCGGCATCGACGACACCTCCGCCGTCACCCAGAAGACCACCACCACCGTCGCCCTCGACTTCGGCCGGATCACCCTCGACGACTCACTACTGCTCTACCTGTTCGGCACCCCCGGACAGGACCGCTTCGCGTTCCTCTGGGACGACCTCGTCGACGGCGCCCTCGGCGCGATCGTCCTGGTCGACACCCGCCGCATCGAGGACTGCTTCCCGGCCATCGACTACTTCGAGGAGCACGAGATCCCGTTCATCATCGGCGTCAACCGGTTCTCCGACTCGATGCGTTTCCACCTGGAGGAGGTCCGCGACGCCCTCGGGGTGGGCGACGACGTGCCGCTCGTCGAGTGCGACGCCCGCCGGCGCGAGTCGGTCAAGAGCGTCCTGGTCGCCCTCACCGAGCAGGTCCTGGTGAAGCGGGAGAGGGCGGCGTCGACGTGGTGAAACGGCTTCTGGCTCTCGCCTGCACGATGATCCTCGCCGGTTGCGCCGCGACCGACGCCGAGATCACCGCGCCACCGGGCGTCCCGGGGAACACCGCGTGCGGCGATGTCCGGATCGCGGTGAACCCCTGGTCCGGTTATGCGGCGAACGTCGCCGTGGTGGCCCGGCTCCTGGAGACCGAGCTCGGCTGCACGGTGACGACCGCCGAGCTGACGGAGGCCAACTCGTGGGCCGGTCTCGCCGACGGCACCGTCGACGTGATCCTGGAGAACTGGGGTCACGACGACCTGAAGAAGAAGTACATCGACGACCAGCGGGTGGCCGTCGAACTGGGACTGACCGGCAACAAGGGCGTGATCGGCTGGTACGTCCCGCAGTGGATGACCAAGACCTACCCCGACATCACGAACTACCGCAAACTCAACGACCACGCCGACCTGTTCCGCACCGAGCGTTCCGAGGGCAAGGGCCAGTTCCTGGCCGGCGACCCGTCGTTCGTGACCAACGACAGCACCCTGATCACCAACCTGAAGCTGGACTACACCGTCGTCTACGCCGGCAGCGAGGACAAGCTGATCGCCGCGTTCCGCAAGGCGCAGACCGAGAAGACCCCGCTGATCGGTTACTTCTACGAGCCGCAGTGGCTGCTCTCCGAGATCGACCTGGTCCGGGTGCCGCTGCCGTTGTACCGGCCGGGGTGCGACGCCGACCCGGACAAGGTGGCCTGCGACTACCAGCCGTACGACCTGGACAAGATCGGGCGCAAGGCGTTCGTCGACTCGGGCACCCCGGCGGCCACCCTGATCAAGAACTTCACCTGGACGAACGACGACCAGAACCAGGTCGCCCGCCAGATGACCAAGGGTGCGGACGCCGACAAGGCCGCACAGACGTGGCTGGACGCCAACCGGACGGTCTGGGAGGCGTGGCTGCCGTGAGGGACGTGGGGCGGTTCCGAGAAGACCGCCCCACACCATCACCGGTTGCTAGACCGAGGCCGAGATGCAGAACGGGTGACCGGCCGGGTCGAGCAGCACCCGCCAGCGGTCCGGCTGCGGCTGGTGGTCCGGCTTGACCGCCCCGATCCCGATCACCGCGGCCTCGCCGGCGTCCAGGTTGTCCACCCCGAACTCCAGGTGTGCCTGCTTCGGCACGTCCGCCTTCGGCCAGGTCGGCGCGACGTACTCGGCGACCTTGACGAAGCCCAGGCCGGTGCCGGGTTCGCCGAGGTAGACGAACTCGTCGCTGGTGTAGGTCGGTTCGATCCCGAGCAGCTTGGTGTAGAAGGCGGCCAGCGCGACCGGGTCGTCGCAGTCCAGCGAGAACCCGACGTAACGGGCGAGTGCCATGAGAAGTCCCTTCATCGGTACACACGGTGGAACAGGAGCCACTCTGCCGCCCAAGGCTGACATCTTCTGTCAGCCATCCTGTGGCAGTCTTCGGCCATGCGCGCGAGCCGGCTCCTCTCCATCCTGTTGCTGTTGCAGGACCGCGGCAGGCTGACCGCCCACCAACTCGCCGGTGAACTCGACGTCTCGGTCCGCACCGTCTACCGCGACATCGAGGCCCTGAGCGAGGCCGGCGTCCCGGTCTACGCCGAGCTCGGCGCCGGCGGCGGCTACCAGCTGCTGGACGGCTACCGCACCCGGCTGACCGGCCTCACCCCGCAGGAGGCCGCCACGATCTTCCTGGCCGGCGTGCCGGACGCCGCCGCCGAACTGGGCCTGGGCGCGGTGCTGACCACCGCCGAGCTCAAACTGCGCGCCGCGCTGCCGGACCGGCTGGGCCGGCACGCCGACGAGATCCGGGACCGTTTCCACCTGGACGCGGCCGGCTGGTTCCGGGAGACCGAGACGAACCCGCACCTGGCGCCGCTGGCCGGCGCGGTCTGGGAGCAGCGCCGCTGCCGCATGCGGTACCGCCGCTGGCGTGCCCCGCACGAGGTGGACCGGGTGATCGAGCCGCTGGGTGTGGTGCTCAAGGCGGGTGTCTGGTACTTCGTGGCCGTCGTCGATCCCGGCAGTCCCCCGCGCACCTACCGGGTGGCGACGATCCTCGAGCTGGAGGTCCTCGACGAGACCTTCACCCGGCCCGCCGACTTCGACCTGGCGAGTTCCTGGGCGGCGTGGGCCGCCGACTTCGAACGCCGGCTGCACCGTGCCGAGGCCACCGTCCGCTTCTCCCCCGCCGCGCTGACCCGGATCCCGTACCTGATGACCCGTGCCATGGCCCGCGAGACCCGGGACCGGGCCACCACCCCCGACGCCGACGGCTGGACCACCATCACCCTGCCCATCGAGTCCGTCGCCCACGCCCACGCCGAATTCCTCCGTCTCGGCGCCGACGTCGAGGTCCTCGCCCCGCCCGAGCTGCGCACCCTGATGCACGAGTCAGCGGCCCGGATGCTGACCCTCTATACCCCATAGATCAACACCGTTTCTCCGGTACGAGCCACACCTCCCTCGAGAAATGCGATCCGTCCCCGAGGCCCCGGACGGCCGGGGTCACTGCATCGGCGTATACGGGTTGATCCAGGTGACGGCGCCGTACCCGTACGCGTCACAGGCGTCCTTGAGCGTCGCGCCGACGGTGTCGCGTTCCGCCCGCAGCACCAGCTCACCGTCCACCTGGAAGATCGTCACCAGGACCGACACCATCGCCTCCGGCGGTAGCTCGACCGGCACCTCGACCCGCGCCCCGCTGTAGGTGACCAGGGTCAGCACCCCGGTCAACGGCCGCGGCCCCCGGTTCGCGGTCACCGCCAGCATCAGCCGGTCGATCTCCCGGACGTGCAGCAGGTCCCAGGTCAGCGACGGGCTGCCGCCACGGTGGTCGAGCAGCAGGCCACCGGCCTCGACCAGCGAACCCGGCTCCGGGTTCAGAACGCGGACCTCCCGGGACCGCCGCTGGCACGCCACCAGGAGACGGCCGACACCGGGTTCGGACCAGTGCATGGTCGCGGTGAGGGTACCCACCCCGGACTGGATGCGGGTGAGGACCGCGGTGGGCGTCGGCGGGGTCAGCGCCAGCGGCCGGTCCGGCGCGACCCGGCGGACCGGGGCGAGCCTGCGCCGGACGGCCGGCGGCGGGTCGGACCGCGGTGGGACGGCGGGGGCGGTGGGCGTACCCAGATCGAGGAGGTCTCCCCCGGCGGCCCGGACCGGAACCGGCTCCGGGGGTGCCACCGCGGGCCGGCGTCGATGCCGCAGGTAGGGCAGGTCGGTGCGGGGCGGGGCGTCCTCCGGTGACCCCATCCTCACAGCGACACCCCGAAGTCGCGGGCCACCCCGGCCGCGCCGTCGCCGTAGCCGTCGCCGAGCACCCGAAACTTCCAGTCCTGCTGGTGCCGGTAGATCTCGCCGAGCGCCATCCCGGTCTCGTCGGTCAGCCCCTCGGCGAGGTTCTCGGACCGGACGAGTTCCACGCCGCCGTTCAGGTTGAGGACCCGGATCTCGCAGCGGCGCAGCCGGCCCAGGGTGCGGCTGAGGCCGAGTCCCTCGTTGACGTACGTCACGACGACGATGTGCTGCACCGCGTCCGGGACGGCGTCCAGGTCGATCTCGATCTGGTCGCGGTCGGATCCGAGCGCCTCCTCGAGCCGGCGCACCGACATGTCCGGGGTGGCCAGCTGGTTGAAGAACACGAAGTGCTCGTCGGACAGCACCTTCTTCGACGGCCCGCACAGCAGGACGGCGACCACCAGGTTGTCGGTGAGGACCGTCTCGACCCCGGCGTCGAACCGGACCCCGAGCACCACCCCGGTCAGGTCCGGGATCTCCCTGGTCAGCGGCGCGTTGGCACCGCGCCGCATCACCGCGGCCGGCCCGATCACGGCAGGTCCAGGTCGGACCGGGTGAACTTGGTACGCAGGAAGTTGCTCTGCGTCTGCATCGCGTCCACGTCCCGGTCGCGGACCGCGGCCAGCGCGGACGTCGCCGCGGTGTGCAGGTCGGCGAGCTGGTCGTGCAGCAGGTCGTCCGGCGTGCGGCCGTCACCGCGGGGCCGGTCGCGCAGGTGTTCGTCCACCGCGAGATAGGCGCGCAGGGTGGTCGGCAGGTAGTCGCCGGCGCTTCCGGTCACCAGGATCATGGTGGTGGTCTCCAGCGGGGTCGACGCGGTGATGGTCCGCAGCGTGTCGGTGATCCAGCGGGCCTGCACGACGGCCCAGCCGGGCAGTCCGGCGGCGCCGCGGTTGATGAAACGGTCGAGGTCGTCGAGCATCGCCGCCGGGTCGGGCGGCTCGACCGCGGCCGGCGACGGATCCCGGTCGGCGTCGGTGCGACGGAACCAGCGCACCGATCAGTTACCGCCGTCGTTGCGGCGGGACCGCTCCAGGTAGGGCTGGGCGCGCTGGATCTGCCCCTCCAGCGCGTGC
Organism: Actinoplanes sp. NBRC 101535; assembly: GCF_030269225.1. Lineage (NCBI taxonomy): Bacteria > Bacillati > Actinomycetota > Actinomycetes > Micromonosporales > Micromonosporaceae > Actinoplanes > Actinoplanes sp. NBRC 101535. The sequence continues at coordinate 113,619 of NZ_BSSY01000023.1, read as the reverse complement.
ACGGTCTGCGACATGGACTCGACGGCCTGCGCCCGGAAGGTGTCGATGGCGTCCATGGTGGCGAACACGTTGTCGAACGCGGCCTGCAGTTTCGCCACGTCGACCGTCGCCGACGCGGCCTGTTGGTTGATCGCGGCGCCCTGGGTCTGCAACTGCCGTGAGGTGGACTCGATCAGGTTCGACGTCACCGTGTTCAGGGCGTTGATCTGGTCGAGGACGAGCTTCTGGCGGGTCAGCGCCTGCGACACGATCACCGCGATCCGCAGGGCGGCGACCGTGGTGGTCTGCGACCGGTCCACGCCGCGGATCAGTTCCAGGTTGTTCTTGCGGATCAGGTCGAGGGCGAGATAGCCCTGCACGCTGACCGCCATCTGGGTCATCAGGTCCTGCCGGCGCTGCCGGATCGCGAAGAGCGCGTCGGAGGTCAGCGTCTGGGCGTCCTCGGTCCGGCCGGCCGCCTCCAGTTCGGCGACCTTCGCGGTGATCGCCTCGTCGAGCGCGGCGGCCAGTTCGTTGTACTCGCTGAGCCGTCCCATCGACGACCAGAGGTTGGCCTTCTCGGTCTCGATCGCGGCGTTGTCCTTGCGCAGCTCGTCCTGGCCGGAGGCGAGCGCCCGGATGATCGCGTCGAGGTGGCTCTGGGCGGAGCGGTACTGGGCGAAGTAGCGGTCCACCTTGTCCCCGCCGGGCAGCCACTTGAGGGCCTTCTTGACGCCGGTCAGGTCGGCCCGTTTCGGGTCCAGTTCGGTGACGGTGACGCGCAGGTCGGCCAGGGTCTTGGCGACCCGGGTCTGCGCGTCGCCGCCGCCCTTGCCCTTGCCCAGCGCCGCGGCGGGCCGGTCGAGCATCCGGCTGGACGCGGTCGCGGCGGCCCGCATGTCCTGCTCGCCCATGCTGGTGATCGACTCGACCTTGCGGTGGAAGTCCGGCGACTTGCTGTCGATCCCGGCGAGCTCGTTCGCGAACGAGGCGGCGCGCTGCTGCAGTTCGGTCTGTTTCGCGGCCGGGACGGCGACGGCACCGGCGGCCTGCACCGGGGTCACCTCGGTGACCGGTCCGGGCGGGGTGAGGACGAGGGGCTCGGGCGTCGGGCCGAGATCGAGGCTGGACATGCGCTCAGCCGACGTTGACGCCGAAGTCACGGGCGATGCCGCCCAGGCCGTTGGCATAACCCTGCCCGACGGCCCGGAACTTCCATTCGTTGCCGTGCAGATAGAGTTCGCCGAATATCATCGCGGTCTCCGTGGAGAAATCCTCGCCCAGGTCGTAGCGGGTCATCTCCATCCCGTTGTCGGCGTTGATGATCCGGATGAAGGCGTTGCGCACCTGACCGAACGACTGCCGGCGTTGTTCGGCCTCGTAGATGGAGACCGCGACGACGACCCGGCGGCATTCGCCGGGCATCGCCTGGAGGTTGACCTCGATCCGCTCGTCGTCGCCGTCGCCGCCACCGGTCAGGTTGTCGCCGGCGTGCTGCACCGCGCCGTCCGGGCTGGTCAGGTTGTTGAAGAAGACGAAGTGCCGGTCCGAGAGGATCCTGCCGCTCTCGTCCACCATGAGCGCGCTGGCGTCCAGGTCGAAGTCCGCACCGGTGGTGGCCCGTTCGTCCCAGCCGAGGCCCACCGTGACCGCTTTCAGATTCGGCGCCTGTTTGGTGAGCGAAACATTGCCACCCTTGGCGAGACTGACCGACATATCTCCCCCACGCCTCTCACATCCACCGCGTCAATCGCCCCCATCGTTCTCCAGAACACCGTGATTCGTCAGGGAACCTCGAATCCAGCCTGTCGCGATGCCGCCGCGATTAGCCTTCGACCCGTGCTTATCCGCGTTTTCGGATGGTCGTTCGCCGTGACCGCCGCCGCTCTGATCGGAGCCTTGGCGCTGGGCGGCACCGGAGCGCTCGCGCTGGTCGCCATCCTCTGCGTCCTGGAGATCTCGCTCTCGTTCGACAACGCGGTCGTCAACGCCACCGTCCTCAAGCGCATGAACGCGTACTGGCAGCGGCTGTTCCTCACGGTCGGCATCATCATCGCGGTCTTCGGCATGCGCCTGGTGTTCCCGCTGCTCCTCGTCGCGGTCACCGCGCAGATCGGCCCGGTCGAGGTGGTCCGGCTGGCGCTGGCCGGCGGCACGGTCGACGAGCCGGGCACGTACGCGGCCCACCTGCACGAGGCGCATCCGAGCATCGCGGCGTTCGGCGGCATGTTCCTGCTGATGCTCTTCCTGAACTTCGTCTTCGAGGACCGGGCCGTCACCTGGCTGGGCTGGCTGGAGCGTCCGCTGGCCCGGATCGGCCGGCTGGACCAGGTGTCGGTGGTGACGGCCCTGATCATCCTGGTGGTCACCGCCGAGACCCTGGCCGACGAACCGGCCACCGTGTTGCTCGCCGGCGTGCTCGGCGTCACCACGTACGTGCTGGTGAACGGCCTGGGCGAGATGTTCGAGACGGACGGCTCGGACGACGGCGACCACGCCGCCGGCATCCACGGCGACGCACTGGCCGTGGAGCAGTCCCTCAAGACGGCCGGGCCCGCACAGGCCGGCACGGTGGCCGGCAAGGCCGCGTTCTCGCTGTTCCTCTACCTCGAGGTGCTGGACGCGTCGTTCTCCTTCGACGGCGTGATCGGCGCGTTCGCCATCACCCAGGACATCTTCATCATCGCGACCGGTCTCGGCGTCGGCGCCATGTACATCCGGTCGATCACGATCTACCTGGTCCGCAAGGGGAGCCTGGACGAGTACGCGTACCTGGAGCACGGCGCGCACTGGGCGATCGGCGCACTGGCCGCGATCCTGCTGATCAGCATCAGGCACGAGGTGCCGGAGATCGTGACCGGTCTGGTCGGCGTCACGTTCATCGCCGCGGCGATGGTCTCGTCCATCGTCCGCAACCGCCGGGGTGGGCTCGCCGCCTCGGCGGAGGACCGCCGTAACAACCTCATCGACGCCTAAGGAGCGTTGCCATGGGCGTGAGTCTGCGCAAGGGCGAATCGGTCTCCCTCGAGAAGGCCTCCGGCGACGACGCGCTGTCCGTCGTCCGGATGGGTCTGGGCTGGGACACCATCAAGAAGCGGGGCCTGTTCGGCGGCATGAAGGAGCAGAGCGTCGACCTCGACGCGTCGTGCCTGCTCTTCGACGGCCAGGGCGCGCTGGTGGACCAGGTGTGGTTCCGGCAGCTGCGCAGCCGGGACGGCGCGGTCACCCACACCGGCGACAACCTGACCGGCGCCGGGGACGGTGACGACGAGAGCATCGTGGTCGATCTCGGTGGCCTTGCTCCGGCCGTACAGTCGCTGGTCTTCGTGGTGAACTCCTTCACCGGCCAGAACTTCACACAGATCGAGAACGCCTTCTGCCGCCTGGTGAACCAGAAGAACGAGCAGGAGATGGCCCGGTACGACCTGTCCGGCAGCGGCTCGCACAACTCCCAGGTCATGGCCAAGCTGAGCCGGGGCGCCGGCGGCTGGACGATGACCGCGATCGGCGCGGCGGCCACCGGGCGGACCTTCACCGACCTGCTACCCGTGATCTCCCAGAACCTCTAGGCAAGGAGCAACCATGAGCGTCAGCCTCACCAAGGGCGGCAACGTCTCGCTGACCAAGCAGGCCGGCCCGGGCGGGTTGTCCGCGGTCACCGTCGGGCTCGGCTGGGACCTGCGCACCACCACCGGCGCCGACTTCGATCTGGACGCCAGCGCCATCGTCGCCAACGCGGCCGGCAAGGTGATCTCCGACCAGCACTTCGTCTTCTTCGGCAACCTGCAGACCCCGGACGAGTCGGTGCAGCACACCGGGGACAACCTGACCGGTGCGGGTGACGGCGACGACGAGCAGATCAACATCAAGCTGGCCGACTTGTCGCCCGATGTCGACAAGGTGGTCTTCAACGTCTCGGTCTACGAGGCGGACCAGCGGGGACAGTCCTTCGGGCAGGTCCGCAACGCCTTCATCCGGGTGCTGAACCAGGCCGACGGCAAGGAGCTGGCCCGCTACGACCTGTCCGAGGACGCGTCGACCGAGACGGCCATGGTCTTCGGCGAGGTGTATCGCAACGGCGCCGAGTGGAAGTTCCGGGCCGTCGGCCAGGGCTACGCCTCGGGTCTGCGGGGCATCGCCCAGGACTACGGCGTCAACGTGGCGTGATCACCGTGCCCATCGACTACACCAAACGCCCGGCGGCGGCCGCGACCCCGCCGGTCTCGCTGTCGAAGGTCAGCCTGACCAAGGCTGCGCCGACCGTCTCGCTGACCAAGCAGGGTTCCGCCTCCGGCGTGCTGCGGGTCAACCTGAACTGGAACGCCAAGCCGGCGACCGGCGGCGGGATCTTCCGCAAACCCGCGCCCGGCGTCGACCTGGACCTGGGCTGCCTGTACGAGTACACCGACGGCTCCAAGGGTGTGGTCCAGGCGCTGGGCAACGCCTTCACCGACCGGCACTCGTTCGGGAGGAACCCGATCTGCCGGCTCGACGGGGACGACCGGTCGGGCGCCGTCTCCCAGGGGGAGAACCTCTTCGTCGACCTGGCGCAGGCGCAGGCCGTACGCCGCATCCTGATCTTCACGTTCATCTACCAGGGCGTGCCGAACTGGGCCGAGGCGCGCGCCGTCGTCACGGTCTTCCCGGCGAGCGGGCCGGAGATCGAGGTGCTGCTCGACGACGCCGACGACCGGGCGTCGATGTGCGCCATCGTGATGCTGGAGAACACCGGCTCGGATCTCTCGGTACGCCGCGAGGTCCGCTACATCCAGGGCGGCCACAAGAAGATGGACGAGGCCTACGGGTGGGGCATGCGCTGGGAGGCCGGCCGTAAGTAGGCAATCCCGCGCCACGGCCGGGATTCCTGTGCACTAATGGGCATATGCGGCACTTCGCCCATCTCGCGCCGGAGATCCGCGGGCGGCTCTTCTCCCGCGAGCCCGGCTCCTTCGACCGCTCCGCGGACCCCGAGACGCTGTCGGTCGCGCTCGGCGCCACCCTCTACATGCCGGGCACCCGGCCGGACCTGGCCCGCGACCTGCGGTCCGCCGCCGCGCGCGGCGTGATGAGCGTGGTCGTATGTCTGGAGGACGCGATCGACGACGACAGCGTCGCCGCGGCGCAGGAGAACGTGATCACCCAACTGCGGACACTGACCGCCGCCGAGACGCCGCTGACCTTCGTCCGGGTCCGGCACCCGGACCAGATCACCGCCATCGTGGGCCGTCTCGACGCCGCGTCGACCCCGCTGACCGGGTTCGTGCTGCCGAAGTTCACCGACGTGGACGGCGCCGACTACCTCGACGCGCTGGCCGGCGCCGCGGACACCTCCGGCCTGCGCCTGTTCGGCATGCCGGTGCTGGAGTCGACGGCCGTCGCCCACCGGGAGACCCGCGACGACACCCTGCACGCGGTGCAACGTCTGCTGGGCAAGTACCCGGGCATGGTCCTCGCGATCCGGGTCGGCGCCACCGACCTGTGCGGCGTCTACGGGCTGCGCCGCGAACGCGACCTGACCGTCTACGACGTCTGCGTGGTCGCCGACGTGATCGGCGACATCGTGAACGTGTTCGCCCGCGCGGACGGCACCGGATACGCGGTCAGCGGACCGGTCTGGGAGTACTTCGGCGACGCGGGACGCCTGTTCAAACCCCAGCTCCGGGAGTCGCCGTTCCACCCGCACTACGCGAGCGACCTGCGCCGCGACCTGCTCGCCTCCGGGCTGGACGGCCTGCTGCGGGAGGTGACCCTGGACAAGGCGAACGGGCTCACCGGCAAGACCGTCATCCACCCGAGCCACGTGCCGGTGGTGCACGCGCTGATGGTGGTCACCGCCGAGGAGTTCGCCGACGCCGACGACCTGCTGGCCACCGGGGCCCACGGCGGCGTGTGCGCTTCGGCGTACCGGAACAAGATGAACGAGGCCCGGCCGCACCGCGCCTGGGCCGAGCGGGTCCTGCGCCGTGCCGCGGTCTTCGGCGTCGCCCGGGAAGGCGTCGGCGCCGTCGACCTGCTCGTGGCCGGCGCCGCCGCATGACCACGACCGCGCCGGTACGGCCCGGCTGGCCGGGATCCTGGGTCGCCCGGCACCTCCCGGCCACGCTGACCGGCACACCCGGCGTCGAGGACCTGGTCGGGCTGGCCCTGCGCGACAACACCCGCCGCGCCCACCTGCTCGTCTCCCGGGTGCTGGGCAAGCACGTACCGGTGCACCCGGCCGAGATCCGGTCCGCCGGCCTGCGCCTCGGACAGCAGGTGCAGACCCTGCTCCCCCCGCGCGCTCCCGGGGTGGTTCCGCTGGTCATCGGGTACGCCGAAACAGCCACCGCCCTGGGTCAATGTGTAGCCGACGCCCTCGGGGACGCGATCTGCCTGCACTCGACCCGCCGGGAGACGCCGGGCATCCGGCCGGCCGCGCAGTTCGCCGAGGCGCACTCGCACGCCACCCGGCACCTGCTCGCCCCCGCCGACCCGGCCCTGCTGCACGGCGACGGCCCGGTGATCCTGGTCGACGACGAGCTGACCACCGGCGCCACCGCCGCCGCCACCATCCGGGTGCTGCACGACCTGCACCCCCGCCGGCACTACGTCGTCGCCGCCCTGGTGGACACCGCCGGCCCGGACTGGGCCCGGCGGCTCGCCGCCGAACTCGGCACCGGCATCACCCTGGCCGCCACCGTTCAGGCCCGGCTCGACCTGCCCGCCGACGTCCTCGACCGGGGGCACGACCTGGCCGTCCGCCACGGCGAACCGCCCCGGGCCTCGCCCGGCGCACCGCGGGTGACCCGGCTGCGACCGCCCTGGCCGGACGGCCTGCCCGCGGACGCCCGGCACGGCTTCCACCCGGCCGACCGGGACCGCCTCGAGGCCGCGCTGCCCGTCCTGACCGCACCGGTGCCGCACGGCGGACGGCTGCTCGTCCTCGGCACCGAGGAGCTGATGTACACGCCACTGCGCCTGGCCGGGGCCCTGGCCGATCGCGGCGACGACGTCCTGTTCGCCAGCACCACCCGGTCCCCGGCGCTGCCCGTCGACACCCCCGGGTACGCCCTCCGCGACGCCGTGACCTGGACGTCCGGGGAGGACGGCGGGCCGCGGTACGCGTACAACCTGGTGACGACGGCACCGGACGCCGTCCTGCTGGTCACCGACACCACCGTGCCGGCCGGCCTGATCGCCGCGCTCGGGGCGGCCACCCGGCACGTCCTGGTCGCGACCGTGGGCGCGGCATGAGCGCCCCGGTCAACACGCCGCTGCGGGGTCCGGCGTTCGGGTCGTACCCGCTCGACGACGTCGGCTGGCTGCTCACCGACCTGTCCGGCGCCGACCTGGAGGCCCCCGCCGAGCAGCGGGAACGGGCCGTCCAATCGGGGACCGCCCACTACGCCGAGTCGCTGCCGGTCGAGTACCGGCCGGCCGGCGACTACCTCGCCCTGTTCCACCGGGCACTGCGGGACAACAGCGTTCGGGTCGCCCACGACGTCGGCGTCCTCACCGAACTGGTCCGGCACCTGGTGACGCCCCGGCCGGTGCTGCTCTCGCTGGCACGCGCCGGGACCCCGGTCGGTGTCCTGATGCGCCGCTGGGCCCTCGCCGCCGACGGCGCCGACCTGCCGCACTACGCGGTGAGCATCGTCCGCGGCCGGGGCATCGACGTCGCCGCCCTGCGCTGGGTCGCCGACCGGCACGGCACCGCGGACCTGGTCTTCGTCGACGGCTGGACCGGCAAGGGCGCGATAGCCCGGGAACTGCACGAGGCCCTCGCCGCCGTCCGCGACCGGGACGGCCTCGACGTGCCCGGCCGGCTGGCGGTCCTCGCCGACCCGGGCGGCTGCACCCCGCTGCACGCCGGCCGCGACGACTACCTCATCCCGTCGGCCTGCCTCAACTCCACGGTGTCCGGTCTGGTGTCGCGGACCGTGCTGAACCCGGCCCTGACCGGTCCCGGACGGTTCCACGGCGCCAAGTTCTACACCGAGTTCGCCGCCGACGACCTCTCCCTGACCTTCCTGGACGCGGTCAGCGGCCGCTTCGACGAGGTACGGGCGACGGTGGCCCGGGACTGGCCGGTGCTGGCCGCCGCCGACCGGGACGTCACCTGGCAGGGGCTCGCGGAGGTGCGGCGGATCGGGGAGGCGTACGGGGTCACCGACCTGAACCTGGTCAAACCCGGGATCGGCGAGACCACCCGGGTGCTGCTGCGCCGGGTGCCGTGGCGGGTCCTGGTCCACCCCGGCGCGGGACCCGACATCGAGCACGTCCGGGTGCTGGCACGACGGCGTGGCGTACCCGTGGAGGTCGTTCCCGACCTGCGCTTCCGATGTGTCGGACTGGTCCGGGGCATGACCGGATGACCCTCGCGGACACCGATCCGACCATCCGGTATCCACCACCACCGTCGCCCGTCTCCGGACCGGCGCTCGTCGCCTGCGACCTGGACCGCACCCTGATCTACTCGGCCGCCGCGGTGACCACGCCGGCCCCGCCGCTGGAGGTGGCCGAGACCAGCGACGGCGCGCCGCTCAGCTTCCACACCCGGGGCACCGGTCCGCTCCTGGCCGCCATCGGCCGGCTCGCCCCGTTGGTACCGGTCACCACCCGGACCCTGGACCAGTACCGGCGGGTCCGGCTCACCGGGTGGCCGCCGCGGTACGCCGTCGCGGCCAACGGCGGGCACATCCTCGTGGACGACCGGGTCGACCCCGCGTGGGCCGGCACGGTCGCCGCCCTGGTCGGGCAGGAGTGTGCTCCGCTCGGTGAGGTCCACGACCACCTGCGCGACGCCGCTGGCGCGGACGAGTGGCTGCTGCGCGTGTACACCGCCGACGACCTGTTCTGTTACGCCATCGTGGAGCGGTCCCGGTTGCCCGCGGACTGGCTGCCCGAACTGTCGGCGTGGTGCGGGCAGCGCCGGTGGAACGTCTCCCTGCAGGGCCGCAAGGTGTACTGCATGCCCCGCCCGGTGACCAAACAGGCGGCGGTGGCGGAGGTGGCCCGCCGCCTGCGGACGGAGGTGCTGTTCGCGGCCGGCGACTCACTGCTGGACCAGGATCTGCTGCGGGCCGCGGACGCGGGTGTCCGGCCCGCGCATGGGGAGCTGCACGAGCGCGGCTGGGCACACGACCGGATCGCGGTGACCGACGTCAGTGGGGTCATGGCCGGTGAGGAGATCGCCGCACGACTGTTGGCCTATCTGCTGCATCGGCCGTGAAAGTGTCGGTGGGCACTGCTACCTTCGCGGGATCGTTCGACTGCGGCCCGAGGAGTTCCGTGACCATCAACGAACACCTGACGACGTTCGCCGGGCTTCCCGTCGTGTCGTGGGACACCGTGCCCGACGACCCGTCCTCGGTCGCCTGGCGGATCGACACCATGGGTGAGGACGAGGACCACTTCGCGAAGGCCCTGGCCGCGGTGATCGAGCGCACCGGTCCGGACGGTCCGGCAGCGATCGTCATCGGCGACTGGGACGGCGCCTTCGACGACGGTTTCGACGCCGAGCTGCTCACCGACCACGCCGACAAGCTCCGCGGGCTGCGGGCCCTGTTCGTCGGCGAGATGACCTTCGAGCAGTGTGAGATCTCCTGGATCAACCAGGGTGACATGACGCCGATCCTGGAGGCGTTCCCCGGCCTCGAGCATCTGTGGATCCGCGGCTCGCAGGGGCTCGAGTTCCCCACCATGCGCCACGAGGGCCTGCGGCACCTGGTCCTGCAGTCCGGCGGCCTGCCCGCCTCGGTGGTCCGCTCGATCAGCGCCTGCGACCTGCCCAACCTGGCCCACCTGGAGCTGTGGCTGGGCGTCGACAACTACGGCGGCGACGTCCGCGCCGACGACCTGTCGGTGATCCTGGCCGGCCGGGCGCTGCCGTCGCTGATCTCGCTGGCCCTGCGCAACGCGGAGATCGCCGACGAGGTCGCCGAGGCGGTGGCGTCCGCGCCGGTGGTCGCCCGGGTCACCGAGCTCGACCTGTCGATGGGTGCACTCGGCGACGACGGCGCCGCGGCGCTGCTGGCCGGGCAGCCGCTCACCCACCTGAGCCGTCTCGACCTGCACCACCACTTCATGTCCGAGGACATGACGAAACGCCTGGTCGACGAGCTCAAGGGGGTGCTGGTGGACGTCTCCGACCCCCAGCAGGAAGAGGAGTGGGGCCGCTACACCGAGGTGTCGGAATAAGTGCGACTCGCCGTCGTCGGCAACCCGGGCAACCGCCGGGTCGCCCTGTTCACCGCGGCCGTGGAACGTGCCGGCCTGCCCGCTCCCGAGGTCCATCCGTGGCGTGACGTGCTGCTCGCAGGCACGGTCCCCGGGCCGGAGAGCACCGTGCGGATCGACTCCCCCGGTGAGGACGCCGAGGTCGGCCGGCTGCTGCGCGAGCTGGGCAGCGGCGGTCCGGTCCGGGCGGCCGAGCACGGTGAGATCACCGGTTCGGCCGACGCGCACGCCGGGCTGGCGCGGGCGCTCGCCCGGATCGAGGCCGGCGGCGGGCATCTGCTCAACCGGCCGGAGGACATCCTGTGCATGAGTGACAAGCCGCGCTGCCATGCCCGGCTGGCCGCCGCCGGGGTGCCGGTGCCGGCCGCGCTGCCCGGCCCGATCCGCGACTACGCGTCGCTGCGGTCCGCGATGCACGACGCCGGCTGGAGCCGGGTGTTCGTGAAACCGTCGCACGGCTCGTCGGCGTCCGGGGTGGTCGCGCTGGCGGCGGCCGGTTCCCGGATCGCCGCCACCACCTCGGTCGAGCTGTCCGGCGGGCGATTGTTCAACAATCTTCGCGTACGCCGTTATGCCGCGGAGGCTGACGTGGCCGCGATCGTCGACGGCCTCGGACCCGACGGCCTGCACGTCGAGCGCTGGTTCCCCAAGGCCGGCCTCGGCGACCGGGTGCTCGACCTGCGGGTCGTGGTGATCGGCGGCGAGCCGGGACACGTGGTCGTCCGCACCAGCCGCTCCCCGATGACCAACCTTCATCTGGGCAACGCCCGCGGCGACGTGGCGGCGGTCCGGGCCGCGGCCGGCGAGGCGGCCTGGTCCGCGGCGATGCAGACCTGTGCCCGGGCGGCCGCCTGTTTCCCGGACACCCTGCAGGTCGGCGTCGACCTGATGTTCCGGGTCGGCTGGCGCGACCACGCGGTCGCCGAGGTCAACGCTTTCGGCGACCTGCTGCCGGGCGTGCTCGCCGACGGGCGGGACACCTACCAGGCCCAGGTGGAGGCGCTGTGCTCTCTCTCCCGGGGGCATCATGCGTGATCTGATCGGCAGCCACGACCTGCTCTTCGTCACCCTCGACACGCTGCGCTGGGACATCGCCGAGTCCTGCCTGGCCACGGGGCGCACCCCCACCCTGGCGTCGGTGCTGCCCGGCGGGGTCTGGCAACGGCGGCACAGTCCGGCCACGTTCACGTACGCCGCCCACCACGCGTTCTTCGCCGGTTTCCTGCCCACCCCGGTGCCACCCCGCCGTCACGAGCGGATGTTCGCCGCCCGGTTCGGCGGCAGCGAGACCAGCGGCCCGCACACGTTCGTGTTCGACGCCGCCCACCTGCCGGCCGGGCTGGCCGCCGAGGGCTACCACACCGTCTGCCTGGGCGGCGTCGGCTTCTTCAACACCGGGGCGCCACTGGGCCGGGTGCTGCCCGGCATGTTCGCCGAGGCGCACTGGGACCGCAGTTTCGGGGTGACCGATCCCGCCTGCGTCGACAACCAGCTCGACCGGCTCGAACAGATCATCGGCGGCCTGCCCCCGGAACGCCCGCTGTTCACGTTCCTCAACGTGGCCGCCATGCACCAGCCCAACAAGCACTACCTGCCCGGCGCGACCGAGGACTCCCTGGAGAGTCACGCCGCCGCCCTGGAGTACGTCGACGGTCGCCTCGGCCGTCTGTTCGCCCTGGCGGGTGGCCGTGGCCGCCCCTGCCAGGTGATCATCTGCTCGGACCACGGCACGCTCTACGGCGAGGACGGGTTCGTCGGTCACCGGGTCGCACACGACAACGTCTGGACAGTTCCCTATGCCGATTTCATCCTTGGATGACTCCCCCTACCAGGGCTACCTCTACGCGTACCCGCACAAGACCGCCTACCGCCGCCTGGAACCCCGCCCGCTGCTGAGCGACGTGTGGTCCGGCGAACGGCAGGACTCCCTGTTCGGCTACATCCACCTGCCGTTCTGCGAGATGCGTTGCGGCTTCTGCAACCTGTTCACCCGGGCCAACCCGCCGGACGAGCAGGTCCGGGCCTACCTCGGCCAGCTGCGCCGGGAAGCCCGGGAGGTCCGCGACAGCCTGCGCCCGGACGCCCGGTTCTCCCGGCTGGCGATCGGCGGCGGCACCCCCACCTACCTGACCGCCCCCGAACTGGAGGAACTGTTCGGCATCGCCGCCGACGCGTTCGGCGCCACCGGGGTGCCGATGTCCGTGGAGACCTCCCCGGCCACCGCCACCCCGGACCGTCTCGAGGTGCTCGCCGGACACGGGACGACCCGGGTCAGCATCGGCGTGCAGAGCTTCCTGGACGCCGAGGCCCACGCGGCCGGCCGGCCCCAACGGCTCGCCGAGGTGCTGGCCGCCCTGCAGGCGATCCGCGACGCCCGCATCCCGGTGCTCAACCTCGACCTGATCTACGGCATCGACGGCCAGACCCCGCAGACCTGGCAGCACTCGCTGGACGAGGCCCTGCGCTGGCACCCCGAGGAGATCTACCTCTACCCGCTGTACGTGCGGCCACTCACCGGACTCGGCCGCCGCGCGCACGCCCGCGCCGACTGGGACCGGCAGCGCCAGGAGCTCTACCGCCAGGCCGTCGGCGTCCTCGAGGACGCGGGCTACGTCCGGCATTCGATGCGCCAGTTCCGCCGGGCCGACGCGCCCGAACCGGACGGCCCGGACTACTGCTGCCAGGACGACGGCACCGTCGGGCTGGGGGCGGGCTCCCGGTCGTACACCGGCGGCCTGCACTACTCGTTCGACTACGCGGTCGCGGTGCCCGAGGTCCGCGCGGTGATCGACGACTACATCTCCCGGCCGTCCGGCGACTTCCGCCACGCCGAGTTCGGTTTCCACCTCGACGCCGTCGAACAACGCCGCCGCTGGCTGCTCAAGTCGCTGCTGCGCGCCGACGGCGTCGACGCGGTCGCCTACAAGGAACGGTTCGGCACCGCCCACGACGACGACTTCCCGCAACTCACCGAACTGGCCGACCGCGGCTGGCTGAGCGGAGACCGGACCACCCTGACCGCCGAGGGCCTGTCCCGCTCCGACGCGATCGGCCCGTGGCTGGTCTCCGGCGACGTCCGCGAAGCGATGGGAACCTACGTCCCCCGATGACCGACGACCTGTACATCCTCTACCGGGGACCACTCGCCAGCTGCAACTACGACTGTCCCTACTGCCCGTTCGCCAAACGGGTCGACCCGCCGGACCTGCTCCGGGCCGACAAGGCCGACCTGCTGCGCTTCGTCGACTGGGTGGAGCAGACCACCGACCGCAGACTGTCGGTGCTGTTCACGCCGTGGGGCGAGGGCCTGACCCGCAGCTGGTACCGCGACGCCATCGTCCGGCTGTCCCACCTCCCGCACGTCGCCCGCGTCGCGATCCAGACCAACCTGGCCGCCCGCACAGGCTGGCTCGCCGACGCGAACCCGCGGGTGGCGGCACTGTGGACCACGTACCATCCGGGCCAGGTCACCCCGGAACGCTTCCTGGAACGCTGCCGCAGCCTCGACGAGCTAGGAGTCCGCTACTCGGTCGGGGTCGTCGGCCTGCCCGAACACCACGCCGCGGCGGTGGCGTTGCGGGCTGCCCTGCCGCCCTCGGTCTACCTGTGGGTGAACGCCGCGGAGGGCCACATCTACACCGCGGACGAGGAACGCCTCTGGACAGCACTGGACCCGCGGTTCGGCGACAGCGTCCGGCCACATCTCTCCCTGGGCCGCGACTGCCACGCCGGGGAGACGGCCATCTCGGTGCTGGGCGACGGGACGGTCCGCCGCTGCCACTTCATCCAGACCCCGATCGGCAACCTCTACGACGGGTCGTGGCGTGCGGGTTTGCGGCCGCGGGCCTGCGGCAACGCCATCTGCGACTGTCACATCGGCTACGTGCATCTCAAGCCTCTGAAGCTCCGTGACGTGTACGCGGAAGGCCTGCTCGAGCGGATCCCCGCCCTGTGGCCCGTCGCGTAGCCGACCCTGGACACCTTCCACAGTCAGGGTCTGCGTGGTGATTTCGGGCGCCCAGCACGCCCAAAATCACCACACCCACAACAGCGTGGCGACTTCAGGCGCCCAGCACGCCCAAAATCACCACACCCACAACAGCGTGGCGACTTCAGGCGCCCAGCACGCCCAAAATCACCACACCCACAACAGCGTGGCGATTACGGGCGCCCAGCACGCCCGAAATCACCACGCGGACGGGCTTCGCACCCTGACTGACTCATTAGCTGTCTGGCCGCGGCCGTGGCGCTGTCCCCGGTCTCCGCAACTGTGGCGCCCTACTTGAATGGCCGGACGGAGTGCGATCAGAGTGGGCCGTGGGCCGTTCGGGTTCGTTCGGGATTCGCCGGGGAGCGCGTGTACTCCGCCAGACTGGTCCTGCCGTCGCCACACGGGGTTCGAGGTGGACGGTGGCGATCTCGTTAGCGGGGGAAACGAGGTCGCCGGGCCGGGTTCGCATCGATGCGAACCCGGCTTTCTCTTTTCGACCGTCCGGTGAGGCGCTCCCCCGGCCCGGGAATCGCTGCCCCGACGACGCCGGCCGTTCCCATGGTCTCGCCATCCGGATGGTCCGGTCATGCCGATGTGCTGGTCACCCGTTCCCGTCAGCCGGTCACTTCGACAGCGTTCGGATCCCGTCAGCCGGCCACTTCGACAGCGTTCGGATTCGGTCGGATTTCCATACTTCGATCCGGTGGTCTGTCACGGTGAGCGAGCCGCCGACTTCATGGTCGGCCGGCGCTGATCTCGTTCCGGAAGTGACGGGAACGGCCCGGTCATCGGGCTTCGTTCCGGCGCCTCCGGCCCGACCCAGACGGGGGCGTTCCATGAAGAACAAGTTCTTGCGCATGATGCTGGCGCTGGTGGTGGGCCTGCTCGGCTCCGCCGTGGTCGCACCGGCCGCACCGGCGTTGGCGCTCTGCTCCGGCAACGGCTGCTACAACCAGGACCCGTCGAGCACTGGCTGCTCGGCTTCCGGCAGCATCTGGGTGCAGATGGACGAGCCGCTGAGCCCCACCTTCCGCCTCGAGCTGCGGAAGTCGTCCGCCTGCAACGCCTTCTGGGGCCGCATCTGGAGCGCCGGGTCGATCTACACCGTCGGCTCCGAGTACAACGTCCTGGTAGAACGGCAGATCCTCTCCGGCGGCGTCTACCGGGCGCACAGTGCCACGTCGGTGACTGCCCCGCCCGGTTTCTCCGGCTACTACTGGACCGACATGGTCGGTAACAGCAACGACGACCGGGTCCGCGTCTGCTACGGCCTCAACCACCCCGACAAGGCCGACAACTGGTACGCCTGGTGCAGCAAGTGGATGGCCTGATCCACCGCTCCTGAAGCAGGCTTCCGTCAAGACCACTCGATCCCGGGAACACCTGGCCTCGGCGATGCCTGACCTGGGAAAGTCCAGGCCCGAGTAAACCGGTGGTCGGGAAGTAGACCGGCCTGAGGACCATCGCTCGGGAAGCAGGTCCGGCGCGCCCGTCACCGCTGATCGCGGGCCGGGCGCGCCGTCGCATCGGCTCAGGCCTGGACCAACCCCGACCTGAGCCGTGGCGGCTTCCCGCCGGTTCAGGTCAGCGGTCGGCCACGGACGGCTCAAGCATGACGATTCCGCCGCGATGGGGTCAGGTCTGGACCAGGGGGTGGTATTCCTCCTCGGTCAGGCCGAAGGTCCAGGCGACGCCGGCTCGGGCGGTGCGGGTGTCCGGCGGGACGCGGAGCCAGTAGACGCGGCTGGTGCCGTCGGGCTCCGGCGTCGAGTTGACCACCTCGACCATGACCAGGGGCTCGTCACCGGGCAAGTCCAGGTACCACAACGTGCCGGTCTCGTCGCTCCCCAACTGGCGGGCTCCGGCCTCCTGCAGGTAACGCTCGTAGCCGAAGTGCTCCAGCATCACCCGGCGGATCTCGGCGTTCTCCTCGGCCTGGATCCGGTCCAGGGTGAGGGTGGGCAGCTCGGCCGCCAGCTCCGGTGGGATCGGCATGCCCCGCCACGCCCACAGGCCGTAGCCGTCGGTGAACTCCATCGCGGCGCCCTCGCCCCGGTGCAGCCGGCCCACGTTGTCGCGGGCCAGCAGGGCCGGACGCTCACTGAGCACGGCCACCCGCTCGTGCGCCCACCACCAGCCGGCCTGCCGGGCCACCGCAGCCAGCCCCGCCAGCCCGGCACCGGACCCGTCCTGCGAAAGGCCCGACCCGGTCTCCAGAGATCCCGATCCGGCCTCCAGAGATTCTGACTCGGTCTCCAGAGATCCTGGCCCCGCCTCCGGGGATTCCGACCCGGCCTGCGGGGAGAGCCGTCCGGCCGCGTCGAAGGTGCCGAGCCACGCCCCGTCGAACTGGCCGTAGATCGCGTCGAGCAGACGGGACCGTACCGCCTTGCCGACGTCGGCCGGAAGCCCCGCGATGAGGTCCTCGCCGAGACGAAGGCGGAGACGGCCGGCGACCCGGTCCATCGCCAGACCCCACGAACGACGGCCCGCGGCGGACCCGAGCTGCGCCCAGCCCTCCGCGCCCAGCTCGGCGGCGGCAGCGGCACGGGCTGCGGCCCACGGCTCGGTGCGGACCTGACGGCGCACCGACGCTCCAGCGGTCTCGCCGGTCTGCCAGCCTTGACGGCGCAACTCCGCGACGACCTCACCGAACCACTCCGGCAAGGTCTCACCGTCAGCCGAGCCCGGGCCACTTGAAGAAGACAGAACACCCGAAGAAGACGAGACGCCTGGGGAAGAAGGGACGGAAACACCGTTCAGCACGGCGACCGCCACCGCCGCAGCGCGCGGCGATCCGAACCAGTAGATGCGCGTCGGCGGCTCCAGACCGGCCAGCCGGTAGGAAACGCGTACCCCCTCCTCGGCCGCCGCCCGGTCGGCCGGACCGGTCTCCAGCGCCGTGGCCAGCCACTGGTCCTCGACCGCGGCCGCCATCGCCTCCTGCTCATGGGTCAGCTGCATCGCCCGTTCCCCTCTCAGTCCGCGACCGGACGGAACGCGCCGGGGATGTACTCCCGCTGGCGGGTCACCCGGTAGTGCCCGGCCGGCAGCGAGATCGGCCCGTGTTCCTCATGGCTGACCCGGCCGTGCGACGGCACGTGGATGAACATCAGCTCAGGGTCGTCGACGTCGGCGAGCAGCCGCAGCCCGGGACCGCCGACCACGTGGGCGTGTCCGGTCGCCTCGCCTCGTGCCAGCACCATCCGCCCGCGCCTGTCCCGGGGAACCGGCGCGCAGGCGGGCACGCTCTCCTCGGGCACCGGAACGATCAGCACATCACCCTGCCGGTACATCCAACGGCCTCCCCGTCTGTCGACAACCTCGCCGAACCGTACCGGCGACCTACGACATTTCCGAGGGTGCCCTGGTGGGACGCGGGTTGCTACCGTGTCGCCCGTGCAGAACGACCACTGGCTGCTCTGGCCGATCAAGGCGATCGCGACGCTCGTCGTGCTGCCGTTCCGGTTGCTCGGCCTGTTGTTCCAGGGCCTCGAACACATCTGGGACCGCTGGCTCCGGCCGCCGCTGGCCTGGCTGACCTACTACCTGATCGTCGTCCCGGTCAGCCGGCTGTGGCGCTATCTGGTCGCGATCCCGGCCGCCTGGCTGTGGCGCTGGGTCCTCGGCCCGGTCGTCCACGTCGTCGCCCGCGCCCTGACGGCGATGGCAGAGGTGATCATCACCTACCTGCTGGAACCGCTGTGGCGATGGTTTCTCGGGCCGATCACCCGGGCGATCGTCTGGTTCCTCAAGCTGGGCTGGGACGGCACCACCTGGCTGTGGGAGACGTTGGTCGTCCCGGTGGGCAGGGCGATCGCCTGGCTGTGGAACGCCACGGTCGTCCCGGTGGCCCGCTGGTTGCACCGCGAGATCCTGCACCCGGTCGCGGAGGCGGTCCGGGCCGTCCTGACCGCGTTGGGCCTGCGCGCCTGACGATTCCTGAGATCATGTCCCGGTGACGAGCCGTACGTTCGGAATCCTGTCGCCGTTCGTGGGTGGCGACTACTACGGGGCGATCATCGAGGGTGTCAACGCCGCCGCGGTGGCCGGTGGCGACCGGGTGATGGCCGTGCAGACCCTGGATCCGGGCTCGCACAGTGCCGACCGCAGCGGGTTGCCGGCGTTCGCCCGCCCGGTCGCGCAGGGTCTGCTGTCCGGCCTGGTGGTGCTGCCCGGTGCTGTTCCGGAGAGCTATGCGGTGGAGGCCCGGCGGGCCGGCCTGCCGGTGGTGTTCGTCGCGCAGGAGGCGGTGGAGAGCGGTGCGTCGGCGGTGCTGGCGGACAACCGTTCCGGGGTACGCGCTGCCGTCGCCCACCTGATCGAGCACGGTCACGAGCGGATCGCGTTCGCCGGCTATCTGGCGCATTTCGATCTGCGGGAGCGGCACGAGGGGTACCGGGAGGGTCTGCTCGCGCACGGCATCACGCCCCGGGCCGACCTGCTCTTCGACACCGGCGACAACCACGAGTCGGGTGGCGCCGCGGTGGCGGACACGCTGATCCGGTCCGGGATGCCGGCGACCGCGATCGTGCTGGGCACCGACCGCAACGCGATCGGCCTGATCGACCGGATGACGGCGGCCGGGTACGACCTGCCCCGTGAGCTGGCCGTGGTGGGTTTCGACGACATCGCCGACGCGTCGTACCTGCGGCCGGCGTTGTCGAGTGTGCGGCAGCCGCTGGACCGGGTGGGCGCCGCCGTCTACGGCCTTCTGGACGAGCTGGTCGCCGATCCGGGGATGCCGGCCGAGGTGCGCCAGGTCGCCACCGAGTTCACGCCGCGGGAGTCGTGCGGCTGCCCGCATGCCGGGCCGGCCGTCTCCGAACCGCACACCCGGGCGCTGTTCGATCAGGTCCGGTACCTGCAGTCGACGCTGAACATCCAGTACGAGCTCGGCATCGCGCTGCTCGGCCGGCACACCTATGACCCGCGGGCTCTGGACTGGCTGGGTTCCACGCCGGCCCTGGCCGGTTGCCTCGGACTGTGGACGGCTGAAAACGATCACCTCGAGCTGGCCGGCGAATACCGGGTAACGGCCGGTGCCCCGTACGCCGAGATGAGCGTGACCGCGTTTCCCCCGCCGGAGTTGTTCGGGGTTGCCGACGGCGCCGACGGTGACGTGGTGTTCGTGGTGCCGGTGCGCAGCCCGGCCCGGGACTGGGGGATGCTCGCCGCGGTCGGCCGGATCCAGTCGACCACGCCGCCCGGCCGCGAGATGATGAACCACTCGGGGTCGTTGTTGACCAAGGCGCTGGACTACCAGGTGACCATGGCCGCCCTGCGTGAGCAGGAGGAACGCCTGCGCACCGCGGCGATGCGCGATCACCTGACCGGGCTGCCGAACCGTCTGTTGCTGGAGGACCGGCTGGCTCGGGCCGGGATGCGCGCCACCCGTGATCCGTCGTTCCGGTTCGCCGTGCTGCTGCTCGACCTGGATCGGTTCAAGGCGGTGAACGACACTCTCGGTCACGCCGCCGGTGACCTGCTGCTGATCGAGATGGCCCATCGCCTGACCAGCCGGTTGCGCCGTAGTGACACGGTGGCCCGGCTGGGCGGCGACGAGTTCGTGGTCCTGATCGACGGCTTGACCGATCCTGATAGCTACAAGACGGTGTGTGCCGCGCTCCAGGCCGCGGTCTGCGAGCCGATGGAGATCGACGGCCACACGGTCGAGGTGGGCGTCAGCATCGGCGTCGCCGTCTCCCAGCCGGGGGCGTCCGACCCCGATCGCATGCTGCGGGAGGCCGACGCCGCGATGTACCGCGCGAAGTCAGCGACCCGGGGTCACTGACCCGAGCCTCCCGGGGCTCACCTTGATCATGATGGCCTCCAGGCGCAGACTCCGACCGGTCGTGCCCGCGGTCTCGCCGTCGCAGCGCCACCCCTGCCAGCCGATGTTCTGCACGTGCGCGTTGTAGCAGACCGAGCCCCGGGACGCGGTGATCGTCAGCGCCTCCAGTCGCAGGCTCTGGCCGGTGGTCCCGGCGACCTCACCGTTGCAGCGCCGGCTCTGCCAGCCGACGTTTTGCACGTGCGCCTCGTAGCAGAGGGCGCCGACGCCACCGCCGGTGATCGTGATGGCTTCCAGTCGCAGGCTCTGGCCGGTGGTGCCGGCGACGCCGCCGTTGCACTGCCGGCCCTGCCAGCCGACGTTCTGCACGTGCGCCTCGTAGCAGACGTACCGGCCGGGAGGTGCGGGCTGGGCGCTTGCCGGCAGCGTACCGGCGCTGAGGGTGAGCGGCAGGACCGCCGCGACGAGACCGGCCAGACGACGTCCGTGTTGTTTCGACATCTGGCCAGTCTCGGCGTCACCGGCCGGTGCCGGGCTGTTTCGGCGGATCGTCACCCGGCCCGTGCTTGACCTGCAGGGTGTCCGGGAAGCAGGCGGCCGCCCGGGCACACGTCTCCATCGCGGCCGCTCACGCGTGCTCGCCGGCGGCGGCCCGGACCGCCGCCACGGCGCCGCGGGCGTTGCCCAGGTGCGGGTTGGTCATCGGGGACCGGCTGGTCCGGACCACCACGTGCCCGGGGTTACCGGCCCGCCCGGGCCGGCCCGCTTCATGACCTTGGTCAGGGCGTCGGTGAAGGATTGGTCATCGTATTCCGGGGCGTCGATCCGCCAGGCCACCGCCCGAGTCGGCGGGCCGCTCCTTCTTGCCGGCATTCCAGGGAACGACCGGTAGCCCGGCGAACGTCTCCAGGTGCTAACTGATGGTCACGGGACTCGGGCCGCAGTCGCATCTCGTCGAACGGTCCCGCGAAGGTGGCAGTGCCCACCGACACTTTCGCCGCCCGTGTGACCCCGGTCAGGCGGCCGGCTCCGCGGCCGGGCGGCGGACCGGGAACCCGTGGGCGCGGGCACCGACGACGATCACCAGCACCGGGATCAGGAGGATGCCGACGGTGGCGGGGAAGACCCCCGCGCCGAGGGACTCCAGCAGGACGCCGCCGATCACGCCGCCCGCGGCCATGGCGACGTTCCACAGGGTCACCAGCATGGCCTGGGCGGCATCGGCGGCTTTGCCACCGGCGTCGGCGACGGCGGTCTGCAGCAGGGTCGGTACGCCGCCCCAGCCCAGCCCCCACAGGACCGCGGCGGTGTAGACCAGCACGTCACTGGCGGCGAGCGTGGCGAGGACCGCGGCGGCGACACCGACGAGCAGGACACTCGCCACCGTGAGGACCCGCAGCTTGCGGTCGATCCAGGCGCCGGTGGCCACGATGCTGGCCAGGGAGGCGACACCGAAGGCCAGCAGGACGGCGTCGGCGGACCCGGCCATGCCGAGGTGGGCGAGGAACGTGGTGATGTAGGCGTACAGGATGGTGTGGGCCAGGACGAAGACCAGCGTGACGATCAGGACCGGGGTGACGCCCGGTACCCCGAGAGCGCGCAGCATGGGCGGCCGCTCACCGGCGGGGTGCCCGGGGAAGCCGGGGACCGACACCGCGATCCAGCCGAGAAGGACGACGGTGAGCAGCGTCATGGCGGTGAAGGCGGCCCGCCAGCCGAGGGCCTGGCCGAGGAAGGTGCCGGCCGGTACGCCCAGCGACAGGGCGACCGGGATGCCGGCCATCGCGACCGACACCGCCTTGCCCTGCAGGCGGGGCGGGACGAGACGGCGGGCGTATCCGGCGAGCAGGGCCCAGGCCAGGCCGGCGGCGACCCCCGCGGCGAAACGGGCGACCATCGTCGTGAGGTAGTCGGAGGAGATCGCGGTGACCGTGTTGGCGACGGAGAAGACCACCATCGCGGTCAGCAGGAGCCGCTTGCGGGGCCAGTTCGCGGTGAAGGCGGTCAGCGGGATCGCGGTGAGGGCGGTGCCGAGGGCGTAGATCGTGACGGACTGCCCGGCCAGGGACTCGCTGACCCCGAGGCTGCCGCTCATGCCCGGCAGCACGCCGGCGGGCAGCGTCTCGGTGAGACTGGTGATGAAGACCGCCGTGGCCAGCGCGAGTAGCGCGGACATCGGGAGCCGGTCGCCGGCCCGGGCCGGTACGGGTGACCCCACACTGAGGTCGGTGCTCTCGGTTGCCATGACCCGTATGCTGAAACCTTCACATCAGTGTGAAGGTCAAGCACTTCGACGTGAGGTGGATCACATGCGCATCGGTGAGCTCGCGGACCGGACCGGCACATCGCGACGCCTGCTGCGCTACTACGAGGAGCAGGGCCTCATTGTGTCGCAGCGATGCGCCAACGGCTACCGCTCGTACGACGACCGGTTCGCCGACCGGGTGCTGCAGATCCGCGGTCTCCTCGATGCGGGCCTGCCCACCCGGGTCATCAAACAGGTCCTGCCCTGCCTCGACAAGCCCCGCGCGATCGTCTTCTCGGACGCCACCCCGGAGATCATCGAGACGCTGAGTCAGGAGCTGGAACGCATGCAACGGCGCATCGACGCCCTGACCCGCAACCGCGACGCGGTCACCGAATACCTCGACGAGGTCCGCGCCCAGGCCCGCCCGGCGACCGAGGTCGCCGCCTGACTCGCGGAACGCGTTTACGCATTGAGACCCGCCATTCGTTAACGATTCGGTGAGGTTCTGTTTAAATGGGCCGCCGCGCTGGTGAAACGCCTGGCCCACCCCCGCCCCGGCCCACATTTTCCCTGGTCGGGGCACGACTTCTGGAAACATGCGACCACCCCTGGCCAATGACCTTGTAGAAGGTATTTTGCTCAAGGGAAACTCACCGTGGATCACATGATCACACACGGTACTGGGGGTGTGGGCGCATGACGGAATACGGCATCCCGGCCGGCCGGCGAACGACGACCACTGGCTGCTCTGGCCGATCAAGACGATCGCGACGCTCGGCGGACTGCCGTTGCGGCTACTCGGGCTGATCGCCGCCGGGCTGGCGCGGGTGTGGGAGCGGTACTTCAAGCCGCCGCCGGCCTGGCTGACCCGGTACCTGATCGTCATCCCGGTCACCTGGCTGTGGCGTCATCCGGTGGCGATCCCGGGAGCCCCGTGAGCTGGCCGTGGTGGGTTTCGACGACATCGCCGACGCGTCGTACCTGCGGCCGGCGTTGTCGAGTGTGCGGCAGCCGCTGGACCGGGTGGGCGCCGCCGTCTACGGCCTGCTGGACGAACTGGTCGCCGATCCGGGGATGCCGGCCGAGATGCGCCAGGTCGCCACCGAGTTCACGCCGCGGGAGTCATGCGGCTGCCCGCATGCCGGGCCGGCCGTCTCCGAACCGCACACCCGGGCGCTGTTCGATCAGGTCCGGCACCTGCAGTCGACGCTGAACATCCAGTACGAGCTCGGCATCGCGCTGCTCGGCCGGCACACCTATGACCCGCGGGCTCTGGACTGGCTGGGTTCCACGCCGGCCCTGGCGGGCTGCCTCGGACTGTGGACGACCGATAGCGATCAGCTGGAGCTTGCCGGCGAATACCGGGTGACGGCCTCGGACGCCGCGATGTATCGCGCCAAGACCGCCACCCGAGACAACTAAAAAAGCGACTGCCCGTACGCGCTTGACAACTTTCTGGAACCGATTCCAGACTGACCGGCGAACCGATCGATCGATGTCGAAAGATCAGGGAGTCGCCGTGCCGGTGACGATCAAGGATGTCGCGCGTCTGGCCGGGGTGTCACAGTCCTCGGTCTGCCGGGCGCTGGCCCACCCTGACCAGGTCAGACCGGAGACTCGGGAGCGTGTCGAGCGGGCCGCACGGGACCTCGACTACCACCCCAACCGGGCCGCCCGCAGTCTGATCACCGGCCGCACCGGGACCATCGGCGTGATCCTTCCGGACCTCGGGAACCCGTTCTTCCCGGATGTCGTCAAGTCGATCCAGACCCGGGCCCGCCGCGCCGAGCACGCGGTGCTGTTCAGCGATACCGACGAGGATCCGACCGTCGAGGCGCCGGTGATCGCCGCGATGGCGCGGCAGGTGGACGGCCTGCTGCTCTGCTCGCCACGGGCCGCCGACGAGGAGCTGCGCGCACTGGCCGGGCGCAAGCCGATGGTGGTGCTCAACCGGCGGATCACCCCGTTCCCGTCGGTGACCGCGGACAACGCCGACGGGATGCGCCAGGCGGCCGCCCATCTGCACGCGCTCGGGCACCGCCGGGTGGCGTACGTGGCCGGCCCGCGCGCCTCCTGGTCGAACCGGGACCGGCTGCGGGGCCTGCGGGCCGCGACCGCCACCCGGGACATGACCCTGATCGAGATCGGCAACGTGACGCCGACCGTGGACGGCGGCGCGGCCGCGGCCGATCTGGTGGCCGCCTCGCCGGCGACCGCGGTGCTCGCCTACAACGACCTGATCGCGCTCGGTCTGCGGCAACGGTTCCAGGCCCGGGGCATCGACGTGCCGGGCCGGATCAGCATCGTCGGCTTCGACGACATCCTGGTCGCCGCGCTGGTCGACCTGACCACGGTGGCCATCGCCAGGGAGCAGATCGGGCGCGTCGGAGTCGAACTTCTTTTAGCCGAAATGTCGAACAAAGCGGACAAGCCGCGAAAGACGACGGAAACCCAGCTCAGAGTACGCGCTTCCACCGGACCACCACCCCTCGTCTAGAGGAGAGCCGTCATGCGCAGAACAGCCGCCACCATCGCCGTCTTAACCCTCCTCACCGCCTGCAGCCCGCCCGAGAACGACGCCGCGAACACCAAGACCGACGGCCCCGTCCCCGACAAACCCGCCGCCGCGGTCACCCTCAACGTCCTGGACGTGGCCGGCAACCTCCAGCTGACCCAGGGCATGATCGATGACTTCGTGGCCAAGAACGGTGACGTGATCAGCAAGGTCACCTACACGAAGTCCACCGCGCCGGAACTCGTCGGCAAGATCAAGGCGCAGCAGGCCGCGAACCGGGTCGATCTGGATCTGGTGCTCACCGGCGTGGACGGCCTGGCCGCCGGCATCGATCAGGGGCTGTGGCTGCCGCTGCTGCCCACCCATGCCGCCCGCTTGACCGGCATGAACGCGTACTCCGAGGGCGCCGCCGCGATGCAGGAGCTGGCCGGCGGCAACGGCGTGACGGTCACCTACTACCCGTCCGGACCGCTGATCGAGTATCTCCCGGCGAAGGTCCCGGCCCCGCCGGCGAACGCGCAGGCCCTGCTCGACTTCGCCAAGGCCAACCCGGGCGCCGTGCAGTACGCCCGGCCGTCCAACTCCGGCCCCGGCCGCACGTTCCTGATGGGCCTGCCGTACCTGCTCGGCGACAGCGACCCGAAGGACCCGGTCGGCGGCTGGGAGAAGACCTGGGCGTACCTCAAGGAGCTCGACAGATACATCACCCTCTACCCCTCCAGCACCAGCGAGACGATGAAGAACCTGGCCAACGGGTCCGCGAAGATCATCGCGTCGACGACCGGCTGGGACATCAACCCGCGGGTGCTCGGCACCGTGCCGAAGGAGGCGAAGGTCGGCACCCTGGCGGGCTTCCACTGGGTCACCGACGCGCACTACGCGGTGATCCCGAAGGGCGTCCCGGTCGACAAGCAGGCCGCCGTGCTGTCGTTGCTGAGCTGGATGCTCACCCCGGAACAGCAGGCCAAGGCCTACGACAAGGGCTACTTCTACCCCGGCCCGGCGGTCAGGGACGTCCCGTTGTCGATGGCTCCGGCGGACAGCCAGCAGGCCATCACCGAGTTCGGCCGGCCCGAATACGATCAGCTGATCGCGGACAATCCGCTGGAGACGCCGCTCGACGCGAAGGCCCTGGTCGCCGCCTTCGACCGCTGGGACAGGGAGATCGGCGGCTCGAAGGTGTCGAAGTGACCGGCTTCGACCGCCTGCGCCTGGACGGCGTGACCCGGCGTTTCGCGGGCGCCGACGCCCTGGCCGACCTGACCCTGGAGATCCGCCGGGGCGAGTTCATCGCCCTGCTCGGCCCCTCCGGCTGCGGCAAGTCCACCGCGCTCAACTGCCTGGCCGGCCTGCTCCCGCTCAGCGGCGGCAGCATCTGGCGCGACGACACCCGACTCGACACGCTCCCCCCGGAGAAACGCGGGTTCGGGATGGTCTTTCAGAACTACGCGCTGTTCCCGCACATGTCCGTCCAGAAGAACATCTCTTTCGGACTCTCGATGCGGGGTGTGCCGCGCGCCGAGGCACGGCGCAGGACCACCGAGGCGATCCGTCTCGTGCACCTCGAGGAACACGCGCGCAAGCTTCCCGGTCAGCTCTCCGGGGGCCAGCAGCAGCGGGTGGCGATCGCGCGGGCGGTGGTGGTCGAGCCGTCGCTGGTGCTGATGGACGAGCCGCTCTCCAACCTCGACGCCAAACTGCGGCTGGAGATGCGCACCGAGATCCGCCGCCTGCACCAGAGCCTGGGCCTGACCACCGTCTACGTCACCCACGACCAGGAGGAGGCGTTGTCGCTGGCCGACCGGCTGGTGGTGCTGCGCGACGGCCGTGTCCAGCAGATCGGCACCCCCGAGGAGGTGCACACGCGCCCGGCCAACCGGCACGTCGCCGACTTCATCGGGTTCCGCAATCTGCTGCCGGGCCGTTTCTCCTCGGCCTACTTCCACACCGAGGGGGTACGCGTGAAAGGGACGCCCGTGGGCACCCTCGAGGACGGCGGGCCGGCCGTGGCGGCGATCCGTCCCGAGGACGTGACGCTCACCGGCGAGTTGGACGCCACCGTGGAGGTCGCCGAGTACCAGGGCCGGGAGATCGCCGCCGAGGTCCGCACCGACGACGGCCTGGTGCTGCACCTGCGCACCGACCGCCGGCTGGCACCCGGTGACAAGGTCAGAATCGGTCTGCCGGCCGACCGACTGCTCATCTTCCCGTCATGACCACCGTCGCGCTCAGTCACCGGCTCGCCGATCGGGGCATCGACCGGCAACTGCTGCTGCTCGTGCCGGCCACGGTCTTCGTGGTCGCACTGTTCATCTATCCGTTCGCGTACGGGATGTCGGTGTCCCTGCAACCGGCGCAGGGCGGGACGTTCGCCGCCTACCAGGCGTTCTTCACCGACGCGTACCAGCGCGACACCATCACCACGACGCTGGCGATCGCGCTGCCGGCCGCCCTGCTCAACGTGCTCGCCTCGGTGCCGATCGCCTACCGGATGCGCGGCCGGTTCCGCGGCAAGCGGCTGCTCACCACGATCCTGGTCGTGCCGATCACGCTGGGGACCGTACTGACCGCCGAGGGCCTGCTGAACTTCCTCGGGCCGGCCGGCTGGGTCAACCGACTGCTGACCACGATCGGCCTGATCGACACTCCCCTGCGGTTGACCAACAACTACACCGGGGTGTTCCTGTCCCTGGTGATCACCGGGTTCCCGTTCGCGTTCCTGCTGGTGCTCTCCTACCTGTCCGGTATCGACCCGAGCCTGGAACGGGCCGCGGCGACGCTCGGGGCCGGCTGGCGGCAGCGGTTCCTCCGGATCACCCTGCCGCTGCTCGCGCCGGGGCTGGCCACCACGTTCTGCCTGACGTTCGTGCTGGCGTTCAGCGTCTTCCCGTCGGCGATCCTGGTCGGCGACCCGTCCGGCAGCACCCGGGTCATCTCGATCGCCGCGTACGAGGCCGCCTACGTCCGCTACGACTACGCCGGAGCGTCCGCGGCCGCGATCATCATGGGCGCCGTCGAACTGCTGGTGATCAGCGTGGTGCTCGGACTGCGGGCCCTGCTCTACACCGGCTCGACCGCGGGAAGCAAAGGGTGAGACGTGCTGTAGTCGCCAGCCCGGCCGCCTGGCTGGTCTGGGGCACCGTGGCGATCTTCTTCGTCGGCCTGGCCGGGGTGATCGGCTCGGTGGTGGTCAACTCGGTCGGGTTGCGCTGGTTCGACTCGTGGCTGCCCGAGGCCTGGACCACCCAGTGGTACGCGCAGGCCTGGGACGAGTTCACCCTGCTGCCCGTCCTCACCGTGACCCTGGTCGTCTGTGCGCTGGTCACCGGCGTCTCGGTGCTGATCGGGGTGCCCGCCGCGTACGTGCTGGCCCGCCGTTCCTTCCCCGGCAGCCGCGCGCTCTACCTGCTGTTCCTGCTGCCGATCCTGATGCCGCCGATCACGTACGGGATCCCGCTGGCAACCGTCCTCTACAAGTACGGCCTGGCCGGTCACCTGTCCGGTGTGGTGCTGGCGAACCTGGTGCCGTCGGTACCGTTCGTCATCCTCACCATGACCCCGTTCATCGAGCAGATCGATCCCACGGTGGAGCGGGCCGCCCGGATGTGCGGGGCCGGAACCCGGCACGTCTTCACCCGGATCCTGGCGCCGCTGCTCGTACCCGGCATCCTCGCCGCCTCGATCCTGGTGGTGGTCCGCACCGTCGGCATGTTCGAGCTGACCTTCCTGACCGCCGGACCGGACTCGCAGACCCTGGTCGTGGCGCTCTTCTACTCGATGTCGGCGGCCGGGATCCGGGCTCAGCAGTCGGTCGACGCGATGGCGGTCATCTACTGCGTGATGATGCTGACCCTGCTGGTCGTCGCGCTGCGCTTCGTCAACCCCACCCAGCTGGTGGCCCGCGTCAAGGAGGACCCCGAATGAAGATCGCTGATGTCCGGGTGATCGTGACGTGTCCGGGACGGAACTTCGTCGCCCTGAAGATCGTCACCGAGGACGGGGTGAGCGGGGTCGGGGACGCCACGCTGAACGGCCGGGAGCTGGCCGTCGCCGCCTACCTGACCGAGCACGTGGTGCCGTTGCTGATCGGGCGGGACGCGTCCCGGATCGAGGACACCTGGCAGTTCCTCTACAAAGGCGCTTATTGGCGACGTGGGCCGGTGACGATGAGTGCCATCGCGGCTGTCGACACGGCTTTGTGGGATATCAAAGGAAAAGTCGCTGGTTTACCCCTTTATCAGCTCTTAGGAGGGCGCTCGCGATCCGGTGTGACTGTTTACGGTCACGCTAACGCCGTCGACGTAGAGACCGTTTTATCGGAGATTTCATCGTATGTTGCGCTCGGCTATCGCGCGGTTCGGGTGCAAACCGGCATTCCCGGTCTTTCCTCGACCTATGGCGTGTCCGACGACAAGATGTTCTACGAGCCCGCCGACGCGGCGCTGCCGACGGAGAACGTCTGGTCGACCGAGCACTACCTGCACCACGTACCCAAAGTGTTCGCCGAGGTTCGTAAGGAGTTCGGGCCGACGCTGAAGCTGCTCCACGACGTGCACCACCGGCTCACCCCGATCGAGGCGGCCCGGCTCGGCAAGTCGCTCGAACCGTACGCGCTGACCTGGATCGAGGATCCGGTGCCGGCCGAACTGCAGGAGGGCTTCCGCCTGATCCGGCAGCACACCACCACTCCCCTGGCGGTCGGCGAGGTCTTCAACACGATCTGGGACTGCCAGGAACTGATCACGTCGCAGCTGATCGACTACATCCGGACCACCGTCGTACACGCGGGCGGTATCACCCACCTGCGGCGCATCTTCGACCTGGCGGCGCTCCACCACGTGCGCAGCGGCTCGCACGGCGCCACCGACCTGTCCCCGGTGTGCATGGCGGCGGCCCTGCACGTGGACATCGCGATCCCCAACTTCGGCCTGCAGGAGTACATGCGGCACACGCCGGAGACCGATCTCGTCTTTCCGCACGGATACCGGTTCGAGCGCGGATATCTGCACCCGTCCGAGGAGCCCGGGCTGGGCGTGGACATCGACGAGGAACTGGCGGCACGCTACCCGTACAGTCCGGCGCAGTTGCCGGTGAACCGCCTGGAGGACGGGACCATGCACAGCTGGTGACCGGTCGATAGTGTTCCTCCCGTGATGCCCCTGCTCGTGACCACGCTGTTGACTCTTCCCACGGTGGCCCTTCCCACCGGGGCGCCGCAGCCGGTGTGCCGCGTCGACGACGACCGGCTGCGGGAGATCTCCGGGATGGTCGCCACGAGCAGCGGGTACATCCTGGTCAACGACGGCGCCGACGACCCGGCCGCCCGCCGGATCTTCTACCTGTCGAAGAAGTGCAAGGTCACCAAGACGGTCGCCTACCCGTCCCGCCCGCGCGACACCGAGGACATGGCCCTCGCCGCCGACGGCACCCTGTGGGTGGGCGACATCGGCGACAACGGCAAGAACCGCGAGACGATCGCCGTGTGGCGGCTGGCTCCGGGCGCCAAGAGCCCGAAACTGTTCCGGCTGACCTACCCGGACGGCCCGCACGACGCCGAAGCCATGATCGCGCTGCCCGACGGCACCCCGGTGGTGATCACCAAGGACGCCGGGCGGGCCGGGCTGTACCGTCCGGACGGCAAGCTGAGCGCCACGAGGAGCACCCCGATGCGGCACGTCGGCGACTTCGACGTTCCGGGCACCACCACCGCCAACCCGTACTCGTTCGTCGGCCGGCTGGTCGTCACCGGCGCCGCCACCAGCGCGGACGGCCGCCGGGTGGTGATTCGCACCTACGCCGACGCGTTCGAGTTCGACGTCCCGGACGGCGACCCGATCCGCGCGATCACCTCGGACACGCCGCGCGAGATCCCGCTGCCGGACGAGCCGCAGGGCGAGTCGGTAGCCTACTCCCCCGACGGCGAGTCCCTGCTCACCATCTCGGAGAGCCAGGAGGGCGCACCGAGCGACCTGCTCGCCTACCCCCTCCCCGCGAGCGACTCCGCGTCCCCGTCGCCCTCCGCGGGCGTGGCCGCCGCATCGCCGACGGCCGGGAAAGCCGCCCCGCAGGCGACCACCGCGACCTCGACGACCGGGGTTCCGGCGGGTGCGCTGGTCGCCGGTGGAGTGCTGCTCGCCGCGGCGGCGCTGCTGGGCACGGCGGTCAGCCGTCGACGGCGGTCGGGGTCCAGCCCACGCGAGGGGCAATGAGGGTCGCCGCGTCGGCGACGGTCTTATCCTACGGACCGCATAGGATATACCCGTGAGCTTTCACATCCGGTCGGTGACCTGGGACGACCCGGACGGCATGGCGTTGCGCGAGGCCATGCGGGCCGAGATGCGCGAACGCTACTTCGACCGCCCGGCGATGGTGGTGACCAGCGAGAACATGCTCTGGATCGGCGTGGCCACCACCCCGGACGGCACCCCCGTGGGACATGCCGCGCTGCGCCGCCACGGGCCCGACGTCGAGATCAAGCGGATGTACGTGACGCCGGCGTGGCGTGGTCGCGGCGTGGCCTCGGCCCTGCTCGATGCGATCGAGTCGACGGCGGTCTCGTTGGGAGCGCCGCGGATCATCCTGCACACCGGGGATCGTCAGCCCGACGCGATCGCCCGCTATGTGAAACACGGGTACACGCCGATTCCGGTATACGAGCCCTACACCGATCACGTGGGCGCCAACTGTTTCGCGAAGCCGCTGGATTGACCGGCGATCTCAGCCCGGCGGTGGCGGCACGGGCCGGACCACCGGGGAGATCGCGATCAGTCACGGGACTTCGGTAGGTCGTACCCTATCCGGGGTTTCTGACGTCATGGGTGCGCAGGTGGCCGCACATGCCGGAACGCACCTCCGAGCTCTGCGGGGCCGAGCGGAGCGAGGATCGGCGCAGGTGGGAGCCGTCGCCGGCGCCCAAGGCGGTGAGGATCGACGCGGTCCGCGCGGCGTCCACCTCGGCCGTCTCCGACCAGAGGGTGTGCCAGTCCGCGACACGCGGGCGGACCAGGGCCACCGCGTGGTCGTAGAACTCCTCCAGCAACGCCGGGTCGGACAGCAGCCGGCGGAAACCCCGCACCGCCAGTTCGCGGCGCTCCGGGACGGGCAGCGCGACAGCCTCGCGGTACCGATCAGGATCGGTCACGACGTCGGGCGGGAAGGTCATCACGGCGTCGCCCGCCTCCGGGAGACCCGCATTCGACATGATCACCAGGACCTGCAGGTCACCGTGGTTGACGGCCCGGTGGATCACACCCGGGCTGAACCAGATCAGGTCGCCCGCCCGCAACGGGGACTGGCGCAGTCCGGCGGTGTCGAGCGTGTGCAGTTCGCCGGAACCGCCGATCACCGCGTACGCCTCGGTGGACGCCAGATGCAGGTGCGGGGTGCCGCCGGCCAGGCCGTCCGCGGCGCAGACGCCGTCGTAGACGGAGAGCCTGGTCACCGAGGTCCCACCCGGGAAGACCGTCACGACAGCGCCGCCCGGCCGTGCTCGGCGAGGGCTGCGGTGCCGGATTCGCCCCGGTCGCCGGCGGCGATCACCACGGCGTAGCGGAAGGCCAGTGTCTCACCGTCCGGAAGGTCGAGTTCCTCGCTGAAGAACGGCGCCGGATTGAGGCAGGCGAATTGCTCGCTGCGGGCGAACCATTGCGGCGGGTGCTGCGGATTGGTGGTGTCGTCGACGATCAGCACGGTCGACGCGGTGCCGGTGCCGTCGTGCCGGCCCCGGAAGGCGAACCACTCGGCGCGCTTGCCGCGCAGGTCGTCGGCGCCGACACCGTCGGGTGACTGGACGACGCCGTCGGTGAAGGAGCGCGGACCGCGCCAGAACAGTCCGCCGTATCCGGCGTTCTCCCGGCCTTTCGTGGTGGGTGAGGCGAACGTCAGCGTCGCGCCGGAGACGTTGGTCATCGCCGTCTCGAAGACGAGTGTCCAGATGCCGTCGTCGACCAGGGCCGGTTCGAGTGCCCGCTCCTCCCGGATCACCGGGGCGCCCTGCTGGGAGATCCAGTTCAGCGAGTGAGCGATCCGCCTGTCCGAGATTTCGGAGATTTCGTCATGGATTGCGCTTCCATTGTTTTCCAACTGCACGTAGAACTGGCCGTGAACGTACGTCGGGCCACCCCAGAAATTGTGTTCGCCGACGTACGGCAATGACCAGGCGATCCCCTTGTGCCAGACGTGGTCGTGCGGCCGGAACAACGAGACCACGTCACCGGTCAGCGTGCGGATCGGGTGCAGATAGGGCTTCGGCGACTCCAGCTGCGGAGTCTCCGGACGATAGACGTAGGTGAACAGCTCCACGTCACCGGCCGACACCGTGACCGACTTTCCCACCGCGTGCACCACATCGAGACCCGTCATCACCACGGCGTTCCCTCCCCGTCCATCCGCTCGGCGAACGGGCTGCCCGGCCCGATCTCCCCCGCCCGCACCGGCGCACCGGTGAACGCCGACGCGTACAGCGCTGCCACGAATTCCATCGTCTGTCGTGTCTCCTCGATGCCGACCGGCAGCACACCACCGCCGTCCAGCGCGTCCAGCACCGCGGTCAGCTGACCGCCATGACCACTCGTCACGGTCGACGACGCCTCCCAGTGCACCGTCTCCCCGGGCGCCGGGGTCACCGTCCAGTCCGCGTCGCGATAGCCGTAGAGATGCTCGAGTTCGACGGTCGCGCGCTCGAAATCGAACCGCAGCGCGGAGGTCTGCCGCGGCGAGACCACCGAGTTGACGACCGAGGCGAGGGTCCCGTCGGCGAACGTCACCAGCGCCATCGAGACGTCCTCGGTATCCACCTTCCGGGAACGCCGGCCGGCCACCGCGGTCACCTGTTCCCACGGCCCGAGAATCGAGAGCAACAGGTCGAACTGGTGAATGCCGTGCCCCATGGTCGGCCCGCCGCCCTCGGTCTCCCACTTCCCCCGCCACGGCACCTCGAAATAGGCGGCGTCGCGATACCAGAGGGTGTTGCAGGTGGCGAGCAGGGAGCGGCCCAGCTCCCCTTTCGCGATCATCTCGCGCAGCCGCACGGCGCCGCTGCCGAACCGGTGCTGAAACACCGTGGCGACCTGCGCGCCGGTCTCCGCCGACGCCGCCGCCAGCTGATCGATCTCGGCCAGCGACAGCGTCGGCGGTTTCTCCAGCAGCACGTTCACCCCGGCCCGCAGGCACTCCAGGGCGAGCGGCGCGTGCGTCGACGGCGGCGTGCAGAGATGCACCAGGTCAAGACCGCCTCCGGCCAGCAGCGCGGTCAGGTTCGGCGCCACGCCGGGCGCATGCCAGGTGTCGGCGAAGGTACGCGCCCGCGCGCCGTCCACATCGACGACGGAGGTGAGCGTGATCCGGTCCCGGTGGTCGGACAGTGCCTGGGCGTGGGCGGCGGCGATGGCGCCCGTGCCGACGATGGCCGCGCGATGCATGTGACTCCTCCGGTGCCGATCTGAGCGGCGTCGATCTCGGCCTGCAGTTCCTTGATGAACCCGGCGGCCGCCTGGTCGGGCGTCTGGCGCTTGAACAAGACCTCCTCGGTCCAGCGCTTGACGATCTTCTCGATGTCGCCGGCGCCGAAGAAGCACGATGAGAGTCGATGCCGGTGTGCCCTCCGACATCGATGGAAAACGTATTCCGCAGTGTGCCGCGCGTCATCGTGGACGGTCAAGTGTTTCGATCAGATGACGCCGGAACGCATCGACGTGCTGTCCCGGACCACCAGCGTGCCGGTCACCCTCTGTCGCTCCGGCGCCCGGCCCGGAGTCAGAGCGAGCTGGATGCAACGGGCACCGATCTCGGCGAACGGGATGGCCACCGTGGTCAGCCGGGGCGTCACGTCCGCGGCGAGCGGGATGTCGTCGAACCCGGTCACCGACAGTCGACCGGGCACGTCCACCCCGGCCGCCCGGCACGCGGACAGCGCACCGATCGCCACCAGATCGTTCACCGCCACCAGAGCGCCGGTCTCCCCCAGCCCCGCGGCGATCAGGCGCGCGGTCGCCGCGTATCCGCCCTCGCGGGACACCTCGCAGTCGACGACCCGCACGTCGCCGCCGCCCAGGCCCTCGGTGAAGCCACGGACCCGCGCCGCCGCGAACGTCCGGTCCCGGGTCCCGCCGAGCACCACGATCCGCCGGTGCCCGGTGGCGGCCAGGTGCTCGCCGACCAGCCGGGCCGACCCGTGATCGTCCACCCCGATCGCGTCGAACGGCGTGTCCAGATCACCGTAGGTCACCACCCGGCCGCCGCGCCGTTCGTAAGCGAACAGTTCCTCGGCCAGCCGCGCGCCGTACGCGGTGGTCGCCGTCCAGCTCGAGGTGATGACCAGCGCCCGCGGGCGGAACGCGCACAGGGTCCGGACCGTCTCCAGCTGGCGGGCCGGATCACCCCGGGTCGCCGACACCGTGACGAACGCGTCGACGGCCCGGGCCCGCCGTTCCATCGCCGCCACCACCTGCGCGATCGACGGCGTGGTCAGATCGTCGGCGACCAGGGCGATCGCGTCGCTCTTACGGCGCATGGCCCGCGCCGACACGTCCACGGTGTACCGCAGGGCCGCGGCCGCCTCCAGCACCCGGCGGGCGTTCTCCCCGCCCACCGTACGTGAGCTGCCGCCGAGCACCCGCGAGGCGGTCGCCACCGAGACTCCGGCGGCGGCCGCCACCTCCCGCAGGGTCACGGTCGGCCTGGCTGGGTGCGGCACGCTCGTCCTCCTTCTACCTGCGCTTCACCGGCGTCCCTGATAGACCCGGAAGTCGTCCAGGTGCACCTGACCGTAGTTGGAACTGTTCGCGAAGTACTCGACCTGGGCCACCCCGTCCATCGGGGCGCGCAGGGCCGCCCTGCTCAGCACGGTGGTTCCGTCGACGAGCAGGTCGAAACGCCGGTTGGCGACGTCCACCACACACTGGACGTGGTACCAGCGGCCGAGCTCGTAATCGCCGAGGGTTACCGTGCCGGTCCCGGAGTAGGCGACGATCCTCCCCCGGTCGAAGGCGACACTGACCGCGTTCACGCCGCTCGTGCCGCGCAGGTAGGGGACGCCGAACCAGTGGTTGCCGGAGACGTACGGGTCGTCGCGCATCACCCGGCCCTCGACCGTCACCAGCCCCTTCAGCGGCGGGTCGAAGGTCCGCACGACACTGGTGCCACCGCTGTCGGCGGACCGGGTCAGACGCAGGTGGCCGCCGACCACCTCGACGGCGCCGCCGGAGTGGCTGACGGTCAGGCCGTTGGTGCCGGTGGCCAACGGACCGTCAGGAAGGTCGTCGAAGGTCTGCAGATCACGCTCGTCCGGGACGTCGGCGAGCAGGATCAGGGTGCCGGCCGGCGTGGTCGTGGCGGCGGTGACATCCAGGCCGTCACGGGTGGCCGGGGCCAGGCCGTCCCGGGTCGCGGTGATCGTGTGATCGTCGCCCACCGGCACGTCCACCAGGGTGAACGTGCCGTCGGCGGCGCTGCGGGTCTCCGCCACCGCACCCTGGACGGTGATGACGGCGCCGGCGACGGGCTGCCCGGTCTGGTCCTGGACCTGGCCGCTGATCCGGCCGACAGTGCTCGTCGACGTGAGGGTGAAATGCAGGGTGGCGCGCCGGGCCGAGACGGCGATGTCCGCCTGCCCGGTGGAGTAGCCGTCCCGCGTGGCGGTGACGATCACCGAGGCGGCGAACGGGACGTCCGGGAGGGCGTACCAACCGTTGGCGGCGGTCGTCGTCGTCCGGGCGCCGGCGGCCACCACCGCGCCGGACAGCGGGACGCCGTTCGGGTCGCGGACGAAACCGGCGATGGTCTCGGTGGTGGCGCCGGGCGGTGTCGCGTACTCGAAAGCGCCCCGATCATCGACGCGCGGAACACCGGCGAAATCACGGCCGCCGTCGTCGGGAATCGCCGTTCCGGTGTCGATCGCGGGCGACGCGGCACGCACCCGGAAAGCGTGCGCGGTGGTCAGCTCGGGACCCGACGCGGCGGTGCCATAAGGTCCGGTCACGGCGGGATTCAGGAACAGCGGATCGGCGACGATCGCCCGCGCGTCACCGGGTACGGCGGCATCACTGTAGAGATTCGCGTCGTACGTGATGGTGGGACTCGTCGTCAGCACCGCGCCGGGACGGGTCGTGGACAGGACGTTGTTCCGCACCTCGTAGGTGGCGTTGAGGGAACTCCCGTACCCGTAGATGAGAAAGTTGCTCCGGTCGTTGTGGACGGTGTTGTGGTAGATCTGGGCGCGGGCGGCCCGGTCGGAATGCAGATAGATCTGATGGCGGCTGTTGCTCGCGATCACGTTCTCCCGGACCACCACGTCACCGAAGACGAACTGGCAGAGCAGGATGCCGTCGCCGTTGTGGTGCACGTAGTTGTACTGCACCAGGTGACGGGTGGTGCCCTTGTCCGGGTCGATGCCGTTGGAATCGGCGCCACCGGCCTTGGCGGTCGTCTCGTACACCTCGTTGAACTGGATCGTCACGTCGTCGGAGAAATAGGACTCGATACCGGACGTGCCGGTGCGGTGGACGACGTTGTGTTCGACCACGGCGCCTCTGACGTCGGTCAGATAAATACCGTTGCAGCCGTACGCGGTCCCGCTCTGGGTGATGAAGTTGTTCCTGATCGTCACGTCGGTGTGCGGGGCGAAAGCGGGATCCGTCGCACTGGTCCGGGTGCCCCATCCGGTGGGAACCGCCTTGTCACCGGTGTACTGCTTGACGACGATCCCGGCGAACGACGTGTCCCGGACCGTGGAGTTCTGCACCAGCACGTCGTTGAGAATCGTGGGCGTCTCCGGCGGCGCCAGCGGATCCGGAACGGTGGTGTCCAGCACGATGCCGCCGGTCCTCTTCGACCGGTCCCAGCCGGTGCCCTTGTTCATACCCGGCTCGCTCTCCGCCGGATCACCACTGATCCAATTGACCTCGCCGGTGACGTCGTGCACGTCGACCGCGTCGATGACGAAACCGTCCAGGATCTGGCTGTTGTCGCCGCCGACATGCAATCCGCGCAGGTCCCGGAGATTCTCGCCGGGCATCCCGGTGGGCGGATTCGCATTGGTGATCTCCAGATTGCGAATCGTCCAGTGTTCCTGATTGAACAGGCGGACGGCGTCGGCGACCACGCCCGCCCCGTCGATACGGGGTTTGGCGCCGGGCCCGTAGCGGTCCACCACGATCGGACGGCCGGCGGCGCCCGAACCCTTCGGCCAGAGCTGACCAGTCCACGACTGGCCGGAACGCAGCAGAATCCGGTCGCCCTGGTGGAAGGTCGTGGTGTTGACCCGGTCGAGAGTGCGCCAGGCGGAACGCGGGCCACGGCCGGAATCGGCGTCGTCACCGGTGCCGGCGTCCAGGTAGTAGGTCGTGCCGGATCGGTGCTCCGGACGGTGGACCGGGGTCTGCGGAATCGCGACTGTCAACGCCAGCGCGAGGAGAGCTTTCCAGGACATGGGTGTGCCACTCCTTGTCGTCCGGGTGGCACAGCACGGGCGGGCCCGCGCCCCGGTGATACAGGTGGGGAAAACGTATTCCGGATTGTGCGGGGCTCATCGACGAGCGTCAAGCGCGGGTGGCAGAATGGTGCTGGTGGAGCGGGATGACACCGGCGTCACTCTGCACGACGTCACTCTGCAC
Organism: Actinoplanes sp. NBRC 101535; assembly: GCF_030269225.1. Lineage (NCBI taxonomy): Bacteria > Bacillati > Actinomycetota > Actinomycetes > Micromonosporales > Micromonosporaceae > Actinoplanes > Actinoplanes sp. NBRC 101535. The sequence goes on along the minus strand of NZ_BSSY01000023.1, from coordinate 75,264 downwards.
GGCATCACTCTGCACAGCGTCACTCTGCACGATGTGGCGCGCGAGGCCGGGGTCTCCTACGCGACGGCGTCCCGCGCACTGAACGGCAGCGACCGCACCGTCCGCGCGGACAACGCCGCCCGGGTCCGCGACGCGGCCGACCGGCTGGGCTACACCCCGGACCTGTCCGCACAGGCGACAGCACGCGGATCCAGCAGCACGGTGGCACTGGTGGTCAGCGACATCGACGACCCCTACTTCTCGTCGATCGCGGCCGGTGTCACCGAGGCGGCCACCGACGCCGGGCTCATCGTCACGATGGCGATCGCCGACCGCTCCCCCGGCCTGGAACTGCAGATCGTGCGGGCACTGCGCGGCCATCGCCCCCGGGCCGTCATCATCGCCGGAAGCCGGATCGCCCCCGCCGCCTCCACCTCCGCTCCCGCCTCCACCTCCGCTCCCGCCTCCACCTCCGTTACCGCCTCCGCTTCCGCCGCTTCCGCCGCTTCCGCCGCCGCTTCCGCTTCCGATGACGACGACACCCGGGCGGCGCTGATCGCGGAGTTGGCCGCCTATCAGCAGGCCGGCGGGCGGGTGGCGCTGATCAGCCAGGACGACCTGCCGTTCACCACGCTGGCCATCGACAACACCGGTGGTGCGCGGCAGCTCGCGCTCGACCTGGCGGGACTCGGCTACCGCCGGTTCGCCATCGCCCACGCCGACGACAGCATCCGCACCTCCCACGACCGGCGCCTCGGTTTCGCCGCCGGACTGGCCGAGGCCGGGCTGCCGCCGCCTGCCCTCCTGCCCACCGATTTCACCCGGGCGGGCGGCCGCCAGGCGGCGCTGGATCTGATCGCCCGCGGCCACGGTGACCTGGAACTGGTCTTCGCGGTGAACGACGTGATGGCCATCGGCGTGATGACCGGCCTCCGCGAATCCGGCCTGCTACCCGGCCGCGACCTGGCCGTCGCCGGCTTCGACGACATCAACGCCGCCGTGGACGTCTCCCCGGCCCTGACCTCGGTCCGGGTGCCGTTGCACGAGCTGGGCCGCCGCGCTCTCGCGTCGGCCCTGGCCGAGCCGCCCCCACACACCACCACCGACCGCGCCTCGGCCGCTGTCTCCGGCCCGATGTCCGTCCCGATCCCGGTAGAGGTCATCCTCCGTCCCAGCACTCCCACCCGCCGCCACCCGTGAACCACCGTCGGTGAACCACCGGCTGCAGCCACCGTCGGTGAACCACCGTTCGCAAGTCCTGAAGACGACCCGCCCACCCGGCCGCCGCCCACAGATCCTCAGCCTTGAAGAACGGCTCGCCCACGCCAGCCGTCGCGGACGGTTCCCGGACAGCGGCACGACGACCGCAGACGACGGCCGAACTTCGCCAGCCGTCGTGAGTGGCTCCTCCACCACCGAATCTCGACCGTGCACGACGGCTGAAGCGAGCGGGCCGTCGCCGGCGGCTGTTCCGAACGCGTTTTCCGACCATCAACGACGGCCCATCCGGGCCGGCCGTCGTGAGCGGCCGCCCGCAAAAGCGAAATCGACCGCTGCCACCGGCCGACGCGGGCCAGCCGTCGACCACGGCCGGCCGACACCCCCGCAACAACCCACAGCGGCCCGCCGCCACTCGGCGCCCCGCCGATCCGGGCCGTCGAGCACGGCTGACCGCAGCAGGAGTTCCAACCGTCGACGACGGCAGACCGACTCCGGCATGCCCGGCACGCGATCTTCAGCCGTACGAGACGGCCGAGCGGGACGCCAATGACAGGATCGGGATCATGACTGCTGCCGCGCCGCTGGATCACGAGGCGGCCGCCCGTCTCTGGGAGGAGTACTCCCGGGGCACCCCGCACCTCGCCGACGCGGAGTACACCGTCGAACGGTTCGGGGACTCCGCCGAGATGGCCGACGAACTACTCGGCCTGGTGCTGCACGGCGGGAAGCGGGCCACCGCGTCGCTGCTCGCCGACTTCGCGCACGACAAGACCCCGCTGCCCCGGATCGGCGTCCACTGGATCGTGTGCGACGGTTCCGGCACGCCGCGGGCCGTGCTGCGCACCACCGAACTGCGCATCGGCCCGTTCCACAGCGTCGACGACGCGTTCGCCTGGGACGAGGGGGAGAACGACCGTACCCGCGACGGCTGGATGCGCGAGCACAGCCGGTATTGGCAGCGAGTCCGCGCCGCGCAGGGCGCCACCTGGTCAGAATCGGACGAGGTGCTGTTCGAACGATTCCAGGTGGTCCACCCCCGTTAGACACGTTTCGTGGTCAGGGCGCGAAGCCCGTACGCGTGCTGGCTTCAGGCGCGCTGAGCACCCGAAGTCACCACATCCGTGGTGGCATGTGGTGATTACGGCCGCGCTCAGCGCCCCAAATCACCACACGGATGCTGACCATGGAACGTTTCTAGTCGTCGTCCTCCCGCGTGGTGACCTGCAGTTGCGGCACGCCGCGGGCGCAGTCGAGTTCCACCTTGAGCCGCACGTGCGAATCCGTGTCGCTGCGGAACTCGCCCTCGTCGTCCTCCTGCTCGTGCACCGACCAGCCCTGGGCCGGTGACAGGGAACGGATCCGCTGACAGTCGAAGACCACGATCCCGCCGCGGGTGGCCTGTGACCTGACATCGGACGACGCCGACGGCTCGGACCGGGAAGGAGAAGACGACGGAGAGGAAGAAGACGGAGTAGGGGAAGACGCAGAGGGAGAAGAGGACAGTGACGGGGCCGCCAACGCACGCAGCTCCCGTTCCACCTGCTCCTCGCTGAGCGAGGTGGTCGTCTGCCGGGACGTCAGGCCGGCACCCACCGTGGTGATGCCGACAACGCCCACGAGCACGGCGAGACCCACCGCCACCAGCCAGCCGGTGACGATCACCAGGGGTCGCCGGCCCAGTCGATCGAGAAGTCGCACCCCACCACTGTGCGCCCCGGCACGATAAGACGCGTACCCGGGCACGATAAGGATCGGTTAAGGCCTTACCGGCGGCCCGAGCTGGACGGATACCGTGCAGCGGTGGCCCGACTGCTCCTCATCGAAGACGACCCGGCGATCCGGGGGCCGCTGCTGCGTGCCCTCCGGGAGAAGGGGCATGCCGTCGCGGCCTGCGCCGCGGCCATGGAGGGCCTGCAGACGGCGCTGGCCGAACGACCGGATCTGATCGTCCTGGACCTGGGCTTGCCCGATCTTGACGGGCGGGAGCTGCTGCGGATGCTGCGCGCGGTGAGCCGGATTCCGGTGATCGTGGCGACCGCCCGGGACGAGGAGGCCGAGATGGTCCGGTTGCTGGATGCCGGCGCCGACGACTACGTGGTGAAACCGTTCACGGCGGCGCAGCTGGACGCGCGGATCCGGGCCGTGCTGCGGCGCGGCGGCGTCACCGAGGAGACGTCGCCGGAACTGACTGTCGGCGGCCTGCGCATCGACCCGGCGGCGCGGACCGTCACCCTGGACGGCACGGCCGTGGAGTTGAGCCCACGCGAGTTCGATCTGCTGCACCATCTGGCGCAGAAGGCCGGGCAGGTGGTGACGAAACGGGAGCTGCTCGGCGAGGTGTGGCAGGTACCGTACGGCGGCGCCGACAAGACGGTCGACGTGCACCTGTCGTGGTTGCGGCGCAAGCTCGGCGAGACCGCGCAGGAGCCGCGCTATCTGCACACCGTCCGGGGTGTCGGGGTACGCCTGAGCGAGCCCGCATGAGACGCCGCCTGACACTGCTGGTCGCCGGCACGACCGTGCTCGTACTACTGGCGTTCCTGATTCCGATGGCACTGCTGGTCCGGCAGGTGGCGGCCGACCGCGCGCTCAGCCGTGCCGACGACGTGGTGCAGACGATCGTGCCGCTCGTCGGGGCGGGCGACGTGACGGTCCTCGAACTGACGGTGACGACTCAGCCCGTACCCGTGACGGTCTTCATGCCCGACGGCACCGTGATCGGCGCTCCGGCCGCCCCCACCCCCGCGGTCCGCCTGGCCGCGGCCCGCGGCCGTGCGCTGACCGTCAAGACCGAAAGCGGTCAGGAGTTGGCGGTCGCCGTGGTGGGCACCGCCGGAAACGCCGTGGTGCGAACCCTGGTCACCAACGCCGAGATCAACCGTGGGGTCGGTCGGGCCTGGCTCACCCTGGCCGGACTCGGCGTGGTGCTGGTACTGCTGGGTCTCCTGGTGGCGGACCGTCTGGCGCGGTCCATCACGGTGCCGATCATCGAACTCTCCGAGGTGTCACATCGCCTGGCCGGAGCCGAACTGAACGCCCGCGCCGAGCCCGCCGGGCCACCCGAGCTGCGCGAGGTGGCGGGCGCCCTCAACCATCTCGCCGGTCGCATCCAGGACCTGCTCCGCGCCGAACGGGAACGCGTAGCCGACCTCTCCCACCGCCTCCGCACCCCACTCACGGCCCTACGTCTGGAGGCCGAGTCGTTGCGCGACGCCGACGAGGCGGCCCGGATCACGTCCGCTACCGATCAGTTGGAGCGAACCGTGACCGCCCTGATCCAGCAGGCCCGCCGCAGGGACACGGCCCCGGCCACGGTGTCATGCGACGCAACCGCGGTGGTCCAGAATCGGGTGGCGTTCTGGGCGGTGCTGGCCGAGGACACCGGCCGTGACGTGCGACGACACCTGCCGTCCACACCACTCCCGGTCGCGGTGGCCGCGGACGATCTCGCGGCTGCCCTGGACGCGCTGCTCGGCAACGTCTTCGCCCACACCCCGGACGGCACCGCACTGTCGGTCACCCTGGCCGCACACGAGGGCGGCGCCCTCCTCACGGTCGACGACGCGGGCCCGGGTTTCCCGGCATCGGCGGTCAGGCGCGGCGTCTCCGCGGCGGAATCAACCGGTCTAGGCTTGGACATAGCCCGCCAGATCGCCACCACGTTCACGATCAGGCGGTCCGCCGCCGGAGGCGCCTCGGTCCAGCTCATCCTCAAAACCCCTTGAGGGGTACGCGCTGCCGTAAGTCCCGTCTCCCCCGCCATCGACGGCCGGCCGCTCCGACGAACGGGTGCACCAACCGCCTGAACAGAGATCGCACCCGCAGTCGAGTCACATCCGCAGTCCCGGTTCAGCCGCTGCCGAGTCACATCCGCAGTCCCGGTGCAGTCGCTGTCGCGGTGCAGTCGCTGTCGCACCTGACTTTGGGTGCGCTCGCAGCCCTGCCAGGGACAACAAACGCACCCGATCGCAGCCTCGGGTGCCCCGACCGCCCCGCTAAGACGGCAAAAGCACCCAACAGCGGCTTCGGGTGCGCCGACCGCCTCGTTGGAGACGGCAAGCGCACCCGACAGCGCTCTTGCGTGCAATGGCCGCCCCGACGTAGGCCAGCCCCGGATTTGGGTGCGCCGACCACCCCGACGCAGACCCGCTCCGAGCTTGGGTGCGCTGGCCGCCCTGATAAGGACTGCAGCGGCACCCGGAAACGACTTTGGGTGCGGTGTGTGCCCACTGCCACGTCGGCTGTCGTGACCTGCGACGCGGGTAGGCCCCGCGGCGCAAACTCGCCGCGGGGCCGTGGAAGGTGGGGGATGCGGTAGTTCGTCCGATCGGTCGGCGGCGCCACGCGAGCGGGCAGGCCGGAGGCGAGCAAGCAGGCCGAGACGAGCAAGCAGGCCGAGACGAGCAAGCAGGCCGAGACGAGCAAGCAGGCCGAGACGAGCAAGCAGGCCGGGTGAGCGGGCAGGGTGGGAAAGGTCAGTCGTCGGAGCTGCGACCGCCGTGACCGCTGTCGTCGGAGCCCGAGTCGTCGGAGCCGCGCGCGTGGTGACCGCTGTCGTCGGAACCGCGACCGCGGCTGTCGTCGTCGGCTCGGTTGCGGAGGATTGCGCCGGTGGTGGCGTTCACGTCGATGTCGTACTCGACGCCGTTGTTCCAGATTTCGACGTCCCAGACCAGGATGCCGTGTTCGGTCTCTCGCTCGATGTCCTCTACCCGGCCGCCGCCGGCCGTCCGCAGAGCGATCTGCCCGGCCTGCTCAGCGGTGATCACGGCGCCCCGGGAGGAGCCGTTCGTCGCGGAACTGCTCGGGGAGGTGGGCGGGTTCGTGTCGTCGGAGCGACGGTTCGGGTTGTCCTCGCCGGTGCTCGCCGAGCTGCTCTGGGAGGCGGAGGCGGAGGCGGAGGCCGAGACCGAGGCCGAAGCAGAGGCGGTCCCGTCGTCGAAGCCGCGGCTCTGGCTGTCGTCGAAGGTTCCCGTCACGTCCGGCGACTCCGACGGCGACGACGTGGCCGAGGATGAGGCGGACGGGTTCGGGCTGTCGGAGGCGGCTGCCAGGGCCATGCCGCCCAGGCCCAGGGCTGCGATCGTGCCGACGGTGATCGCCACTGCGGTGCGGGTCTTCCTCATGATGCGTACCTCCGTGATTCCGACGTGTTTCCGTCGTGTGGTGCTGCTTCGTTCTGACAGGAGGAACTTTCGCGGAAAGAGGGCTATCACCACGCTGTCTGTTCGCTAAGGCCCGGATAAGGCGGTACTCGGGCCGCTATCAACGGGGCGTCGATCGGGGGCCGCCACCATTCCGCGAGTGGAATCACCCAGCGGCCGGGTGGGCGTGCTCCCGCCCGGCCGGCGCGCATCGTCGACACCACCCGACCCGACGCCACCCGGACCCGAACCCGGACTGGAGTCCGAGTCCGAACCCGAACCCGGACTCGGGCTCGGGCTCGGGCTCGGGCTCGGGCTCGGGCTCGGGCTCGGGCTCGGGCTCGGGCTCGGGCTCGGGCTCGGGCTCGGGCTCGGATCCAGCCCGGACCCCGACGCCACTCTGCGGCTCCCTCTCCCCAGACGACCGGACATCGATCCCGATGCCACTCAACGGCTCACGCTTGCGCCTGAGGGACAGTCGGAAACCGGGCTGCCTGAATCGGTGGCTACACGGCGGCCCGCCCCGGACCGCGTGGCCACAGGGCATCTCGTCATCTCGATGGCGGCTGTGGTGTTCGGGTTCGCGGCGCTGGCCACGGCCCGAGCCCGCACCCCCGGGCCTGCGCTGTCGATTCTGATCAGCTGGACGGCGGTGGCGGCGACGGTCGAGGCGCTGATGCGGCGGCCGATGCGACTGCCCGTGCTGCCGTTCGCCGCCCTCGCCGCCGTGCTCGCCTGCCAACAGGGTGCACGGGCGGTCGCGATGATGCTCGGTTCGGCCGGGGTGGTCCACGGGACGATCGCGGTGATGTCGGTTCCTTCGCGGCCGAACAGAACCGGTCGTGCTCGGAACACGAGGCAACCACGGACGACGCCGGACCATCGATTCCGGGCAACCGGCCGTGGCACGTAGCGATACGGCCGGGCCCGAGCCACCGAATGCGGCTCACCACGGTCCTCATCACGGGACCGTCGATCCAGAGCGGCCCCTCCGACTCTCCACAGGGCCGTCGATCGCTGGTGGCTCCGGGACACGTAGTTCTCAGGGAGTAGTAGCTCGTACCATAAAAGATTTTTGCGGTTAAACAATCATAAGTCGGTACTGTCAGCTCGGCCGAGCGCCTGTCGAAGAAATAGGTGATCAGAAGGGATCAGCGGTGGCCGGACGCGTGATGCTTGCGGCGCAATACCTGGTGTACGCCTTGGCCCTGGCCGGTATCGCCGCCGCGGCCGGCACCGGCGCCGCGCCGGTCGAAGCTGCCGCCGGGCCGGGGATGTTCTGGTTCGACATCGTTGCCGTGGTCTACGGATGGCGTGCCTGCCGACATCCCGGGCTGGACCCGCCGATCCGCCGGGTGGCCCGCACGCTGCTTGCCGCCTTCGTGATCACTTTCGGTATCAGCCTGACGTTCACGATCACCGGCACCGGCGCGTTCCCGCAGCCCGGTGACGTCCCGCACCTCCTGGTGATGGCCGTGCTGTTCGTGGCGCTGCTGCTCGTCCCGATGCGTGCCGCCTCCCGCCGGGACCGCCTGAAAACGCTTCTCGACGCCGGCACGGTCGTGCTCGGCGCCTCGATGGTGCTGTGGTACGTGGCGCTCGGCCCCGCCCTGGAGAGCGGAAAACGATCAGTCGCGCTGCTTCTCGCCGCGGCCTGTTATCCGGTGGCCGACCTGCTGGTGCTGTTCGCCCTGGCGCGCGCCCTGCTCTGCGGAGACGGCCGGATCGGTCGCCGGGTGCTGACCTGTATCGGTCTCGCCAGTCTCACGCTGTTCGTCAGCGACGCCTATCTGGGGTACGCCCAGTCGCACATGACCACGGTGCACCGGTCGACGTTCGAGTTCGTCTGCTGGCTCACCACACACCTGATGCTCTGCTGCGGCGCGATCGAGCTGTGGCGTCAGACCGTCCATCCGGTGACCGTTTCCGACACCTTTCGGCGCGGTGTGGCCGGCAAACTCCCCTACCTGGCGGTCGCCGTCGGTGTCTCGCTGACGGCGGTGGCCGCGTGGCGCGAGCACGAGGTCTTCCCGTGGCTGGGGCTGGTCGTGGGCAGCACCGGCCTGACCGGGGTGGTGATGCTGCGGCAGGTCCTCGCGCAGAGCGAGACCGCCGAGGCGGCGGAGACCGACGCGCTGACCGGTCTGGCCAACCGGGCCCGGTTGCGCGAGGAGTTGACGCGCGCCCTGCAGCGGTCGGCGCGGACCGGTCGCCCGGTGGCCGTGCTGCTGATCGACCTGAACGGCTTCAAACAGATCAACGACACGCTGGGTCACCTGGCCGGTGACGGCCTGCTGGCCGCGGTGGCCGAGGCGATGCAGGCCTCGGTACGCCAGGACGACCTGGTCGGACGTCTCGGCGGTGACGAGTTCGGCATCCTGCTGCAGTCGGTCGCGGACGAGGCCGGCGCGGCGGCGATCGCCGAGCGGATCATCGAGGCCATCGCCGGCCCGTTCGTGATCGGGTCGGTGCCGATGAGCGCGTCGGCGAGCATCGGCGTGGCGGTGAGCGCCCCCGGCGAACTCGATCCGGACACTGTCCTGCACCGGGCCGACGTCGCCATGTATGACCGGAAACGACAGGGCAGCGGCTGGCAGGCGTGGCAGCCGGATCTGGAGTCCGGCGGCACCGACACCCTCGGCACCGAGCTGGGCCGGGCCGCGGCGGCCGGGCAGCTGCGGCTGTCCTACCACCCGATCCGCACCCTCGACGGTGCCGAGGTCGGCGCGTCGACCGCGCTGAGCTGGGAACATCCGGAGATCGGCACGATCGCCCCGGAGGTGTTCCTGCCCATCGCCGAACGCACCGGCGTGGCCGGGCAGATCACCGACTGGACCCTGCGCCGGGCGATCGCCGACGCCGCGACCTGGGACGACGGCTACGTCACCGTGGCGGTCACCCCGCAGCAGTCCCGCCATCCACGGTTCACCGCCGACGTGTCCGAGGCCCTCGCGGCCTGCGGCCTGCCCGGGCACCGTCTGGTTCTGACCATGACGGGCGACGCCCTGAACGAGACCTCGATCGCCCGGCTGCGCGAGCTGGGCGTCCGGCTGGCGGTCCGCGACCTGGGCCGGACCTTCGAGGCGCTGCACGGCCTGTCGGTCAACGTCCTCGATCTGGGGAGGGCCCGCGGGGAGAGGGAGGTCGTCGAGGCGCTGATCCGTCTCGGTCAGGCGCTGGGTCTGTCGACCCTGGTCGGCGGTGTCGAGGTGCCACCGGACGCCACCGACCTGAGCGGCCTGCCCTCCCCCGCGACCCCGGTCACCCGCTGATCACCCGCTACTCGCCGCGGAACACCGGTGGGCGGCGTTCGAGGCTCGCGGCGATGCCTTCGGCACTGTCGGCGGTGGACCACAGGACCTTCTGCTCGGCCAGCTCGTGGGCGAGCGCGTCGCGTACCCGCAAAGCAAGATCTCCCCGTAGGGTCGCGCGCATCGACCGGATCGCCAGGGGCGCACCCGCGGCGATCTCCCGAGCCAGATCGTGCGCGGTCTGGCGGACCAGGCCCGGCTCGGCGAGGCGGTCGGCGAGTCCGAGGTGTACGGCCTCCGCACCGCCCACCCGGCGGCCGGTGAGCAGCATCCCGGTCGCCGCCTGCCGGCCGATCAGCTCCGGGAGTGTGACGCTGAGCCCGAAGCCCTGGTGAAATCCGAGCTTGGCGAAGTTGGCGACGAACCGGGTGGATTCCTCCGCCACGCGGAAGTCCGCGGCGCACGCCAGGCCGAGACCGCCGCCCACGGCGCTGCCCTGCACGGCCGCGATCATGGGGGTACGCACGTCGAACAGCCGAGCGGCACTCCGGTAGAGCCGGTCCGCCGCGTCGACGTGATCAGTCGCGAAGTCGCCGCTGCCGAAGTCCGCGCCGGCGCAGAAGTGCCGCCCCTGCGAGGCCAGGACGATCACCCGGCAGGCACGGTCCTCGTCCAGTTCCAGGGCGGCGTCGGCGAGCCGCCCGATCAGCGACTCGTCGAAGTGGTTGGCGGGCGGCCGCCGCATCTCCAGCACCGCGACGTGGTCCTCGACGGACACTTTGAGATCCGGGTTCACCCGCATCCTCCCGAATAGACGAACCGAACAAACGAACCGAGCAGACGGACGGCCCGCACCCTGCCAGCACCGCAGTATCGGTCAGTCGGCGGGGTCCCATCGGTGGGACTTCGACGCCGTCCGCATGATGCTGCCGGGCATCGTCCGAGGTCTATCATCCTGGTCACCGAACGTCAGGCCGGTCCATTGATCACATACGCGGGAACGAAGATGTCGCTCTTCCTTAGTTATGCCCAAGAGGACGGCAAGATCGCTGAGGAGATCGCCCGGAAATTGCAGCAGCGACACCATGAGGTGTTCCGTTTCGAGGATCCCGCACAGCGCGGCAAGCAGTGGGTTCGTCGCCTCGAGGAGGAGATCAACGAGGCTCAGGGATTCCTTGCGCTGCTCTCGCCGAGTTATCTCGTCTCGGGGTGGTGCCGCCGGGAAAGGGAGTTGGCACTGATCCGAGAAAACGATCTTCAGGCCGATGGACGAGACACACAATTCGTCCACGTGGCTCGGGTCGGCCCCACACCGTTGACCGATCCCGGATTTCTGCGGACCTATGATTGGCACGATCTGGTCGCGCCGGATGGCATGGTCCATCTGCTGGACGTATTGGATGCCCACATGGGATCCCGAGGCAACGCCGCACCGGGCGACCCGGCGTCCGGGCCGGCGCTGACCGCCTTCCGCAACCGGGAGCAGGAGCTGCAGCAGCTGCTGCACGGGGTCACCACGCTCGGCGGGCACTGCTTCTGGCTGGTCGTCGCGCCCCCGCAGCTGGGCAAGTCCTGGCTGCTCGATCAGGTGAGCGCCGAGCTGACGCAGGGCCGCGACGGTCGTCCGTGGCGGGTGCGGCTGGTCGACCTCCGGGTACTGCCGTCGGATGTCCGCAGCGACACCACCAAACTGCTCGCCCACATGTTCCCGGCCGTCGACCCGCAGTCCGCGCCGCCCACCGGCGCCCGCGAGATCACCAAGATGATCAGCGGTGACAAGCAGCCCTACGCGTGTCTCCTCGACGGCGCCGACCTGCTCGATCGCGGCGCGGCGGACGCGCTCCGCAAGCAGCTGTCCCAGGTACACCAGCGGCTGCAGGCGTCCGGGCATCCGGCAGCCCGGCTCGCCGTCGTCGTGGCCGGCCGGCGCAACGAGGAGTGGCTGCCGGTCAGCCCGGCGCCCCGGCTGAACCAGTTACCGCTGACCCGGTTCGGCGCCGAGGTCATCAGCCAGGCCCTGCGTGACCTCGCCGCCCAGATGGACCGGAGCTTCTCCCCCCGGGAGATGGAGGTGCACGCCGAGTTCGTCCACCGATTCACCGAGGGCCTGCCCGCACTGGTGGTGGAGTGCCTGCAGTGGGTCCGGCGGGAGGACAGTTGGGCCGACATCGCCGACCTGGACAGCACCACGTCGTTCGACCGGATCGCCCGCCCCTATGTGGAGAACAGGCTGCTGTCGACCGAGAGCCTCATGCCGGAGGGCGGCCGTGACCTCGGCGACATCCGGGACGTGCTGTCGCACGCTCTCCGGGTGCTCACCCCCTACCGGGTGCTCACCCAGTCCCATCTGGCCCACTACTGGGCCGCCGACGCCGCGCTGCACCAGGCGGTGTCCGCCGGCGGCTGGTCGCCGCCGGACCTGTGGGAGGCGCTGAACCGGACGGCGCTGTTGGCCCGTCCGCACGACGAGCCGTGGACGGCGATCCACCCGCCGATCCGCCGCCTGTTGTTCCGCCACTTCCACCCGGCCGCCGCCGACCGGGCCGCCGCGCACCGCGAGGCCGCCACGTACGTCGAGCAGTGGATGGAGAGCCCTCGCGGCAAGGAGTCCGGTGTCGGCGTGGTGGAACGGCTCTGGCACGAGGCCTCGGCGCTCGTCCTGGAACGGCCGGCCGAGCTGACGGCGGTCCTGTCCGCCACCGCCGACCGGATGCGCGAGCGCCTGCGGCCCTCCTCGTTCTACGTCGCCGGGGAACTGCGGGACTACGTGGCCACCCGGATCAGCCGGGACGAGGAGTTGCAGGAGGTCCTCGGCGTGGAGTCCGGCCTGGCGAACCGGCTGATCGCGATCATCTCGTCGCCCGCGGGAGGCAGCGATGCATGAGCCCGGCCTCTACCCCGACTACGTCCCCCGCCCGGCCGAGGAGAAACAGATCCAAACCGAGCTGGCCCGGGTACGCGAGGACGGCGAGAGCCGTGCCGTTCTGCTCTACGGTCCCGGCGGGGTGGGCAAAACCCAGATGCTCCGCGCGCTCGGCGCCCGGGGCCGGGACGGGGTGGCCGTCTGGCTCGCCCCGATCGACATGGACGACTCGGAGTATTGGCTTCTCTCCAATCTCGAACGCAGGACGGTCGAGCAGCTCGACCCGGACGGCGGACACTTCGCCGAGTACCTCCGATACCTGTCCGAGCTGCCCCGGCTGGAACACGACGACATCGCGTACGAGACCGTGGTCAGCCATCTCGCCCGGATCAAGCGGGTCTTCGTCGAGTGTTACACCTCGTTCGTCCGGGCCACCGGCACCGTCGTGGTGATCCCGCTGGACACGGTCGAGGCGATCCGCGGCATGGATCTGCTGGTCACCGTGACCCAGTGGATGAAATCGCTGCCGAACACGCTGTTCCTGCTCTCGGGCCGGCCGCCGCACGGCGGTGAGGAGGCGCTGGACGCCATCGCCGAGCAGCTCAGCGATCCGCATCAGCACATCCCGGTGACCTCGCTGCGTCTCGGGCCCTTCGGCATGGTCGAGTCACTGGCCTATCTGGAGACCAGCGCGATCGCCGGTGCGCTGACCGCCGAGGAGAAGTCCAAGTTCGCCCACCTGGCGCAGGGCCATCCGCTCTGGCTGGCGATCACGCTGGACTATCTGCAGGACCGTGGGATGCCCGAGGAGGCCGCGGCGAGCCTCGCGGAGATCGCAGCCGACCTGCCCCTTCCGGGGGAGCCGACTCCGGCCGGTCGCCTGCTGCACGAGGCTTTCAAGCGCCGCCTCGTCACGCCGTACCGCGACAGCGACTTCTGGCACGAGGCCACCAAACGTCTCGCGGTGATCCGCAAGAACGTGAGCCTGCCGATCTGGCTGGAGCTGATGGCGGACCGGCCGATGCCGGCCGAACTGGCCTCGTGGCAGGACGCGTGGTTCCTCCTGCTGGACATCCCCTGGATCCGGCCGCGCGCCAACCGGCACTACGTGACGCTGCACGACGCGTTCGCCGACGAACTCGCCCAGCGGATCATCCCGGTCCACGACAGCGATCAACGGTGGCGCCGGGACCTGTGGGAACGCGCGGTCCGCATCTACGGCGTCCGGGCCGACGAGCAGGCCCGCGTCTACCGGGAACGGCGGGCCTCCCTCAACGACCGGCTCCGCGCCAAGGTCGAGGACGACACCTCCGCGGCGCCGGACGCCACCTTCATCCTCGAGGTGGAGCATCTCAGCCAGGACAAGCGGGAGCTCGACCAGTTGCGCACGGCGCACCTGTACTACCAGGTGCTGCTCGACCCGGAACCCGGCTGCCGGGAGTTCCTGCAGTCCGTCGAGCAGGCCCGCCGGGACAACGACGTGTTGTTCCAGAGCCTGGTCACGATGGAGATGCAGCGTTTCCTGCCGGGTGCGGACCGCACCCCCGCCGTCACCGAGGCGGTCGCCGAAGCGGTCGACTCGTTCCACCGCTGGCTGATCGGCACCTCGCCGTCCGTCTACGTCGACATCGGCATCGCCATCGCGGCGTACCTCGTCACGACCGAGAGCTGGCAGCCGGCCGCCGTGGTGCTGGAAGGCCTGCCGGTCCGGCACTCGCCACCGCTGAGCCGTTACCAGGTCCACATTCTGCGGGGCAACGTCTACATGCGGTTGCCGGGCCGGGTGGCCGAGGGCCTGACCGAGTTCGAGCTGTCCCTGGCCGAGACCGACTTCCTGCCCGAGGAGGACCGGCCGAAGCGCCGGGCCGAGGCCGAGAAGGAACTCGGGTTCTACTACCGCAACGTCGGGCGCTGGGACCGGGCCGACGCCGCGTACGGCCGGGCCCACCAGCTCATCTGGGAGAAGGTCCGCAAACGCAGCCCGGCAGAGGACCAGGGCGAGATGGCGTCGATCCGTATCAACTGGGCGTACGTGAAGGGCCTCAGCGGCTCCCGGCACGAGGGCCACCAGCTGGTCGAGAGCGCGATCAAGATCAGGCAGCGGTTCCAGCAGCGGTCCGGTGAGGGCATCGGCTGGAGTGTGCACGGCGAACTGCACCGGTTCGACGGCGAGTTCGACCAGGCATGGCGGTGTTACCGGACCGCCGAACGACTGTTCCACAGTCTGCGCAGCTGGCACTGGCTCGGTCAGATCTACCAGCAGCAGGCGGTCTGCCTGCATCAGGCGATGCGCCGCGGTGTCGAGGTGGAGGGTGTGCCGCACCCGGCCGAGCAGGCGAAAAAGCGCATCGGCCTGGCCCTGGACATCTGCCGGGACCAGGCGATCCGCAGCTACCCGTCGGCGCTGAACCGGGCCGGGCGCATCTACGGCAGCACCGACCGGGACCGGGGTCTGCGGTACCTGCACGAGGGCATCACGCAGGCACGTGCCCTGTCCGACGGCTGGTTCCTCTTCGCCAACATGGTCGAGTACGCCGAACTGAGTTACGAGGCGTGGCAGCTCACCGGCCGGGACCACTACCGCGCGCAGACCGGCGTCCACGCCGACGAGATCGCGCAGGTGTCCGCGGACTACACCTTCCCCAGCCTGGCGGGACGCTGGCGGCTGGTTCAGGGCCACGTCCTGGTCCGGCAGTCCCTGGAAGCCGGCGACCCGGACCGGCTGCCGGACGCCCTACTCCACTACACCGAAGGATTCCAGCGCATTGCGGAGGGCTATCAGCGTTCCCATGGCGTGACCGCCATTCCCGACCAATTCGCTAAATTCCGCGAACTGTTCGTCCGGCTCCCGGAAAACGTCCAGGAGCAGTGGGAGGAGAGTCTGCGGCAATCGTGGGGCGGATCCGTCGAGCTCCTGGCACGGTTGGAAGAGCTGTACTGATCTGTTACCGCTTCTCGCCGACCGCATGGAGGCTGGATCGTGGCGAGCATGCAATCCGACGGGCACGCCGTCGTGCTGTCCGGCGCCGATGTCGGCGGCGACGGCGGCCACCTGGTGCACAACTGCGAGGACTGCGCCTGTGAGGTGAGCAGCACCAGCGTGCGGCGGGCACCACGGCAGCCGGCGCCGGGTGAGAACGACGACGTCTGGGTGAGTGGGCGCAACGTCGTCGAAATACCCGTGGACGACGCGTACAGCACCTTGTTCAATCCGCTGGGGCACGGCGGCGCGGTGGTCGTCGACGCGGCGGCCCGGCGGATTTTCCGTGGTTTCGCCGATCCGGTGACGGTGCCGGCCGCCCGGGCGGCGCTGGATGCCGCGACCCGGGCGGAATTCCATTCCGTGGTGAATCGGCTGCACGCTCTGGAAATGATCGAGCCGGCCGATTCCCCGGTCCGGCCGGACTTCTCCGGATCGGACCGCGGGGAGATGCTCACCGCCTGGCTGCACGTGACCAACGACTGCAATCTGCGCTGCCCGTACTGCTATCTCGCCAAGACCCGGGAGCCGATGGACGAGGCGACCGGCCGGGCCGCGATCGACGCCGTGGTGGCCTCGGCGGTGCGGCACGGATTTCCCGCGGTCAAGATGAAGTACGCCGGTGGCGAGGCGACGCTGAACGCGGACCTGGTGGTGACGCTTCACGCGTACGCGAAGGAGGTGGCCGGAAGGAACGGCCTGGACCTGCACGCCACCGTGCTGACGAACGGCGTCATGGTGCCGCCCCGGCTCGCCGCGGCGCTGGCCGGTGAGGACATCAAGGTGATGATCTCGCTGGACGGGGTGGGAGCGAGCCACGACGTGCAGCGGCCGTCGACCGCGGGCAAGCCGTCGTTCCGGATGGTCGAGCGGACCATCGCCCGGCTGGCGCAGCTCGGTGTCGCACCGCATCTGTCGATCACGATCACCAGCCGGAACGCGGACGGGGTGGCCGACGCGGTGCGTTTCGCCCTGGACCGCGACCTCACGTTCAGCCTGAACTTCTTCCGCGACAACGAGTGCGCCTCCGGGTTCGACGACCTGCGCTACGAGGAGCAGCAGATGATCGCGGCGTTGCGGGCCGCGTTCGCCGTGATCGAGGATCGCCTGCCACCGTGGAGTGTCCTCGGCACGGTGCTCGACCGTGGGCAGTTGCTGCAGCCCCGGCAGCACTCGTGCGGGGTCGGCCGCGACTACGTGGTCGTCGACCAGCACGGACGCGTCGCCAAGTGTCACATGGAGATCGAGCGGACGCTCGGTGACGTCTTCCGCGACGACCCGCTCGAACTGGTCCGCTCCGATACCCGGACGGTGCTCAACCTGGCCGTCGAGGAGAAGGAGGGCTGCCGCGACTGCTCGTGGCGGTACTGGTGCTCGGGCGGTTGCTCGGTCGCCACGTTCCGGGCCACCGGGCGGTTCGACGTGAAGTCCCCCAACTGCCACATCTACCAGGCGATCTACCCGGAGGTGCTGCGGTTGGAGGGCCTGCGCCTGCTGAAGTACGCCCGCCCGAGCTGACCGTCACCCCAGTTGCCGGCACATGCGCAGGCTCACGATGTGGTCGTCGACGCGGGACAGGGCCGCACGGACCGTGTCCATCGGCTGGAAGCCGCGCGCCCGGTAGAAGCCGATGCCGTTGCGGTCGCCGAGGAAGACCGACACCCACATCTCGGTGCCGCCGGCTGCCCGGATCTGATCGGTGACGCTGTCGAGCATCAGGGTGCCGAGGCCGCGCCCGCGCTGGGCCGGCTCGAGGTAGATCAGGGAGAGTTCGCCCGCGGTGGGGCCGCTCATGCCGCCGCCGGCCGCGCCGAGGATCCGGCCGTCCTCCTCGATAACCTGGTATCCGAACCAGTCCGGTGGGGCGGGTGACACCTCCTTGGCGACCCTCTCCGGCTCGTAGAACGCGACGACGCTGCGTTCGATGTAGCCCTCGGGCAGAAGGTCCCGGTACGCGTCGCGGTAGGACGTGGAGCAGATCCTGGCGATGCTGGACACGTCGGCTTCGATGGCGGGGCGGACAACGGCGGTCAACGATGATCCTGGCACGTTCGCAAGATTAGTTGTGTTGCCCTGCAAGATCGTAGGGTTGATCGTTGAAGATCCATCGATTATGGCCCCCGAAGGTCGACCGGTTCCCGATCATCAATATCGTGGTCGGGTGATCGACAAGCCCCTCGCCGAGCCGGTGGATCCCTACGACCCGCCGCTGCCCGAGATTCCGTACGACCCGCCGACGGCTCACGATCCCGCGCCGCCGCCGGAGCCGGAACCGGTCCAGCAGGAATCAGTCTTGGAGAAGAGGGGCAACCGGCCGCTCGTCGGGGCGGTCGTCGCGCTCGCGGTCGTGCTCTGCGTCGGCATCGGCGTGGTGATCGGGCAGCTCACCCCGTCGGCGTCCACTGCCGAGCCGCCATCAACGGCTGCTGTCACGAAGACCGCGGCGCCGGTGTCCGACGACCCGGACACCTGGCCGGAGCTCGCGGCGCTGCCGGCGTCCGAGGCGGTGGCGGCCCCCGACCCCGGCCCGGAGACGCGGATCCACTTCCGGAACACCGGCGGCGCCTCCGTCATGGTGTCGTGGATCAACTACGACGGGGAGCGCAGGGACTACGCCGCCCTGACCACCGGAGAGACGTACACGCAGCAGACCTTCGCCGGTCAGTACTGGGTGGTCTCCGGCACGGACGGGACGGTTCTCGCCGCGTACCGGACTCTCGCCACGCCCGCGCAGGTTGTCATCCGCTAACCGGTCTGCGACCGAACGGCTCCACACGTTTACTCCAGGTATTCGGGCCGCCACCGATTGTGGTGTGCAACGCCGACAACGGCGCCCGATCCTGGAGGAACCCCCATGCAGATCCGTCACCGCGCTGCCGTCGTCACCGCCGTCGCCGGTATCGCCCTGACCGGCATCGCCACCGCTACCCCCGCACTGGCCGCCACCGCCGGCTCCAGCGTGCAGGCGGGCTCGGGCAGCAACGTGAAGACCTTCACCACCGAGGGCACCGTCTCCGGCGTCGACGCGACGAAGGGCACGGTGACCGTCACCGATGCCACCGGCAAGAGCACCGTGGTCTCGGTCTCCCCCAAGGCCCTCGTCACCGTCGACGGCAAGCTCACCGTGGTGGCGAAGCTGCCGCTCGGCGCCGGCATCACGCTCTCCGGCAATGTCACCGACGGCGGGATCTCGCTGGCCACCAAGGTCTCGGCGGCCTCGGTCCTGCCGTTCGCCACCGCCGGTTCGGTGGTCTCGGCCGACGACGCCAAGCGGACCGTCACCGTCAAGCGGCTCTCCCTCACCACCGCCGGCGGGTTCGCCACCGACGTCATCCCGGTCGCCGACAAGGCCCTGATCACCCTGGACGGCAAGGTCACCGGGCTGGGCAAGCTGACGTCCGGCGCGACCGTCGTGGTCACCGGCGTCACCACCAACGGCGTCTCCTCGGCCAAGACCCTGACCGCCCTGTCCCGCTGGGACCTGAACCTCTCCGGCGCGGTCACCGCGGTGGACGTCAAGTCCGGCACGATCACGGTCTCCACCGGCCCGTCGGCCAAGCCGCTCACGCTGAAGGTCGACCCGAAGGCCACCGTCACGATCAACGGCAAGAGCGTCTCGCTGGCGGACCTGCCGGTGGGCGCCTCGGTCAAGCTGAGCGGCTCCGAGACCACCGTGGGCGCCTCGGTGCTGGGCATCACCGCGAACGTCGCCGCCACCTCCACCAAGAAGTAGGCAGACGCGGAAGGGCCCGGCCTGGGGAGGCCGGGCCCTTCACTCAGTGCGTGACTCAGGCGATGTCGAAGCGGTCCAGCTCCATGACCTTGGTCCAGGCCGCGACGAAGTCCTTGACGAACTTCTCCTTGGCGTCAGCGCTGGCGTAGACCTCGCTGACCGCGCGCAGCTGCGAGTTCGAGCCGAAGATCAGGTCGACCGCGGTGGCCGTCCACTTGACCTGGTCGGTCGCCAGGTCACGGATCTCGTAGACGTTCTCGCTGTCCTCCGACACCTTCCACTTCGTGCCCGGGGAGAGCAGGTTGACGAAGAAGTCGTTGGTGAGCACGCCCGGCTTGTCGGTGAGAACGCCGTGGGCCACGCCACCGACGTTCGCGTCGAGCGTCCGCAGGCCGCCGAGCAGGACGGTCATCTCCGGGCCGGTCAGGTTCAGCATGTACGCCCGGTCGACGAGCAGCACCTCGGGCTGGGTCTTCTCGTCCGCCCGCAGGTAGTTGCGGAACGCGTCGGCCCGCGGCTCGAGGACCGCGAACGACTCGACGTCGGTCTGCTCCTGGGTCGCGTCGGTACGTCCCGCGTGGAACGGCACGGTGACCGGGACGCCGGCGTCGGCGGCCGCCTTCTCGACCGCGGCCGAACCGGCCAGCACGATCAGGTCGGCCAGCGAGATCTGCGCGCCACCGGCGGCGTTGAACTCGCCCTGGATCTGCTCGAGCTTGGCCAGCACGTCACCGGTGGCCGCGTTGACCTCCCAGCTGCGCTGCGGCTCCAGGCGCAGGCGGGCGCCGTTCGCGCCACCACGCTTGTCGGTGAACCGGAAGCTGGCGGCCGACGCCCAGGCGGTGGAGACCAGCTGGGCGATCGTCAGGCCGGAACCCAGGACCTTCTCCTTGAGGGCGGCGATGTCCGCGTCGCCGACCAGGGCGCCCTCGACGGCCGGAACCGGGTCCTGCCAGAGCTGCGCCTCGGGCACCCACGGGCCGAGGAAACGGCTGACCGGTCCCATGTCACGGTGCAGCAGTTTGTACCAGGCCTTGGCGAACGCCAGCGCGAACTCGTCCGGGTTCGCCAGGAACCGGCGGGAGATCTTCTCGTACGCCGGGTCGACGCGCAGCGACAGGTCGGTCGTCAGCATCGTCGGACGGTGCTTCTTCGACGAGTCGTGGGCGTCCGGGATGATCTCCTCGGCGTCCTTGGCGACCCACTGCTTCGCTCCGGCGGGGCTGGTGGTGAGCTCCCACTCGTACCCGAAGAGGATCTCGAAGAACCGGTTGCTCCACTGGGTGGGCTTGTCGGTCCAGGTCACCTCGAGGCCGGAGGTGATGGTGTCGCCGCCCTTGCCGCTGGCGTGCGTGCTCAGCCAGCCGAGGCCCTGGGCCTCGATCGGGGCGCCCTCGGGCTCGGCGCCGACCACACCGTCGGCCGGGGCCGCGCCGTGGGTCTTGCCGAAGGTGTGACCGCCCGCGATGAGGGCGACGGTCTCCTCGTCGTTCATCGCCATCCGGCGGAAGGTCTCGCGGATGAACCAGGCCGACTCGAGCGGGTCGGCGCTGCCCCGCGGACCCTCCGGGTTGACGTAGATGAGGCCCATCTCGGCGGCGCCGACGTTCGGCGCCATCTCCTTGTCGCCGACGTAGCGCGAGTCACCGAGCCAGGTGTCCTCCTGGCCCCACAGGATCTCCTCGGGCTCCCAGACGTCCACCCGGCCGAACCCGAAGCCGAAGGTCTTGAAGCCCATCGACTCCAGGGCCACGTTGCCGGCCAGCACCAGCAGGTCGGCCCAGGAGATCTTCTGGCCGTACTTCTGCTTGACCGGCCAGAGCAGGCGGCGGGCCTTGTCCAGGTTCGCGTTGTCCGGCCAGCTGTTGAGCGGGGCGAACCGCTGACCGCCGTCACCGGCGCCACCGCGGCCGTCGTGGATCCGGTAGGTGCCCGCCGCGTGCCAGCTCAGGCGGATCATCAGACCGCCGTAGTGGCCGAAGTCGGCCGGCCACCACTCCTGCGAGGTGGTGAGGACCTCGGTGATGTCGGCCTTGAGCGCGTCGACGTCGAGCTTGGCGAACTCCTCGGCGTAGTCGAAGTCGGGCGCCAGCGGGTTGACCTTCGGCGAGTGGGTGTGCAGCGGCGCCAGGTCGAGCTGGTTGGGCCACCAGTCACGGTTGGTGCGCGGGCGGCCACCGGTCTGCGGGGTCGGCGCGTCGATCGCCGGGTTCTCGCTCTCGCTGCCGCTGCCGTGAGCGACCGGGCATTTGCCCGCGATGTCCTGGTTGTCGGTCATTGCTGTCCTTCCGAGCCGGCGTTCTTGGTGAGGCATTCGGGGCATACACCCCAGAAGACGACCTCCGCCTCATCGACCGCGAAACCGTGGTCGTCCGAGACGGTGAGACAGGGGGTCCGTCCGACGGCACAGTCGACGTCGGCGATCGTGCCGCACGAGCGGCACACGATGTGGTGATGGTTGTCGGCAACCCGGGTCTCGTACCGCGCGGTCGCGCCGGCGGGCTGGATGCGCCGCACCAGACCGGCGTCGGTCAACGCGCGCAGCACGTCGTAGACCGCCTGGTGGGAGACCGTGGGCTGGCTGGCCCGCACGAGGGCGATCACCGTGTCGGTGTCGGCGTGCGGGCGGTCGTGGAGCGCGGCGAGCACCGCCAGACGAGGACGGGTGACGCGCAACGAGGCCGCCCGCAGCTGAGCCGCGAAGTCGGACGTCATGCGAAGAACCTAGCGGACTTTTCTGGAGTGAATCAAGTTTTGAAATCACCTCACACCGGCGCCACCCGATTACGGCCGGCCCGCTTCGCCTCGTACAGGGCGGCGTCGGCGAGTTTGGTGAGCCGCTCCGGCTCGTCGGCGAAACCGGCCGCGTCGGTGGCGACACCGGCACTGATCGTCACGATGCCCGCGTCGGCCAGGACGTGCGGGACGGCCAGCTCGGCCACCGCGCGAACCAGCCGGCCACCGGCCCGCAGCGCGATGTCGCCGGTGGTACCGGGCATCACGACGCAGAACTCCTCACCGCCGTACCGCGCCACCAGGTCGGTGCCGCGCACACTGTCTCGCAGCGCCTCGGCGACCACCCGCAGGCACTCGTCGCCACCCTGATGACCATAGTGGTCGTTATACCGCTTGAAGTGGTCGATGTCGATCATCACGACGCTGATCGGGGCGCCGGTCCGCCGCGAACGGACCCACTCGTCGGCGAGCACCGCGTCGAGCTTGCGGCGGTTGGCCAGCCCGGTGAGCGGGTCGGTGACGGTCATCAGCTCCAGGCGGTGGTTCGCCTCGGCCAACTCCTCGGTCCGCTCGGCGACCTTGCGTTCCAGGGACGCGTACAGGCGGGCGTTCTCCAGCGAGACGGTCAGCTGGCCGGCGATCAGGCGGACCGCGTCCAGCCGGCTGACCGAGAACGCGCGCCGGCTGAGCCGGTTCTCCAGCACCAGCATCGCCGCGGGCCGCCCGTGGTTGAACACCGGGACGACCAGCAGCGAACAGTGCTCCAGCCCGGCCAGACAGGGGTCCCGCCCGACCCGCTCGTCCCGGGCGGCGTCGTCGACCAGCAACGGCTCCCCGGTCCGTTCGGCGTAGCGCACCGCACTCAACGGCAGCAGCCCCTGGAACGCCGCCTCCTCCACCGGCATCTCGGCGCGGTCGTCGAGGGCCGGCAACACCCAGCCCTCCCCCACCGCGAGGATCATGTGGACCGTGGTGGCGCCGGTGAGCTGACTCAGCACGTGCCGGACCCGGCCCTGAAGCCGGTCCAGGGAGGTCTCCGAACTCAGCGCCCGGGCGGCGTCGAGCACCGCGATCAGGTCGATGTCCTCGACGGACAGGTCCACGCTGTGACTGCTCGACACACTCCGGCCGCCGGGCGCCCGGGAGAACTCGGCCAGCCCCGGCTCCTCCCGCCGCAGCCGGCGCACCTTGCCGGTCGCGCCCCAGCGCGCGTACCCGTCCATCGCCTCGGCCATCAGCCGGAGTCCGACCTGCTGGTAGCCCCGGCGCAGATAGAACCGGGCGGCCCGCTCGAAGATCAGCGGTCGCTGCCAGGCCGTGCCGACGTCCCCGGACACCGCCATCGCGTCGTCGTAGGCCGCCGCCGCACCGTCCGGGTCACCGACGGTCTCGGCCCGAACCGCCTCGGCGAACCGCAGCAGGTACCGGAAGTTCGGCGGATGGTCAGCGGCACGGGCGGCCAGGAATCCGACGCAGCGGTCCCGGTCCTCGGCCGCCCCGGCCTCATCCGCCCGGACCTGCGCGCCGAGAACACCGAGAAGATGCGTGGTGACGGTCAACGAGGTGCCGGGCGCCGAGGACACCAGCGGCACCGCCCGGGCGCTGTGCGCTGCCAGAACGGCGTCCTCGCCGAGGATCGCGGCGGACAGCCCGCGAATCGTCAGATAGATCAGGACGGCCATGTCGTCACCGGCCAGAGCCGCGAGGTGCGCCTCCTCGTCGAAGCCCTCCGGCGGCTGATCGGTTCCGGTCCGCATCGCCTGCGCGAACCGTCCGGGAACAGCAAACGTGAGACGTTCCCGAGCCGCACCCAGACGATCGGCCATCGCCAGCGCCGCCGTCACCTCGTGCTCCAGGGCGTCCAGATCGGCACAGTCCACCATCTGCGTCAACGAGGTGTAGAACGTGTAGAACGCGTTGTGCGGGTCCCCCACCCGCAGCATCCCCTCCCGCGAACTCTGCGCCAGCGCCACCGACCGCGACAGCGGCTCGAACCACGACCCGGTCGCGATCGCGTGCATGAACCTGGCGTGCAGCGCACCGTGTTCCCAGCCCCGGGCCTCGCAGACGGCCATCACGTGCCGCGCCGCGTCATAGGCGTCCCGGTATGCGCCGCCACCGCCGATCGTGACCCAGCCGATGTGCCCGAGCGCCGCCACCAACGGTTCGCAGACGCCGTCACCGGACCAGATGCCCGCGGCGGTGGCGACCAGCCATGTCGTGATCTCGGGGTCGACGAAGAGCGCGGCCAGGGCCATCCGGCTGATCACCACGGACGCGGTCAGCAGCCGGCAATCGGTCAGCTCCGGCAACGGGGCATCGGCGTCGTGAGCGTCCAGCCACTGATAGAAATCGGCCAGACCGGCCCGGCCGATCGGCCCCATCCGCTCCCTGCCGGGCACATCGACACCGAGCCGCCCCAGCATCCCGAACCCCAGCGTGAAAACCTCGTCCATCATCCGCCGCCGCAACAGGGCACTGATCTGCTCGGCGGCCGGATTCGCCAACCGGATCGGATCCGGCTCGGTCGCCGCGATCTCCTCGAAAAGACGGTCGGCCTCGTCGAACCGGCCCAGCGCACACAGCGCGGCATGCCAGTCGACGGTCGTTTCGGCGTACTCCGCATCGGTCTTCTCCCGAAGACGCAGCGCGGCCGCGAGATAAAGCTCGGCGCCCGCATAGTTCGCGAGCCGCCGGGCCGCTGCCGCGGCACGCCGGAAAAGACCCGCCACCGACGCTTTCTCTTCGTCGTGTGCGCCTTTCTCTTCCTCGTGTGCGCCCTTCTCCTCCTCGTGTACGGCCAGAGCACTCATTCCGGCGAGATAGTGTGGCGCCGCCGACAGCTCCGGTACGGCCGCCCCGGTCAGCCGACGGGCGATCGTGAGATGGAGCGCGGCACGCGCCCCCGGATCGATGCCCGCGGAAGCCGCCTCCTGCACCCGGTCGTGCCGGAAACGCGCCACATCGTCGTGCAGAACCAGCAGACCGTCGTCGACGGCCGGTCCCAGATCCAGCGGGTCCCGGCCGCTCGCGATCCGCACCGTCTCCCGGTCGGCCTCCGCGCCGAGACAGGCCATCACCTCGACCATCTCCCGGGTACGCGGCGGCAGGGCGGCGATCCGCGCACCGAGCAGGTCCACCACGTCCCCGGACCCGACGAAACGCCGCAACGACGCGCCGTCCCAGGTCCAGCCGTCGCCCTCCGGCACCAGTTCGCCCTCACGCCGCAACGCGTCGAGCAGTTCCACCGTGTCGAACGGATTACCTCCCGTCCGCTCCGCGAGAACCGCGGCGAGAGGCCCCGCATCGGCACGGGAAAGGCGCAGCATCTCCGCGACCAGGGTGGTCAGATCCTCCGCTCCCAGCGGCTCGAGCAACACCTCGGCGGCGTTTCCCCGATCCCGGCGCAGACGGGCCCGCAACGCGCTCAACGGGTGAGTCTCGTCGATCTCCTCCACACGGTAGGCGCCCAGAACCAACAATCCGGGAATGCCGTCCTCGCCCAGCATCTCGTCCAGGAACTGCAGGGCGCCGGACGTGGCCCACTGCAGATCGTCGACGAAGAGGACAACCGGATTCTCGGCGCTCGCGACGGTCCGCAGAATGGCCGTCCCTGCCGCCCGGACATGAACGAACTCCGCGACCCCTTCGGTGTCCGGCTCCTCCGCGGCGAGGAGTGCGCGGAAAGACGGCTGGATCGCCGCGATAGCCCGCAACGATTCCGGGCCGAGCGCGGCCCGCAGGCGCTCCCGCAGACCGGCGACCACGTCGTCCGGCTCGGCCAGCAGCATGGCACCCAGACGGGCGAACGCCTCCCGCACCGCGTCACCGCCGTGGCCCTTCTGGAACTGGTCGAACTTCCCGGAGACCATCCGCCCGCCGACCGCGGCCACAGCCGGGCGCAGCCGCTCGACCAGCACCGTCTTACCGATCCCCGGCGGCCCGGTGAGCAGGGCGAAAACGCTGTGCCCGGCGCTCGCCTCGGCCAGCAGCCCGTGCAGGGCGGCGATCTGCGGGTCCCGCCCGATCAGCCGGGCCGGAGGCACCAGCCGGATCGGGAAATCCCGCGCCCCGAGCCGGAAACCGTCCGGGTTGCCGCGCTCCCACCGGTCGTGGAGGAGTGCCAGGTCGTACGCGAGCCCCTCAGCGCTCTGATACCGCCGGTCGGGTTCCTTGTGCAGCAGCCGCATCAGGATCTCCGACAGCCCCTTGGGCAGATGCGGGTCGACCTGGTGCGGAGCGTCCGGCAGCCGCGCCAGATGGTCGTGGATCAGTTGGAGCGGATCGTGGTCCCGCCCGAACGGCGGCGCCCCGGTGGCCAGCTCGTAGAGGGTGGCCCCCAGCGCGTACAGGTCGGCCCGGTGATCGATGGGCCGGCCGGTCCGCCCGGTCTGCTCCGGAGCGAGGTACGGCAGGGTGCCCGCCATCCCCTCGTCGGGCACCGGCACGCTGCGGTCCTGGGCGGGCAGCACCGCCAGCTCGAAGTCGATGACCACGGGCAGATGGTCCACCCCGACCAGGATGTTCGCCGGGCTGATGTCCCGGTGCACCACCCCACGCCGGTGAACCCCGGCGAGCACGCCGGCGAGCCGGTGCGCCAACTCGATGAGCCCACCCACCGGCCAGGGCGCGGGCAACTCCCCCAGCGGGGTCCCCACCGAGTCCACGACCGCAACGACCCCGGCTTCGCCTTCTCCGTCGTCGACGCCCGGGGCGAGCACCGGAACGCCGGGAAGTCCCTGCAGCCGGCGCAACGCCGCCAGCTCGTTGCGCAGACGCTCCCCCGCGCGCGGCCCGAGCGGCCGTTTACACACCAGCCAGGTGCCGTCGGCCGCACGAACCCGCGCGACATGGGTCCGGTCGCTGTCGTGCAGTACGTCTTCCGGCGTGTCAGGCCCCACGCCATCCGATCGGCATTCCCACGCCGTCCTTGAGCCGCCGCCCGGGCAACCTGCTCGGTCTCAGTTCACGTCGCCGCAAACGGTCTCGCACGGGTGCCCTGGCCGCGCCTACACCGCCGACGGGGACTCCGCCGGGCAGCGCGCCGCCCGCATCAAGCTGGTCGACCACCCGATGGACGACTGCTGACCTGCCGGACCTCACCAACACCATGGGCAGGCACGAGGCCGGCGAGGCCGGTGCGGCGGCACTCCCGCATCGACCTCGCCAGTCCGGCACCGAGACTCGCTCCACAGGTTTCCCGGCCGTAGCAGGGCACCGTGACGAGGCGTCGGCGGCCAAGGCTTCCCGATGCGGCTTACTCGCTGCGAAGGTTGCCGGGGCGGGTCAGGCGCATCAGGGTGGGCAGGGTCGCCGCCGTCGTGCCGAGCACCACCAGCGCGGCGACGCCCGACGTCGTGCCGATGCCGAACCAGTCGACCGTCACCGGGGCCTCGACCATCGCCATCAGTGCCGCCGCCAGCGCGCTGCCGAAGCCGACGGCCAGGGTCATGCCGATCAGGACCGGGACCGCGGCCTGCGCCAGGACCGAACCGGTCAGCGTGCGCCGGCGGGTGCCGAAGGCGACCAGCACCGCGAGGACCTTGCGGCGTTCGCGGAGTTGTTCGGCGACGTTGACGACCAGGCTCGCGCCGATCAGCAGGAGCAGCACGACCGTACCGACGAGCAGGCTCTGCCGGATGGTCCGCATGGTGGCGGCGACGGTGGCGTTGCCCGGTTCGGAGACCAGCGTCTGCGGGTCCAGCGTCGCGACGGTGTTGCGCAGGTGCTCCACCGCGTCCGGGTCGGCGGTGTCGAGGTTCAGCGCGAAGTTGGTCTCGGCGGACGGCACCTTCATGCCCCGCAGCGCGCCCGGGGTGATCAGCAGCGCCGGCCCGTAGATCTCGTAGCTCGGGGTGGCGGCGACCTCGTGGTTCGCGGTCGGCGGGGTCCACGTGGTGTCGTCGCTCAGCTCGTAGGTGGCGGGGCCGGCCGGAACGTCGACGGCGTAGACGTCACCGTCGGCGCATCCGGCCGTCTCGGCGAATGCCGCCAGCACCGCGCAGTCGCCGATCCGGATCCGGACCGAGGTGCCGTCCTGGGCGCCGTAGACGCTGCGGACGGTCTGGACCTCCCGCACGCCCGGCGTCTTCTCCAGGGCGGTGATCCAGGTCTGGTCGGGCAGGTCGGCGCGGGGCAGGATCTCGTGCTGGAACGGGCGGGCGTCACTGCCCCCCTCACCACCGATCGTGCTCTCGACGCCGCTGACCAGGCCCTGCAGGGCGATCACGCCGGCCACCGAGACCGCGATGCCGGAGACGGCCCGGACCGCGGTGCCGCTGTCGAGTTGGAGGCGGCGGATCGCCAGTTCCCACGCCACGCTGCCGCCGCCGAGCCGGTGCACGGTCGCCTCGACCCACCACGGCAGCAGCAGCGCCAGACCGATCAGCAGCAGTGCCACCCCGGCGGCCGCCTGCAGCTCGACACCGGAACTCCCGCCGAGTCCGTCCTTGAGCGGCCAGAGCAGCGCGACGCCGAGCACCGGCAGGATCAGGCGCCACCACAGACGGCGGCGGGTGGTCCCGCTGAGGCGCACCACGCCGAGCGGCTGCACCACGACCTGCCGCATCGCGGACAGGGTGACCAGGACCGCCACCGCCGGCACGCCCACCGCGATCAGGGCGACCAGGGCGGGAACGGGACGCATGTCGGTGAGGTAGAAGCTCATCGCGCCGGACGCATAACGGTTGACCAGCAGACCGGCACCCACCGCGAGCACCGCACCGACGACGAGCCCGAGCAGTGCCCCGGCCAGTGTCTCGCCCGCCGCGATGCGCCGGGTCATCGCGGCGTCGGCGCCGACAAGCCGCAGGGCGGCGAGCCGCCGGTCGCGGGCTTCCCCGCCGAACCGGACCGCGCTGGCCATGAAGACCATCACCGGCATCAGCAGCACCACCATGCCGACCGCGGAGAGCAGCAGCATGACCGGGGAGACGCCGCCCTCGTCCTCGACACCGGCGTAGCCGAAACCGGCGATGCGGTGGCCGGTCTCCTCGGTGAGCGTGTCGGTGCCCAGGTAGAACGCGAGGTCGGCCGGACCGGACAGCCCCTCCTCGGCGATGGTGCCGACGACACGGGCGCCCCAGCGCTGGGCCAGCAGCGGCTCGTCGGCCATCAGGTCGGCCAGGGCGGGCGAGACCAGCATCTCGCCGGGGCCGGGCAGGGTCGTCACGCCCGGCGGCACCGGCGGCCGGGAGCCCTCCGCCTGCAGCATCCGCCCGTGCACGGAGTCGCCCCGGAACATCATGGTCGCGATGCCGATCAGCATCGTGTCGTCGCCGCGGGGCAGGTCGGTGCTCGCGGCGATGTTCTCGGTCCGGGCCTCGGTGCGGGCATTGCTCGCGGCCAGCGCGGTGGGCAGGGTCGCGACCGCCAGCAGGACGGCGACGCCGATGCCCACCCCGGTCGCGATCAGGGCGAGCCGCGTCCAGCCGGCCCGGCCGCCGGCGACGCTCATCCGCGCGCCCAGCCCGATCTCGAAGGCCCAGGTCCGCAGGCGGGTCATCGGACGTACTCCTGTTCGCGGACGACACCGTCACGGACGATGGCCTCACGGTCGGAATACGCCGCGACGCGCGCCTCGTGGGTGACCAGCACCACCGCGGCCCCGGTCTCCTTGGCGGCGGCGATGAACAGTTTCATCACCAGTTCGCCGTTGAGCGAGTCGAGCGCCCCGGTGGGCTCGTCGGCGAAGACGACCCGGGGACGGCCGACCAGTGCCCGGGCGACGGCGACCCGCTGCCCCTGCCCGCCGGAGGCCTGACCGGGCCGTTTGTCGGCGACGTCGGCGACCTCGAGACGCTCCAGCCACTCGGTGGCCGTGCGGTGCGCCTCGCGGCGGCCGGTGCCGGTCAGGCGCAGCGGCAGGGCGACGTTCTCCCGGCAGGTCAGCTCGGGGACCAACTGACCGAACTGGAACACGAACCCGAACTCGCCCCGGCGCAGCGCGCTGCGCTCGGTGTCGGACATCGCCGACAGGTCGCGCCCGGCGTAGCCGACCCGGCCCGACTCCGGTGTCAGGATGCCGGCCAGACAGTGCAGCAGCGTCGACTTGCCGGAGCCGGAGGATCCCATCAGGGCGACCACCTCGCCGGCCCAGACGTGCAGGGAGGCGCCGTCGAGGGCCTTGGTCTCACCGAAGCTCAGACGCAGATCCTCGGCGGTCAGCAGTGGTTGTTCAGTCATGGGGGACTTCCTGGGGTGAGGGAATCAGGAACGGATCCGGGAGGCGAGGCGGTCGAGCCGGGCCGCGGTGAGCTCCAGCCAGCGCAGGTCGGCCTCGAGGTGGAACAGGGCGTGGTCGCAGATCAGTTCGTCGGCGATGTCGCCGCCGGACTTGCGACGGGTCAGCTCCCGCATCAGCCGCAGGTGTTCGGTGCGCTGCGCGTCGAGCACGTCGGTGGCGTCCCGGCCGGTCATCAGCGCGAGGACGACCTTGGTGTAGAGGGTGCTCTGCAGGTAGGGCTCGGGTTTCTCCGCCCGGCCGATCCACTCCGCCACGTCGGTGACGCCGGCGTCGGTGATCGCGTAGCGCTTGCGGTCGGGCCCGACGCCGGGCTCCGCCTCCACCTCGACGAGGCCGTTCTTGAGCAGCCGGGCCATGGTCGAGTAGACCTGCCCGTAGTGCAACTCGCGGTCCCGGCCGAAGGTGTCGTCATAGGTGCGCTTGAGGTCGTAGCCGTGGCGTGGGCCGTTCTCCAACAGGCCCAGCAGAGCGAAGCTGACTGACATGCCGGCCACTATACACACGGTTTATAAACCGTGTGTATAGCTCGCTAGCAGGGCGCTTCCGCGACGCTGCGGCGCTTCTCCCCCACCGCCCAGAGGGTCGCCAGCACCATGCCGAACGCCACACCGAGGGCCGCACCCCACAGCGGCGCGTCGGCGAAAGCCGCGCCACCCAGCCGTCCCAGCCCGATCACGTACACCGCCCAGGCGACACTCGACACCGCCGTGAACAGGTGGAAGCGCCCCATCGGCAACGCGGCCGCCCCGGACATCACGGTGGTGGCCGTCCGGCCGTACGGCAGGAAACGCCCGACGATGATCGCCGCCCCGCCGTGCCGCAGCAGCGCCCGCGCGGCCTTCTCCCGGGCCGGGGCGAGCCGGCCCGTGGCGAACCACCCGCCGGCCCGGCTCCCGATCAGGTAGGCGATCCGGTCGCCGGCCACGCCACCCGCCACCACCGCCGCGAACAGCGCGAGCAGGTTCGGCGAGCCGCTCACCGACACCGCACCCAGCCCGATCACCATCGCCTCGGACGGCACCACCGGGACGAACCCGTCCAGCGCCACCACCACGACCACGACCACGAACAGCCACGGCGAGGAGATCAGTGGCATCAGCACATCCATGCCCCGACGCTACGGACGCCGCGCTCGTCCATCGATGGTGGAGACTCTCCTCCCGGGGGTGGGGTTAACCCCACCCCCGGGCCGCGCTCAGGCCGTGTCGTTGCTCAGCCGGGCGTGCATGTGCATGTCGTGCCAGCCGTCGGCGTGCAGCAGATAGCCGCGGATCGTGCCCTCCAGGCGATACCCGCCGTTGATCGCGACCCGGCAGGACGCCGGGTTCTTCACCGAGTGGAGCAGGAACAGCCGGTGCAGCCCCAGCTCGTCGAACGCCCACCGGGACAGCGCCTCGGTGGCCTTCGCCCCCATGCTCATCCCGCGCGCCGACGGGACACCCCAGCCGGACAGCTCGGCCCGGGCGTGCCGCAGCCGGATGGCCCGCAACGCGATGTGCCCGGCGGCGGTGTCGTCGGAGGCGTGCGCCACCGCCCACCCCGCGTCGTCCCCTGCCTTCCACCCCGTGCTCCATTGCTCGATCCACTCGCGGGCCTCTCCCGGATCATCCATCCGATGCATGTTCCATCGCTGGATATCCGAATCCGCGAACGCCTCGACGACCAAAGGGGCGTCGTCGGGGCGCCACGGACGCAGCACCCATTGGTCATCGATGGTGATTCGCGGCTGCGATACGGCTAGGAATTTGTTCTCCGTCAATGCGGGACCGACCAGCGAAGGCATGGCTAGAGTATCGCAGATCCCCTGCTAAACCGGCCTTGCGACCTCACGCCACTGTGGAAACTGAACGCGCAGCAACCCCAGCTCGGTCGCCACGGAACAGCCGAGGGCATTCGGCACCACAGCGGCCACCGGAGCAGCCAGATCAATGATCAGATATGCCTTCGATGATCCCCTGTGCCATATTCGGAGAGTGCCGTCCTCACCGCCGGAAAGAATGTGATCCTCGTATTCGCCACTGCCGGCGGCCACGCACAGGACACGGCCCCGGTGGCCGCTCAACGGCGGCAGGCCCGGCGTGACACCCACGGGATCCCACAGCCGTACGGTGCCGTCGTCGCCGCCCGAGATCACCAGACCGTCCGGCCCGGCCGCCACCGCGTTCACCCCGTCGAGGTGCCCGCGCAGGACGACCGCGGACCCGTGCTCGGCGTCCCACACCCGGACCGTGCCGTCGGCAGCGGCCCCGGAGACGACCACCCGGTGGCCGTCCACCTCGCCGAACGCCAGCGACCGGACCCGCCCCCGGTGACCGGTCAGTACCCGCAGGAGCCGGCCGCTGCCCGGATCCCACAGCCGGATCAGGTTGTCCCAACCACCGGTGGCGAGCAACGGCGGGCCGCCGTCGGTTGCGAGCGCCACAGCGGAGACCGTGTGGCGGTGCTCGAGGGACACCCCGGCCTGCTCACCGGTGGCGAGATCCCAGACCCGGGCGCTGCCGTCGTCGCTCCCGGACACCACCACGGCCCGGCCCCGCGACGTCCCGGCGGCCAGCGCCCGGATCCGGCCACTGTGCCCGATCAGCGGATCGCCCCGGGGTACGCCGGTCTCCTCGCTCCATCGGTACAGGACGTGGTCGTCGCCGCCGGTCACCAGCACGGACCGCCCGTCCACCACCGCGGCGGCCAGGGCGAGGACCCGGCCGAGGTGCACGGTGAACCGGGCTCCAGGCGAACCCGTGACGGCGTCCCACACCCCGATGGTGTGATCCGCGGTCCCCGCCGCGATCATGTCGCGGCCGTCGGCCCGGGCGATCGCCACCGAGGTCATGCCCGGTGTGTGCCGGGTCAGCACGCGTACCGCCTCACCGGTCTCGCCGTCCCAGAGCCGGACCGTGTGGTCGGCCGAGGCGGAGACGATGAGCAGGCGCGTGCCGACCCGCCCGGCGGCCACCGACCAGATCCGGCCGGCGTGCCCACGGAACGGCTCGATCACCGGCTCACCGGACCGGACGTCCCACAGCCGCACGACCCGGTCGTCGTCGCCGGAGACCAGCAGCAGCACCACGTCGCCGGTGGGCGATTCGCACAGCGCCACCGACCGGACCGCCGCGCCACTCCGGATGATCCGTTCGGTGCGGCCGGTCCGGGGATCCCAGATCCGGATCGTCCGGTCGGCGCCACCCGACACCACGATGCTCCGGCCGTTCACGGCGCCGACCGCGACCGCGTTCACCCCACCAGTGTGTCCCCGCAGCGGCTCCCCGAGCGCTTCGCTCTCGCGTACCGACCAGAGGTTGATCTTGCCGTCGGCGCCGCCGGAGGCCACCACCTCCCTTCCGTCCACGAAGCCCGCGGCCACCGACCAGACACCGCCGGCGTGCCCGGGGAGACGCACCGGGCCGGCCGCCAGGCCGGACAGATCCCAGAGGTACGCGGCACCGTCCGCTCCCCCGGAGACCGCGTGCCCCCGGTGCAGTGCCACCGTGTTGACCGGCCCCGTATGCCGGGTCAGCGGCTCGGCCAGCGCCTCCCCCGTGGCGGCGTCCCACAGCCGCACCGTCGCGTCATCCGCCCCCGAGACGAGGATGCCGCGACCGCCGAACTCGCCGAACGCCACCGACCGGACCTCGTCGGTGTGCCCGGTGAACGGGTCACTCACCGGCACACCGGCCGCCATGTCCCACAGCCGGACCGTCCCGTCGTCCCCGCTGGACAGCACCATCGCACGGCCCTCGACCTCGCCGACAGCGACCGAGCGGATCCCGTCGACATGCCCGGTGAACGGCACTCCGGCCATGGTCCCGCTGTCGGTGTCCCAGACCCGGACCGTGCCGTCCTCACCACCCGACACGATCACGCACCGGCCGTCCATCACGGCGACGGCCACACTGCTCACCCCGTCGCGGTGGCCGGTGCAGGTCCGCATCAGGGCCCCGGTCCCGGCATCCCAGAGACGCACCGCTCCGTCGACACCCCCGGAGGCGACCAGGGTGCGGTCCCCGTCACCGCCGATCGCGACCGCCCACACCATGCCGTGGTGCCCGGCCAGGGGACCGCCGACCGCCGCGCCGGTGGCGGCGTCCCAGATCCGGACCAGCCCGTCCGCGCCCCCGGACACGATCACGGCGCGGTGCCCGGCCCGGCCGATCGCCACCGAGTTCACACCACCGGCATGCGCCCGCACCGGCCGGCCGGCCGGCTCGCCACCGGCAGCGTGCCACCGGCGTACCGTGCCGTCGTCCCCACCCGAGACGATCATCGGTCCGGCGTCGGTGTCACCGGCCGCGACCGCCCAGACGTTCCTACCGTGCCCGGTGAGCGGCGCACCGATCGGTACGCCGGTGGCCGCGTCCCAGAGACGCACCGTGCCGTCACCGCTGCCCGACACGATGACCACCCGGCCGTCGACCACGCCCGTCGTCACCGACCAGACGCCGTCCTCGTGACCGGTCAAGACCGGACCGTAGGCGTCGCCGGTCGTCGCGTCCCACCGCCGGACGGTCCGGTCGATGCCCCCGGACACCACCAGTACCTGACCGTTGATCCGCCGGATCGCCGCGGCCCACACCTTGCCGGCGTGCCCGCGGAAAGCCCGGTGCGGGGGCCGGAGCCGCCACACCGCCCACGGCGTCGACCAGGCCGGCGCAAGCCCGGCATCGTCGACCGCCGCGGCCAGCTCCGGCGCCCGCCCGCACCGCGCCGCAAGCTGCAGACAGGCGGCCCGCTGCGCCACGTCACCGGCCCGCAGCCGGCTCTCCGCCCGCCGGTACGCGTCGGCGGCCAGCCGGGCGGCGCGGCTCCGGGCGGCGGGCAGCACGTTGAGCAGCACCGCCGGATCGGCGGCCAGCAGGAACCGCGGATCGGTGACCAGATCGTCGAAACGGTCGGTCCGCGCCGCGTGCGCCGCGAGATGAGTGGTGATGTACGGGTGCGCCCGCGCCCAGTCCCAGCGTCCGTGGTCGGTGCGTTCCACGTACCCGTCGATCAGGGTGTCCACGATGATCGCCTGGTCACTCGCCTCGTCACGGTCACTGCGCAGGTGGTCGGCGAGGTTCTGGTGATAGAGCCGATAGAGCGAACGGTTGCCCTCGGTGCTCTCGGTCACGAAGTAACCGGCAACGTTCATCAGCCAGTTGACCTGCGCGTTCGAGTAGTTCCGGCCGGACAGCGCCGAGGCGAGGCGGGCCCACACGTCCTCCCAGGGAAGACCCGGACCGTTCGCGTACGCCAACGGCAACAGCAGATCTCGGGCGGCGCCGATCCGGTCGCCCAGCCGGCTGCGGAGATCGTCGTCGATCGACTCGGACGCGACCCGGGGCAGACCACGCCGCCACGTCTCGTCACCCGGGTCGACGATGTCGTCCCGCAGCGCATGACTGCGCGCCGTGATCAGGGCGACCAGGAACGACCGTCCGGCGGCGGCCGCGATCGCCCGGGCCACCCGCAGCACCCGGCGGTGATCCAGCCCGCGGTACGGCGAACTCGCACCGAGCGTGACCAGACACGATCGGGTGTACTTCACGATGGCGTCCGGATCGGCGTACGCCTCCCGGTCCAGATCGACGACGCCGGAATCCTCGAACCGCGCGACGAGATGGCGGCGTACCCCGATCAGCAGCCGCAGCGGCGTCCGGTGCGTGGCCCGGGCCAGCGGCGCCAGCACCAGATCGACCGGGGTGAACGCTCCGCGTTCTCGTCGGCCGCCTCGGTGATCGCCTCGTCGACGCCGTCGACCACCACGACGATCGGTTCCCTGCCGCGGATCGCCTGCAACAGCTCCCCCGGGCTGGCCACCCGCTCCACCGCGCAGGCGTCGGCGAGCGCGGCGAGCAGCCCCCGCGCGGTCTTGCCCCGCGCGTGCACGAACTCGCGGATCGCACCGGCCGCCGGCATCGTGTCGGCCGCCAGGCGGTGCACCTGCGGCACCTGCCCGCGCAGCCGCCGGTCGGCGAGCACGAACAGCCGGGCGAGCACCGCCGACTTGCCCGAACCCGGATCACCCGTGACGACCATCGTGGCCGGTGATCCGGTGCTCAACCACCGCACCAGGTCACGCAATGCATGCTCACGCCCGGTGAACAGCCAGGCGTCGACGTCGTCGGTGGGGCGCAGACCCCGGGCCGCCGGCAGGACATGGGCGAGCCGTTCCGCCCGGCGGGCGTCCTTCTGCCGCAGCCCTTCCCCGGTACGCACATCCAGGTCCCGCAACCACGGGTCGGACCGCGGGTTCGGCACGAACGGCGTGATCCGGTCACCGGCCAGAAAGTGCCGGGCGTGCTGCCACGGCGGCGTGTTCCGGTTGGTGAGGTCGACCAGCCCGTCGAGCGGCAGGAAATCGGAGTTCACCCCACCGCTGGCCGGATCGTGCACGGCCGCCACGAACGCCGTCCCGAACGCCGACTCGACCGCCCGTTCAGCCGGGCGGGCGGCCACCACCACCGCGATGCTGGGATTCTCGTCGAGCCGGTTCAGCCGGTTCACCACGTCGATCGCACCCCGCGCGGCACTCGCCCCACCGATCGCCGCATGACACGTGTCCAGGATCAACAGCATCTGCCGCACGCGTACGCCGCCCGCCAGGAACCGCGTGGTGAGGTCCCCCGCGCGCATGCTGGTAAAGGACAGGTCGCCGTCGGTGTCGGCCATCGGCAGCAACAGTTCGCCGTTCTCCACCAGCGCATGCCCGGTGTAGTAGAGAACGACGACGTCGTCGGCGGTCCGCTGAGGATCGATGAGGAACCGGCGCAGGTTCATGCTGAACCCGCTCACGGTGTGGTCGTGCCCGAACCCCGGAACCGTCACATAGCCGAGCTCGCCGAACAGCCCCGCGAACCGGGCGACCTCGTCGACGAGCCCGGGCCGCTCGGCCAGCCCGGAAGCCTCGGTGTAGCGGGCCGTGGCCGCACCGATGAACCACCGCCTGTCAGCCGACATGCGCGCCGAAGACCATGGCGTCCTCCGGCGCCTGATCGGTCACCGCCAAGTCGAACTCGTGTGCCCCGCAGCGGGCCCGCACCCGCCACTCGCCGTCCCACGAAACGCCGAGCACCTCGACATCCCGGTCAGCCCCGAGCCCCTCATGGATCAGGGTGACCCGCACCGCGAGCCGAGCCAGGAAGACGGCCTCCGCCTCCCCGAGCACCCGCTCTGCCCGGTGCCGCTCCCGCACGGCACCGACAAGTTCCCGGAGGGCGTCGTACGCGACGTTCCCCACCACTCCGGAACCCGCCGCGACGGCCACCCAGACGACGAACTCGGCCCCGGCGAACCCGAGAGTCCCGCCGCGCAGCGTGTATCCGCCCGGCTCAGACCACCGCTCGTAGGCCGGCCCTTCCGAGGCAGCGCCGGCCGCCCAGACACGGACCGCTCCCCGCAGCACCCCATCCGCGTCATCCATGCCCGCCACTGTAACTACGCTCAGTGATCAAGATGACGCCCGTTTTCACCGTGGAGGCGCCGCGTCAGCATCCGGACAAACCAAGGCTGCGGCCCCTGACCGAATGGCACCGTCACCGAACCGGCCCCGCGCTCCGGGCGCCACTCGCCCGTTCACAGCCGCGGTCGCCGACCTGCCACCCTGGTCCAAGGCCCGCGAAGGCGACATGTAAAGTTGTACAGGCAAGTCCGGGTGGCGGAATGGCAGACGCGCTAGCTTGAGGTGCTAGTGCCCTTTATCGGGCGTGGGGGTTCAAGTCCCCCCTCGGACACACGTTAAGCACACGGCCGAAGTCGTCAGAGACGACCTCGGCCTTCAGTGTTTCTAGGCCAGGTCGGTAGGTCATCCGCAGGCCGATGCGGCTGTAGAGTTCCGCCTTGTCACGGGGATCGGCGTCACGCAGCACGGTCAGCAGGCTGCCGAGGCCGTCGACTATCGCAGTGATCTGCCCGTCGTTGAGCCGTTGCGGTGGCGCCCCGCTCAGGCGCAATGCGGCGGTCGCGTTGTCTCGTTCGGTTGAGTCTCGCTGATCCAGGACGCGATGAGCACGGGGTCACCTCCGGCATCGAGTGCGGCCCGGTAGCGCTTGATCTTGGTGTCGCAGTCTTCGATCGTCTGCCGCAAGCGACGGGTCTGGTCCGCGCCCTGGTGTCGGGCGAGTTCGGCGCGGTAGTGGGCGTCCGCAAGGCCGCGCAGGGTCGCGGTGAGGGTGTCGCCGGTGAGTTCCTCACGCAGGAACCGGTCAACGGGGTCGGTGATGGTGTCTTCGCGGAGATAGAGCACCGGCGGGTGGGCATGGCCTTCTGGGTCGGGCGCTGCGTCGCGGCGAGCAGGTCGACGGCGACGGCACGCCCGCGCCGAGCGATCGACTCGGCGTGCCCAACGGCGTCCGGGGCGGTGTCGGCGAGCTCGGCGCACTCGTCGATCACGATGACCAGCGCAGGGGCGGTCGGTGTGGGCTTCCAGACGCGGGTGTTGTCCCGCCCGGAGGCGTGTGCGCGGGCGTCGAGCACGGCAACCGCGTCAGCGAGCAGTTCGGTTGCCTCGTCGGGGGTGGTGGCGAGTCTGTCCAGGCATGGCGCCCACGGCCGTAGTTCCATGCCGCCCTTGAGGTCGATGCCCCATAGGACGACGTCGGTGCAGGCGGCGAGGTTTCCGAGGACCACGTTGAGCACGCCGCTCTTGCCGGAGTCCGTAGTTCCGCCGATGAGTGCGTGCCGGCGCAGTAGTGCGACGCGTACGGGTGTCGCGTCCTCGAAGACACCCAGCTCGATCGGGTCGGCGAGTGAGCGGGAAGTGGGGCCGGGCCATGGGATTGCGCCGGCGTGCGGGTCCGTGGCGAGTACGCGCATGGTGCAGCGGCCGGCGTGCGCCGGGTCCTGCTCGACGCGAACCGAACCGGGTCGCGTGCCGAGGGCCGATTCGATGGCCGGCAAGCGGGCGATGACATCGGCGACGCTCTGACCTGGTCGCAGCTTGATGCGGGCACGCCATCCCCAGGTGTCGACGACGGCCGACATGATGCGCGAGCCGGCCAGGCCGATCTGCTCGGCCAGGTTGGGCCACGCGTTGATGACCCGGTCCACTCGCACACGGGCTCGGCGACGTCGATGTGCCCACCACGGCACGCCGAGCGCAACCGCGGCCAGGATCAGGAGCGTCGGTAGAGGCGATCGGGTCGGCCCGAGTGCGGTTGCGGCAGCGAGCCATCCGCCGGTGAGGGCGGTTGTTGTGGTGGCGTAGCCGCGCTCGGCGGTACGGGTGAGCCCCCAGGGCCACCCGCGCACTGCCACGGCCGTTTGCCGCCAGCACGGTCACGACGGCGACCAGCGGCCACGCTCCGGGACGGCTGTGGTGCAGGACCGACCCGAGGACGACCAGGACCAGGGCGAGGAAGACGGGCGCGAGTTCCGATCGGTAACGGAACAGAGCCCGACCGATGGCAGCGAGAACGACGAGAGTCAGAGGCTCATCGGGTACGAGCAGCAGCGGTTGTGGGTTGCGGCGGCTCCAACGCCGGTGCCGCCGCCCGTAGGCCCTCATTCGGCGAGTTCACCCTGTTCAGGCGGCATACATACCTGGTGCTCGGCGACCGCATCACGTAGGTAGGTCAGCGGCTCGGACTCGCCGTCGTGGTCGGCGGAGAGAGTGGCGCGAGCGGCGGCTAGCAGGTCGGCGAAGTCCCACCGAGTGCGGGTGACCAGCCGCGCGAGCCGGTCGACCTCGGCGAGCAGGACCGGGACGTCCCCGATGACAGTCCAGACAGTGACGGGCGTAGGACGCAGACGGACGGCGTGCAGGTGGGAGCGGACAGCCTCCTGGTCGATGGTCGGGCGTGGGATGTGCTGGTCGTTGGTCATGTGCGGGTTCGGGTCTCCTTCCGGTCGGTGGATGTTCACGGTTAGAGGCTCAGTCCGGCGACGAACCGGGCCAGGGTGTGCAGCCCGTTGCCGATCTCTGGGCCGATGGACGACGAGGCCAGGAAGTAGCCGAACGCTGCGCAGACGGCGGCCTGCCACAACGGAAGTCGTGCATACCGCCACAGCAGGTAGACGAGGACGCCGAGTAGCAGGACGGCGGAGACGGCGATCGTCACGCGTCACCGCCACGACGGCCGTTGCGATTGCGGCGGGAGCGGAGGCCCCGGTCGGTGCCGACGTGGCCGCCACGCGGCTGGTGCCGGCGGTTCCAGCGAAGTCGATTGGTGCACTTGCGGCAGAGGACAGGGTGTCCGGCGGCGAGCTGGGCGCCGCACGGGCAGGTCGGGGTCAGATCCCGCGTGATGTGGATGTTCATGGTTGATCTCCTCTCGGACCGGCGATGCGGGGCTGCATCGGCGTGCCATCAGAGTGCGATCAATCGACGGGACGTAATCAGGTCATGGCTGGACGTATCGAAGACGTCTCCTCTAGCCTTGTCAGGCCGCCGGACGTCTTGACGGGAAGCCGATGCCGAACGAGCGACTACGCACCGCATTGTTAGAGAACGGGATCACGCCAGCCGACCTGGCGACATCACTGAAAGTCGATCCTAAAAGCGTCGAACGTTGGATCAGCGGGCGCACGCCCTATCGCAGACATCGGTACGCGGTCGCCGCCCGCCTCGGCGTCGACGAGGTCTACCTGTGGCCGGACGCGCTTAGCCCCGATCAACTCGCGAACGCCAGCGAAAGCGAGATCATCTCGATCTATCCGCACCGGTGGACGGTCCCGTCCGACCTGTGGCGCAACGTCTTCGCCAGCGCCGAGGAAGAGATCGGCGTCCTGGTCTACAGCGGCCTGTTCGTCTCCGAAGACGCCGGAACCCAGAAAATCTTCAAGGAGAAGGCAGAGGCAGGAGCGCGGGTACGCATCCTGCTCGGCGACCCGGAAAGCGATGCAGTCGCGCAGCGTGGAGCCGACGAGGGTGTCGACGACGTCCAGGCCGCGAAGATCCGCAACGCCCTGGTGATGTACCGGCCGCTACGCGACATCGAGGGCATCGAGTTCCGGCTCCACCGGACGGTGCTCTACAACTCGATCTACCGCGCCGATGATCAGGTACTCGTCAACACGCACATCTACAGCTTCACCGCAGCTCAGGCCCCGGTCCTGCATCTTCGGCGGGCCGCCGGTGGGGGCATGGTGACGACGTACCTGGAAAGCTTCGAGCACGTATGGGATCACGCGACACCGTTGGAGTGAATGCCGGATGGGACAACGCATCGACTACTTCGACGACCCCGACGCACCCGCTCCAACGGCGCTGGTCCCGTCGGCGAACGCCCTCGTGGTCAACGACAGCGGCGAGATCCTGCTGATCCGCCGTTCCGACAACGGCAACTGGGCACTCCCCGGCGGAGCGATGGACCTCGGCGAGTCCCTACCTCAGACAGCGGTCCGGGAGACAGCCGAGGAAACCGGTATCGACGTCGAGGTCACCGGCCTGGTCGGGATCTTCACCGACCCGCGGCACGTCATCCTCTACACCAGCAACGGCGAAGTACGACAGGAGTTCTCCATCGTCTTCACCGCCCAACCGATCGGCGGAACTCCGACGCCCAGCGACGAGACCACCGAGGTCCGATGGGTATCCGAAGCCGAGTGCCGCTCACTGCCGATGGACCCCTCCATGCGCCGACGGATCGAGCACTTCCTCACACGGCCGCAGGACGTGCACCTTGGATAGCGACGCACTCGGCGCCGTAGCCGACTCGTTCTCCGCCCTCGGCACCATCGGAGCGTTCCTGGTCGGCTTCCGTCTCCTACGCCGCGAGCACCGCCGCGAAGCCGACCGCGCCGAAGAAGAACGACGCGCTCAGGCCGAACGGATCAGCGCCTGGATCGAACTGATCAACAAGCGCGACGGCACCCGCGACCTGACGTTCCACATCCACAACGCCAGCCCCATGCCGATCTACGAGGTTGAGCTACCTCTCCCGGCACGGGGCGACGAGGAACCGCACGTCGAGTTCGTCGGCCTGGTCCCACCCGGCCAAACCATCCAACGCCCCGCCCCGACCGAATGGCTACGGACGTACGTCGAACCGGAACCGGTACAGATCGAGTTCCTGGACAGCGCCGGCCGCCGCTGGAGCCGCGACGAACAGGGAACCCTGTCCCGCTCGGAATGACCTCACCGCTCGGCAAGTGCCGCGTCGATCACCCGCACCGAGTCGATGATCAGCGGACTTGCCTCACGGATCGACTCGGCGACGAGGTGGCCATCGCCGTACCGCGAAAGAATCTCCGCAAGCCGCCGCTCCACCTCCACCGGCTCACCGTCGGGAGTGGTCGTCATGTCGGCATAGGTGATCGCATGCGACGCCAACCCCTCCACCGGCGGGAACTCCCTTGCGAGTTCGTCGGACAGCCCTCGGTTACGACCCTCGATGAACGCACACGAGTGGTGCGCAACCAGCCGGCAGACCAGATCGTCCATGCCAGCGACGTCACGGAGGTAGCGGGCGCCGTCCAGCTGATGCATACCAGTGACGACCAGGTCAGGCGCATAGCCGACGTCGTGCAACCAGGCCGCACACACCAGCGCGGACGCGTCATCGCCGACGAGGTGAGCAACCGCCTCGGCCTTACGGCCGACGCCTTGGCTGTGCGCCCAGCGACGCGGAATCGACTCGGCAAGCACCAGCCGCGTCAACTCGAGGGCACGCTCAATCTCAGCCACACCGGCAGATTAGCGCCCGCCACCATGTGGCCGTGCCCCTCGTCGCTTGTACGTCCTCCTATGGGCGAGCCCCGGAAAGTAGTTCGGCGAGCTGGTCTGCCACGCTCGGCGTCACATCGCCCAGCCGCACGACCACAGTGCCCCGACGATCGATAGCATCGTGCAGTCCGGGGAAGTCCTGACCGACGTCGAACCCGGCATCTTCAAGAACGAGCGCCAGCCGATCAGTAGCCTCACGTGCCGTTTCATGCTCGGCTTGCTTGTCCGTCGGCATCGCAGCCCATCCGCTCAACTGGCGTTTCGTCGATACCGAGTCTGCCGATCGAGTGACCCAACGTGAACCACAGGACTAGGACGTCTAGGGACTTCTTGACTACGATGACGCCTGTAGCCAGCGATGGGAGTCGTTGCGTGAACAATCCACTCGCCCGAGCCCTCAGAAGCGCCGGGATAGACATCATCGACATAGCAGCACGCCTCGCCGTCGACCCAAAGACCGTCCAACGCTGGATGACCGGCCGCATGCCCTACCCCCGCCACCGCGACGCCCTCGTCAGAATCACCGGCTGGCAGGCCCACGACCTATGGCCCACCCTGCCGCGCCCCACCGAGCAGCCGGCCATGTCCGACGAGGTCCGCATCGTCTACCCACACCGATCAGCCGTCCCCACCGACGTATGGGCACGCCTACTACACCGCGCCGAACATGAGATCGACGTCCTGGCCTACAGCGCCCTGTTCCTCGCCGAGGACGCCACGATCCCCGCCCTGCTCCAAGACAAGGCACACAGCGGCGTACGCGTCCGAATCGCCTTGGGCGACCCCACCGGCGAACACATCGCCAATCGTGGAGACGAGGAACGCGTAGGCGCCGGCATGAGCGTCCGTATCCGAACGGCCCTGGTCAGTCTCCAGCCGCTCACAACGACGCCGGGCATAGAGGTGCGCCTGCACGACACGGTCCTCTACAACTCGCTGTGCCGCTCAGACGACGAGATGTTGGTCAACTCCCACATCTACGGCCGC
This sequence comes from Actinoplanes sp. NBRC 101535, assembly GCF_030269225.1. Lineage (NCBI taxonomy): Bacteria > Bacillati > Actinomycetota > Actinomycetes > Micromonosporales > Micromonosporaceae > Actinoplanes > Actinoplanes sp. NBRC 101535. Next base: position 31,485 of record NZ_BSSY01000023.1, on the reverse strand, counting down.
CCAGCAGCCCATGCCCCAGTACTCCACCTCAAGAGCACCAGCGACGCCGGCATGGTCGCCACTCACACAAAATCGTTCGAACGAGTCTGGGGCTCGGCAAAACCGTCAAAGCTCTGACCCCGACCAGGAACACCAGCAGTCCCAGGCCGCCGACGCGGAAGCACCCCATACTGATCAAACACCCTGAGCGCTTCATACCGAGCCCGACACGGCTCCGGCTCCAGACACACAGCACAGAGCCCGCCCGGCGTCCCCGACAAGTGCCGATTCAGATGGGCATCCGCCACCGCCAGCCGGTCCAGCGCAGCCTGAGCAAGATAGAGACCCGCGCTCACGGAAGATCCGCAGGTCGATGGACTCGGATCCAGGCTATGACCTCCGCCGTGACCCAAACTGTCCCGGAAGCAAGAACAGCAGCCGGCTCCGGAAAACTACTCCGCCTGGTGAGCTGATAGACCCGCTGCCGACTAACTTTCACGATCTTCTGAATCTCAGCCGTACCAACGAAATCAGCCAGCCCCAACCTCTCCAGCCGTGCACCTGCCTGTAGTAATCCCATGTCCTTCGCCCGCCCTCAGCCTCGGTGAACCCAGCCGTCCGGAGCAAGTCGCGGACGGACGGGGCATATTGACACCGGCAGCCCCAGGCTCCAGCACTTATGGCTTCCGGCAGTCAGAAGGCTTCCAGAGAGTAAGACCCGTACGAACCTCAGCGGGCGGGACGTCCTGAAACTTCTAGACGTCATGAGCTGCGCCGACGCAGACGAAGAAGCGCGACACACCGCATAGAGGCGCTGACAACGCGCCGACAGAACAATCATATTTGCGAAGATGCGACCCTTTTCTGCCAATCAGCTGGACACTAGAATGATCATCGGAAGGATCCGCTTGCCAGATTCCGCCAGAATAGACGGGACTATCCAAACCGGCCATTCGACCACATATGTACGTTGCACGGCCGCGCCTCACGTGGGCATGTTGAGCCCCAAGTCCTGCTCAAGGCCTGTAGAACGAGTGAGTAGTAGCGACCCATTTCGGACTATCACATATCGGACAGTTTCTACTGCAACGCAATTGATAATGTCAATGTCCTGGAGATCACGCCCTTAAAAGACTTTTGACCTTGCCCTCCATCGGGGTAATGGACAGTGGAGCGTCGCCTGCATGGATCGACTTAGTGAGAATGCCAAAGAAGGCCAAGACGAGCCCGGAAAGGGTTTTGCAGAGAGAGCAAGAGACGTATTCAGGCGCCGCCCAGTCGAACTCAACGAAGCACTGGAAGAATCAAGCAGGAGTAATATTCCTGCTTACCCGAACGACAGGCCAGAAGTTCCATCTGCAGAACTCGATCAGCCTCATAGGTACGTCACTTCACTTGAGAGAAATCTGACCCCGCCTAGTGTGGTAAACGATTCTAGGAACGAATTCGCGGGTTCGGCTGAATCGGACGCCAACCAAGCTCTGACATCAGATCAAGTCGATGTTGATATTTCTGACGCTATTGAACTTGAAGAGAATTTGTATGAGGATCAAGAAAAGCGGAGCCAGGACTATTCTCATTCGCTGGAGCCGCACGGTGTTCCAGACGAAAAACGCGCGGCACAGTTCACCAACGAGGACCCCTCACCCGCGGAGTCTGTAGGCGAGGAGCCAGCCCTCAGCGATTTTTCATTGGATGGCATGGCAAACACGGATACGGAGCTCAAACCGGCAGACTCAAGCAGGACTCCTGAGCCATCGTCCGTCCACCTGAATGAGAATGAAGTGGCACGCCGGACCACTAGTTGGTTTGACCCGCCAGATCTAGAAGCTATTCGCGAGTCGGTAAAGGCGGCCACCGTCGATATCGACGTCGAAGATAATGCCGGAACAGTGATTGGAATCCAGATCACTGCTCAGTTCGGTCGGATGCTAGAGCCGCAACCGCTGACAGATGAAACGCTTATGACGATCAGCCAGGTCTTCCAAAAGCCGGTTCTACTAAAGGAAGGAATTAAGCGGGATTTCGACGACGTGGCCGAAAGTTTCTTCGCTCCTGGATCGATCGTAGTTATTAGCGGCAGAAGTGGTAGCGGCCGTACGATTACCGCGCTCGCGATGTTAGCTCTGCTGCGCAAAAGGGCAGGAGTCAATGTTCTTACCGTAGGCTATGGAGCATCGAGTAAATTTGATCTTACTAGATTTCCACAAGCATCAAGAAGCGGATTCCTGCTGGAGCTTCCCACAGACGATGCCGAGTTCATGGTCGGCTCGGATTTTGGTGTAACCCTTCGGGAAACTCAGGCATTGCTGCAACAACTGTATTCTCATCTCGTAGTCGTGACTTCGGATGAGCAATGGCGTCGAATTGGAATCGGATCACCCGTTCAGCCAATCGCTGTGGAGTCTTTGCCAAAAAGGAAGATGGCATATTCCTGGATAGAGCTGGATGCTCCGGAGGTCGCCGCAGAGGATTGGGTTAAAGGCCCCGAGATCGGAGAGATCCTCGATGCGGAGAAGACGCCGCGAGGCGTGATGGAAATCGTGACGCTAATCCTGAGTGCCGGTCTAGCGCTGCCCGAAAGGTTACCGGAGCTCGAGCAGAGAGAAATTGACCGAGTTCCGACCGGCCCACGAAGAGAAAAGGATTTGGACTCTAGGCGGCGGATCGCAAGTGTCATCGCCGCAAGAGCGAGCTGGCGCCCTCAGCTCCTTGAATGGCACAAGCAGCCGACGCGCACGAGCTTCGAAAGAAACTTCCTGCTAGCGGCTGCAACCTTGCCCGATACGCCTGTAAGCGAAGTACATATTGCCGCAAGGACGCTCACCAGAAAACTAGGCGAAGAACCTCCTGGCCTTGGCCAGCAGGGTCCAGGAGTAATCCATCTCGCTGACTTGGTCGAGGCTGAATTGGTAGGAAAAGACGACATCCTAGAATTTCCCCGTCCGGGCTGGGAGAATGCGGTCCTGCAATACTTTTGGATTGACCGTCCCGACAGCCGGCAGAAGTTCTTAAGTTGGCTGTCTTCTGCACCAATAGAAATTCCAAAAGAAGCGCTTGCCATCGGCACCCCTACGTCGGCCGCTGACGGAAGGAAACGAGCGCAGCGAATGGCCTCATTTGTTCTTCGCTGGGCATCGCGACAGAAACGCCCCGAATATCTCAGCGGCATCGTTATGGCATGGCACGGGCAAGACAACCTCTGGTTGGCGGCCGTTGAGGCGCTCAATAGGGCGTGCTTTGACGATACTATCGGCAGAGATACACATGCACTGCTACTCAACTGGTCGGGACAGCAAAACTCGGTACTCCGGGAAGCTGTAGCTGAGGTATGTAGCGGAGAATTCGGACGTGCGTATCCAGGCAAGGCGCTCGTGCGCCTGTCTCACATCGGCGAATCCGAAGACAAAGACGTAATAAAGGCAGCACGCAAGGCGCTGAAAACCCTTTGGGAAGACCATTCGCTACGGGGAACGGTCCTTACTGAAGTTTTAAAATGGTGCAGCGCCGACAAGGAAACGAAGCGCGCAGCTGGCAGGCGTGCCTTTACAACTTTAGCGGACATCCCTTACGAGCATGAGCCAGCCTGGCCAGATCTACTTATTTTGGATGAGCAGGCCTCCGACGAGGACCTTCGTCACCGCCTATCTCAAGTGGCAACCGGCTGGTATTTTATACTCGATTCTCCAAACGTTTCGGTTGAGGCAGTCGATGTAAGCGCACGATGGTTCGATGCCGCTCTTCTCTTCCCAAACGCAAGAAAGTCGCTGATTGAAGTATTTCAGCAGGCAGTATCGAAACTGTCTAGCGCTGGCTTCCCGCTACACCACTCACTTATTGACCTTGCGTATATCTGGAATCCGGGTGATGGTAAGGAGAAACTTCGAGATGACGTACGCCATGATCTCACGGATGCTCTAACGCCGCATGGCCTAGCTATCTTTAAATCAGTCTACGAGGAAAAGCGGGATTGAAGATTTTTAAACCCAAAAGGACAGAACAAGATTCCCCTCCGATGCGCTGGTCACTCCACTTCCAGGACGAAGTAGAAAGCGAGGATTCCAGTTTTCACTTCTCTGTGTCAACTCGCTTATCCTGGTCGCTCGATGGATCGTCTGTGCGCCCTCAAGACTCCAGCTTTGTCGCGGCAAAGAAGGTCCGAGAAATAGTTAAGGATGTCGCCTGCAAGTCGAGCATACTCCGCGCCTCAGCAACGGAGCAGGACGTAAACTTCGCTTTATCTGCTCTTATCAAAAAATCTTCAGGCGGGATTGTTTTCCATAGCGCCCGAGCCGACTTTGCGGTGAAACCTGAGACTGCCGAAGCTGCCAGCAGACTCGAACGCGAGCGACAAGAGATTGCAATCGAAAATCTTGAGCGGAATCGACTTCGGAAACGGATGGAGTTTCTTAGGAATGAAGCACTTAAAGACCCAGCCGCCGCGCGAATATTCTGGCTCGCCGAGTACCAAGGAATCCAGGATTACTCAGCGTCAAAGGCTCTTCTTGATGACTTGGTACACCAAGCCAGCCTTTGGACGCCCGACAACCGCTGGGTCGTGGTCGCCCAGCTTTTACAAAAGTTCGTCGAACAGTTGTCGGAGCCGCGACGCGATCGGCTCGTCGACCAGCTTGCCAAAATATTCATCGAATACGGTCAGACTGCTCTCGCTGAAGAGATAAACCACTCAAAAGGATCGTTCCCCAACGGCCCTCGAGCCTAGTCGAAGTTCCTCTCTTAGGTGACCGAGATTGCTATATAAGCAGGTAGCGCTTAATTTCGGCCAGATCATCGTGTCTTATTCGAGACACTTCTTGACGTCGAGACCTTCGGGAGAGCAAAGTATTGAGTATGGCTGATCCTTTGACACTAACGGTTCTTGGCGCGGTGGCAGCAACCGAGGGAATCAAATTCCTATATGGTCAGGCATCGGAAGTACTCACGGCATGGCGGGAGCGCGGCAGGGGAAGTCAAGAGGTTAGTGTTCCCTTTATTGATTCGGCCTGCCTCGATGAAACCCCGGCTGAATCGATCGTCGATATGGACGTGATTACTGCCGAAAATCAGAAGCTGATAGCTGCTGTCGGTGCTTTGCACCCTTACGCCGCTGATCTAGCTGACGTCGATTTAACAGACGAAAAGCTTGCCCAACATGCAGGCGACCTTCGTGCGCTGCTCGAAGCAGCCTATGGCTATCGGCTCACCTTCGCCGGCGAGGAACGTGAACCGACAGGAGCAAGCGTTAATGTCCAACAAATACTGGACAGCGTCTCGGGAAAAGTCGTAGGTGCAGAATCCGAACTTTCAGATGGCACGGTTGCTATATCACAGCGAGCCAAAAATGTTGATCGGGGCGGATCGCTCACCGGCTTTAAGGGACGTATCGGCAAGTAGATCTAGTGAGTCACCCCGGTTGGCAATACGGCAATTGTTGCCGACAATCTATTAGCTGACCTTTCGAGCGCCGCGAGGCCTTAATTGGAATCACTTCATAGCCACCAGGCGCCGCTGATTGCATGCACATCTATCGGCACGGTTCGGCGCTTAACGTTCGCACCTGGAGCAGCTTGTGGATAAAGAAGCGCCTCGCGATGATAGCGTAGCGGCAGTATACATAGACGGAGATAGCGAAGCGGAGGTATTCAATCGAGCAGCTCAATGGATCGCTAAGCATGATGGATCGGTAGAAATACAGGCACTGCAGTGGAGACGCCTTCTACATCAGCGCAGCCCTGGACATTCTGTCTTTGAGATGCACATCTACTTCGAACCACAATAGGTTCGGGATGGCAACCCAATAGCGGCGCCGATCGTGTCGATCGAATGTAGGCGCACCATAGCGGTCTCAGGCATGCTTCTCTGCACTGCGTCCCAGACAGCCGCAATCGTGAAGGCTAACGTCGACTTGGCCACATTAGACAAACTCGATCTGCTGAAGCCAGAACTTGCTCTTCCCGAAGGACAACACCAGGTGGTAGGCGTTTAATACGATTGATCATCCCAGGTGAGGCAGCTTCTATATGCGATCACCGTGTGCATGTCTGCCGTGTTGGGCCTCGGACACCAATCGAAGACACGAGAAGTCGCCGGGGTGCAAACCTCGGCGATCAGTGTTTCTGGCCCACGTCGGTAGGTCATCCGCGGGCCGATACGGCTGTACAACTCGGCATTGTCTCGCGGGTCGGCGTCGCGGAGTAGCCGGAGCAGGTCGTGGAACGCGTCGGCGATGGTGCCGATCTGATCGGTGGTCATCCGTTGGGGCGGCGCCTCGGTGAGTCCGGAGTCGGGCCTGTGCGGTTTTCTTGATCTCGGTGGTCTCGCTGGGTCCAGTCGGCGATCAGTGCGGGGTCGCCGCCGTCGGCGAAGGTCGCCCGGTAACGGCCAGGGCCGTTGCGTTCTCGCGGGCGGACGCTCTGAGCTGGGATGATGTCGATTGATCGGCCTATATGGAGGCGGATGGAGCGGGTGAAGCCCTCAAGGTGATCATGGAGTTCTTCACGCTGTACGACCACCAAGGACTCCACCCGCCGACGGCATCATCTCTGATCTCCGTACTGACCGTGACAACCCCTGGCATCGGCCTTACCCCCGGAACTTGGACACGGGGTTTATGCGGCTTGTGTGATGGTAGCTGATCTTTCTTGGAACCGCTCATAGGTGATCGGGGACTGCTGTCCGAGCCGGGAGTGGCGGCGGACGGTGTTGTAGCGGTGCAGCCAGCGGAAACTGTTGAGCCGGGCGTCGCGTTCGTCGGTGAACGCGCGGCGGCCCTGCAGGGTTTCGCGTTTGAAGGTCGCGTTGAACGACTCGGCCAGGGCGTTGTCGGCCGAGCTCCCGATTTTGCTCATCGACTGCCGGACGCCGGCCGCCGCGCAGACGGCGGCGAAGGCCTTCGATGTGTACTGCGCTCCGTGATCGGAATGGAAGATCGCGCCGGCCAGGCTGCCCCGGGTCCGCTGCGCGGCGTTCAGGGCGTCGATGACCAGGCCGGTGCGCATGTGGTCGGCGATCGCCCAGCCCGCCAGGCGGCGCGAGTGCAGGTCGATGACGGTGGCCAGGTAGAGGAAGCCGCGCTCACCGACCGGCAGGTAGGTGATGTCACCGACGTAGCGCTGGTTGACCGCGGGTGCGGTGAAATCCCGGCCGATCAGGTCCGGCGCCTTGACCGCGGCCGGATCGCCGATCGTCGTCCTGGTCCGGCGGCGCAGCCGCAGCCCCCGCACACCGATACCGCGCATCACCCGCTCGACGCGCTTGTGGTTGACCACGGTGCCGTTGTCGCGCAGCCCGGCGGTGATCCGCGGCACCCCGTAGGTGTTGCCGACCGCATGGATCTTGCCGATCTGCCCGGCCAGGACGGTGTCGGCGGCCTGCCGGGCCACCCGCGCCTCAACGGTCGACGTCCAGTAGTAGTAACTCGACCGGGCCACACCCAGGACCGGACACAACCGCTTCACGCCGTAGCGCTCATGGTGGTCGGCGACGAACTGGAAGCGGTTCACCAGCGCGTCTCCCCGGCGAAATACCGGGCCGCCTTCCGCAGAATGTCGCGTTCCTCTTCCAGCTCCCGGACCCGCCGGCGCAGCTCGGCGTTCTCCGCCTCCACCGAACCCGGCTCCGGCTTCACCGTCGCTGCCGCCGGCCGCCCGGACCCGCCGCCACGGCGCTGGTCATCGGCACGGACCCAGCTACGCAGCGTCTCCCGATTGATCCCGAGATCGTCGGCGATCACCGCAATCGTGGCGCCCGGCCGAGACCGGTACAACGCCACCGCGTCGGCCTTGAACTGTGCGGGATAGTGCTTGTTCGCCATCGTGCTCCAGGACTCCTGATCTACCCGGACCTCACGATCCAAGGTTCAAGTGTCCAAGATCAAGGGGAAGGCCCTTGTGCGGATTGTTCGGCGAGACGCACAGGTCGGTACGGTCGGCGGCCAGAGATCGCACCGCCAGGATCACTGCTGTTCACGGACCGGTGCCGGCCGCACCAGTTCCAGCACCAGGCGCCACGCGTTTGTGGGGAGGAACGCCCATGCCCACAGAAACGGCTCGTAGATCAGACGCATCAAACGTGCCTGGTCGGTGTTGAGGCCGAAACCGTCGACGTGACCCAGGTACTGGGCGATGTTGCCCGGGAAGACCGCGATGAGGAACGCCGTCATCACCAGGCCGGCCAGTGCGCGCCAGCGGCGTAAGACGACGACGGCGCCGCCGATGAGGATCTCCAGCACTCCGGAGACCAGCACCACCGCGTCGGGGTCGGCGGGGAACCACGGCGGCACCTGAGCCTGGAACTCGATGCGCGCGACAGTGAGATGGGAGATGCCCGCCAGGAGCAGCATCAGCCCGGCGGACACCCTCAGGGCCGCCGCGAACAGGCGTTCTCGGCGAAGGGATGCGGAACGGGCAGCGTCGAAGAATTTAGTCACGTGTGCAAATTATCAGACGTCGACGTCCCGGGCACCAGCGCTTCCGGAGGGGTGCGAGCGGGCGATGCCTTACGGCCGTCGCCCGGCCGCAGCCCAGCTTCCCTCGATTCCGGCGGCGGCGAAGTCGGCCAGCCGCTCCACGAAGCCGGGGTCGAGCCCGGCGCCCGCGGCTCCACGCGTCCCGCCGACCTGCTCGGGGCTCACCAGTAGCGCGAGGACGGAGAAGACCGCGATGCCGACCCGGCTGCCCACCTCATGCCGGTCACGTTCCGGCAGCACCCGTGCCGACACCGCAGCTAGCAGTTCGTCCAATCTCGGCCCGCCGTTGACCGCGGCCGCCCACGAGGGATCCTCCGCCAGTTGCAGTCGGGCGATGATGCGCATCCAGCGCAGGCCGCCCACCGGATCGGCCTGGATCAGGGCGACGGCCGGCATCAGCACCGCCTCGATCAGCTCCCGCGGCGTGACCTCGCCGTCGCGCTCCAGCAGCGCGCTGAGGTGGCGGCTCATGTCAGCGCCGACGAGGGTCATGCGGCGGTCGATGACCGCGGCGACCAAGGCGGTCTTTCCTGCGGGGAAGTGGTATGCGAGTGCCCCCGGCGCCACTCCCGCCTCCCGGGCCACGGCCCGTGCCGACACCGGGTCCAGGCCCTGTTCGCCGAACATCCGCTCGGCCACCGCCACCAGCCGGGCGCGGACGTCGAGATCGGTTCGCGGGCCCCGGCGCCGACCGGGACCGGGGTCGGGGTCGGGGTCGGTTGTCACGCGATCAATTCTATGCGGTCCGGTGGCGGCCGGGACTTCCGGCGGCAACGCACCATCGACGCGTTCGTGGCCGCCTTCAACGACGCACAGCCGGACGTCGACCGGGTGCTGTCACTCTTCGCGGACGACGTCCGCCACCTCCCCGGCCACGGGCCAGGACGGCGCACGAGGGCGCCGCCGATCCGGCCGGTGCCGATGAATGCGCGATGCCGGTCCTTCGCCGGCTCGCCCGGCTCCGAGGCCGCCGTCCGCAACGGCACTCCGTCAGCGGCTGAGAACGACCTTGAGCGCTCCGGTTCTGGACGGCTCGGCGAAGAGGTCGTAGCCGGTCATGATGTCGTCCAGGGCCATCCGGTGGGTGATGATCGGTGACAGGTCGATCTGGCCGCCGGCCACCATGCCGAGCAGCCGCGTTGTCGATGAGGTGTCCACCAGGCCTGTGGTGACGGTGATGTTGTGCGCCCACAGATGTTCCAGGTGCAGCATGGCCGGGGCCCCGTGCACGCCGACGGTGGCGATCCGGCCGCCCGGGCGTACCAGGGTGGTGCACAGCTCAAAGGCCTCCGGCGTGCCGACAGCCTCGATGACGACGTCGGCGCCGAGACCGCCGGTGAGCGCCCGGATCGTCCCGATCGGCACTCGGTCCGGGGCCAGCGTCACGTCGGCGCCGAGGTTCTTCGCCGCCTGCAGCCGGGCCTCCACGACGTCCACGACGACCACGTGGGCCGGGGAGTACAACCGTGCGGTGACGACCGCCGCCAGACCGATCGGGCCGGCGCCGACGATCACCACGGTGTCGCCGGGACGCACACGCCCCCGCCGGACCCCGACCTCGTAAGCCGTGGGCAGAGTGTCCGCCAGCAGCAGCGCCGAGTCGCCGGCGAGCCCTTCAGGAAGCCGGTAGGTGGACAGGTCGGCATACGGTATCCGCGCGTACTCGGCCTGGACACCGTCGATACGGTGGCCGAGTGCCCAGCCGCCGCCGTTGCGGCATTGGCCGTAGACACCCTCGCGGCAGAAGCGGCACAGACCGCAGGCGGAGATGCAGGACGCCAGCACCCGGTCGCCGGCCGACAGTCCGGTGACCGCGTCGCCGGTGGCGACGACGGTGCCGACCGCTTCGTGGCCCAGGATCCGGCCGGGCCGTACGTCGTGGAGGTGTCCGGCCAGGATGTGCAAGTCGGTGTCGCAGATGGTGACCGCGTCGATCCGGATGATCGCGTCGCGTGGATGCCGCACGGCCGGGTCCGGGACCTCGGTCCAGGAACGTTCTCCCGTTCCCTGGTAGACCAGTGCTTTCACGATCGTCTCCTTCGTCCTGGAAGGAACAGTTGCCGCGAGCGTGCATCAGGCGGACCCCATCCGGAAGGGTCGAAGGGCATCGATGTCACTGAGCGGTTGCCGGGGGGAGGCGCCCGCCGGCACGCCGGGGCTGCCGCACCGCCCGATCCGGCATGGGTCACCCCTGGACCGGGACCTCCGGCCCTGCCCCGAATGACAGTCATCGCGATAACACGGTGAGTGAGGGCGGGACTGCCCGCCATCGGATCGGATGAGGGCGAGGTACGACGATGTCCCGCTACGTCTTCGATTTCAACGACGGCAACAAGGAACTTCAGGACCTGCTCGGCGGCAAGGGCGCCAACCTCGCGGAGATGACCCGGATGGGCTTGCCGGTGCCGCCCGGTTTCACCGTCACCACCGATGCGTGCCGCGCCTATCTGCGGACAGGCGCCCTGCCGGACGGGCTGTTCCAGGAGGTGGAGGACCATCTGCGGCTGATCGAGGCCCGGCTCGGGCGCCGTCTCGGCGACTCGGCCGACCCGCTGTTGCTGTCGGTGCGCTCCGGTGGCCGGTTCTCCATGCCCGGCATGATGGAGACCATCCTGGACATCGGGCTCAACGACACCACCGTGCTCGGGCTGGCCCGGCGCAGCGGCGACGAACGGTTCGCCTGGGACTCCTACCGCCGGCTGATCCAGATGTTCGGCAAGACCGTGTTCGGGGTGCCGGGTGAGCAATTCGATGCCGAGCTGGCCGCGGCGCGGGAGGCTGCGGGCGTCGCCACCGACGCGGAACTCGGCACGGCGGCGCTGCGGGAACTGGTCGCGGCCTATCAGAAACGCTTCTTCGCGTACGCCGGACGTGATTTTCCGCAGGCCCCGCACGAGCAACTCTACTCGGCGATCACCGCGGTCTTCGCCTCCTGGAACACCGAACGGGCCGTACTCTACCGCCGCCAGGAACACATCCCGGGGGATCTCGGGACCGCGGTGAACGTGATGGCGATGGTCTTCGGCAACCATGGAACGAACTCCGGCACCGGCGTGGCGTTCACCCGGGATCCGGCGACCGGCCGGCGCGGCGTGTACGGCGACTACCTGCCCAACGCCCAGGGCGAGGACGTGGTGGCCGGGATCCGTAACACCGTCGGTTTGGACGAGCTCGCCCGGATGGACCCGGCCAGCCACGCCCGCCTGTTGTCGATCATGGAGAAGCTGGAGCTCCGCTACCGCGACCTGTGCGACATCGAGTTCACCATCGAGGACGGCAAACTGTGGATGCTGCAGACCCGGGTCGGCAAGCGGACCCCGGCTGCCGCCTTCGTGATCGCCGCCCAGCTGGCCGGCGAGGGGCTGATCACCGACGACGAGGCGCTGCTACGGGTCACCGGCGGCCAACTGGCGCACCTGATGTTCCCGGCCTTCGACACCACGAACGCCCCGGCACCGCTGGCCATCGGTGTGCCCGCCTCGCCGGGCGCCGCCTCCGGCACGGTCGTCTTCGACTCGGCGGCGGCCGCCGCAGCGACCGGCCCGGTGATCCTGGTCCGGCACGAGACGAACCCGGACGACCTGCCCGGCATGATCGCCGCCCAGGGCATCCTGACCAGCCGCGGTGGCAAGACCTCGCACGCCGCCGTGGTCGCCCGGGGTATGGGCAAGACCTGTGTCTGCGGCGCCGAGGACCTGGAGGTCGGACCGTCCTCGTTCCGGGTCGGCGACACCGTGGTGTCCGAGGGGGACGTGATCTCGATCGACGGCACCACCGGCCGGGTCTACCCGGGTGAGCTCCCCGTCCGCCCGAGCGCGGTGGTGCGCTGGTTCGAGGGTGAGCTGCCGTCCACCGGTGATCCGCTGCTGACCGCGGTCGAGCGGCTGACCGGGCACGCGGACACGGTGGCGAAGCTGGCGGTGCACGCCAACGCCGACACCGCCGCGGACGCCGAGCGGGCCCGCCGCTTCGGGGCCGCCGGGATCGGGCTGTGCCGCACCGAGCACATGTTCCTCGGCGAACGCCGGGAGCTGGTGGAACGTCTGATCCTGGCGACCGGTGACGAGGAGCGCCAATCCGCGCTGGCCGAACTGCTGCCGCTGCAGCGCGACGACTTCACCGCGGTGCTCGCCGCGATGGACGGCCTGCCTGTCACCATCCGGTTGATCGACCCGCCGCTGCACGAATTCCTGCCGTCGTTGGAGGAGCTGACCGACCGGGTCGCCCGGGCGCAGGCCCGCGGCGAGGATCCCGGACACGACGGGCGGCTGCTGGTCGCGGTGCGCCGCATCCACGAACAGAACCCGATGCTCGGCCTGCGCGGCGTACGCCTGGGACTGATGGTCCCCGGCCTGTTCGCGATGCAGGTGCGGGCAGTGGCACAGGCGGCCGCGGCCCGGGCCGCCGCGGGCGGCGACCCCCGGCCGGAGATCATGGTTCCGCTGGTCGCCTCGGTCCGGGAGCTGGAGCTGGTACGTGCGGAGGCCTCACAGGTCCTGTCCGCGGTGGAGGGTGTACCGCCGATCCGGATCGGCACGATGATCGAGGTGCCGCGAGCCGCGCTGACCGCCGGCGAGATCGCGCCCGCCGCCGACTTCTTCTCCTTCGGCACCAACGACCTGACTCAGATGGCCTGGGGCTTCTCCCGCGACGACGTGGAGGGCGCGTTCTTCGGGCGTTACCGGGAACTGGGCGTCTTCGCCACCTCGCCGTTCGAGACGATCGACGTGGCGGGGGTCGGCGAGCTGGTGCGCACGGCGGTGCACAGGGGCCGTTCCGTCCGGCCGGACCTTGTCGCCGGCGTCTGCGGTGAACACGGCGGCGACCCGGACTCGGTGCGGTTCTTCCACGATGCCGGCCTGAACTACGTGTCCTGCTCTCCCTTCCGGGTGCCGGTCGCCCGGTTGGAGGCGGGCCGCGCCGCGGTCGGCGACGGTCCGGTCTCCGACAGCCGGTAGGAGCGGGTGATGCGCGAGATGTTCGACGAGCGGCAGGCCGTACGCCCGGTCCTGGTCGGCCGACGCGAGGTCGGGGCGTACGCCACCGGCCCCGGCGGCCCCGTGTTCGTCCCGGTGGTGGACGTGACCGCGATCGTCGTCGCGTCCACCACCGCGGTCACGGTGATCGCCGTGGTCACGGCCGCCGGCCTGGCCCTCCGCCGACGGCCCGCTGTCGGTGCCGTGACCATGGGGCACGGCGGCTGGGTGAGTGTGCGGCACGGCGACGCCCCCGCCCTGCGGGCCGCTCGCGCCGGCGACCGGCCATGGTGGGCACGTCTGCTGCGCGCTCGTCGCCTGGTCGTCGGACGGTGACGGCCGGCGAGCCGGTCACCCTCGGCGACGGCTGCACGACAGGAGGATGTGCCGGGCCCCGGGTCGCGGTTAGCCTGAGCGCGTGCCGGAGCAGATTCCGCCGTCCCTCGGCCTTCGCCCGCTGTCGCGCATCCGTCTCGACGAGCTGTTGCACGAGATGCAGAACCGAGTCGGTGACATCGTGGCCAGCCGGGAACGGCTGCGCGCCCTGCTGGACGCGGTGGTCGGCATCGGCAGCGACCTCGACCTGCGCAGCACCCTGGAACGCATCGTCGAGGCGGCCTGCGCGCTGGCCGGCGCCCGGTACGGCGCGCTGGGCGTCCTGGCACCGGCCAACGACAGCCTGTCGGACTTCATCACCTACGGAATCGACCCGGCGACACACGCGACGATCGGGGACCTCCCCCACGGACGGGGCGTGCTCGGCTTGCTGATCACCGACCCCGAACCGGTTCGGTTGCCGGACATCACCCAGCATCCGGACTCGTTCGGGTTCCCCGCCGAGCATCCTCCGATGCACAGTTTCCTCGGCGTTCCGGTGCGTACCCATGATCAGGTCTTCGGAAATCTCTATCTGGCGGAGAAGCAGGGCGCCAAGGAGTTCGGCGACGACGACGAGGAGATCGTGGTGGCGCTGGCCGCCGCGGCCGGTGTCGCCATCGACAACGCCCGTCTGTTCGAGCTCGCCCGGCGCCGGCAGCGGTGGCTGGAGGCGACCGCCGAGATCACCGGCGTGCTGCTGGGCACGGTGCGCCGGGCCGAGGCGCTACGCCTGATCACCACCCGGGTACGCGAGATGACCGGCGCCGAGCTGGCTCTGATCCTGCTCTACGACGCGGCGGCCGGGCGGTGGACGATCGAGGTCGCCGACGGCGCCGACCCGGATGATGCCGCGATGGCCGGCTGTCACCTGCCCGCCGATGCCGCGGACGCCGGACGGTTCAGCCGGGAGCGGATCCGTACGATCACGAACCTGCGCACCGCCGCCGCGTGGCCGGGCCGGGTGCCGGACGGGCCGGCCCTGGCAGTCCCACTGACCGCCTCCGACGAGTTGCAGGGTGTCCTGATCGTCAGCCATCCGGAGGGCCGGCCGCCCAGCGACGAGGACGTGGTCCAGTTGTCCACCTTCGCCGGACAGGCCGCGCTCGCCCTGGACCGCGCCCAGGCACAGGCCGAGCGCGAGCAGTTCGCGGTGCTCTCCGACCGTGAACGCATCGCCCGCGACCTGCATGACGTGGTGATCCAACGGCTGTTCGCCACCGGGCTGCAGTTGCAGGGCGCCGCCCCGCAGGCCGGCAGCCCGCAGACCGCTGCCCGGATCAACGCGGCCATCGACGAGCTGGACGCCACGATCCGCGACATCCGGCAGTCCATCTTCGCGCTGCGCGCGCCGCTCGGCTCGTCGCTGCGTGCCGATCTGCGGCGGGAGGCCGAGGCGGCCACCGTCACGCTGGGGTTCGCACCGACGGTGGAGACGTCCGGGCCGGTCGACAGTGCGGTGCCCGGCGAGCTCGCCGCCGACGTGCTGGCCGTGGTGCGGGAAGCGCTGGCCAACGTGGCTCGGCATGCGCGGGCCGGACGGGTCACGGTGACGGTGCATGCCGACGGCCGCCGGGTGCTTCTGATCATTCGCGACGACGGTGTCGGCACCGACCCCGGGGCGGCCCGGGGCGGTCTGGTCAATCTGGCCCACCGCGCCCGGGACCGCAACGGCTCCTTCGAGGTCCGCCCGGCGGAGGAGGGACCCGGCACGGAACTCGTCTGGTCGGTTCCGGTGCCACCCGGCCGCTGAAAACGTTCCGTGGTCAGGGTGCGAAGCCCGTCCGCGTAGTGACTTCAGACGCGCTGGGCACCCCACATCACCACGCGGGTGGTGGGGCGTGGTGAGTGCGGCCGCGCTACGGGCCCCGAGTCACCACACGGACGCTGACCACTGAACGTGTCCGACGGCGGGACCTTCGGCCCTTCCCGCATCCATCGATGCTGATCAAAATCAGGGGGAACGACTAGGGAGGGGCCATGCACACTCCGACGATCGTCGTCGCCGCCGACGGCACCGAGCCCGGCCGTGCGGCCGTCCTCTGGGCCGCCGCCGAGGCACACCGCACCAACCTGCCCCTGACCGTCGTCCACGTGCTCGACTGGGACTGGTCCACCTCCCGGTACGACTTCGGCGGCAACCGGTTCGAGACGGCCCGCCGCCTCGCCGAGGGCGTCGCCGCCGCCGCGGCGCGGGAGGCCCGCGAGGCGGTCCCGGACATCACGGTCTACACCGAGGTGGTGATCGGCAACCCGGCGGCCCAGATCATCATCGCCTCGGAACACGCCGAACTGCTGGTCCTCGGCCACCGCGGCGCGGGCGGCTTCGCCGGGCTACGACTCGGCTCGGTCAGCCAGCGAGTGGCCGTCCACACCCACTCCCCGGTCGTCGTGGTCCGCGGCCGCCCCGGCGAACCGACCGGCCCGATCGCGGTGGGCGTGGACGACTCCCCCCACGCCGACCACGTGCTGGAGACGGCGTTCACCGCCGCCCGCCGGCACGGCACCGGCCTGGTGGCGGTCCGCTCGTACCTGCCGGTCTACCTGGGCCGCTTGCCCGTCACGGAGGTCCGCACCCCGGACCAGGACGAGGCCGAACGCGCCAAGGTGATCGAGCAGCTCGCACCGTGGCGCACGAAGTACACCGACGTCCCGGTCGAGATCCTCATCTCGCACGACAGCGCCGCAGCCGTCCTCACCGGCGTCTCGCACGGCGCCCAACTGGTGATCGTCGGCAGCCACGGCCACGGCGTGATCACCGGAACGCTGCTCGGCTCCACCGGGCTGCAACTGCTGCACCACGCCGACTGCCCCGTCCTGATCGTGCGCCGGCCCACCCGGCGTGAACAGCGGCGACAGCCAACGGCGGAATCGCCGCTCTGAACGGTGAGACGACGCGGCCCGCCCGATCGTCACGGCGGGTCGGCCGACCTGGTCGCGTAGGCCGGCTTCACGAAGGGACGGTCGGCGGCCGAGCCCGTCGACCATCGTGGTGGGGTGCTCCTCGTCGACCTGACGCGCCGCAGCACTCAGGGGCGGGGCGGCGGACGTGTCGCCTCGCCGCCGGGGTGACGCAAGAGTGTCCGCCGCCCCGGGCGGGTCAGCTCTGAAGCTGGAGGGTCCGGCCGAAGCCGAGGCGGTGCACGAAGGTCTCCCGGGTGAGGTCCGCGAACGCCATCACGTGGTCGACACCGGCCTCGGTGAAGTCGACGACCGTACGGAAGGGTTTCGTGCCGCGCGGCAGGGCGAGCACCCGGGCGATCTCGTCGGCGACCCGCTGCGGGTTCGGGTCGATGCCCGGGCGGACCAGGCTCGCGGTGGCCGCCTCGTTGCGGGCGACGAGTTCGTCGAGCATCGCGTACGCGGCGGTGACCTCGGCGTCGGAGGCGCGGCTCGCGTTCGGGAAGTGCGCGGTGCCCTGAGTGATGGCGCCCGGCATCACGATGCTGGTCTCGATGCCGAACTGGGACGCCTCGTACGACGTGACCACGGCGAGCGCGTCGAAGGCGGCCTTGGAGGCGACATACGGTCCGAGGAACGGCGGCGTGGTGACGATGATGGTGCTGCCGACGTACAGCAGGGTGCCGGAGCGCTGTTCCCGCAGGTAGGGCAGGGCTGCCCGGTTGACGCGGTGGGCGCCGACCGCGTTGACGTCGATGAGGTGTGTCAGGTCGTCGTCGGTGAACGCCTCGACGTAGCCGACGTACAGATGCCCGGCGTTGTTGATCACGACGTCGAGGTGGCCGGCCTGCTCGACCACGGTACGCACGGCGGCGTTCGCGGATTCCTGTGAGGTGACGTCGAGTTCCACGACGTGCAGGTTGTCGACGGCGGCGAACCCCGCCACGGTGGCGGCGCCGTCCGGGCTGGTCAGGGAACGCATGCTCGCGTACACCTGATGTCCTTGACCGGCGAGGGTCAGGGCGGTGAGGCGGCCGATGCCGGTGCTGGATCCGGTGATGAGAACCACGGACATGAGAAGACCCTCCAAAGATGTGGACCAGCTGTCCATATATAGGTAGCACTATAAAGACAACGTGTCCACTAAACTGGGATCCATGACTGACAAGGCCGCCCCGCGGCGCGGACGTGGCCGGCGACCAGCCGACGAGGTACGAGCGGGAGTCCTGCGCGCCGCCGCCGACCTGCTGCTCCAGGAGGGGATCAGGGCCGTCACCTTCGACCGGGTGGCCGCCGCGGCCGGATCCAGCAAGATGACCCTCTACAAGTGGTGGCCGTCGACGGGCGCACTCGCCGCCGAGGCGTACTTCGCCCACAGCGAGCACCAGCTCGAGTTCCCCGACACCGGCGACATCCGCAGGGACCTCGTCGCGCAGTTGTGCGCGTTCGTCCGCCTGCTCAACCACGCGAACACCGGTCCGGCCATCGCCGGGCTGATCGGCATGGCCCAGACCGATCCGGAACTGTCCGCGGCGTTCTCCGAGCGCTACTCCGCCCCACGGCGCGCGCTCGCCCTGGCCGCGTTCGAGAAGGCCCGCGACCGTGGGCAACTCCGCGACGACATCGACCTCGGCATCCTCGTCGACCAGCTCTGGGGGGCCTGCTACAACCGCCTGCTCATCCCGGACGCCCCGCTGACCGAGGACTACGCGATCGCCCTCGTCGACAACGCACTCGACGGCGCGTCCCACCGGGGCCGCACCGCGGAACAGACATGACGACGCGGATCCGGCTCACGGCCGTCGCCGCCGCGTGCGCGGTGGCGGGCGGCGCCGGCACGATGATGTTCACGCTGGCCGCCGGGCCCGAACCCTGGTGGCAGGGCTATGTCAGCGAATCCGGCACCGCCGGTCAGCCCTACGCGCTCCCCTATCGCTGGGGACTGATCACGCTGGCCCTCGGCGTCGCGTCACTGAGCGCGACCTGGGCTGCGGCACCGGGCCGTTCC
This sequence comes from Actinoplanes sp. NBRC 101535, assembly GCF_030269225.1. Taxonomy (NCBI): domain Bacteria; kingdom Bacillati; phylum Actinomycetota; class Actinomycetes; order Micromonosporales; family Micromonosporaceae; genus Actinoplanes; species Actinoplanes sp. NBRC 101535. The sequence continues at coordinate 12,779 of NZ_BSSY01000023.1, read as the reverse complement.
GCGCCGCCTGCCGAGATGCGGCTCCGGCTCACGAGGATTCCGTACGCCCGAAAGTGGCTGCTCGACGGCACGGCGACGGTGTGGGCCCTCGCCGTCGCCGCCGTCCTCGCCGCGGTGTCGGGAGCGGTGCCGTGCAGCCACGAGTGCCCGCTGCCACCCTACGAACCGACGACCGTCGCCGATGTCGTCCACGCGGCGGCGAGTGTCGTCGGCATGGTGGTGCTGGCCGCCGCGATGGCGACGATGTGGCTGTCGGCCGCGGACCGGGCCGTCCGGTGGCTCGCGGGCACCGCGGTCCTGCTGATGGTGCCGCTCGGGGCCCTGCTGGCGGGGACCATGCTGATCGTGGGGCGAGCACCGGTCGGCGCCGTCGTGGAACGCCTGGTGCTCCTGATCGCCGTGGCCTGGCTGATCGGCGTCGCGCTGCTCATCACCCGTACGGCTGGAGAGAACGTGAACGCCGATCGATGCTCCGCCGCGAGGACCAGGTCACCGAAGTCGTCCTCCGGAGGACGACGGGCCGCGGACATACCCTGACGAGTCGCCGAGCCGCAGGAGAGGCGATCGACATCAGGGAGTGGACCGACTCGCGCAGCTCGGCGCCAGGATGTCAGGCCTCCAGCGGCTTGAGCCAGGTGGCCTCGAGGTCGCCGCTGACCAGTTCGGGCAGCTTCCCGAAGTAGTCCTGCATGAACGGCTGCTGGACGTGGCGCAGCAGGTCCGCGCCGGTGGACCAGCGCTCGTAGAACGCGAACGCGCCCGGCTCCGCGGCGGTCGTGTGCACCGAGTACTGCTCGTAGCCCTGCTCCTGACGGACCAGCGGGATGATCGATGAGATCAGGTCTGCCAGGTCCTGCTCGCGGCCGGGTGTGGCCCGGGCGTATCCGTAGACGGCGACCGGGGTGGTCGAGGCCAGCACGTCGGCGGGCAGCAGGCCGTCGGGAACGGTGTCTTCGGTGGTGCTCATTGTGGTGTTCCTTTCGCCGGGCCGGACGTGGTGCGCCGGCCGTCAACGAGAACCCTATGAGCCACCGGAGAGAGGTTCCATGACAGAAAGAGCCAAGAAAATATCCAAAACGTTCACGTACGCTGCGCCCATGGATGTTCTCTCGGACGTGCTCGCCATCTCCGGGGTGCGCGGTTCAGCCGGCGCCCGCATCGGCGCCTGCGGCAGCTGGGGTGTCGCCTGGTCCGCCGACCAGGACGCCGCGTTGTACGCGGTGACCGCCGGCACCGCCTACCTGACCCCCGACGGTGAGCCGGAGCGGCTGCTCACCCCCGGCGATGTCGTGCTGCTGCCCACCGGCGTCCCGCACGTGCTCTCCAGTGAGCCGGGCGTCGAGGTGCACGCCTGTGACACCCGGGCGGCGCTGCAGGCCCGCCGCGACGGAGGCCTGCTGCGGTTCGGTGACGGCGAGGCGCACACCCAGATCCTGGGGGCCGGCTACTCGCACGACGCGGTGACGTCGGTCCCGGTGCTGACCCTGCTGCCGGACGTCATCCACATCCGGGCCAGCGCCGCCGACCCGGACCTCGCCGACACGGTCCGGCTGCTGGGCCGCGAGCTGGCCCGGCCCCGCGCCGCGACGGCGGTCCTGCTGGACCGGCTCGTCGACGTCCTGCTCATCCAGGTCCTGCGCGCCTGGCTCGACTCCGGCACCAGCCCCGACATCTCCTGGTGGGGAGTCCTGCGCGATCCGCTGCTGCACCAGGCGGTCACCCGCATCCACGAGGAACCCGCCCGGGACTGGACCACCGCTTCCCTGGCCCGCGAGGCCGCCGTGTCCGCCAGCACCTTGAACCGGCGGTTCCTCGCGGCCACCGGTGAGACCCCGGGCGCGTACCTCACACGGTGGCGCATGACGCTCGCGGCCAAACACCTGCGCGACACCGACGCGACGCTCGAGGCCGTCGCGGAGAAGGTCGGATACACCTCGGTGTACGCGTTCAGCCGCGCCTTCCGCCGCGAGCGGCACCTGCCACCGGCCCGGTTCCGGAAGTCGGTGTCCCTCTGAACGGAACGATCAGTCGTCCTCGGTCTTGGTGAGGACCGTGAAGGCGGCGTCGAGGTCGACGTCCCACTCCTTGCCGGCGGCGTCGCGCACCTCGGCCTCGTAGGCGACACCCTGGTCGTCGCCCGCCTCGACGTCGAGGACCGTGCCGCCCGGGAACGCCGCGAGCACGGCCTTCTCGGCGTCGCCGCGCTGGACGTCGGTCAGGGCCGGTTCGGCGGCGCCGTCGGTGTCCGGCGTCTCGGCCTGCTGGCTCAGAACCTTCAGATCCTTGTCGAGTACGACGTCCACCTCGGAGCCGTCGGCCTTGCGGACCTCGACCTCGTACGCCTCGCCCGGGTCGTCGCTGCTCTCCACGTCGACGACGGTGCCGCCGCCCACCGCCTGTACCGCGGCGTTGCCGACGCGGTCCCGGTCGGCGCCGGTCACGTCGGTGCCGGCGTTCGCGGCGGTGGCCCACACCCCGCCGCCGACGGCGAGGGCGGCGACGGCCGCGGAGGTGACGATGACGCGCTTGCTGCGGAGCTTGGCGGTGTTCATGAGTGCCTGGCCTTTCCCGTTGGTCAACTAGGTACTCACACCATGCGGGATCGTTCCTGAATCTCACCTGAACGCGGAAACCGCACGACGAAACAGGCGCCGCCCAGCGCCGACGGGGAGACCGCGACCGTCCCGCCGTGACCGGCCACGAGAGTGCGGACGATCGCCAGGCCGAGGCCGCTGCCGCCGTCGTCGCGGGCCCGGGCCTCGTCCAGGCGCACGAACCGTTCGAAGACCCGTTCGTGCTGGTCGGGTGGGATGCCGGGGCCGTCGTCGTCGATCGTGATCTCGACGGCTGACGGGTTCTCGCGGACACCGATCGTGATCCGGGCCGCGGCGTGCCGGGCCGCGTTGTCGGTCAGGTTCCGCAGGACCTGGGCGAGCGCGGTGGCGTCGCCGCGGATCCGGCCCGCGCCGACGCTGCTCGTGTCGACCGTCAGCCCCGTACGCGCGATGCGGTGGGCTTCTGCGAGGGCCAGATCGTCGAGGTCGACGTCGCGGAAGGCGCGCCCGGCACCGCCGTCGTCGGCCCGGGTGAGCAGGAGCAGCTGCTCGACCAGGCGTTGCAGGCGGGCCGACTCCTCGAGGACGGTGGTGGCCAGTTCGCCGTCGGGCAGCGCGCCCGGATGGCTCTGCGCGACCTCGGCCACCTGACGGATGCTCGCGACCGGGGACCGCAGTTCGTGTGAGGCGTCGGCTACGAACTCGCGCTGCCGGTCGCGGGAGTCCTGCAGACGGTCGAGCATCCGGTTCATGGTGCGGGCCAGCCGGCCGATCTCGTCACGTGTCGCCGGCTCGGGCACGCGGCGGTCCAGCCGGTCCCCGGTGATCACCTCCACCTCGCGCCGGATCCGTTCGACCGGGGCCAGCGCCCGCGACACCACCGTCCAGGTGGTTCCGCCGACAAGCAACACCAGCAGGGGTACGCCGAAAAGCAGTGGCGTCATCAGCGCTTCGGTCGAGTCGTCGACGTCGTCGAGCGAGATCGCGACCGACACCTGATAGCCGTCGCTCTCGTCGGTGACGACGAGTTCGTCGCCGGCATCGCCGGACGGGGGCTCACCGGACCGGACGACCGTGCCGTCCGGGGCGGTCAGCTGCCACCGGATGTCGTCGTCCTCATCGTCGTCGTCCGGCGCCCGTACCGTATCCGCCTGTTGCAGCAGGGCGGCCGCGCGCTGCTCCGCGGTGGCCTCCAGGCCGTCCCGCAGCGAGGCCCGCATCAGCACGACGAGGGCGACCGAGCCGACGACCAGGGCAGCCGCCACCACGAGGACGGCGGCGGCGGTCGTCCGCAACCGGACGTCAGCCACCGTCATGCGCCAGTCGGTAGCCCGCGCCGCGTACCGTCTCGATGGCATTTCGTCCGATCTTGTTCCGGAGATGGCCGATGTAGACCTCGACGATGTTGGGATCACCCTCGAAGTCGCCGTCCCACACGCCGTCCAGGATCTGCCGTTTGGAGAGCACGTCACCCGGGTGCCGGGCCAGGAAGTACAGCATCGAGAACTCGCGGGCGGTCAGCTCCACCTCGCTCCCGTCGCGCCACACCCGCCGGGCCGCCGGGTCGAGCCGCAGCTCCCCCACGGCCAGTTCGGTCGGCCGTTCCCGGGCGCCGCGCCGGGTCACCGCCCGCAGCCGCGCCACCAGCACCGGGAACGGGCACGGCTTGGTCAGGTAGTCGTCGGCGCCGGTGTCGAGCCCCTCCACCTGATCCCACTCACCGTCCTTGGCGGTGAGCATGAGGATCGGCGTCCAGTCCTCTTCCTTGCGCAGCGTGGCACAGACCTGATAGCCGTTGAGGCCTGGCAGCATGAGGTCGAGCAGGATCGCGTCGTACCTGTTCTCCCGGGCCAGCCACAACCCGTCCACACCGTTGTGGGCCACGTCGACGGCGAACCCCTGGGCCTCGAGCCCGAGCCGCAACGACCGGGCCAGCCGCTGTTCGTCGTCCACGACGAGAACCCGCATCAGGCCACCTCCTTCAGACGTCGACCCGCTATCTTCCCCCGCCGCCGCTGAACGTCACCGGAGAACCTCGGCGCGACCGGCCGGCGATCTTGCGGTCGACCGCCGGGGACGGCCGGCTGACCCGGCGACGATCAGGAGGGGAAGTCGGCTCCGCGGGAGAGCGCCTCGGACGCCTGGAGGTCGCGAAGTGTGGCGTTCAGGGTGGTCACTACCGCGTCGTAGCCGCCGCTTCCGAGGACCAGGCGGTGGGGTGGGGTCTCGGCGGCCATGGCGGCGAGCACCGCGCGTACCCCTCGGTCGGGGTCTCCCGGTTGGTTGCCGTTCTGGGCGATCATGGCGGTGCGGATCCTCTCCAGGGCCGGCCGGTATTCCGGAATGCTCTCGTCGACGGTTTCGGTGGCGAAACCGGCGTAGGCGCGGGTGCGGAAAGCGCCCGGCTCGACCGCCAGCACCTGAATGCCGCAGGGGGCCACCTCGTCGCGCAGCACGGCGGTGACGGCTTCGAGGGCGTGCTTGGCGGCGCTGTAATAGCCGAATCCCTCGATGCCACGGAGTCCGGCCACCGACGACATGTTGATGATCCAGCCGCTTCGCCGGGCCCGCATGCCGGGCAGCACCGCGCGCAGCACCGTCAGAACGGCGAAGAAGTTCAACTCGAAGAGGTTGCGTACGTCGTCGTCCGCCATTGCCTCGACCGACCCGAACCAGCCGCGGCCCGCGTTGTTGACCAGGACGTCGATACCGCCGAAGTGCTGCTCGGCGGCGTGTACCGCCTCGTCGACGCATTTCGGGTCGGTGACGTCCAACCGCAGGACCAGGACGCGGTCGCCGAAGGGGCGGGCCCACGCGTCGAGTTGGCCGGGCCGCCGGGCGGTCAGCGCCACCCGGTCGCCGTTCGCCAGCGCCGCCTCGGCGTACGCCATGCCGAAACCGCCGGGTGTGCCGCCGGTGATGAACCAGGTTTTGATCTCCATTGCTTCAGTGGAGGCCCTCCCCTCGGGGGAGGGTCAAACGCGACACTGTCCGGATGCGAGACGGCTTGACCATCGGGGAATTCGCGGCGCTCAGCCGCCTCAGCGTGCGGACCCTGCGCCGCTATCACGAGTCCGGGCTGCTGGAACCGGCAACGGTGGACCCGTTCACGAATTACCGCTACTACCAGTCCGCGCAGATCGGCACCGCGCAGGTCATCCATCGGCTCCGGCAGCTGGACGTGCCGTTGGCGGAGGTCCGGTCGATCCTCGCCGCCGAGGATCCGCACCAGCGTGCCGACCTGGTCGCCGGTCACCTGCGGCGGTTGGAGGAGGAACTCGACCGGACGCAGGCCGCGATCACGTCGCTGCGCCGGCTTCTGCGTCCCGGCCCCACACCGATCAAGGCCTACTTGGGTACGCTGCCCGCCCGCACGGTGGCGGCGATCAGCGCACCGGCCGTCCGGTTGGACGAGTCGCTGGACTGGTTCGACACCGCGATGGACGAGTTGGACGCGGCTTTCCCGCCCGCGGAACGCATCGGGGCGCCGGGCGGGGTCTACGCCAACGAACTGCTCACCGGGGGACGTGGTGCGATGACCGTCTTCCGGCCGGTCCGTCATCCTCGGGCGGAGGGCCGGATCGAGGTGCTGGAGTCCCCCGCGGTCGATCTGGCGGTGGCCGTCCATGTGGGCCCGCACGACGACATCGACGTCACCTATGGACTGCTCGGCGCGTGGGTCGCTTCGCACGCTCTCGGCGTCGCCGGCCCGGTGCACGAGACGTACGCGGTCGGTCCGCGGGACACCGCGGAGCCTCAGGCGTGGCGTACCGAGATCGGCTGGCCGGTGTTTCGACTGACCCCGGCACCGTGAGAGTCGCCTGCCGGGATATTGACGTATGCACAAGTACGCGTTGAGAATCGCTGGGAGAGCGCTCTCTAAGGCGCTGTCAGCCCGTCCCCCCTCTGACAGGCAGGACTTATGACATCCCCATCGTTGTTTGAGCGCAGCCGACGCGGGAGGGCCGCCGTCCTCGCCGCGACCCTCGGCATCACCGCCGTCGCGTCGGTCCCCGGCCCGGCCGCCGCCGCGGACATCCCGGCGTCGCAAGGTAGGCCCGCCACCGCCTCCTCCGTCGAAGCCGGCTTCACCGCGGCCGCCGCGGTCGACGGGGACGCCGGCACCCGCTGGTCCAGCACGTTCGCCGACCCGCAGTGGCTGCAGGTCGACCTGGGCAGCACCCAGTCGATCAACCAGGTGGTGCTGAACTGGGAGGCCGCGTACGCGTCGGCCTTCACCATCCAGACCTCCACCGACGCCGCCACCTGGACGAACATCACTCCGGTGACGGCCGGGCAGGTCGGCGTACAGAATCTGAACGTCTCCGGCAACGGCCGTTATGTGCGGATGAGCGGCACCACCCGCGCCACCCCGTACGGCTACTCGCTCTGGGAATTCCAGGTCTTCACCACCAACGGCGGGACGACACTGCCCACCTCGGACACCCCGGACTTCGGGCCGAACGTGCGGATCTTCGACCCGTCCACCCCGGCGTCGACCATCCAGACCGCGGTGGACAACACCTTCAACGCCCAGCTGCGCAGCCCGACCGCGCAGTTCGGCACCCAGCGTCAGGTGTTCCTGTTCAAGCCCGGCACCTACGGGCGGGTGTGGGCCAACGTCGGCTTCTACACCACCCTGGCCGGTCTCGGACTGAACCCCGACGACGTGACGATCAACGGTGCGGTCAACGTCGACTCCGGGTGGAACTACGGCGACGAGGCGAACGCGACCCAGAACTTCTGGCGCAGCATGGAGAACCTGTCGATCGTGCCGGAGGGCGGCGTCAACCGGTGGGCCGTCTCGCAGGCCGCCCCGATGCGCCGGGTGCACATCCGCGGCAACCTGACGCTGGCGCCGTCGAACCAGGACAACGGGCAGGGCTACTCCAGCGGCGGCTACCTGGCCGACTCGGTGGTCGACGGCGTGGTCTCGTCCGGTTCGCAGCAGCAGTGGTACACCCGGGACAGCAGGATCGGCAGCTGGGAGGGTGGCGTCTGGAACATGGTCTACTCCGGAGTGCAGGGCGCCCCGGCGAACGCGTTCCCCAACCCGCCGCACACCACCCTCGCCACCACGCCCGTCACGCGGGAGAAGCCCTATCTGTACGTGGACAGCGCCGGCCTCTACCGCGTCTTCGTGCCCGCCGTGCGCCGCAACTCCGCGGGCGCGAGCTGGCCCAACGCGGCCGGCACCTCGATCCCGATGCGGGAGTTCTACGTCGCCAAGCCCGGTGACAGCGCCGCCCGGATCAACTCGGCGCTCGCCCAGGGGCTGAACCTGTTCTTCACCCCCGGCACGTACTCGCTCGACCAGACGATTCGGGTCACCCGGGCGAACACGGTGGTCACCGGCATCGGGTTCCCGACTCTGATCCCGAACAACGGGGTCGAGGCCCTGAACGTCGCCGACGTCGACGGTGTCAAGGTGAGCGGCCTGACCTTCGACGCGGGCACCACCAACAGCCCGACCCTGATGAGCGTCGGCCAGGCCGGTGTGCACACCGACCACGCCGCGAACCCGATCAGCCTGCAGGACGTCTTCTTCCGGATCGGCAGCAGCGTCCAGGGCAAGGCGACCACCACCCTCGCCGTGCACGCCGACGACACCCTGATCGACCACATCTGGGCCTGGCGGGCCGACCACGGTGGCGCGCCGACCGGCTGGACGGTCAACACCGGCGACACCGGCCTGGTGGTCAACGGTGACGACGTGCTCGCCACCGGCCTGTTCGTCGAGCACTACCAGAAGTACGAGGTGATCTGGAACGGCAACCGCGGCCGGACGATCTTCTTCCAGAACGAGAAGCCGTACGACGTGCCGAACCAGGCTGCCTGGATCGGTCCGCGGGGGAACGGCTACGCCGCCTACAAGGTCGCCGACAGCGTCACCGACCACGAACTGTGGGGCGGCGGCTCGTACAGCTTCTTCAACGTCAACCCGAGTGTCCGGGTGGACCGGGCGTTCGAGGTGCCGGTCCGGTCCGGCGTGCGGCTGCACAGCATCCTCACCGTGTCCCTCGGTGACGTCGGCACGATCGCCAACGTCGTCAACGACACCGGCGGCGCCGTCCCGAACCCGGCCGGCAACACCGTCCCGCGCAACGTGGTGAACTACCCCTGACCTGCGTGCCGCCACGTTCTCCGGGTGGGTCTCGTCCCGCCCGGAGAACGCCGGCGGTGGTTCACGACGCCGCGGTGGCCAGGACCGGATAGTCGGTGTAGCCGCGGTGGTCGCCGCCGTAGAAAGTGCCCGGGTCGGGGTCGTTGAGCGGGGCACCGGCCCGGATCCGGGCGGGCAGGTCCGGGTTGGCCAGGGCGGCCGCGCCGACGGTGATGACGTCGGCCAGGCCCGCGTCGAGGTCGGCGATCCGGGTTTCCAGGGGTGTGCCGGCCCGGTTGAGCAGCAGCGCGGTCGGCCAGCCCGATCGCAGTCTCCCGAGCAGTTCGTCGTCACCGGCGTGGATCAGGTGCAGGTAGGCGAGGTTCAGCGGCGCCACCGCGTCGATCAGTGCCGGGTACAGCTCGTGGGTGTCGGTCTCGGTGATGTCGTTGTACGGGTTGCCGGGCGAGAGCCGCAGCCCGGTGCGGTCGGCCCCGATCTCCCCGGCCACCGCGGTGGCGACCTCGACCGCGAAGCGGATGCGGTTGGCGACGCTTCCGCCGTACGCGTCGGTGCGCCGGTTGGCGTTGGCCGCGAGGAACTGGTGGATCAGGTAGCCGTTGGCGCCGTGGATCTCGACGCCGTCGAACCCGGCCGCGACGGCGGACGCGGCCGCGTGCCGGAACTCGTCGACCACGCCCGCGATCTCGCCGGACTCCAGGGCCCGCGGGACGGGCATCTCCTGCGGTCCGGTCGCGGTGAACATGACACCCGCGGGGCGTACCGCCGAAGGGGCGACCGGCTGCCGGTGATGCGGGGTGTTGTCCGGGTGGGCGATCCGCCCGGTGTGCATGAGCTGCACGACGATCCGGCCGCCGGCGGCGTGCACCGCGTCGGTGACCTCCCGCCACCCGTCGATCTGGTCGGCGGTGTGGATGCCGGGGGTGAGCAGGTAGCCCTGGCCGTCCGCGGAGGGCTGGGTGCCCTCGGTGACGATCAGCGCCATCGACGCACGCTGGGCGTAGTACTCACGGTTGAGGTCGGTGGGCACACCGTCGGCGCGGGAGCGGTCGCGGGTCATCGGTGCCATCGCGAGCCGGTGCGGCAGGTCGATCGCGCCGACGGTGGTGGGGGTCCAGAGAGTCATCGGAGTTCGCTTTCTTGTGAGACAGAAGGTCAGGGAAGGACGACGATCTTGCCGGCGATCGCGCCGTGGAGGGTTTCGGCGTGCACCGAGGCCAGGTCGGCGAGCGGGACCCGGCGGGCGACGTCGACCCGCAGGTCACCGGCGTCGATCAGGGCGACCAGGCGGGCGAGTTGCTCGGAGTCGGGGCGGAAGAAGAGGTTGATGCCGCGGACACCACGGGCCTCGTCGGCCGGGGCGGGCATCCAGACCGTGGTGTTGACCGAGACACCGCCGTCGCGGATCAGGGCGGCGGTGGCGGCCAGTTGCTCCGGGTCGACCGGCGCGAGGTTGAGGACCACGTCGACCGGCTCGTCCAGGGTGGGCAGGCCGGGGGCGTGCACCTCGTCGGCGCCGGCGGCCTTGGCCTGGTCGGCGCTGCGCGGGCCGGCGGTGGCGATCACGTACGCGCCGGTGTTCTTGGCGAGCTGGACGGCGTAGCCGCCGACGACGCCGCCCGCGCCGTTGATGAGGATGCGCTGCCCCGCGGTCAGCCCGGCGTGGTCGAACAGCGCCTGCCAGGCGGTGAGGCCGACGACCGGGAGTGCGGCGGCGTCGGTCAGCGGGATGCCGGTGGGCGCGGCGGTCAGGATCGCGGCCGGGGCGATGACGAACTCGGCGGCAGCTCCGGGGCTGGTCAGCGGCAGGGCGCCGATGACCTGGTCGCCGACCGTGAGGCCCTCGACGCCGTCGCCGAGCGCGTCGACCGTGCCGGCGATGTCGATGCCCGGGGTGTGCGGCAGGACCACCGGGATCGGGCCCTGCATGCGGCCGGCCCGGATGTTGCCCTCGACCGGGTTGAACGACGTCGCCGCCACCCGGATCCGCACCTCACCGGCGGCCGGGACGGGCAGCTCGACGTCCTCGTAACGCAGGACGTCCGGGGTGCCGTACTCGTGGAAACGCACTGCCTTCATGACTGCCTCTTCTCGTAAGTTGCTTCGAACTCGAAGCACTCGTAAAACGTAGCATGCTTCGAGTTCGAAGCAATGTTGATGTGTTGTGAGCCGGGTTACAGCGAACGGAGCGTGACGTCGGTGGGCGAGCCTGGGACGGCCGCGAGGACCACCAGCAGCTGGCGGTCCACCGGATCCACCAGGGCCTGACGATGCAGAACCAGCTCGCCCAGCAGAACGTGCCGGTACCGCCAGACGGTCACCCCGTGCCGGCCGAACAGGACGATCGCCAGACGGTTCCGCAGCAGCACCTCGCCGCCACGGGAGAACACCGTCGCGGGACAGTGCGGCAGACGCTCGACGACGAGCCTCATGACCGGACCGACCCGGTTCTGCTGTTCCCGATTCACCACGTCAGCCTGGCGCGAGCCGCGACGCGAAGGAATGTCGCCGTCATCCATGGCATGACGGACCATGGCTGACGTCAGATCAGCCGACGGAGCTTCGCCTCGCTCGGTGAACCCGGATCGGCCATGAAGACCAGCAGCTCCTGCCCCTCGTCGGGGTCCACCAGCCGCCGGCTGTACAACTCCAGCTCCCCCAGCGCCGGATGCAGGTAGCGCTTGCGGTCCAGATGATGGGTCACGTCGACCTCGTGCAACCGCCAGACCTCGGCGAACTCGGGGCTGACCGCCAGCAGCGCGTCGACGATCTCGCCCGCTACGCCCACCGGATCAGCCGTGTACGCCGCCCGCAGGTCCACGGTGAAGACTCTGCCGCGTACCCCATGGTCTTCGACGGGGTAGATGTCCCGCTGGGACGGCTCGGTGAACCAGCGGTAGACCAGATAGCGGTCCATGCCGGTGAACCGGGTGTAGTCGCCGAACAGCGCCTTCGCCGCCGGGGTCTGCAGCAACGCCTCGCCGAACCGGGAGAAGACGATGGCGGGCGTGTCGGTCAGCTGTTCGGCGATGTGCAGGATGGCCGGGCTGACCAGGTCGTCCGTCGTGGCACGCCGCGGGGCGGCATGCCCGGCCAGGGCGAACAGGTGCCCCGCCTCCCCCGGGCTCAACCGCAGCGCGCGGGCCACCGCGGCCAGCATCTGCTCGGACGGCATCGGCCCACGCTTCTGCTCCAGCCGGGTGTAGTAGTCGGCCGACATGCCGGCCAGCACCGCGACCTCCTCACGCCGCAGCCCACCGGTACGCCGCCGGGAGCCCCGCGGCAGTCCGACCTCCTCCGGCTGCAGCTCCGCCCGGCGGGCCCGGAGGAAATCCGCCAGCAGGGCGCGGTCCACCGATTTCGCCACCCGTCAGCCGGCCTTCCTACGTGCCGCCCGGGGCTTGGCGGAGCGGGGCGGCACCGCGCGCATGTGCTCCCGGATCCGCCCCAGGACGGCACCGAACGCGGTGACGTCGTCGCCGGACAGGGGCGCGAACAACAACTGCTGGACCCGCTCGACGTGCCCGGGGAGAACATGGGCGACCAGCGCACGGCCGGCGTCGGTGACGGTCACGATGACGCTGCGCTCGTCGTCCGGCGACGGCGCACGGGTGATCAGGCCACGGTTGACCAGCAGTCCCGCCTGATAGGTGAGCCCGCTGCGGCTGTACACGACACCGTCCGCCAGATCGGTCATCCGCAGCCGGCCGTCGGGCGCGTCGGTCAGGCGGGCCAGGATCTGGAACTGCACGTAGCTGAGGTCGCCGTCGGCCCTCAGGTGCTCGTCCACCGCGTACTGGAGAAGGCTGCCCACCTCCACCAGAGCGAAGTACGCACCGAGTTGTTCCGCACTCAGGCCGGCTTCCGGGTCACTCACCGCACGATCGTACATGCTTTGAATTCGAAGTTCACTGCACCGATCAGCGATGATTGACCGCTATGAGGATCAAGAGCGCCGGACTCGCCGGTGTGCTGCTACCGGGATGCGGGCCAGTGCTCCGGCCTTCAGGCCGGGGGTGAAGGCCCGCGCTGGGAGGGCCGCCAGGCCCGAGCAGTGCCTTAACCGGGACGGTTCTGCTGCTCGGTGTACTGCTTCACGA